>NZ_CP027668.1:2253333-2950000 GCF_003008515.1 Phreatobacter cathodiphilus | reverse complement strand
AAACCCGGGGAACTGAAACATCTAAGTACCCGGAGGAAAGGACATCAACAGAGACTCCGTTAGTAGTGGCGAGCGAACGCGGACCAGGCCAGTGGTGCATCAAAGACAAGTCGAACCGGAAGGAAAGCCGGGCCTCAGTGGGTGATAGCCCCGTAGACGTAAAGTATGATGCATCCTCGAGTAGGGCGGGGCACGTGAAACCCTGCCTGAACATGGGGGGACCACCCTCCAAGCCTAAGTACTCCTCAGTGACCGATAGCGAACAAGTACCGTGAGGGAAAGGTGAAAAGCACCCCGACGAGGGGAGTGAAAGAGTTCCTGAAACCGGACGCTTACAAACAGGTGAAGCCCGCAAGGGTGACATCGTACCTTTTGTATTATGGGCCAGCGACTTAGCGTGACGAGCAAGCTTAAGCCGATAGGCGTAGGCGCAGCGAAAGCGAGTCTGAACAGGGCGTTCAGTTCGTCGCGTTAGACCCGAAACCTAGTGATCTAGCCATGTGCAGGCTGAAGGTGAGGTAACACTCACTGGAGGGCCGAACCGGTGTCTGTTGAAAAAGACTCGGATGACGTGTGGCTAGGGGTGAAAGGCCAATCAAACTGGGAAATAGCTGGTTCTCCGCGAAAACTATTTAGGTAGTGCCTCGTGCGAATACCTCAGGGGGTAGAGCACTGGATGGGCTAGGGGGTCCTACAGACCTACCAAACCTAACCAAACTCCGAATACCTGAGAGTACTACACGGGAGACAGACGGCGGGTGCTAACGTCCGTCGTCGAGAGGGAAACAACCCGGACCTACAGCTAAGGCCCCCAATTCGTGGCTAAGTGGGAAAGGATGTGAGGATCCCAAAACAACCAGGAGGTTGGCTTAGAAGCAGCCATCCTTTAAAGAAAGCGTAACAGCTCACTGGTCTAAACAAGGGTCTTTGCGCCGAAAATGTAACGGGGCTCAAGCCACGAGCCGAAGCTTAGGATGCGTCGCAAGACGCGTGGTAGCGGAGCGTTCCGTAAGCCTGCGAAGGGCGACCCGTGAGGGCGCCTGGAGGTATCGGAAGTGAGAATGCTGGCATAAGTAACGACAAACAGAGTGAGAGACTCTGTCGCCGTAAGTCCAAGGGTTCCTGCGTAAAGTTAATCTGCGCAGGGTTAGCCGGTCCCTAAGGCGAGGCCGAGAGGCGTAGTCGATGGGAACCACGTTAATATTCGTGGGCCAGTGGGTAGTGACGGATGCTTACCGTCGTTCGGTCTTATTGGATTGACCGGGCGGCCGCGGTGTTCCAGGAAATAGCTCCCACATCAGACCGTACCCGAAACCGACACAGGTGGACTGGTAGAGTATACCAAGGCGCTTGAGAGAACTATGCTGAAGGAACTCGGCAATTTACCTCCGTAACTTCGGGATAAGGAGGCCCATGTGTTGCGCAAGCAGCATGTGGGGGCACAGACCAGGGGGTGGCGACTGTTTACCTAAAACACAGGGCTCTGCGAAGTCTCAAGACGACGTATAGGGTCTGACGCCTGCCCGGTGCCGGAAGGTTAAGAGGAGGGGTGCAAGCTCTGAATCGAAGCCCCGGTAAACGGCGGCCGTAACTATAACGGTCCTAAGGTAGCGAAATTCCTTGTCGGGTAAGTTCCGACCTGCACGAATGGCGTAACGACTTCCCCGCTGTCTCCAGCATAGACTCAGTGAAATTGAATTCCCCGTGAAGATGCGGGGTTCCCGCGGTCAGACGGAAAGACCCCATGAACCTTTACTGTAGCTTTGCACTGGTATTCGTGTTGGCATGTGTAGGATAGGTGGTAGGCTTTGAAGCCGGAGCGCCAGCTCTGGTGGAGCCATCCTTGAAATACCACCCTTGTAGACATGGATATCTAACCGCGACCCTTCATCGGGGTCCGGGACAGTGCATGGTGGGCAGTTTGACTGGGGCGGTCGCCTCCCAAAGAGTAACGGAGGCGCGCGAAGGTAGGCTCAGACCGGTCGGAAATCGGTCGTCGAGTGCAATGGCATAAGCCTGCCTGACTGCGAGACTGACAAGTCGAGCAGAGACGAAAGTCGGTCATAGTGATCCGGTGGTTCCACGTGGACGGGCCATCGCTCAACGGATAAAAGGTACTCTGGGGATAACAGGCTGATGACGGCCAAGAGTCCATATCGACGCCGTCGTTTGGCACCTCGATGTCGGCTCATCACATCCTGGGGCTGGAGAAGGTCCCAAGGGTTCGGCTGTTCGCCGATTAAAGTGGTACGTGAGCTGGGTTCAGAACGTCGTGAGACAGTTCGGTCCCTATCTGCCGTGGGTGTTGAAGACTTGAGAGGATCTGTCCCTAGTACGAGAGGACCGGGATGGACACACCTCTGGTGGAGCTGTTGTCGCGCCAGCGGCAGTGCAGCGTAGCTATGTGTGGAAAAGATAACCGCTGAATGCATCTAAGCGGGAAACTTGCCTCAAGACGAGGTCTTCCTTGAGAACCGTGGTAGACCACCACGTTGATAGGCCGGGTGTGGAAGTGCAGCAATGCATGCAGCTTACCGGTACTAATCGTTCGATAGGCTTGAACGCTCTCATGACCAATGCCCTCCCAAAGGGCGGTCATCGACGAAACGAATAAATCCAGCTTGCTTCGATTGTCCTTTGCCGGCCTGGTGGCTGTGGCGAGGAGTCTGAACCCGATCCCATCCCGAACTCGGCCGTTAAACTCCTCAGCGCCGATGGTACTATGTCTCAAGACCTGGGAGAGTAGGTCGCTGCCAGGCCTGCAAAGGACAATGCTCTTCATCATGCCGACCAACACGACAACCGCGCACCGCGCGGTTTTGTCGTTTCCGGGACGCCCGGCCCATCTTCGCCGCCGACCCGAAAGACCCTTTCGCGGGGTGGAGCAGCCAAAGGCCGAGGGCAGCGTCCCGAGGCCGTCGCAACCAGAGGCGACCGGGCTCCTCTCCGCCAAGACACCACCTTCCGCGGGGTGGAGCAGCCCGGTAGCTCGTCAGGCTCATAACCTGAAGGTCGTCAGTTCAAATCTGGCCCCCGCAACCAAATCCAAAGCCCCGCATGGCGAAAGCCAGCGGGGCTTTTTCGCGTGGGGAGCACCGCCATGGCCATGTCCATAGGTATTGCCGTTCTCCTGGTCCTCGTGATCGCCGCGCTCGGTTATCGGCGGGACATGGCGCGTGCGACGGCGAGACTGGCCGAGGCGGTGGTGGCGGCGACCCGCGCCGGTCCGGTCGTCTACCGCGAGACGGGAACGGGGCTGCCGGTGCTGGCGCTGCACGGATCGGGCGGCGGGTTCGACCAGGGCCTCGCCATGGCCGGGGCCCTCCTCGGCGATGGCTACCGCATCATCGCGCCGTCGCGACCCGGCTATCCCGGGACGCCGCTGCCCGTCACTGCGGAGACCGCTTCCGAGGTCGAGCTCCACGCGGCACTGCTCGACCATCTCGACATCCGCCGCGCCGTGGTGATCGGCGCCTCGGCCGGAGCGCGGTCGGCCCTCGATTTTGCCCTCATCCATCCCGAGCGGGTGGCGGCGCTCATCCTCGCCGTGCCGGCGACGGCGGCGCCGGGGGACCCGGTGCGGATTGAGCCGAGCCTTGCCAGTTCGCTCGCCTTCGCCGTGGTGAAGGCCGGTGCCGACCCGCTCTGGTGGGCGGGGCTGATGCTGGCGCCGCGCCTCGTGCTGCGGTTTCTCGGCGTGTCGCCCGCTGCCTATAGGGGGGCGCCGCCGGAGGAGCGGCGCCGGGCATTGGCCCTCGCGCGGGGCGTGATGCCGCTGCGCGCCCGTGTGGACGGCATCCGCCGCGACAGCCGGCCGGACAGGGCCACGCGTCCGCTGGAGACGCTGCGCTGTCCGACCCTCGTCGTCACTGCGGCCGACGACCTCTTCAACACGCTGCCGGCGGCGCGTCACCTGGCCGCCACCATTCCCGGCGCGAGGCTGGTGGTGCATCCCTCCGGCGGTCATCTGCTTCTCGGATGCAGCCAAGACGCGGTCCGCGCGTTCCTGTCGGAGGCGGGACAGCCACCGGGGGGCTGAGGCGGCTCCTGCCACCTGCCGGAGAGCCGGCTGGCAGGATGAGATGGCGCGGGAGGCGGGCATGGCGAAGAGCGGAGCGATACGGGTTGGCATTGGCGGCTGGACCTTCGAGCCCTGGCGTGGGAGCTTCTATCCCGATGGGCTCGCTCAGAAATCCGAGCTCGACTATGCCAGCCGCCACGTCACGGCGATCGAGATCAACGGCACCTTCTACGGCACGCAGAAGCCGGAGAGCTTTGCGAAATGGCATGACGAGACGCCGGACGACTTCGTCTTCGCGCTGAAGGGCCCGCGCTTTTCCACGAATCGCCGGGTTCTCGCGGAGGCGGGGCCCTCGATCGAGCGCTTCGTTGGCAGCGGTATCGTCCGGCTGAAGGCCAAGCTCGGTCCGATCAACTGGCAGATGGCAGCCACCAAGGCCTATCAGCCGGACGATTTCGAGGCCTTCCTCGCCCTCCTCCCGAAGGAGGTCGAGGGCATCGCGCTGCGCCACGTGGTCGAGGTGCGGCACCAGAGCTTCATGACGCCGGACTTCCCGGCGCTGCTTGCCCGCTACGGTGTCGCAGCCGTCTTCGCCGACGAACCGGATTACCCGTATTTCTTCGATCCGACCGCCGACTTCGTCTATGTCAGGCTGCAATGCGCCCGCGAGGAGGAGCCGGCCGGCTACCCCCCGCAGGTGCTCGATACCTGGGCGCGCCACGCCGGCGTGTGGACGGCCGGCGGGATGCCGGAGGATCTGCCGCGGATCGACCCGAAGCGGCGTGTCAACAAGACCCCGCGCGACGTCTTCGTCTTCATGATCAACGGCTTCAAGCCGAAGGCCCCCTTCGCCGCCATGGCGCTGATCGAGCGGCTGAAGGGCTGACGGTCCTACTTGGTGCCGAACATGCGGTCGCCGGCGTCTCCGAGGCCCGGCACGATATAGCCGTGATCGTTGAGGTGGCTGTCGATCGAGGCGGTCCAGATGCCGACTTCGGGATGATGGGCGTGGAACTTGGCGACGCCCTCGGGGGCTGCCAGCAGGCAGACGAAGCGCATGTTGGTGACGCCGCGCTCCTTCAGCCGGTCCACCGCGGCGATGGCCGAATTGGCGGTGGCCAGCATGGGGTCGATGATGACGACGAGGCGCTCGGCCACGTCTTCCGGTGCCTTGAAGTAATATTCCACGGCGGTGAGCGTGGCGGGGTCGCGGTAGAGCCCGATATGGGCGACGCGGGCGGAGGGCACGAGCTCCAGCATGCCGTCGACGAAGCCGAGGCCGGCGCGCAGGATGGGCGCGAAGACCAGCTTCTTGCCGCCGATCTGCGGCGCCATCATCGTCTGCAGCGGCGTTTCGATCTCGGTCATCTCGAGCGGCAGGTCGCGCGTCACCTCGTAGCAGAGCAGCATGCCGATCTCGTGCAGCAGCTGGCGGAAGCCCTTGGTGGAGCGGTTCTTGTCGCGCATCAGGGTCAGCTTGTGCTGCACCAGCGGATGGTCGACGACGGTGACCTTGTTCATGCGCCCCTCCAGGCGGTCTCGATGGGGATGCGATCCTAGAAGACGGTGCCGTCGCTGACGACCCTGATGGGCGGGCCGCCGTCGGCGCGGCGTTCGCGGGCGAGGCGCCGCCCGGCGGACCAGGTGCCGCCCTCGAGCACGCGCGCCAGGGGGAAGTCCTCCGCGGCGAGGCCGAGACGCTCGCGCACCAGCGGCGCGATGGCGTCGAGGAGCGCCACGGTGAGGCCGCGCCACTCGACGACGAGGGCGCTGTCCACCGTGTTGGCGGCGTTCGCCATGGCAGGGTCGCGCAGGGTGAGCACGCCCATGTCCACGAAGAGGCCACCATTGCGGTATTCCGGCAAGCCGGTCAGCCCGTCGACATGGGTGACGGCGAGGCCGGCGCTCTCCAGCGGTTCGATGAGCGAATAGGAGAGCCATTGCGACAGCTTGTGGAAGGGGATGAGCCCGTCGCTGGCATCGCCCGCCCGGATCAGCGGATGGTGCCAGCAATCGCCGAGCGCGATGCCGCCCAGCGTCACGCGGCTCGGCCAGATCGGCCCGAGATGGGCGAGGACCGCCGCGAGGATGGCTGTGGCCGGCAGGCGTCCGTCCTCGGCGGTCGCGGCGAGGTGGTCGAAGAGGCCGCCGGGCCGCGGCGCATCACGGCTGCCGAAGACGGCGGGGGCGGCTGCCGCTGCGGCGCCGAGCCGGGCGAGCAGCGCCGCCCGTCCTTCGAGGCCGACCAGCGGATTGTCCGGCCCCACCTGGAAGCCGCGGGCGATGTCGTCGGCGGTGAGAGCGGCGAGCCGCGCCGCATCGGCCCGGGGGCTCACCCCGTCGGCAGCGAAGGCGCCGGCCTCGAACATGCGCAGGGAGGCGACGGCGAGGCCTTCCGATTTCGACAGTTCAGCCCCCGTGGCGGCGTCATGGTAGCGCCATGCCATGCCGGCACCGGCGTCGAGCAGCACGGAGACGATGGCGAGGTCGAAGGCGGTGCGGCCGCGCTCGGCCGGATCGGCGATGCGGGCGAGGAGCTCGGTGCCGAGATCCCGGCCCCCGGCGACGAAATGGCGCCAGCGGGCGTGGAAGGGGATGACGAGGTCGGGATAGTTGGCGCGGATCACCTCCACGACGAGGTCGGCGGCGGCCGGCAGGCGGTCCATGGCGACGGTGAAGGCCGTGAGCTTCCCGTCGATGCCGAGCTCCAGCATCTTGGCCGAGCGCTCCCGCACGGCCGAGGCGGTGAGGAGCGAGCGGGCGGCCCGCGGTGCGTCGAGCATGGCGAAGGCCATCAAGGCGTCTCCGGCTGGAATGTCATGGCACCGTCGGCCCTGCACCGACCAAGTGCGTCCTTCGAGGCTCGGCACCGGACGATGCTGACGCATCGCCGGGGGCCTCGCACCTCAGGATGAGGGGGCTTGTGCCCTGCACCGTCTTCTGATCGGGCAGGGCTGCGACCTGGAGGCCGGATCACGCTGCAGGACGCTTCCCTCCTCATCCTGAGGTGCGAGGGCGCAAGCCCGAGCCTCGAAGGACGCACCTGGGCTGTGCAGTGGCGACGCACCATCAGAAGTCTTCGATCTTGCGGCCGACGACGCGGGCGAGGTCCTCCGCCGAGGGGGCGGGCTCCGGTGTGAAATAGCCGGCGGCCTTCTTCGCCTCCATCTCCACCGAGGCGTCGGTGGGCACGAGGTCGGCAGGGATCGGCACGCGCTCCACCACGTCGATGCCGGCGGCAACGAGGGCGTCGTACTTCATGTTGGACATGGACATGAAGCGGTCGATGCGGCGGATGCCGAGCCAGTGCATGACGTCGGGCATGAGCTGCTGGAAGCGGGCGTCCTGGACGCCGGCGACGCATTCGGTGCGCTCGAAATAGGTGGCGGCCTGGTCGCCGCCCTCCTGGCGCTTCCTGGCGTTGTAGACGAGGAACTTCGTCACCTCGCCCAGCGCCCGGCCTTCCTTGCGGTTGTAGACGATGAAGCCGACGCCGCCCGCCTGGGCGTCGCGGGCGGCCTCCTCGATGCCGTGCACGAGATAGGGCCGGCAGGTGCAGATGTCGGAGCCGAAGACGTCGGAGCCGTTGCACTCGTCGTGCAGGCGGCCCGAGATGAAGGTTGAGGGATCGCCGAGCTTCGACACGTCGCCGAAGAGATAGACGGTGGTGTTGCCGATGGGCGGCAGGAACACCGAGAAGTCCGGCCGCGTGACGAGTTCGGGATACATGCCGCCGGTCTGTTCGAAGAGCGTGCGGCGCAGGTTCGTCTCCGAGGTGCCGAAGCGCTCGGCGATGCCGGGCAGGTACCAGACGGGGTCGATGGCGATCTTCACGCAGGCGATGTCGCCGCTCTCGCGGACGATGCGTCCGTCGGCCGGCAGGCGCTTGCCGATGTCGTGCTGCAGCTCGGGAAGGGTCAGCCGCGCCTTGGTGATGGCGATGGAGGGGCGGATGTCGACGCCCTCGGCGATGTCGCGGCCGAAGGCCTCGCCGACCAGATGGCCGAAGGGGTCGATGGAGACGATGCGGCCCGGCTCCGACCATTGCGGGAAGGGACCGATCTCGACGACGGGATGGGTGTTGGTGAGGTCGGGTCGCTGGATCGGATTGAGGGCGCCGGCGGAGACGGCCAGCGCCCGGTAGAGGGCGTAGGAGCCGCCGTGGGTGCCGATGGCGTTGCGGTCGGGTCCGGAATTGACGGTGGCGACGACGGGCCCTCGCTCCTCCGGCGTCGCGGCGCCCCAGTTGATCTTGAAGCGTGACGCCGTGCCGGCGCCCGGATGCGAGGTCAGCCTGATGTGACCCGACTTGTTGACGCTCATCCTGTCCTCGATGCCGAAAGGCCCTGCGGAACGGATACGGCCCCCCGTCCGGAATGGCGGAGGGCCGTCAGTGAGCGATGGATCATGGCTCAGCTTCGTGACGCCGGCAAGACCCGTGCGGAAGCGGTGGAATCGGGCTGGCTGGTGCGCACGGCCGTGCGCACCCGCGCCTCGTCGACGCCGGCCTCCTGAAGTTCGCGCCGGAAGGCGTCGCGGCGCTCGTGGACCGAGGCGATGACCTTGCCGGCGGGCACGCCGAGATCGAAGAGCACGGCCTCGGAGAGCTGGAGGCTGGCTTCGATCGTCTCCGGCACGGCGTCGGTGACGCCGAGGCTGTAGAGCTTCTTGGCGTGGTCGGCGTCGCGGGCGCGGGCGATGATGGTGAGGCCCGGATTGAGGCTGCGGGCGATCTGGGCGATCTCGTCCAGGGCCGCGCCGGTGTGGAGGGTGAGGACGAGCGAGGCGGCGTCGCGGATGCCGCATTGCTCGAGGAAGGGCTCGCTGTTGGCGTCGCCGAAGAAGACGGCGTGGCCCTTGCGGCGCAGGTGGGCGATCTCGCGCGGGTCGCTGTCGACCGCGACATAGGGCACCTGATGGCGCGCCAGCATCTCGCAGACGAGCTGGCCGACGCGGCCGTAGCCGACGACGATGACGCGCTTGCCGGCCGCCGCGGGCGGGCCGACGGTGAGTTCGGGATCCGGCGCCGCCTTCACCGCCAGGCGGTCGGCGATCCAGCCGCCGAGGCGGTCGAGCAGCGGCACGGTCGCCATGCTGATGGCGGTCATGGTGGTGATGAAGGCGCCGGCCTCGGCGCTGACGACGCCGGCGGCGGTCGCCTGGCCCATGGTGACGAAGGCGAATTCGCCGGCAGGGCCGAGCAGCAGGGCGGAGCGGATCGCCACCGGCCAGCTCAGCCCGAAGGCGCGCACCAGCGGAACGATGATGACGATCTTCAGCGCGATCAGTGCGGTGACGGCGAGGGCATAGGCCATCGGGGTGGCGAACAGCGCCCGGACGTCGATGGACAGGCCGACGGAAAAGAAGAAGGCGCCGAGCAGGATGCCCTTGAAGGGCTGGAGCGTCGCCTCGATGGCGCGGCGATATTCGGTCTCGGCGAGGAGGAGGCCGGCGACGAAGGCGCCGAGCGCCATGGAGACGCCGAAGGCGGCCGTGACGACGCCAGTGCCGACGACGATGAGGATGGCCGCGGCCATGAAGACCTGCGGCTCGTGCAGCGCCGAGACCTGGCGCAGGAAGGGGCGCAGCACCCGCCGGCCCACCACGACGACCACCAGGATGGCGATGACGCCCTGGCCGACGGCCATGACGAGACCGAGCGCCACCGAGCCCTCCTGGCTGTGGGAGAGGGCGCCGATGAGGAAGAGCAGGGGGATGACGGCGAGGTCCTGCATGAGCAGGACGGCGAAGGTGGTGCGGCCGCTGGTGGTGGTGAGGCGCTTGTGCTCGGCGAGGTGTTCGACGACCACCGCGGTGGAGGAGAGCGCCAGCGCGCCGCCGATGAGGAGGGCCGCGGCGAGGGGGCGGCCGACCCACCAGGCGACGAAGGCGATGACCGCGGCGGTGCCGACCACCTGCAGCGTGCCGAGGCCGAGGACGAGGCGCTTCATGCGGGTGAGGCGCTCGTAGGAGAGTTCGAGGCCGATGAGGAAGAGGAGGAAGACCACGCCGAGTTCGGCGAAGGTGCCGATCTGCTTGGTGTCCGAGACGGTGATCCAGCTCAGCCAGGGAAAGCTGCCGACCATGCCGCCGAGGGCGCTCGGCCCGACGAGGGCGCCGATGCCGAGAAAGGCGAGGGCGGGGCTGATGCCGAGGCGCTTGAGCAGCGGCACCGTGACCGCCGTCGAGGCCAGGATGATGAGGACGTCCTTGTAGGCGGCGAGTTCGACCGCGGCGGCCATGCGTCTCGAGGTCCTCGGGCTCCGGCGCAGGCGGGGTGCCCGCGCCCTGTCGTTCTCATAACGGGGCATGCGGCGTTTTGTCCATGAACACGGCGCCCCGGCGGCGGAAATGGGGCGGTGTTAACTCGATGGCCGGCCAAGCAAATTTTCTTGATCCGCGGGGCCCGAAAGGTCTTGCACCGGGAGCGGAATCTGCTATCTACGGCGCTGCCCAATTTCGCACGTGCCTGTGGTTGCGTGCCGGTTGGTGGGCATCCGGACAAGAGGCCGGACAGCCGCCCGAAGACTTGGGAATGCGCCGGGGATCTGCCGGGCCGTGTTCCAGGGGCGTCGCAAGACGCGGGGTCTTCGATACCTAACCGGCAGCCGGAGGCAAACCGGCGAACCCTGCCCTCCGCAGGGGACGCGACTTGAAGCAACGACGATCGGGCTTTTTTGGTCTCAGCTGGTGTCCAGAGCCAGCTACCGAAGAGGCTTGTTCTTCTTGCCGGCCGTGCGGATCGGGGATGTCCCCAATCCAATCGAAGGCGTCTTCGTCTCGCTGACGGGTGTCCAGCCCGGCCGCGGAAGAGATGTCTCGGCGAACGTCATCGGGTTGCCGACGCCACCGGTGTTCCGTCTCCACAGCGGACCCGCGAAGCCGACGCAGCCCATGGGTTCAACCCTTTGCTGGTCCTCGGGAGAGAGGGCTGGGGGGACATCACATGACCGACCGTATCCGCGAATTCCTCCGCAACCGACGCGACGATGGCCCGATCATGGTCGTCGATCTCGAGGTCGTGGCCGCCAACTTCGCCAAGTTCGCCCGGGCGCTGCCCGACACGCGCGTGTTCTACGCGGTGAAGGCGAATCCGGCCCCGGAAATCCTCAACCTGCTCGCCGAGATGGGCTCGTGCTTCGACTGCGCCTCCGTGGTCGAGATCGAGCAGGCCCTGGCGACCGGCGTCTCCGCCGACCGCATCTCCTTCGGCAACACGATCAAGAAGGAGAAGGACATCGCGCGCGCCCTCCAGTACGGCGTGCGCCTGTTCGCGGTCGACTGCGAGCCGGAGGTCGAGAAGATCGGCCGCCAGGCCGAGATCATCGGCGCCAAGGACGTCAAGGTCTTCTGCCGCTTCCTGCAGGACTGCGAGGGCGCCGAGTGGCCGCTCTCCCGCAAGTTCGGCTGCGCGGCGGAGATGGCTCCGCGCGTCCTTGAGCATGCGCACCGCCTCGGGCTGCAGGCTTACGGCCTGTCGTTCCACGTCGGTTCGCAGCAGACGAACATGGGTGCCTGGGACCAGGCGCTGACCACCGCCTCCTCGATCTTCGCCACGCTCGCCGAGCGCGGCATCGAGCTGAAGATGGTCAACATGGGCGGCGGCTTCCCGACCAAGTACCTCAAGGACGTTCCGGCGGCGGAAGCCTATGGCGCGGCCATCTTCGAGGCGCTGACCAAGCATTTCGGCAACCGTCTCCCGGAAACGATCATCGAGCCGGGTCGCGGCATGGTCGGCAATGCCGGCATCATCGAGTCCGAGGTCGTGCTCATCTCGAAGAAGTCGGACGAGGACGAGGTCCGCTGGGTCTATCTCGACATC
Organism: Phreatobacter cathodiphilus; assembly: GCF_003008515.1. Classification (NCBI taxonomy): domain Bacteria; kingdom Pseudomonadati; phylum Pseudomonadota; class Alphaproteobacteria; order Hyphomicrobiales; family Phreatobacteraceae; genus Phreatobacter; species Phreatobacter cathodiphilus. The sequence continues at coordinate 2,938,157 of NZ_CP027668.1, read as the reverse complement.
GGCAAGTTCCACGGTCTCGCCGAGACCATGGACGAGGCGATCCGCTATCCGATCCGCACGGAGCGTGACGGCGACGAGACGGCCCCCTGCGTGCTGGCGGGACCGACCTGCGATTCGGTCGACGTCATGTACGAGAAGAAGCCCTACGACCTGCCCGTGTCGCTCTCCATCGGCGACAAGGTGCTGATCGAGGCGACGGGTGCCTATACCACGACCTATTCCACGGTCGGCTTCAACGGCTTCGCGCCGCTGGCGAGCGTCTGCATCTGACGCTCCTCCTCCCGCCCGGGTGACCGGGCGGGCTTTCCGCCAACCCCTGAAGCGTCCCGACCGGCCGTGGGCATCTCGCCCCGGCACGAGGGCTGTCGTCACTCTCTCGCCAGAGAAGGACCGCGGCCATGACCGTGCACGTCTCCCTCCAGGGCCTCGCGCCCGCCCCCGCCTCCGCCATCATCGTCTCCGACGAGCGTCCGTGCCATGTCGAGCCGCGCGAGGCGCTGCTCGACCAGGCCTTCGGCGCCGACCGTTTCGAGAAGACCTCCGAGCGCCTGCGCGAGGGGCGGCTGCCGGCCGACCGTCTCGCCCTGGTCGCGACGGCCGGCGAGCGCCTGGTCGGCACGGTCAGGCTGTGGAACGTCACGCTCGGCCCCGACCGGCCGGCGCTCCTCCTAGGCCCGCTCGCGGTGGACGGCACGATCCGCTCGGCCGGCATCGGCGGGCTGCTGATGCGGGAGGCGATCGAGCGGGCGCGGGAGGAGGGCCACCGGGCCGTTATCCTGGTCGGCGACGAGGCCTATTACCGGCGCTTCGGCTTCTCACCTGAGAAGATGGAGCGCCTGTGGATGCCGGGACCGGTGGAGCGGTCGCGGTTTCTCGGGCTGGAACTGGTCCCGGGCGCTCTGGACGGCGCCCTGGGTCTGGTCAGCCCGACGGGCAGGGAAATGCCGCGCTGGCAGGGTCTGGAACTCGGCCGGGCCTGGCGCATTGCTGCCTGAGAGGCGGTGACGCATGCCGGTCACAGTTCCTCAATCTGTGACCGGCATGCTCTCGACCGGGACGTGGCGGAAGGCTAGAGTTTCGCCATCGCATCGGGAGCATCTCATGATCGCCAAGTTCGCCACCGGCCTCGTCGCACTGACGGCTGTCGTCGCCGTCGAGGCGGCCGTGCACCAGGCGGAGGCGCAGCAGCGCCGCCGTGCGGTTCCCGAGGTCCGCGTGTCGCGCCCGAGCTGGCTGGTGACCCCGAAGGTGTCCTTCCCCGGGGAGCGCCTGACCTCCCGCCCCGACATCCTCTACGCCCCCTACACCGTGACCGGCGAGCCGGTGGCCATGTCCACCAGCATGCGCGGCGCCCGCATCGGCCGCGACCGGTTCTGGGGCGCCCCGGCCTATACCGTGAACTGGCCCTGGCCGGCCGCCTTCTACGCCGGCAACTGATCCCGCGATTCGACTGCGCGCACGGCTGTTCCCGGCAGGCGTGCATCAGACACTCGTCTCGCTCGCCACGGCGTGCGGGACCGTCTAAACCTGTCGGCAAGATCAATTCCCAGTGAAGGGATGCCAGGGGATGGACGATACCGACCGCCGCATTCTGTCCGTGCTGCAGACCGACGCCTCGCTGTCCATCGCCGAGGTCGCCTCGCGCTCGGGGCTGTCGACGACCCCGGCCTGGAAGCGCATCCAGAAGCTCGAGGCGGAGGGCATCATCAAGGGCCGCGTCGCCCTCCTCGATCCGAAGAAGCTCGGGCTCGGCCTCACCGTCTTCGTGTCGGTGGAGACGGCCGACCATTCCGAGGGCTGGCTCGGCCGCTTCGCCGAGCTCGTCGCGGCCATGCCCGAGGTGATGGAGTTCTACCGGATGGCCGGCGACGTCGACTACATGCTGCGCGTCGTCGTCGCCGACATGGACGCCTACGACGCCTTCTACAAGCGCCTCATCGCGCAGATGCCGCTGAAGAACGTCACCTCGCGCTTCGCCATGGAGCGCATCAAGCAAACCACCGCACTGCCGATCCAGACGGGCAAGCCCTGACCATGCTCGAGAAGCTGACGCCGGCCGCCATGCCGGCTCCCTTCGCCAAATATTCGCATGCGGTCGTCGTTCCGGCGGGCACGCGGATGCTGTTCTGCTCTGGCCAGCTCGGCCTCGCGCCGGATGGCGCGATACCCGAGAGCGCCGAGGCGCAGGCCGACCTCTGCTTCGCCGCCATCGGCCACATGCTGGCGGCCGCCGGCATGGACGTCGCCGACATCGTCCGCATCAACGCCTTTGTCACGGACCGGGCGCATATGGCCGGCTATATGGCGTCGCGGGACAGACACGTCACCAGTCCGCCGCCGGCCTCGACGCTGATGATCGTGACCGGTTTCACCCGACCGGAGTTCAAGGTCGAGGTCGAGGTGGTCGCGGCGAAGGCCGGTTGAGCCGGAGAAGACGGAGGGCGCCATGCTGCCGCGACAGCTCTGGGGCGACATGACCACCGAGGAGTTCCGCGCGGCGGAGACCGGAACATGGATCGCCGTGCTGCCCCTCGCCGCGATCGAGCAGCACGGGCCGCACCTCGCCGTCTCCGTCGACACGGTCATCGCCGAGGGCAATGTCCAGGCGGTGCGGGAGATCCTGCCGAAGGGCCTGCCCGTCACCTTCCTGCCGACCGTGTGGATGGGCAAGTCGGACGAGCACGTCGCCTTTCCCGGCACGATCACCATCTCGGCGGAGACGCAGATCCGGCTGCTGACCGAGATCGGCGACGGCGTCGCGCGGGCGGGGGTGCGCAAGCTCGTCCTCGCCAATTCCCACGGCGGCAACGTCGCCACCATGGAGATCGTGGCGCGCGAGCTGAGGCGGCGGCACGGGATGTTCGTGGTGCAATGCTCCTGGCACCGGCTCGGTTCGCCGGAGGGACTCTTCCCCGAGGCCGAGCATGTCCACGGCATCCATGGCGGCACCATCGAGACCTCGCAGATGCTGCATTTCCGCCGCGACCTCGTGCACATGGCGAAGGCGCGCGACTTCGTCTCCGCCGCCGTGCTGATGGAGCAGCGCTACCGGCACCTGCGCGCGACCCAGCGCATATCCTTCGGCTGGATGAGCGAGGACCTCTCCACCGCTGGCGCCATGGGAAATGCGGCGGCCGCGACTCCGGCGAGCGGGCGCGAGCAGACCGAGTTCACGGCGCGCGCCTTCGTGGAGCTTCTGCAGGACGTGCACGCCTTTCCGGTCGAGCACCTGGGGACGGCGACGCTCGTCTGAGACATCGTGGCGGGGCTTTCGGCTGCACGATCCAAGTGCGTCCTTCGAGGCTCGCCTGGGCGAGATGCAAGCGCATCTGGCGGGCTCGCACCTCAGGATGAGGTGGGTGTCAGCTCTGCATCGGCGTCAAAGTCAGTTCGGCCGTCGCGCGTCACGACAACCGCGGTGCAGTTCACTCACCTCCTCATCCTGAGGTGCGAGCGGCAGCGAGCCTCGAAGGACGCAGTTTGGTCGTGCAGGCCGTTGGGCCGTCCTGTTCGACCCACGGCCGCTCAGTGGAGGAAGGGCAGGTACTTGCCGAGGAAGTTGCCGGGCGCCAGCAGCACGCCGGCCCAGATGAAGGCCGAGAGCACGTTGGCAATCTGGAACTTCCATTGCGACATGGCGAGCATGCCGGCGACCAGCGGCACGGCAGCCCGCAGCGGCCCGGAAAAGCGGCCGATGAAGATGGCCCAGACGCCCCATCTCTCGAAGAAGGCATGGCCCTTGGGCAGCATGTCCGGGTGTTTCGACAGAGGCCAGATCGTCGCGATGCGGTCCTTGAAGACATAGCCGAACCAGTAGGAGACGGCGTCTCCCAGCGTGGCGCCGAGGGCTGCGGCGACGAGGATCGGCCAGAAGGGGATGCCGGCCGATCCGATCAGGGGCCCGAAGGCGACGATCATCGCCCAGGCCGGCACGATCAGCGACAGCACGGCGAGCGACTCGGCGAAGCACAGCGCGAAGATGATGGCGGGAGCCCAGGCCTGGTTGGCTTTGACGAACTCGATGACCGGGGTGACGTAGGCTTCCATGGGGCTCTTTCGCTGGGCATTGGGGGAGGGGAGCCAAACCGCTCGGAGGAGATCGGTCAAGCAATCCGGCATTTCACCGATACGCCACACCTTTTCGCCAGCATGGGTGTTGGCGTGTCAGCCCGCCTCGACTTCATGCATTCCTTCAAATCGAAAGTCATATTTGTCGACCAGTGACTGAAGTCGATCAATAGACTCTTCTATCGACAGTATTTTTTCCTTTTTGTTTTCATCGTATAAGATATTTCGGATAAAATTACCTATCCGACTTGAATAGCCATTTTGATATTGGCGAAGCCTCGACAGCCCGGAGGAACCTTTTGTGATCCAGTTGAGCTGTTTATTGAGCATGTGAATATCGTCCGGGCTAATATCTATCCCAAAAAAGCGATTTATTTTATTCGCCAAGTTGAAAAACTCCAGAGCACTGGCTCTGTGCTCCAGATGTCTCTCTTCATATCGAAAATAAAACTGAGCCATTGTTAAAATAACAACCATTGCTGCCGATAAATTGATCAGTATCGCCGCGCTCGACGCCTCTTTATTGCCGAGTGAGACGTTAAAAAAGCCAATGTAAACATTGATAACAGTTTTGGCGTCCTCGCTGAGCGACATAAATAGTACAAGTATGGTCGCAATAATATTTGCTATCGTCAGCCAATTCTTTCGTCTTGCATATGTCTGAGACAAATGAGTGTGTACATAGCCTCCGAGTAGACAGATGTTGTGCCAATGCGACAGCAGGAGGTTCATCGTAACTTTATCGTAGCTCATGTTTATGTATTCTCGTTTCTTTTCTACGCTCGCCATATCTAGATCTCGCAGAGGTGCCTCTCGGGAAGCATAATTGAAAGCATTGTGTTAACAACATTGAATTTGGTCAATTCAAGAGTTGGGGTTGGAAGGACAGGCTTTGCCAGTCGCGCGATTCGGTTAGGGGGACATGGCGTCGCGGCCTTTCCTCGCGGCACGCCAGGCTCTATCAGGTCGCCTCCGGCGGGGGCCTCAGGAGCCGTTCGCCTCTCAAGGGAGACGGCCATGGATCTGGCGCAACTGAAGGCCAACGCCCATCGCGTCCTCGACGACGCGACCATTCCGGAACTGCCGAACCATTACCGCGGCAAGGTGCGCGACAATTACGACCTCGCCGACGGTAGCCGCGTCATCATCGCCACCGACCGGATCAGCGCCTTCGACCGCATCCTGGCGGCGATCCCCTTCAAGGGCGAGGTGCTGACGCAGACGGCGCGCTACTGGTTCGAGGAGACGGCGGACATCTGCCCCAACCACGTTATCGCCTATCCGGACCCGAACGTGGTGGTCGGGCGCCGTCTCGACATCCTGCCCGTGGAGATCGTGGTGCGCGACTATCTCGCCGGCACCACCGGCACCTCCGTCCTCACGCTCTACAAGAAGGGCCAGCGGGAGATGTATGGCATCACCCTGCCCGACGGCCTCAAGGACAACCAGCGCCTGCCGCAGCCGATCATCACGCCGACCTCCAAGGCCTTCGACGGCGGCCATGACGAGCCGCTGTCGCCCGAGCAGATCCTCGACCAGAAGCTCGTCACGCCGGAGCAGTGGGAGACGCTGACGCGCTATGCCTTCGCGCTCTTCGCCCGGGGCCAGCAGCGCGCGGCGGAGCGGGGCCTGATCCTCGTCGACACCAAGTACGAGTTCGGCACCGACCGCGACGGGCGCATCGTGCTGGCGGACGAGATCCACACGCCGGACTCGAGCCGCTACTGGAAGGCGGAGAGCTATCCCGCCCGCTTCGCCGCGGGCGAGAAGCCCGAGAGCTTCGACAAGGATTTCGTCCGCAACTGGGTGGTGGCGCGCTGCGACCCCTACAAGGACGACATTCCGGCGATCCCGCAGGACGTGATCGTCGCGACCGCGGCGGTCTATATCGAGGCCTTCGAGACGATCACCGGCCAGCGCTTCGAGATCGGTTCGGACGAGGGGCGGGTGATCGACCGCATCCGGGCGAACCTCGCCGGCTATTTCTGAGGGGAGCGGTCTCAGAAGGCCCCACCCGCACCCTCCCCTCGCTGCGCGATGGGAGGGGGACTTCGGCGTCGCGCCCAATCTCCGAAGGTCGAGCCTGGCGCCAGCGTCGAAGTCTGTGGATGGCGTTAAAGTCCCCCTCTCCGCGCGCAGCGCGGGGAGGGTGCGGGTGGGGCCATCTCACTCGACGAACCTACCCAGCCTTCAATCCCCTAGCCCTTCAGCGCCCTGCGCACCGCGGCGGCGACGCCCTCGCCGTCGAGGCCATAGTGGCGGTAGAGGTGGGTCGGGGGCCCGAGAACCGAATAGGCGTCGGGCATGCCGACCTTGGTGAGGCGGGTGCCGAGGCCCTCCTCGGCGATGACCTCGGCGATGGCTGCGCCGAAGCCGCCGGTGATGTTCGCCTCCTCCGCCGAGACGATCGGCCCGCGCTTCGCCGCGTCGCGCACCGCTGCGACGTCGAGCGGCCGGATCGAGTACATGTCGACCACGGTGATCTCGATGCCCTCGCTTTTCAGGATGTCGTGGGCGTCGAGCCCGGCCTTCACCAGGTTGCCGATGGCGAGGACCGTGGCATGGCGTCCCTCGCGCAGGGTGTTGGAGCCGCCGATGCGGAAGTCGAACTCCTTGTCATAAACGACAGCCTCGCGGCCGCGTCCGGCGCGGAAATAGATGGGCGCGGGATGCTTGACGTTGGTGCGCAGCGCCGAGGACAGGGCGGTGCCGTCGCAGGGCGCCATGAGGGTGAGGTTGGGGATGGCGCGCAGCGCCCCGATGTCCTCGCAGCAATGGTGCGAGGTGCCGTAGAAGCCCATGGCGATGCCGGAATGGGTGCCGACCATCTTCACCGGCAGGTTGGTGTAGCAGATGTCGTTGCGGATGTTCTCGACGCCCATCAGGGCGAGGAAGAACGAGTAGTTCGAGATGACCGGCGTCAGGCCCATGGTGGCGAGGCCTGCCGCTGCGCCGATCATGTTCCGCTCCGCGATGCCGAAATTGAAATAGCGGTCGGGATATTTCTGGCCGAAGCCAATGACCTGGGTCGGGCGGCCGAGATCGGCGGTGCAGACGACGATGTCGTCATGGCCGGCCTCGGCGAGCTCGATCAGCGTCCTGCCGGTGGTGAGCTGGCGTGACAGGCCGAGCGAGACGACCATGTCCCAGGAGCGTTCGTCGAAGTCGTCGGTAACGGTGGATTCGGCGAGGTCGATGGTCTTCTTCAGCTCGGCCGACATGTAGGCCATGCCGGGGGCGGGGGGATTGGCGCGGTACTTCTCGCTCTGGCTCATGGTCTCGCTCCTCACCCGATCTCGCCGGCGTCGATCTCGGCATAGGCGCGTTCGATGTCCTTCGGCCCGAGGAAGCCGAGGTGCCATTGCCAGGTGCCCTCCATGAAGGAGACGCCCTTGCCGGCGACCGTATAGGCGAGGACGCAGGCCGGGCGGCCGTCGGGGGCGTTGAGGGCGCGGTTGAGCGCGTCGAAGGTCAAATCGATGTCGTGGCCGTCCCTCAGGACGATCGTGTTCCAGCCGAAGGCCTCCCACTTCTCCTTGAGAGGCTCGGAGCGCAGGGTCTGCTGCGGATCGCCGTCGGAGCCGGCGCCGTTGATGTCGACGATGCCGACGAGGTTGTCGAGGCCGTAGTGGGCGCCGGCCTGGGCGGCCTCCCAGATCTGCCCCTCGTTCATCTCGCCGTCTCCCATCAGGCAGACGGCGCGGGCGGGCGAGCCCTTCAGCCGGGCGCCGAGCGCCATGCCGACGGAGACGGAGAGGTTGTGGCCGATGGAGCCGGAGGAGAAGTCGATGCCGGGCACCTTCTTCATCTCGGGATGATCGCCGAGGAAGGAGCCCATGCGGCTGTAGGTGTCGAGCCAGTCGGCGGGAAAGAAGCCGAGATCGGCCAGCACGGGGAAGAGGCCGATGGCGGCGTGACCCTTGCCCATGGTGAAGCGGTCGCGGTCGGCCCAGCGCGGCTCGTCCGCCTTGACGTGGAGGAGCTGGTAGTAGAGCAGCGCCACGATCTCGGCCATGGAGAAGGACGAGCCGTAATGGCCGGAGCCGCAGATGTCGGTGAGCCGCACGGTCTCGCGGCGGATCAGTTTCGCCTTCTCGCGGATGAGCGAGCGGTCGACGTTGCGCACGGCGCGCGACGGCATGGTGTTCCTCCCGGGGTCGTTTTTTTTAAATCGATTTACGCAGAGGGTAGGGCAGACATGCCGCCGCTCGCAAGCCTTGCGTGCCGCAGCCTGAGGTTCGGTGGACGCCTACGTGTCCGACCTGATCCGCGTCGCGCCGCGGGGTGTATTCGCCGAATGCCTCTGTTGATTTGTGCCAAGGCTGTCTCATACCTTCACGTGACGCACGCGTGCATGGAGCCGCTCAGGATGGTGCTGCATCTCGTCACCGACGAGCTCGGTCTCGAACAGAAGCTGAAGGTCGGCTATGCGGCCTGGGCGCGTGGCGACACGCTCGCGCTCGCCTCGCTGTTCTGTGAGGACTGCGAATTCACGCTGGTGGGCAACCCGGTCCTCAACCCCCATGCCGGGCTGCGCGTGGGCATCGCCGGACTGACGGAGGTTCTCGGCCATTTCCACCGGGTGTTCGAGGTGCGCGAATTCCTGATCGAGAAGATCGTCGTCAAGGGCGACGACGCCTTCGTGCACTGGCATTCCTCGCTCATGTTCCGGCCGAACGGGCGGGTGATCGAGAGCGAGCGGTGCGACCTCGTCCGCTTCCGCGGGCGGCTCATCCAGAGCATGAAATGCTTCTACGATTCCGCCTCGATGGCGATCACCACCGGCCGGGCCCAGGCAGCGGCCGCCGACACGCGGCCGCCGCTGCCCCAGGCCGACCTCAAGGTGTCGTGAGGCGACGGGCGTCTCGCCGGTGGCGGCGCCCCGCGCCGCGCCTCAGCGTCGCACGAAGGACGTGTAGCGCACCGGGCAGGCCGGCTGCCGGCAGCCGACGGGGATGAGCTGGATGGACCCGTTCGAGCTTTCACGGGGCGTATGGCTGAGGCTGCTCGATGGCCGCTGCGCGTTGGCGGTGGCGAGGATGTTGCCGCGGCCGTCGCGCAGGATGAGCTGGACGCCGTCGCAATTGGAGCAGACAGCGCCAAACGTCACCGCCTCGCCGGCCCGCAGGCCCGCTCCCCAGCGCCGGCCCTGATTGCCGTCGGCCGTGAAATTGTAGCCGCCCTCGTGAAACGGCTTCCAGCCGTTGCCGACCCATCGCCGCAGCACCGACTGCCAGGCATCATCCATCGACTGGGCCTGAGCGGGAACGCCCGCGGCGATCACGGCGAAAACGGCCGCACAGAGCGATGCCGTCAGTGAACCACGCTTCATCTCATCGATCCCATCAAGCCTGGATCCGCTCTATCGCCCACGGTCCAGCAGAACGAGGCCGATGCTGTCACATGATACCGTCATGGACAACCAAGGAAGCACGCCGCGCAGGAATGCAAGCTGGTGCGGCGACTGCCGGCACGGGCAGCCGCCAAACGTTGCCGTCCTAGCCTTCCAGCACCTGCTTCGACGCCACCGTCGTGTCGGCGTTGAGGCGATAGACCAGCGGCACGCCGGTCTTCAGCTCGAGCGAGGGGATCGTCTTGTCGTCGAGATGGTCGAGAACCATGATCAGCGCCCGCAGGGAATTGCCGTGGGCGGCGACCAGCACGCGCTCGCCGCGCATCACCCGCGGCAGGATCGTCTCGACGTAATAGGGCAGGACGCGCGCCACCGTGTCCTTCAGGCTCTCGCCGCCGGGTGGCGGCACGTCGTAGGAGCGGCGCCAGATGTGCACCTGCTCGTCGCCGTACTTGGCGGCGGTCTCCGCCTTGTTGAGCCCGGAGAGGTCGCCATAGTCGCGCTCGTTGAGGCGGAAGTCGCGGATGGTCTCGAGGCCGGGCTGGCCGATCTCATCGAGGATCAGCTTCAGCGTGTGCTGGGCCCGGGTCAGCGCCGAGGTGAAGGCGACGTCGAAGCCGAGGCCGAGCGCCTTGAGGCCGCGGCCGGCCGTCTTCGCCTCCTCGATGCCCTTCGGCGTCAGGCCGGGGTCCTTCCAGCCGGTGAAGAGGTTCTTCAGGTTCCACTCGCTCTCGCCGTGGCGGGTGAGCACGAGAAGCCGTTCGGTCATGATGGTGGGATCCTGTGAGGGGTCAGAGGCCGAGGACATCGGCCATGGAATAGAGGCCGGCGGGGCGGCCATGGGCCCAAAGCGCCGCCTTGAGCGCGCCGCGGGCGAAGAGGGCGCGGTCCTCGGCGTGATGGCTCATGACGATGCGCTCGGCGGGGCCGGCGAAGATCACCGAATGATCGCCGACGACGGTGCCGCCGCGCAGGGCGGCGAAACCGATGTCGCCGCGCCGGCGGGCGCCGGTCTGCCCGTCGCGGCCGCGATCCGACCGGGCGGCGAGCTCGATGCCGCGGCCGCGGGCCGCCGCCTCGCCGAACATCAGGGCGGTGCCGGAGGGCGCGTCGATCTTGCGGTTGTGGTGCATCTCCAGGATCTCGATGTCGAAATCCTCGTCGAGGGCCTCGGCCGCCCGCTTCACCAGCGCCGCCAGCAGATTCACGCCGAGGGAGAAGTTCCCCGACTTGACGATGGTGCCGATGCGGGCAGAGGAGGCGATGGCGTCGTTCTCGGCGTCCGAGAACCCCGTCGTGCCGCAGACATGGACCTTGCGGTGCTTGGCGGCGAGACCGGCGATTTCCACGGAGACGCGGGGAATGGTGAAGTCGATGATGCCGTCGGCCTGGGCCAGCGCCGCGTCCATGTCCGAGCTGACGGCGACGAGGGTGCGCCCGACGCCGGCGAGGAGGCCGGCGTCCTCGCCGATGGCGACATGGCCCTCCGGCTCGATGGCGCCGACCAGCTTCATCCCCGCCGTCTCCTGGACGAGACGCACGAGAACCCGGCCCATATGGCCGGCGGCCCCGGCGATGACGACGCGCATGTCCGACATGGATTGGCCTCTTGGTCGCTGCCGGGGCGGTCTACCAGCAGCGACCCGCGATGGAAAGCGCGCTCAGCCGCGGGCGTCGTAGGCGAGCACGGCCTCGAGCAGAACCTGGGCGCCGTTGCCGCAGTCCTCGAGCGTGGCGCTCTCCGCCTCGTTGTGGCTGAGGCCCTCGGCGCAGCGCACGAAGATCATCGTCGTGGGGCAGACGCGCGCGGTGTACATGGCGTCGTGGCCGGCGCCGGAGGTGATCTCGCGCGAGGGCAGGCCGAGCTTCTCGGTCGCCGCCCTCACGGCCGCGATCAGCGTGGCGTCGAAAGGCTGGGCAGGGGAATCCTGCAGCGGCTGGACGTCGTAGGCGGCGTCGTGGCCGGTCGCCGCCTCGGCGATGGCGATCTTCGCCGCGGTCACCATGGTCTTCAGCACGTCGTCGGCATGGTGGCGCATGTCGAGGGTGAAGCGCATCTCGCCGGGGATGATGTTGGGCGAGCCGGGATAGGCGGAGACGATGCCGATGGTGGCGAGGCCGCCGTGGTCGATGGCGATCTTGCGGATCTCGCCGGCCGCCTCGGCGAAGGCGGCGAGCGCGTCGCGGCGATAGGCCATGGGCGTGGTGCCGGCATGGCTCTCGCGGCCGGTGATGGTGCAGTTGAACCACTTGATGGCCTGAATGCCGGTGACGATGCCCACCGACAGGTTCTCCTCGTCGAGGATCGGCCCCTGCTCGATATGGATCTCGAAATAGGCCTGGAAGGCGAGGGCGCCGGGCTTCTCGGCGCCGCGATAGCCGATGGACTCCAGCGCCGCGCCCTGGGTGATGCCGTCCTTGTCGGTGACGGCGTCCATCTGCGCCTGGGTATAGGCCCCGGCATAGACCGCCGAGCCGACCATGGAGGGCGAGAACCGCGCGCCCTCCTCGTTGGTCCAGTTGACGAGGCAGAGCGGCGAGTTGGTCTCGTAGCCGGCCTGATGCAGCGTCTTCAGCACTTCGAGGCCGCCGAGGACGCCGAGCACGCCGTCGAACTTGCCCCCCGTTGGCTGGGTGTCGAGGTGGCTGCCCATGGCGATGGGCTTGCGGCTCATGTCCTTGCCGGGGCGGATCGCATACATGTTGCCGGCGGTGTCGATGTGGACGGTGCAGCCGAGGGCCTCGCATTCCCGGCGGAACCAGTCGCGCACGCGGCGGTCCTCGTCGGAGAGCGACAGGCGCCGGATGCCGCCCTTGGGCGTGCCGCCGATGGCGGCCGTCTCCATGAGCATGTCCCAGAGACGGCGGCTGTCGATGGTCAGGTTGGCGAGCATGGAGATCCTCGGAGGCGGTATCGGCGGGGATGGCGGACCATTCCACCGGGCATCGCAGGAGGCAAGCCGCGCCGGCGCAGAGGTCGCCCGCTCGCGGGCGCATCAACCCCGCGTTAACCACGAGGGCCGCCATATCTTGGCCGTCTTCCCCGCCTTATCACTGGCGTGACCGAGCACAAGGGTTCGCCGTGCCGAAAACTCGCCTTCTCGCCTTCTGCGCCCTGGCGCTCGCGATCGCCTCGGCGCGACCGGCCGAGGCTCATCCCCACGTCCAGGTGGAGACGGAGACGCAATTGCTGCACGACGGGGCGGGCCAGATCACCGGCTTCCTGCACGTGTGGACCTTCGACGAGATGTATTCGAGCTTCGCCACCCAGGGGCTCGACAAGAACGGTGACGGCCAGTTCACCCGCGAGGAACTGGCCGAACTCACCAAGGTCAACGTCGAGCATCTGGGACAGCAGAAGTTCTTCACGGTACTGCGCCACGAGCGGCGCTACGTCTCGTTCGGCGAGGTGCGCGACGCCTGGTCGGAGGTGGTCGGCGGAAAGCTCAGGCTGCACTTCACGGTGCCGATCGCGACGCCCTTCAAGGCCGCCGGCCGTCCCCTGACCGTCGAGGTCTATGATCCCGACTATTTCGTCGCCTTCACGCCAGCCGACGGCGAGCCGATGCGGCTCGTCGCCGCTCCGGCCGGCTGCCGCCTCGACTACTCCCCGCCCAAGGGGAGCAGCGCCCAGGTCGGCACCCTGTCGGAGAGCTTCTTCCAGGCTCTGGGAGCCAATGCCAATTTCGGCCAGCAGTTCGCCGGCCGCTTCACGGTGACCTGCCCGTGACCCCTTCCCGACGGGGCGCCGCGCTCCTCGTCGCGCTGGTCCTGGCCGGCTGCGTCGTCGCTCTCGCGCCGGCCCTCGCCCAGGCGCCACCCTCGGCCTTCGGCGGCGCCCGGCCACCGGCTCCCGGCGGGCTCGTCGGCTGGATCATCGAGCAGCAGGCGCTGTTCTACCGCCAGCTCTCGGCGGCGGTGCGCGGCATCCGCAGCGGCCAGTCCGGGGCCGCCTGGACGCTGGTCGGGCTCTCCTTTCTCTACGGCGTCTTCCATGCCGCGGGACCCGGCCACGGCAAGGCGGTGATCTCGTCCTACATCGTCGCCAACGGCGCCACGATCAGGCGCGGCGTGGCGCTGGCGGCGCTGTCGTCCCTCGTCCAGGCGCTGACGGCCATCGCCCTCGTCGGGTTCCTGGCGGCGCTCCTCGGGGTCACGGCCCGCACCATGACCCGGGTCGTCAACTGGGTGGAAATCGCCGCCTATGGCCTCATCATCGCCATCGGCCTGAGGCTGACCTGGCAGAAGGGCCGCGCCTTCCTCGCCCGCTTCGCCTCGTGGCGGGAGAACCGGCCGGTGCCGGGCATGGCCTGCGACGACGCTTGCGTCCACCTGCCGGCGGCCGAGCAGGTGGCGCGCATCCACTCCTGGCGCGAGGCGCTGGCGGTGGTGCTGAGCGTCGGCCTCAGGCCCTGCACCGGCGCCGTGCTCATCCTCGTCTTCGCCCTGTCCCAGGGCATCGTCCAGGCCGGGGTGGCGGCGACCTTCGCCATGGCGGTCGGCACGGCGATCACGGTGGCGGTCATCGCGGCCCTCGCCTCCGGCGCCAAGGGTCTGGCGGTGCGCCTCGCCTCGGCCCGCACCGGCGCCGCGACGCTCGTGCTCAGCGCGGCCGAACTCGTCGCGGCGGCGATCGTGGTCCTCTTCGGGGTGGGCCTCTTGACCGGCTATCTCGTCGTCGAGCGCATGATGCCGTTCTGACGGCGGCCCGCGGTCCGGCCCGGCCTCCAAAGAAAAACCCCCTCCTTGCGGAGAGGGTCGTTGGTTTGCATCGCTTTTCTGGTTGTGACGGCTGCGCCGGCGCTCAGCGCCCGCCGGCCTGCTTGCGGTCGCGGCGGCGGTCGGCCACGGGCTGGTAGGCGATGCGGGCATGGTAGGCGCAATAGGGAATGCCGGTGCCGGAGCGGGCGCCGCAATAGCGGAAATCGTCCTTGCCCGGCTCGCCGATCGGCCAGCGGCAGGAATATTCCTTCAGCTCCATGATGGTGCAGCGCTCGCCCATGGGAACGACGTTGTCGACCTCGGGCAGGCGAGCCACTTCCGTCTCCGGCACCAGATCAGGCGCCGGGCGCGGCTTGAAGGCGAGGTTGGAACGCGAGGCCGGCATGGAGGGGCGCGGCGGCGCCGAGGGCGCGCTGCGCGGGGCCTTGCGGGCGCGAGGGGCGGTGGTGGACGGCGCCTTGGCGCGGCCCGACAGCCCCAGGCGGTGGACCTTGCCGATGACGGCGTTGCGGGTCACCTGACCGAGTTCGCCGGCGATCTGGCTGGCGCTCAGACCGTCGTTCCAGAGCTTCTTGAGGAGCTCCACCCGCTCGTCGGTCCACTGCAACTGCTGCATGTTTCCGTCTCCTCCTGGAAGGCCGCGGGCCTCACGGAATCCGCAACTCACCGCCGCCCCGAACGAGGCGTCGCTGCACTGCCGATACCCTTGTCACTAAGGTCCGCCGCACGAGATGTCGTATGCCGACGGCCGGACACTACGCTATCGATTGAATCGGCGGCAAGAGTCCGGCGAATCTCGCTGTCGTTTTCCCCAAGCGGTTCGGGCCCTCGGAGAATCCGTCCACAGCTCGCAAGCCGTGTGCAGTCCACCGATGGTTGAGTCTTACCAAGGCCTTAAGGTCGGTGTTGTTTTTGAGTCACTCTCCTGAGTATCTTTTGCCGTCGACGGGCCGTTTGTGAGGCCCACCGTCCAAACCGTCGGCAAAGCCCCCCGTTCCCTCGTTCTGGTGTCGACATGGCGCTGCTGCAGACCGAGACAGACCTGCGATTTCTCGGCGCCGACGGGACGCCGCTCGCCGGCACCCTGACCATGCCCGCTTCGGACGGCGAGGTGCCCGGCCTGCTGCTGATCCAGGGCAGCGGGCCGACCGACAGGGATGGCAATCAGCGGCCCCATCTCGTCCCCGACCTTCTCAGAAACCTCGCCGGGATGCTCGCCCGGTTCGGCATTGCCAGCCTGCGTTGCGACAAGCGCGGCATGGGTGCCGTCGCCGGAAGCCTCCCGACGAATCCGGCCGCGCTCGTCGACTTCGCGCGCTGGGACCACTTCGTCGAGGACGCGCGCCTCGCATTGGCTGCGCTGGCGGCGCAAGAGGGCGTAGACGGGCGGCGGGTCGGCCTTCTCGGCCATAGCGAGGGCGGTCTCATCGCACTCGACCTCGCCGCGGGCGGCACCGCTTCGCCGGCCATGATGATCCTCGTCGCCACCCCGGGGCGGCCCATCGCGACCGTCCTGCGCGACCAGCTCGGCCGGCTCGGCCGCCGGCAGGGGGCGCCGGAAGCGGTGCTGGCCGGCCTGCTCGACGAGAACGACCGGATCCTCGCAGGGCTCGCCGCCGGCGAAGGCTATCCCGCCGTGATCTCCCCGGGGCTCGCCGGGCTCTACCCGGCCTATCTGCTGCGCTATTGGCAGGGCTTTGCTGCCCGCGACCCGGCCGCGCTCGCGGCGCGCTGCCCCTGTCCGGTCCTCGTCCTCGCCGGCGGCGCCGACCTCCAGGTCTCGGCCGAGCGCGACGTGCCGGCCCTGGAGGCGGGGCTTGCCGGGCGCGCCGCGACCGGGGCCACCCGCCACCGCGTCAGCCTCATTGCCGGCGCGAGCCACAATCTCACCTCCGTGGCCGCGCCCGACGATCCCGGTCACGCGGGGCCGCTTCATCCCGACGTGCAGCCGGCACTCGCAGGCTGGTTCCGGGAGAATGGCTGGATTTGACGGAAGGCGGCGCGCGGGTCGGCATCGGCCGTCTGCGACGCGACGGGTGGTCAGACCGCCTCGGGGCGTCTGGCCGGGACTACCGCAATGCAATATGCGCCAGCCGGCCGGAACCTTGACTTTCGACCCCCCCGATCGCATAGAATTCACCGCGCCGCCCTTCGGGGCGGCCGTTTTTTTCTGGGTTTCCGGGAGTTTCGACGGGAGGTCGAAGTGATCACGCCGCTGATGCCGAACTATGCACGGACCGAACTCGCCTTCGAGCGGGGCGAGGGCTGCTGGCTGGTGACGGCGGACGGGCGACGAGTCCTCGATTTCGGCGCCGGCATCGCGGTGAATTCCCTCGGCCATTCGCACCCGCATCTCGTCGAGGCGCTGGTGCAGCAGGCGCAGAAGGTCTGGCACGTCTCCAACCTGCACAACGTGCCGGAGGCGGAGCGGCTGGCCAAGCGGCTGATCGAGGCGACCTTCGCGGACTCCGTGCTGTTCTGCAATTCGGGTGCGGAAGCCAACGAGGGCGCCATCAAGATGGCGCGCAAATACCACGCCGTGCGCGGCGAGGAGAACCGCTACCGCATCATCACCTTCGAGGGCGCCTTCCACGGCCGCACGCTGGCGACCATCGCCGCCGGCGGCCAGAAGAAGTACCTTGAGGGCTTCGGCCCGAAGGTCGAGGGGTTCGACCAGGTGCCCTTCGGCGACCGCAAGGCGCTGGAGGCGATGATCGGCCCGGATACGGCGGCGCTGATGATCGAGCCGATCCAGGGCGAGGGCGGCCTGCGCGAGGTTCCGACCGAGGAGCTGCGCTATCTGCGCGAGCTCTGCGACGCCAACGGCCTGCTGCTGATCTTCGACGAGGTGCAGACCGGCGTCGGGCGTACAGGCAAGCTCTTCGCCCACGAGTGGGCGGGGGTGACCCCCGACATCATGGCGATCGCCAAGGGCATCGGCGGCGGCTTCCCCATGGGCGCGGTGCTGGCGGTGGAGAAATGCGCCGCCGTGTTCACGCCCGGCACCCACGGCACCACCTTCGGCGGCAATCCGCTGGCGGCGGCCGTCGGCAATGCCGTGCTGGACGTGATTCTCGCACCCGGCTTCCTTGAAGAGGTGCAGCGCAAGGCCCTGCTGTTCAAGCAGAAGCTCGCCGGCCTCGTCGACCAGCATCCCAAGGTTTTCGAGAGCGTGCGCGGGGCGGGCCTGCTCACCGGCCTCAAATGCGTCGTCCCCAACGGCGACGTGACCGCGGAGGCGCGCCGCGAGGGGCTGCTGGTGGTTCCGGCCGGCGACAACGTCATCCGCCTCATCCCGCCGCTCATCGTCTCGGATGCCGAGATCGACCTCGCGGTCGGCATGCTCGACAAGGCGGCGGCGAGCCTCGAGGCGCAGATGGTCAAGGGAGCGGCCGAGTGACCCATGCTCCCCGTCATTTCCTCGACCTCGCCGATTTCGGCGGGGCCGAGCTGAAGGCCATTCTCGACAAGGCCGGCGCGCTCAAGCGCGTCCGCCGCACGTCCGAGGCGGGCAAGCCGCTCGCCGGCAAGGTGCTGGCCATGATCTTCGAGCGGCCCTCGACCCGCACCCGCGTCTCCTTCGACGTGGGCATGCGCGAACTCGGCGGCGAGACGATCATGCTCACCGGCGCCGAGATGCAGCTCGGCCGTGGCGAGACGATCTCCGACACGGCGAAGGTGCTGTCGCGCTATGTCGACGCCATCATGATCCGCATGCTCGACCACAATGCCGTGCGCGAGCTGGCGGAGGCGGCGACGGTGCCGGTCATCAACGGCCTGACCAAGCTGTCGCATCCCTGCCAGATCATGGCCGACATCATGACCTTCGAGGAGAAGAAGGGCTCGATCCGCGGCAAGACGGTGGCCTGGGCCGGCGACACCAACAACGTGCTGGCGTCGTGGATCCAGGCGGCGCCGCGCTTCGGCTTCAAGCTGAACATCGCCACCCCCGAGGAGCTGGCGCCGCGCCGCGAGGTGATCGCCGCCGCGCAGCGCGAGGGCGCCGACGTATCCTGGACGTCGGACCCCTATCAGGCGGTGGAACGTGCCGACTGCGTCGTCACCGACTGCTGGGTGTCGATGGGGGACGAGGATGCAGGACGCCGCCACAACCTCCTCAAGGCCTATCAGGTCAACAAGCAGCTGATGAGCGCGGCGAGCTCCGACGCCATCTTCATGCACTGCCTGCCCGCCCATCGCGGCGAGGAGGTCACCGACGAGGTCATGGACGGCCCGCAGTCCGTGGTTTTCGACGAGGCCGAGAACCGCCTGCATGCGCAGAAGGGCGTGCTGGCCTGGTGCTTCGGGGTGTGACGCTGTCAGGGCGGCGCCGCCGGCGCCGCTCTCCTGTCATGCCTCCGTCTTGACGCCTCTTCTCTCCAGAACCATTCAAGGCTAAGAGACCCGCCACCTTTTCGAACGGGAGGTCCGCCATGGCCGCGCCGCGCACGCTGTACGACAAGATCTGGGACGACCACGTGGTCGAGACGCAGGACGATGGCACCTGCCTTCTCTACATCGACCGCCACCTCGTCCATGAGGTGACGAGCCCGCAGGCCTTCGAGGGCCTGCGCTCGACGGGGCGCAAGGTGCGCGCGCCGCAGAAGACGCTCGCCGTCGTCGACCACAACATCGCCACGACCCCCGACCGCAAGTTCGGCATCAAGGACGAGGAGAGCCGCACCCAGGTGGAGGCGCTCGCCCAGAACGCCGCGGAATTCGGCATCGAATATTACGACGCCGCCGACATCCGCCAGGGCATCGTCCACGTCATCGGCCCCGAGCAGGGCTTCACCCTGCCGGGCACGACCATCGTCTGCGGCGACAGCCACACCTCGACTCACGGCGCCTTCGGCGCGCTCGCCCACGGCATCGGAACCTCGGAGGTGGAGCATGTGCTCGCCACCCAGACGCTGATCCAGAAGAAGGCGAAGAACATGCTCGTCCGCGTCGACGGGCAGCTGAAGGACGGCGTCACCGCCAAGGACATCATCCTCGCTATCATCGGCGAGATCGGCACGGCCGGCGGCACCGGCTCGGTCATCGAATATGCGGGCGAGGCCATCCGCTCGCTGTCGATGGAAGGCCGCATGACCATCTGCAACATGTCGATCGAAGGCGGCGCCCGTGCCGGCCTAATCGCGCCGGACGAGAAGACCTACGCCTATCTCAAGGGCAAGCCGAAGGCGCCCAAGGGGATGGCCTGGGACATGGCGCAAAAGTACTGGGAGACGCTCTTCACCGAGGAGGGCGCCCATTTCGACCGCACCGTGGTGCTCGACGCCAACGCCCTGCCTCCCATCGTCACCTGGGGCACGAGCCCGGAGGACGTGATCTCCATCGCCGGTGTGGTGCCGAACCCGGACGAGATCGAGGACGAGAACAAGCGCCTCTCCAAGTGGCGGGCGCTCGAATACATGGACCTGAAGCCGGGCACGAAGATCACCGACATCCGCCTCGACAAGGTGTTCATCGGCTCCTGCACCAATTCCCGCATCGAGGATCTGCGCGAGGTCGCCCGCGTCGTGAAGGACAAGAAGGTGGCGAACACCGTCTCGGCCATGATCGTGCCGGGCTCGGGGCTCGTGAAGGAGCAGGCCGAGCAGGAGGGTCTCGACAAGATCTTCATCGCCGCCGGCTTCGAGTGGCGCGAGGCGGGCTGCTCCATGTGCCTGGCCATGAACCCCGACCGGCTCGCTCCCGGCGAGCGCTGCGCCTCCACCTCGAACCGCAATTTCGAGGGCCGTCAGGGCTACAAGGGCCGCACCCATCTCGTCTCGCCGATCATGGCGGCGGCGGCGGCGGTGGAAGGACACTTCGTCGATATCCGCACCTGGGGCTGAGGACCGGTAGGCCGGGATACGGGCGCGGCGATCCGCTTCCCTGAGCGACCTCCGGGCGCCGGGTAACGGTCTGCAACGGCGGTGAGGGCAACTCCGGTGCCCTCCGCCCTAGTCTTGCCCGGTTTGGCCGTAGATTACCGTCCGGGGAGCGACGTCAGGGCCGGGATTTGCCGTTCGAGGGGCCGTTCGCACAGGATTCGCCCACGAATTAACCTCCTGTTTACCCTGATCTTCGACACCTACGGGGCAAGTCCGGCGGGGCCGCCGTTCCCGTTCGCCCGTTTCCAGAGCCGAGTATTGCGATGCGCTGCACCCAAATCCTCTCCGTCCTGGCCTTCTCGGCCGTTGCCCTCGCCGTCACCAGCGCCGGCGCCCAGCAGCGCCAGCAGGCCCAGGCGAGCCGCCCGGCCGCGGGCGGCGGGGCCCAGCAGGGATCGGCGGTGGCGCAGTTCGGCGACTGGGGCGTCTTCACCTCCACGACCCCGCGCGGCAAGGTCTGCTACGCCGCCTCGCAGCCGAAGACCCGCGCCCCCGGCAACCTGCAGCGCGACCCGGCCTTCTTCTTCCTCACATCGCGCCCCGGCGAGAACGTCCGCAACGAGGTGTCGCTCACCCTCGGCTTCCCGCTGAAGGGCGACGCCACCGCCACCATCGGCTCCACGAGCTTCGCCCTCTACACCCAGGCGACCGGCGCCTGGATCAAGAACGCCGCCGAGGAGGGACGTCTCGTCCAGGCCATGCGCGGCGGCTCGCAGCTCACCGTCCGGTCCACCTCGGGCCGCGGCAACGTGACGACCGACACCTATTCGCTGACCGGCCTGTCCCAGGCGCTCGACCGCGTGGCGCAGGAATGCCGCTGAGGGCGGCGGGGGCCCTTCTCGCCTTCTGCATCGCGGCCGGCACCGCCGCCGCGGACAATCGCCCGACCGGCACAACCCGGATCGTCGCCCGCCATGCCGACTGGTCGGTGGTCGTCGCCGAGACCGACCGCGGCAAACATTGCTATGCCGCCGCCCAGCCGCAGACGCGGCGCCCGCAAGGGGCGGTGAGGGAGCGCGCCTTCGTCTTCGTGACGACACGGCCCACCGACCAGGTCCGCGACGAGTTCTCCGTGGAGTTCGGCTTCGCGGCGGCGGCGGGATCGGCGGTCAGCGTCGGCGACGAGACCTTCGCCCTGGCCGGTGACGCCGTCGGCGCCTGGATCCGCGACCTCGCCGACGAGACGCGGCTGGTGGCGCAGATGCGGAACCAGACCCATATGAGCATCCGCTCGACCTCCGTGCTCGGCGAGAAGACGGTCGACACCTATTCCCTCGAGGGCTTCGCCGAGGCCCTCGCCCGGGCCCGGCGGGAATGCGCCGACCCCAACACGACGAGCTGAGGCCTCGGGCGCGCCAAAATCCTGCGCGAGACGGTGGCTTTCGTGCTATAGGCCCGCGCTTGCCAGGAACCTCGACCCGATGCCGACGCTCGATCTCGCGAATGCCAAGCCCGTGGCGGCGCCGCCCGCCGCCGCCACCGACACCCGCGCGCTCCCCGCCAAGCCCTCGCTGGTGGGCGCAGGGCGTGACGCGCTGAAGGCGGCGCTCGCGGACATCGGCATCGAGGGCCGCGAGGCGCGCATGCGCGTGTCCCAGCTCTGGGGCTGGATCTACCAGCGCGGGGCCAAGACCTTCGAGGAGATGTCCAACGTCTCCAAGCATCTGCGCCAGGCGCTGGCGGAGGCCTATACGCTGGACCGGCCGGAGGTGGTGGCCGAGCAGGTGTCGCAGGACGGCACCCGCAAATGGCTGATGCGCATCCCCCCGTCCATGGCGGGCGAGAAGTGGCACGAGATCGAGACGGTCTATATCCCGACGCGCGACCGCGGCACGCTCTGCATCTCCAGCCAGGTCGGCTGCACTCTCACCTGTTCCTTCTGCCACACGGGCACGCAGAAGCTGGTGCGCAACCTCACCGCTGCGGAAATCGTGGCGCAGGTGATCGTCGCCCGTGACCGCCTCGGCGACTGGCCGGGGCAGGAGCCGCCCGAGGGCGCCTTCGTGCCGACGGATGGCGGGCGCTTCGTCACCAACATCGTCTTCATGGGCATGGGCGAGCCGCTCTACAACGTCGAGAACGTCACCGGCGCGCTCCACACCCTGCTCGACCCGGACGGGCTGCAGTTCTCCAAGCGGCGCGTGACGCTGTCGACCTCCGGCGTGGTGCCGGAGATCGGCCGGGTGGGGGAGGAGACCGGCGTGGCGCTCGCCATCTCGCTGCACGCGGTGCGCGACGACCTGCGCGACGAGCTGGTGCCGCTGAACCGCAAATATCCGATCGCCGAGCTGCTCGACGCCTGCCGCAGCTATCCCGCCGCGTCGAATGCCCGGCGCATCACCTTCGAATACGTCATGCTGAAGGGCGTCAACGATTCCATCGACGACGCGAAGCGGCTGGTGCGGCTGCTCAAGGGCATCCCGGCCAAGATCAACCTGATCCCGTTCAATCCCTGGCCCGGCTCCAAATACGAGTGCTCGGACTGGGAGCAGATCGAGCGCTTTTCCGAGGTGGTCTTCGAGGCGGGCTATTCCTCGCCCGTGCGCACGCCGCGCGGCCGCGACATCCTCGCCGCCTGCGGCCAGCTCAAGAGCGAGACCGAGCGGCTGCGCGCCAAGGACAAGGCGGCGCTGATGAGCAAGGCCGAGCAGGACGCCTTCCGCGCCATGAGCATGGTGGACTGATCTGGTTCCCTGCGCCCGCCGCGCGGCAGCCGCCGCTGCTGCGCGCTTGACCCTCTCCCGGGCGGGTGGTGAGCTTTCGGCGACCGGCGCAACAAGACCGGCCGAGACCATCACGATCCCGGGAGGATCCCCATGTCCGTCCAAGCACTGTCGCCCGTGCGCGCCGGGGCCGTCGCCCTGGCGCTCGCCACTCTCGCCCTGACCCCGTCGACCGCCTCCGCCCAGTTCGGCCCGGGACCGGGGCCCGGTCCCGGCGGTCGCTTCGAACGCGACGACCGCGGCCCCGGCTTCGACCGCTGGCAGGGCCGCGAGGGTCGCGAAGGCCGTGAGGGGCGTCGCGGGCGGGCTGAGGACACCGTCATGGGCTTCTCGCGCGAGAGGCTCGCCCGCATCGGGCCGGTGATGCGCGAACAGGTGGATCGCGGCATGTTTCCCGGCGCGGTGACGCTCATCGCGCGGCGTGGCCGGATCATTCATTTCGAGGCGCACGGATTCCGCGACGCGGCGAAGACTCAAGCCATGACCCGCGACACGGTCTTCCTGCTGGCGTCGATGACGAAGCCCATCGTCTCCACCGCGGCGGTGATGCTCATCGAGCAGGGGCGGATGAAGCTCTCCGACCCGATCGCCACCTGGCTGACCGAGCTCAAGGACATGAAGGTGCAGGTCGAGCGGCGCAATGCCGACGGCACCACCACCACCGAGGATGTGGCGCTCGCCCGCCCGATCACCGTGCAGGACCTGCTGCGCCACACGGCCGGCTTCACCTATGCCGGGTCGGTGCGTTCGCCGCGCCTCAAGCAGCTCCTCGACGAGCAGAACATCGAGGCCCGCACCGCCAACATCACCGGCGACGAGATGCTGCGCCGGCTCGGCCAGATCCCGCTGATGCACCAGCCGGGGACGACCTTCGAATATTCCATCTCGGTGGACGTGCTCGGCCTGCTGCTGGAGCGCGTCACCGGCAAGCGGCTCGACATCCTCGTCAAGGAGATGATCCTCGACCCGCTCGACATGCGCGACACCGGCTGGTTCGTGCCGGAGGGCCGGCGCTCGCGTCTCGCCGAGGCGCTGGATTCCGACCCGGCCAAGGCGGCCATGTGGACGTCCTACCGGATCTTCGAGAATCCGGCCGACCACGGCCAGTATTTCAAGGGCGGCGCCGGCATGGTCTCGACGGCGGAAGATTATTTCAAGTTCGCGCAGATGATCCTCAACGGCGGCCAGTTCGAGGGGCGCAGGCTCCTCTCCACCAAATGGGTGGAGTTCATGCTGTCGAACCACACGATCGGCATGGGCGGGTCGACGGCGGCCTCCACCGGGCCGGGCTACGGCTTCGGGCTCGGCTTCGCGGTCAGGCTGCAGGACGGCTTCGCGGTCGCCCCCGGCTCCACAGGCGATGCCATGTGGGCGGGCGCCTGGGGCACCAGCTTCACCATCGATCCGCGCGAGGGCATCGTCGGCATCCTGATGGCGCAGGGCCCCTCGAACCGCGTGCACACGCGCATGCTGTTCAAGAACCTCATCTACGGGGCGGTGGTGCGCTAGGCACGGCCAGCGCCACCGCCGGACGAGCACGGGGGGCATGCCGCGGCCGCGCTATCGCGCCCGGCCGCGGCGGACTACCTTTGCCCCCATGAATCGCTTCGGTTTCTATCTCGTCAGGCTCCTGCGCGTGGCCCTCGGCTTCATCGCCGGGCTGGTGCTCGCCTCGGCGATGGTCGTCATCCTCGACCTCAACAAGGGCCGCCTGCCCGAAGCCCTGGCGGGCGCCGCGACGATCGGCTTCTACACCTTCCTCGCCGCGCAGCTCTTCTGGCCGCTGCTGCTCGTCCTGCTCGTCGCCGAGGTTCTGAGCTGGCGCTCGCCGGCCTTCCATCTCGGCCTCGGCGCCCTCGCCGCACTCTCCGCCCTGGTCTGGACCTATCTCCAGGCCCCGCAGGAGGCGGCCGATCCCATCCTCGGAGACGAACCGGCGCTCACCGCCTCGCGCATCGCCGTGACGCTTCTCGCCGGCCTCGCCGGCGCCCTCGTCTCCTGGTTCATCGCCGGCCGTTCCGCCGGCCTCCAGCCTCCCGAAAGGATCCATCCATGACCTTCACCTGCCGCCCGCCCGCCGATCCGCAAGTTCTCGTGGAGAACGACAAGGTGAAGGTGACGCGCTGGAACTTCTCCGACGGCGCCGAGACCGGCTGGCATACCCACGGCTGGGACTATGTCGTGGTGCCGCTGTCGGACGGGAAGCTGATCGCCGAGCTCGGCGACGGAACCTCCGGCGAGTACGAGATGAAGACGCACGAGCCCTATTTCCGAAAGGAAGGGGTGAACCACAACATCGTCAACATCACCGGTCGCGACTTCGCCTTCATCGAGATCGAGATCAAGCCGTCCTGACCTGCGGGCCTGTTCGCCGGAACCCGCCGGAACCTGTGACGATCCGCGGCATTTGGTCACCGCAGACGCGGTGACACGCCCAAAATCGCTGTCTATCATCCTTCCAATAAGCCGGGGCCAAACCCCGGCTGCAACCGACGTTGCGGAGGTGGATGATGCGTCTTGGTTTTAAATTCCTGGCGGGGGCGATGATCGCCGCCGCGACATTCGTGACGGCCGTGGAGGCGCGAACGGTCCGCTGGGCCCGTTCGGTGGACGCCCAGACGCTCGACCCGATGTCGGCCAATATCGGCCCGACATCCAACCTCGCCCACCAGATCTATGAGCCGCTGGTCATCCGCGGCTATGACGGCAAGCTGGTGGCGACGCTGGCCACCGAGTGGCGCATCCTGCCCGACGATCCGACGGTCTGGGAGTTCAAGCTCCGCCAGGGCGTCAAGTTCCACGACGGCTCCGACTTCACCGCCGACGACGCCATCTTCTCCTTCGAGCGCGCCCGCAAGCCGACCTCCGACTATCGCGGCCTGCTCACCTCCATCGACAGCGTCATCAAGGTGGACGCGCACACGATCCGCCTGAAGACCAAGGCGCCGAACCCGCTGCTGGTCGAGAACCTCACCAACATCTTCATGATGTCTAAGGCCTGGGCGGAGAAGAACAACGCCCTCGAGCCGCAGAACATCCGCGAGCGGGCCGAGAACGGCGCCACCCGCAACGCCATGGGCACCGGCCCCTTCACCCTCGTCTCGCGCGAGCCGGACGTGCGCACCGTGATGCGCCAGTTCGCCGGCTACTGGGGCAAGGGCCAGTTCCCGATGCAGGTGACCGAGCTGATCGTCGTGCCGATCCAGCAGGACGCCACGCGCATCGCGGCGCTGCTCTCCGGCGAGGTGGACGTGGTCCACGACGTGCCGGTGCAGGACATCGCCCGCCTGCAGCAGAGCCAGGGCATCAAGGTGACGACCGGCCCCGAGAACCGCGTCATCTTCCTCGGCTTCAACGTCGGCGACGCCGAGCTGAAGTCCTCCGACATCAAGGGCAAGAACCCCTTCGCCGACGTGCGCGTGCGCAACGCCATCAACATCGCGGTGAACCGCGAGGCCATCACCCGCGTCGTCATGCGCGGCCAGGGCCAGCCGATCGGCTATGTCGGCTCACCCTTCATCTCCGGCTACTCGGCCGAGCTCGCGGCCGTGCCGCGCTTCGACCCCGCCGCGGCCAACCGCGCGCTGGACGAAGCCGGCTATCCGCGCCGCGCCGGCGAGGGCAACACCCGCTTCTCCGTGACGCTCCAGTGCACCAACAACCGCTACGTCTCGGACGAGAACATCTGCCAGGCGGTGGTGGCCATGCTCGGCCAGGTCGGCATCCGCGCCAACCTCGTCGCCAAGCCCGCCGCCCAGCACTTCCCGGAGCTGCAGCGGCAGGAGCTGGACTTCTTCCTCGTCGGCTGGGGCATCCCGACCTATGACGCGGAATACATCCTGACCTTCCTCTACCACACCCGCACGGCGAACAACGGCACCTGGAACGGCACGCGCTATTCCAACCCGGCGCTGGACGCGCGGATGCTCGCGCTGCAGACCATGGCGGACGTTCCCCGCCGCAATGCCGAGCTCGCCGACATCCAGAAGCAGCTTCGCGACCAGGCGATCTACATCCCGCTGCACATGCAGTCGATCAGCCACGCCTCGCGCGGCGGCATCGAGGTGCCCGTCCATCCGGATGCCGGGGCCTGGTTCAAGCTGTTCCGCTTCGCCGGCTCCTGATCCCTCCGACCTCGCGACGAGGCCCTTTCCCGCATGCGGGAAGGGGCCTTGCTGCATTCGGTCCCTCTTTCCCGCGTCTTCCGGTCACCCCTCATGATCGCCTATGTCGTCAAGAGTCTCGCCCAGGCGATCCTGGTCATGCTGGTGGTGGCGCTCGTCGCCTTCTCGATGTTCCGCTTCATCGGCGACCCCGTCTCCAACCTCATGGGGCAGGAGGCGACGATTCAGGATCGCGAGCAGCTCGCCCGCGACCTCGGCCTGATGGACCCCTTTCCCGTCCAGTTCGCCCGCTTCGTCTCCAACGCGGCGCAGTTGCAGTTCGGGGTGAGCTACCGCCAGGGCCGGCCCGTCGCCGACCTGATGGCGGAGCGCTTGCCGGCGACGGTGGAGCTGGCTCTCCTCTCGGCGATCTTCGCCCTCGTCGTGGGCATCGCGCTCGGCGTCTACACGGCCATCTACCGGAACGGCCTCCTCTCCCACGCCATCCTGTCGGTCTCGCTGATCGGCGTGTCGTTGCCGACCTTCCTGATCGGCATCGGCCTCATCTGGCTCTTCGCCGTGGAGCTGCGCTGGCTGCCCTCCTTCGGGCGGGGCGACGTGGTGAAGATCGGCTGGTGGTCGACGGGCCTCCTGACCACGTCGGGCCTGAAGTCGCTGGTCATGCCGGTGCTGACCCTCGGCTTCTACCAGCTCACCCTGATCATGCGCCTGGTGCGCTCGGAAATGCTCGAGACCATGCGCACCGACTACGTGAAGTTCGCCCGCGCCCGCGGCGTGCCGGAGCGCACCATCTGGTTCCGCCACGCGCTGAAGAACACGATGGTGCCGGTGATGACCATCGCCGGCCTGCAGCTCGGCGGCGTCATCGCCTTCGCCATCGTCACCGAGAGCGTGTTCCAGTGGCCGGGCCTCGGCGCGCTCTTCGTCCAGGCGGTGCAGTTCGTCGACATCCCCGTCATGGCCGCCTACCTGATGTTCGTCGCCTTCGTCTTCGTGGTCACCAACCTGGTGGTCGACCTCCTCTATTTTGCGCTCGACCCCCGCCTGCGCGGCGCGGGCCCGGCCTCGGCGCATTGAGGCCCGCCATGACCGTGATCGACGACACGCCGAAGCCGCGCCTCACGCTCAGGGCCAGGTTGGCCCGCGCCTGGCAGTCCGACCTCGCCTGGAGCTTCCGCCACTCGCCGGTGGCGATGGTGGCCGCGGCCATGACGGTGATCCTGCTCGCCGCCTCGCTCGGGGCCAACTGGATCGCGCCGCAGGACGCCTTCGACCCCGCCTCGCTCAACCTCCTCGACGCCTATACCAAGCCGGGCGAAGCCGGCATGGGCTCCAACACGGTCTATCTCCTCGGCACCGACAACCAGGGACGCGACCTGTTCTCTGCCATCCTCTACGGGTCGCGGGTGTCGCTCTTCGTCGGCTTTTCCTCCGTCGCCTTCTCGGTGGTGATGGGAGTGGGGCTCGGCCTCCTCGCCGGCTATGTGGGCGGGCGGACGGACGCGGTCATCATGCGCGTCGCCGACATCCAGCTCTCCTTCCCGGCGATCCTCATCGCGCTCCTGTTCTTCGGCGTGGCGCGCGGCCTGATCCCGCCGTCGCAACACGAGCAGATGGCGATCTGGGTGCTGATCGTCGCCATCGGCCTGTCGAACTGGGCGCAATATGCCCGCACGGTGCGCGGCTCCACCATGGTCGAGCGCAACAAGGAATATGTGCAGGCCGCCCGCGTCATGGGGCGCCCGCCGCTGTTCATCATGGCGCGGCATATCCTGCCGAACGTGACGGGCCCAGTGCTGGTGATCGCCACCATCAACCTGGCGCTCGCCATCATCGAGGAGGCGACGCTGTCCTTCCTCGGCGTCGGTGTTCCGGCGACCCAGCCCTCGCTCGGCACGCTGATCCGCTTCGGCCAGCAATATCTGTTCTCCGGCGAGTGGTGGATTCTGTTCTTCCCGGCGCTGGCGCTCGTCCTGCTGGCGCTCTCCATCAACCTGCTCGGCGACTGGCTGCGCGATGCCCTCAATCCGAAGCTGAGGTGAGGGACCGATGACCACTCCCGTCCTCTCCGTCCGCGACCTCGTCGTGCAGTTCCCCACCCGCCGCGGCGTGCTGACCGCCGTCGACCGCATCTCCTTCGACATCGCGCCGGGCGAGGTGGTGGGCGTCGTCGGCGAATCCGGTGCCGGCAAGTCGATGACCGGAGCGGCCGTCATCGGCCTCCTCGAACCGCCGGGACGCATCGCCGGCGGGGAAATCCTGCTCAAGGGCGAGCGCATCGACAACCTCGCCCCGGAGGCGATGCGCAAAATCCGCGGCAAGCGCATCGGCATGGTGTTCCAGGACCCGCTCACCTCGCTCAACCCGCTCTACACGGTGGGCGAGCAGCTCATCGAGACCATCCAGACCCATACGCGCCTGACCACTGCGCAGGCGCGGGCGCGGGCCGTCTCGCTGCTCACCGAGGTCGGCATCCCCGCGCCGGAGAAGCGCATCGACGCCTATCCGCACCAGTTCTCCGGCGGCATGCGCCAGCGCGTGGTGCTGGCCCTGGCGCTCTGCGCCGAGCCGGAGCTCGTCATCGCCGACGAGCCGACGACGGCGCTCGACGTCTCCGTGCAGGCGCAGATCATCACGTTGCTCAAGAGTCTCTGCAAGGAGCACGGCACCGCCGTCATGCTGATCACCCACGACATGGGCGTCATCGCCGAGACGGCCGACCGCGTGGCCGTGATGTATGCCGGCCGCATCGCCGAGATCGGTCCGGTGCAGGACGTCATCAAGCGCGCCCGCCACCCCTATACGGAGGGGCTGATGGGCTCGATCCCCTCGCTCGACGCCACCTCCGACCGGCTGGTGCAAATCCCCGGCTCGATGCCGCGGCTGACCGCCATCCCGCAGGGCTGCGCCTTCAATCCACGCTGCCCCAAGGCTTTCGCGCGCTGTTACGTCGAAAGGCCCGAGCCCATGGCAGTTGGCGGCTCGCAGGTCGCCTGCTGGCTCTATGCCGAGGGCGAGGAGAAGGCGGCATGAGCGAGCCCCTGGTCACCGTCCGCAATCTCTCGCGCACCTTCGACGTGTCGAAGCCCTGGCTCAACCGCATGCTGGAGCGCGAGGAGCGCCGGCTGCTGCGCGCCGTCCAGGACGTGTCCTTCACCATCGGCCGGCGCGAGACCTTCGCGCTGGTGGGCGAATCCGGGTCGGGCAAATCGACCGTCGCCAACATGGTGGTCGGCCTGCTCGAGCCCTCCGCCGGCTCGGTCGTGATCGACGGCGTCGACATGGCGAAGGCCGGCGACGCGGCGCGGCGAACGGAGGTTCGGCGCAAGATCCAGATGATCTTCCAGTCGCCCTATGCCTCGCTCAATCCGCGCTGGCGGGTGGACCGGATCGTCGCCGAGCCGATCCGCGCCTTCGGACTGATGAGGGACGCCCGAGAGATCGAGGCGGAGGTGGGACGCCTGCTCCGGACCGTCGGCCTCGACCCCGCCGACGGCGCGAAATATCCGCACGAATTCTCCGGGGGCCAGCGCCAGCGCGTCGCCATCGCCCGGGCGCTCGCCTCGCGGCCGGAGTTCATCGTCTGCGACGAGCCGACCTCGGCGCTCGACGTCTCGGTCCAGGCGCAGATCCTCAACCTGATGCGCGACCTGCAGGACGAGTTCGGGCTGACCTATCTCTTCATCTCGCACAATCTCGCGGTGGTCCGGCACATGGCGACGCGGATCGGCGTCATGTATCTCGGCCGCCTGGTGGAGGTGGCGCCGGGGCGGCAGCTCTTCGCCGCGCCGCGCCATCCCTATACGCGCATGCTGCTCGACGCGGTGCCGGACCTCGACATGACGGGGCGCGCGCGCAAGCCGGTGCTCGGCGAGATCCCGAACCCGATCACGCCGCCGGCTGGCTGCCCGTTCAACCCGCGCTGCCCTCTCGCCAACGGGCGCTGCCGCGCGGAAGTGCCGGCGTCGGTGACGGACGAATACGGGACGGTCGCCTGCCACGCCGTCACCGAGGGGCGGCTGGCGGCGTGAGCCGGCCGTCGACGCAAAAAAGACCCTGCAACCTTAAAGGAATACCGTAGGGTCCGGTTTCCTGCATTGCGGGTGTTGAAACAGATTGTTACACGTCCTCTCCGGGGCTGGAGGGGACGATGACGTCGATCACCCTGCGTCGGGTCGACGCGAGGGCTGCTTATCTGGGCGTGGCCTGCGTGAACGCGATCGCGTTCGCGATCGTCGTCATGCACCGCTGGCTGACGCCGCTTCCCGGATCGGAATATGTCCACCGCCTGGTCACCTACGAGGGCGGGCTGCTGCGGAGAGCGCTGGTCGGCGACATCTATGCGCGCTTCACCGACCAGGTGGCGCCGTGGGTGGTGCGCGTCGAGGGCATGGTCGCCGTCGCCGTCTGCTTCGGGCTGGCGATGCTCCTCTTCCGTCGGTGCATCCGCGGACGGCAGGCGGACGTGTTCGCGCTGGGCTGCCTGATCTTCGGCTCACCGCTGCTGTTCAAGAACTTCATCGGCAATCTCGGCAAGTTCGACGTTCTCGGCGCCATCGTCGCCATGCTGGCGATCCTGTTGCCGCTCAGGCTCGCGACGGTCGTGCTCGTCGGGCTCGCCAGTGCCGCGTTGCTCCTCGTCCACCACATCCACGCCACCATCTACGTGCCGACCATCTACGGGATTCTGCTCCTGCGGATGGTCGCGCAGCCGGGAGGGCTTGCCCTGCGCGACGGCGCGCTGCTGGCGGCTTCCCTGGCGGTCCTCGCCTCGCTGTTCCTCTACCTTCTCTTCGCCGCCGTTCCGAAAGTGCCGGTCGAGGTGTTCCTCGACCACATCCGCGCGCGGGCGGTCCAGCACGTCGGCGACGAGCAATCCTTCATGTGGTACGCTTCGCTCGCCGACGAACTGCCGCGCACCTTCGCCGTGCTGCCCGGCCATCTGGCGCGGCTTCCGGTCTACGCGGCCATCATCCTCATCCACTGGCCGGTCATCGCGTTTTTCGCGCGCCGCCAGCAGCGGGTCCAGGCCGAGCACCCGGGCCTGGGACCGGCTTGGCTCGTGGTCTGTGTCGTGGTTCTGGGCGGCTTCCTGGTGACCAACGTCATCACCTTCGACTATGCCCGCCACCTCGGCAATCTCGCCATGTGCTTCCTGCTGCTGGCGCTGGCGCAGATCGCCGCCCATGGCGGGCGCGGGGAGGACGATTCGTCCGACATCGACGCCACGAACCCGAAGGTGGTGGCGGCGGCTCTCGCCACCGCCGCGCTTCCCTGGGTCGGCGTGGTCTACCCGCTGATCTGATCGCCCCCGGCGGCCGACCGGCACCGATCCCGTCCCGGGATCAGCGCCGACGGAACGGCCACATCGACACGAACGTATCCGGCACTTGGAACCAGCCGAACAGCTTGTTGGCCACATAGACCAGGTCATAGGGGAGAACCGACCAGGTGGGCAGGCCCTCGAAGGCCCAGCTCCACGGCACCACCAGCCAGATCAGGAGGAGAGCCGCCGCCTCGCGCCGCCCGACGCCGCCGAGGAAGTGGGCATTGGTCAGCCAGAAGGCGAAGAGGAGGGGAAACGTGACATTGCCGATGACGCGCGTCTGGTCGTTGACGATCATGACGAGCGGCATGAGGCCCAGCAGGCAGACGAAAAACGGCAGGGCTGCCCGCCCGTTGTCGGCATAGCGGACGGCCACCAGCCACCCCAGGCCGAGGGCCGTGAAGAGGATGTACTGGCTGCGGAACCAGAACTGCGCCAGCATGTCGGGGAGGTATTCCCACAGCCAGCCCTCACGCCCGACGACGGCCATGCCGTTGAGTTTGAAGATCAGCGTGAGCAGGGCTTTGCCGAGGAGGATCCCGACCAGTGTCGCTGCCGCGGAACGCCACGGGAAGACCGTCGGCCCGCCGAAGCGTGGGGTGGCCCAACTGGCGGCGGCGAGGGCTGCGAAGCCGAACAGGCCCTGCTCGAAATGCTGCAGGCCGATGAGAACACCGACGGTGCCTGCGCCGAGCGGACGCTCCCGCAACGCCAGCGCGGCAGCGAAGAGGAGCAGGGTCAATCCGTCATTGCCGGCCCAGAAATAGGGATTGGCCGATGCCGGCAGGCACACGAAAATGATGACCGCCAGCCGTGCCTGGTCTTCCTTGAGCCGCGAGAACGCGATCCAGACCACGGTCGCCGAGAACACCAGGG
Source organism: Phreatobacter cathodiphilus (assembly GCF_003008515.1). Lineage (NCBI taxonomy): Bacteria > Pseudomonadati > Pseudomonadota > Alphaproteobacteria > Hyphomicrobiales > Phreatobacteraceae > Phreatobacter > Phreatobacter cathodiphilus. Next base: position 2,905,083 of record NZ_CP027668.1, on the reverse strand, counting down.
CGAAGGCCAGATGCAGCAGCAGGAACAGGGCTTCGTTCGTGGCCCCGATCGACCACGCGATGAAGGGGCCGAGCCAGCTCGTGAAAATATACTGCTCGGAAGGGCGCGGTTCCCAAAGTATAAATGGATTTTGTGCGATCCGCGCCGAAGAGTCGAGGTTCGGAATGTGCCATAGGCCAGTCTTCACGAACATCGCCAAGAAGATGGCGGTCAGAAATCTGCGGCGCGACCACGAAAATATGATTCGGTCGAGGTGGTTCAGGACGTTCATCGCGGGCGGGGGGCATGCTGGAGGGGCCCGGCAAGACCTATCGAATGCCGGGCCGGCGCGCAATCGACGCCCGCGACGACGAGGGGCGACGTCAGGCCGCCTTTTCCCCGATCACCCCACGGCGGATCTGGTCCTCCTCGATGGATTCGAACAGTGCGCGGAAATTACCCTCGCCGAAGCCGTCGTCGCCCTTGCGCTGGATGAATTCGAAGAAGATCGGCCCGAGCACCGTGCCGGAGAAGATCTGCAGGAGCACCCGCGACATGCGCCCCTCCTTCTCGCCGAGGGCCACGGCGCCCTCACCGTCGATGAGGATGCCGTTGGCCTTCATCCGGTCCACCGGTTCCCCGTGGCCGGGGACGCGGGCGTCGACCTTCTCGTAATAGGTCGCGGGGGGCGAGGGCATGAAGGGAAGGCCGTTGGCGCGCAGCGCCTCGACGGTCCGGTAGATGTCGCGGGAGCCGCAGGCGATGTGCTGGATGCCCTCGCCCTTGTACTCCTTGAGGTATTCCTCGATCTGGCTCTTGTCGTCGAGGCTCTCGTTGATCGGGATGCGGATCTTGCCACAGGGCGAGGTGAGGGCGCGGGAGATGAGGCCGGTGAGCTTGCCCTCGATGTTGAAGAAGCGGATCTCGCGGAAGTTGAACAGCTTCTCGTACCAGCCGGCCCAGTGGTCCATGCGGCCGCGATGGACGTTGTGGGTGAGGTGGTCGAGATAGTAGAGGCCGGCCTGTTCGGGGTGCGGGTCGCGCTCGCCGGTCCAGACGAAATCGACGTCGTAGATCGAACCCTTGTCGCCGTAGCGGTCGACGAAATAGAGAAGCGAACCGCCGATGCCCTTCACCGCGGGGATGGAGAGTTCCATCGGGCCGACCTTGCCGATATAGGGCTCGGCGCCGAGCGAGAGCGCCCGCTCATAGGCATACTTCGCATCCTTGACCCGGAAGGCCATGGCGCAGGCGCAGGGCCCATGCTCGGCGGCGAAGGCGGCGGCGAAGCTGTCGGGCTCGGCATTGACCACGTAGTTCACGTCGCCCTGGCGGAAGAGGGTCACGTCCTTGGAGCGATGCCGGGCGACGGCCTGAAATCCCATCAGGGAGAGCACCTGCTTCAGCGCGGCCGGATCGGGATGGGCGAATTCGACGAACTCGAAGCCGTCGGTACCCATGGGGTTGTGGGCACTGATCTCGGCGGGCGGAGCTTCGTGGGGGAACGGGCCCATGGCGTCATCCTCTGGTGGTGTCGTTGGAGGCTCGATTATCGTGCGGATTCGGCGCACGGAGCGTGAGAAGGAGGCGCCACTCCACCAGTTGCATGCACATCTGGTGCATGATGTGATGCCGACATGAACGAAAGTGTCTCCGTCGACGGCTTCGACCTGCGCCTGCTGGACGCGCTGCAGGAGGATGGCGCACGGACCAACCAGCAACTCGCCGACATCGTCCGCCTGTCGGCGAGCCAGGTGTCGCGCCGTCGCCAGCGGCTGGAGGAGGAGGGGCTCATCCGCCGCTACCGCGCCGATCTCGACGCCGCCCGGCTCGGCTTCGGCGTCACGGTCTACATCTTCGTCTCGCTCGCCACCCATTCGGGGCTCAACGCCAAGCGCTTCGGCGATCTCGTCCGTGCCATGCCGGAGGTGCAGGAGGCCCACGCCATGACGGGCGACGCGGATTATCTCCTGAAGCTCGTGGTGCGCGACCTCAAGGGGCTGTCGACCCTCGTCAACGAGGTGCTGCTGCCCCACGAGAGCGTGGCACGGGTGCGCTCCTCCATCGTGCTGGAGACGCTGAAGGACCAGGCCCTCCTGCCGCTGTCGCCGCGGACGGGCGGATACGGGACGGTCGCGCCGGCGCGATGAAAGCGAAATGCGGCGATGCGACCTCCTCCGCATCATCCATCGGACCCGCCTGCCATGCCCGTCGTCGCTTCCGCCCTCTCCCGCCGCTCCGCCCTTACTCTCCTCGTCGCCGCGCTGGTGAGCCCCGCCGCCGCCGACGAGGCGCGGCTCCTCCGCGGCCTCGAGGGCGATCACCCCGCCGGCTACTATCGCCGCGCCGCCGATCTCTTCCGGGCGGGACAGCGGGACGAGGCGGTCTTCGTCTTCTATCTCGGCCAGCTCCGCTACCGCACCCATCTGGCGGCGCGGCCCGACCTGCCCCGCGACCGCGACGCCGCGGCCTTCGCCTCGCTGTCGGAGGTGGTGGGCAGACCGGTGAACGAATATGCCTTCGGCGATATTCCGGCGCTCGAGCGCACCCTCAAGGCGGTGCTCGCCTATGACGCCGCCCATCCCGACGCCTTCACGCCGCCCGACCGCTATGCGCAGGCGAGCCGCTCGGTGCGCGACGGCATGGAGCGATTCCGTGCCCAGATCGTCGCGCAGCGGGAGAGCATCCGTGCCCAGCGCGTCGCCAACGGCCTCGCCAACCGCAACTGAGGGGGGCCGTCTCCTGACGCAATCGGGCGCGGGCGCGTTTATGCCACGGGAAGCTGTTCCGGATGGAGAGACGTCATGCCCGCGCGCAGTACGGTCGAGCGCTTCGTCGCCCTGGTCGAGTCCGGCGATCATGTCGGGGCGATCGAGGCCTTCTATGCCGAGGACGCCTCGATGCAGGAGAATCTGGCACCGCCGCGGGTCGGCAAGGCGATGCTGATCGCCCACGAGAAGGCGGCGCTGGCCCGTGTGGCCTCGGTCCATACCCACAAGGTGAAGACCCTTCTGGTGGACGGCGACCAGGTGGCGATCCACTGGATCTTCGACTTCACCCTGCCCGACGGCTCCACCCGCCGCTTCGACGAGATGGCGCTGCAGACCTGGCGGGGCGAGGAGATCGTGACGGAGCGCTTCTTCTACGACCCCGCGACGACGCGCTGAGGCTTTCTCCGGCGTTTCCGCGCGGGCAGGCAGGTGCTAGGTGTCTGCGACAGACGAGAGACACCCCATGCTTCCCGACGCCCGCCCGCTTCTCGAACTCGCTCCGGTCATCCCGGTCCTGACCATCCGGGACGTCCGGCAAGCGGTGCCGCTGGCGCGGGCGCTGGCAGCGGGCGGCCTCTCGGTCATCGAGGTGACGCTCAGGACGCCGCAGGCGGCGGACGCCATCCGCGCCATCGCGCGGGAGGTGCCCGAGGCGCTGGTGGGGGCCGGCACCATCACGCGGATCGAGGACATCCAGGTGGCGACGGCTGCGGGCGCGCGCTTCCTCGTCTCGCCCGGTACGCCGCCGGCTCTCGCCGACGCGCTCGCCGCCATGCCGATCCCGGTCCTGCCGGGCTGCGCGACGGTGACGGAGGCCATGGCGCTGGCCGCCCGCGGCTTCACCGCCCTCAAGTTCTTTCCCGCCGAGCCCTCGGGCGGCGCGGCCTTCCTGAAGAGCCTGTCCGGCCCCCTGCCGGGCCTCGTCTTCTGCCCCACCGGGGGGATCGATGCAGCCAAGGCCCCGACCTATCTGGCGCTGGCCAATGTCGGGGCGGTCGGCGGGTCGTGGATCGTGCCGGACGACGCGCTGGCGGCGGGCGACTACGACCGCATTACCGCCCTGGCGCGGGCGGCGCGGGCGCTTCGCCCCTGACGGTTGCGCCACGAAATCGGCCACCTTGTCGCACTTGCTGCGCGGTGAGCCATGCATAGATCGTGGCGGCACTTCAGGGAGGACGCTTTGACCGACATTTCCAGGATTCTGACCTCCGTCCTTTCGGGCGGCCGGCAGCAGGGCGGCTCGGGCGGGCTTCTTGGCCAGCTTGCCGAAATGGCGCAGCGCGGCCAGGGCGCATCCGGCGGCCCGGGCGCATCCGGCGGCGGCCTGATGGACCAGCTCGGTGCCGTGCTCCGCAACGCGCAGCAGCAGGGTGGGAGCGTGCCGGCCACGGCCCAGCCGGCAGCGCCGGCGGCCCCGGGCGCCGGTGGCGGCAATCTCCTCGACCAGCTCATGGGGACGCTCCGCAGCGCCCAGGCGCAGGGCGGGGCTGGCGGGCTCGGCGGGCTGCTCGGCCAGGCGACCGAGGTGCTGCAGAAGAATGCGGGCGGATTTGCCGGCGGCGCCGCGGCGGGGACCCTCGCAGGCCTGCTGCTCGGCACCGGCGCGGGACGGCAGATCGCCGGCACGGCGGCGCGGCTCGGCGGTCTCGCGGCCATCGGCGGCCTCGCCTATGTGGCGCTGCGCAACTACCAGCAGGGCAAGCCGGTGGTGCAGGGCACGATCGACGACGTCTCCTCGCTCCTCGGCATGGGCAAGGCGCCGGAGGGCTTCGCCGAAGCCGGCGGCACCATCGAGGACACGGCCGAGATCCTGCTGCGCGCCATGGTGGCGGCCGCCTATGCGGACGGCGAGATGAGCCCCGACGAGCGGGCGATGATCGTCGGCCAGCTCGATTCCATGGGCCTCGGTCAGGCGGAGAAGAGCTTCCTCGACGGGGTTCTGGCCGCGCCCGTGAGCATCAAGATCCTCGCGGCGTCGTGCACCACCGACGAGATGAAGGCGCAGGCCTATATCGCCGCCCATCTCGGCATGAACGTCGACACGGCGGCGGAGGCGAAGTTCCTCAAGGACTTCGCCCAGGCCCTCGGCCTCGAGGCCTCGCTGGTCGCCCATCTCGACCAGGCCGCAGCCGAAGCGAAGGCCTCCGCGGCGGCCTGACCCGGCCGCGCACGCCTGATGCGCCGGAGCGATGGTTCCGGCGCAGCGGGCCGGGCCCTATGGTGATCGGGTCCCTCGCGGGACCCCCGTCGATCCTGCCCGGCCCCGCATTTGTCATCGCAGCCTGAATCCTCGCAGAAGAAGCCCCGCACCCTCGTCGACGGCTCGACGCTGTTCGTGCTGGCCCTCGTCCTCGCCGGGGCGGGATTCGTGCTGGTGCGGGATGGCTGGCCCGGCGTCCTGCACATCCTCGCCGAGGATTCCTGGCTCTTCCTCGACATCCTGCCGAAGGTGCTCGCCGGCTGTCTGATCGGCGCCTTCGTGGCGGCGGTCCTGCCGCGCGAATTCGTCTCGCGCTGGATCGGCGGCGATTCCGGCGTCACCGGCCTCGTCATCGCCACGGCCGTCGGGGCGATCATGCCGGGCGGGCCCTTCACCATCTACCCGCTGGCGGGGGCGCTGCTCGCCGTCGGCGCGGGCGTCGGCCCCGCCGTCGCCTTCGTGACGAGCTGGACGCTGATCGGCCTCAACCGGGCGATCATCTGGGAGGCGCCCTTCCTCGGCGTCGACTTCGTCACGACTCGCATGCTGGTGTCGTTGCCGCTGCCGATCGTCGCCGGGCTCCTGGCCCATTGGCTGGCGCGGATCGTGCCGGGCGGGCCGCGATGAGCGCCACCCTCGCCGTCAGCCTGTCGCTCTGGGTGATCACCGCCGTGCTGGCGCTCGTCGCCTGGCGCAAGGGGGTCCCCGTGCTGAAGGAAGCGAGCCGCAGCGGCCTTCTCGACTTCCTCTACCTCATCCCGCGTCTCGCCATCGGCGTGATCGGTGCGGGCTTCCTCGCCGCCCTGCTGCCGCAGGACGTGGTGCGCTCATGGCTCGGGCCGGAGTCCGGCATCACCGGCCTCTTGCTGGCGACGCTCGCGGGGGCCATCACGCCGGGCGGGCCGGTGATCGGCTTCGCCATCGGGGCCTCGGCGCTGAAGAGCGGCGCCGGCTATCTCGCGGTGATGACCTACGTGACCGCCTGGGCGCTCTTCGCCTTCCAGCGGCTGATCGTGTGGGAGCTGCCGGTCATGCCGACGCGGGTGGTCTGGCTGAGGGTGGCGGCTTCGCTGCCGCTGCCGATCCTCACCGCGCTGGGGGTGATGCTGCTGACGGGGCGGGGGTAGGGCGATACGTGGCCCCGTTTCTCGTCATGCCCGGGACAAGCCCGGCCATGACGGATGGGTCGGTGGACGCCCGGACAGCGGCTTGCTGAACCGCAATGCCGGACTTCAGGCCCTCAGCTGTTCCGCCGCTCCAAGAATCCCTTCATGCGATCCAGCGCCTTGAGGATGTTCTCCGACGAGTTGGCATAGCTCAGCCGGATATAGCCTTCGCCGTGAACGCCGAAGTCAGGTCCGCCGATGGTGGCGACGCCGGCGTCCTCCAGCAGGGCCGAGGCCAGCGGCTTCGCCTTCCAGCCGGTCTGGCTGATGTTGGGGAAGGCGTAGAAGGCGCCCTTCGGCACGATGCAGGAGACGCCGGGCAGCTTGTTCAGCCCTTCGACGACGAGCTTCCGGCGGGCGTCGAACTCGGCGACCATCTTGCCCACCGCGTCCTGTGGGCCGGTGAGCGCTTCGAGCGCCGCGAACTGCGAGGGCGCGTTGACGCAGGAGAAGGAGTTCACCGCCAGCTTGCGCGCGTATTCGTAGAGCTTACCCGGCCAGATGGAGTAGCCGAGACGCCAGCCGGTCATGGCGTAGGTCTTGGACCAGCCGTTGAGCAGGATCGTGCGGTCGCGGATGGAGGGATAGGAGAGGAGGCAGACATGCTCCTCGCCGTCATAGACCATCTGGTCGTAGATCTCGTCGGACATGATGGCGACGTCGGGAAAGCGCTCCATGCCGGCGACGAGCTTGTCGATCTCGGCCTTCGGCGTCACGCCGCCGGTGGGATTGGCCGGCGAATTGACGATGACGAGGCGGGTCTTCGGCGTGATGAGCGAGAGGAGCTCGTCCGCCGAGAAGGCGAAGCCGTTCTCCTCGCGGATCGGCACCGGGATCGGCGTGGCCCCCGTGTATTCGATCATCGAGCGGTAGATGGGAAAGCCCGGATCCGGATAGAGGATTTCCGCGCCCGGCTCGCCGAACATCAGGATCGCCATGAACATGGTGACCTTGCCGCCGGGCACGATCATCACCTCCTCGGGCGAGACGGAGACCTTGAAGCGCCGGTCGAGATCGGCGGCGACAGCCTCGCGCAGGGGCAGGATTCCGTTGGCGGGCGTGTAGCCGTGATGGCCGTCTCGGATCGCCTTGATGGCCGCCTCGGTGATGTTCTCAGGGGTCGCGAAATCCGGCTGGCCGATGCCGAGATTGATGACGTCCTTGCCGGCCCGCATCAGCGCGGTGGCGCGGGCGAGGACCGCGAAGGCATTCTCCTCGCCGATGCGGTCGAAATTGGCGACGGTCTGAAGGGTCATGGGGCGTTTCCGGGACTTTCTTGTCTTGAGCGACTTCTGGCGTTGTTCTGTCTCGGCTGCAAGGCACATTCGGCATTCATCCCGGTGTTGGGACTGGAGCCCTCGAACGTGCAACGCGTCGTTGGAGGAACTCCGCAAACGCGGTCCAACTGCCGGAAACCAACACAACGGTTGTCCGGACCACGATAGCCCGGCCCGCCGCGACAGCCGCAACCTTGGCACGGTGGAAGGTCGGGACATCCCTGAGGCTGTGCAACGGCCAGTGACCATCCGGATGCTGTGAAGCAGAGCCAGAGAAGCACTGCAAAGACATGCCTAATCAACCCGGGCCTGCCCCCGTATGCGACGGGTGCTGGGCAGAAGCGTCGTCAGTGGAGGACAGGTCAATGCCAAGCTGAGCGGCATACCGGGTGACCACCACCTCGATCACCTCTTCGGGCGTCATTCGCCACTGCGCGGCGAGGCATCGGACACGCCGTGCGGCTCGACCACGAATTCGCATGACCATGGTGCACCCCATGCGTTGTCTGGCGAGAATCGAACGGGTTCGGGCGTTTGGCAAGTCGCGCCCTCCGTTCGCCCGCATGTCGCCTCCCCCTCTTTTGCCGTTGCAATCCGCCCTGCGGCGCGTTCAAATCCAAGAAACTGACGACGCGGCAGGCACTTCAATCGATTTGAACGCTTCGCAGCGCAACATGGGAGGAAGGGCATGGCCCGCCGGAAGATGAAGCCCCAGAACCTGCGTTCGCGGCAGTGGTTCGACAATCCGGACAATCCGGGCATGACCGCGATCTATCTGGAGCGGACGGTCAACTGGGGCCTGACGGTGGAGGAGCTGCGCTCCGGCAAGCCGATCATCGGCATCGCCCAGACCGGGTCCGACATCTCGCCCTGCAACCGCCATCACATCGAACTCGCCCAGCGCGTGCGCGACGGCATCCGCGACGCCGGCGGCATTCCGCTGGAGTTCCCCGTCCACCAGATCCAGGAGACGCTGAAGCGTCCGACGGCGGCCCTCGACCGCAACCTGCAATACCTGTCGCTGGTGGAGATCCTCTACGGCTATCCGATGGACGGCGTCGTGCTGATGACCGGCTGCGACAAGACCATGCCGGCGATGGTCATGGGCGCCGCGACGGTGAACATCCCCGCCATCGTGCTCTCCGGCGGGCCGATGCTCAACGGCTGGTGGAACGGCAAGCGCGCCGGCTCGGGCACCGTCGTCTGGGAGGCACGCAAGCTGCAGGCCGACGGCACGATCACCTACGAGGAGTTCATCGACGTCGTCACCAAGTCGGCGCCCTCCATCGGCCACTGCAACACCATGGGCACCGCCTCGACGATGAACGGCCTCGCCGAGGCGCTGGGCATGTCGCTGCCCTCCTGCGCGGCCATCCCCGCGCCCTATCGCGAGCGCGGCCAGATCTCCTACGCGACCGGGCGGCGAATCGTGGAGATGGTGTGGGAGGACCTCAAGCCCTCCGACATCCTCACCCGCCAGGCCTTCGAGAACTGCATCGTGGCCAATTCCGCCATCGGCGGCTCGACCAACGCGCCCATCCACATCAACGCCATCGCCAAACATATCGGCGTGAAGCTGGACATCGACGACTGGGAGAAGGTCGGCCACGAGGTGCCGCTGCTGGTCAACATGCAGCCGGCGGGCGCCTATCTCGGCGAGGAGTACTTCCGGGCCGGCGGCCTGCCCGCGGTGATGAACCAGCTCCTGAAGGCCGGCCGGATCCATGGCGACGCCATCACCGCCAACGGCAAGACCATGGCCGAGAACGTCCAGAATGCCGTCATCACCGACGAGGACGTCATCCGCCCCTACGACAAGCCGCTGGTCAAGGATGCCGGCTTCATCGTGCTGAAGGGCAATCTGTTCGACAGCGCCATCATGAAGACGAGCGTCATCTCCGCCGACTTCCGCAAGCGCTATCTGTCGAACCCGAAGGACCCTGACGCCTTCGAGGGCCGCGCCATCGTCTTCGACGGGCCGGAGGACTATCACCACCGCATCGACGATCCTTCGCTCGCCATCGACGAGACCTGCGTGCTCTTCGTGCGCGGCGTCGGCCCGCTCGGCTATCCCGGCTCGGCGGAGGTGGTGAACATGCAGCCGCCGGCGGCCCTCCTGAAGAAGGGCATCCGCGACCTGCCCTGCATCGGCGACGGCCGCCAGTCCGGCACGTCGGGCTCGCCCTCCATCCTCAACGCCTCGCCGGAGGCGGGCGCCAATGGCGGGCTCGCCGTGTTGAAGACGGGAGACAGGGTGCGCATCGACCTGAGGAAGCGCTCGGCGAACATTCTCATTTCCGAGGAGGACTACGCGGCGCGCATGGCGGAGCTGAAGGCGAACGGCGGCTACAAGGTGCCCAAGAGCCAGACGCCGTGGCAGGAGATCCAGCGCTCGATGGTGAGCCAGCTCGCCGACGGCATGGTGCTGAAGCCGGCGGTGAAATACCAGAAGATCGCGCAGAAGCGGGGCATTCCGCGGGACAACCACTGACGGTCCCATCGCCTCCGTCGATCCTCGCCATCACCAAAACGCGATTGTCGCGCGGTTCCCGCCGCGCGACTTTTTCATTCCGACCCTCGGGGGGACGAGCCATGGACCCATCGCCGCAACGCGCCGCCTTCCGCCGCCTGCACGAGAGCGGCTGCTTCGTCATTCCCAATCCCTGGGACATCGGCACGGCGATGATGCTGAAGCATCTCGGGTTCAAGGCGCTCGCCACGACGTCGTCCGGTTTTTCCTTCTCGCGCGGCCTGCCCGACACCGACTGGGCGGTGCCGCGCGACATGGCGCTCGCCCATATCGCCGAGATCGTGCGGGCGACGGACCTGCCGGTGAACGCCGATTTCGAATCGGGCTATGCGCGCGATCCCGAAGGGGTCGCCGAGAGCTGCCGGCTGTGCGCCGCGACGGGTGTCGCCGGCCTCTCCATCGAGGACCATGGCGATACGGCGGAGGAGGTGATCTATCCCTTCGCGCTCGCGGTGGACCGCATCCGCGCCGCCGCCGAGGCGCTGAAGGGCACCGGCGTGCTGCTGACGGCCCGCTGCGAGGCGCATCTCTTCGGACTGCCCGGTGCGCAGGCGACGGTGCTGAAGCGGCTCGTCGCCTATGCGGAGGCGGGTGCCGACGTGCTCTATGCGCCGGGCCTGAGAACGGCGGAGCAGATCCGCGAGGTGGTGGCGGCGGTGGCGCCGAAGCCTGTCAATCTGCTGATCTCCGCGCCCGTCGGCCTCAGCGTGGCGGATGCCGCGGCGCTCGGCGTCCGCCGCATCTCGGTCGGCTCGGCGCTGGCGCGGGCCGCCTGGGGCGGCTTCCTGCAGGCTGCCCGCCAGATCGCCGGCGAGGGCAGCTTCGACGCGCTCGCGACCGCCGAGCCCTTCGGGGCGCTCAACAGCTTCTTCCGCACCCATCATCCCAAGGCCTGACCGGAGCATCCCCCTTGAGTGCCCCTGAATTCGGCTTCGCCGTCGACACGACGCCGGCGCCCCGCCCGACCCATGTCGTCCTCGAAGGGCGCCATTGCCGCCTCCGGCCGCTCGACCCGGCCCGCGACACGGACGGCCTCTACGCCCTGTCCCATGGACCCGAGGCCGCCTGGCAGTGGGCCTATCTCTTTTCCGGCCCCTATGCGGACAAGGCGGACTTCGCCGCCCATGTGGCGAAGATTGCCGCCGGCACCACGGACCCGGTCTACTGGGCCATCGCCGACAGGGACGACCGCGCCATCGGCTGGCTGTCGCTGATGCGTATCGATACGACCCACCGGGTCATCGAGGTCGGCTCGATCCTCTACACGCCGGCCCTGCAGCGCACTCCGGCGGCGACGGAGGCGCAGTTCCTGCTGATGCGCCACGTCTTCGAGACGCTCGGCTACCGCCGCTACGAGTGGAAGTGCAACGACCTCAACGCCCCCTCCAAGAAGGCGGCGGTGCGCTTCGGCTTCACCTTCGAGGGCCTGTTCCGCCAGCACATGATCGCCAAGGGCGCCAACCGCGACACCGCCTGGTATTCCATGCTCGACTGCGAATGGCCGCAGCGGCGCCTCGCCTTCACGCGCTGGCTCTCCCCCGACAATTTCGACGCCGAGGGCCGGCAGAAGGTGAGCCTCGCGGTGATGAACGCGACGCGGGCAGAGGAGGGCGGCCTCGCGCTGCGCCGCGCGACCCTGCGGGACGTGCCGGCGATCACCGCCCTGAAGGAAGCGGCCTATCTGCCGAACGAGACAACGACCGGCAGTGTCTCGTTTCCGCGCATGGTGGACTATGCCGAATCCATCGCGACACAGGAAATCTGGGTGGCGGAGGACGGCGACGGGCTTTCAGCCTGTGCCGTGATCGAGATGGGGGAGGAGCCTGTGATCGTCTCTCTGGCGGTTCATCCCCGTCATCACGGGAAGCGTTACGGCGCCGCCATCCTGAACTTTTCCGAGCGTCGCCTGCGGGACCTCGGCGCTTCGTTCATCACGCTCTACACCAATTCCAGGCTGACACAGCGGATCGAATGGTATGCGCGCCAAGGCTTCGCGCGCACCTTCGTGAAGGAGATGGAGGACCGCAAGGTCCAGTATATGCGGAAGGACTACGCCTGAAGCCGAGGCCCGTGCGGGATCAGCTGAAGGGCTCGGCCCGGTAGGCGGAGCGCAGGAAGGCCACCGTCGCCACCAGGCCGATGGCGACGCCGACCAGCGTCGCCACGAGCACCGCCTGGTCGCCGAGTTTCATCAGGCTGGCCAGAGCCCAGCCGGTGGCGCCGCCCGCGCCGACGGCTTCGGACCCGACGATGGCCGTCGCGCCGAGCACGTTCACGACGTTGGTCCAGTTGGTGGTTCCGGCTGCGGCCATCGGGTGTCCTATCGACGCGCGTGCATTCGACGCATGTTGTGGCGTGAAATGGGGCGCCGATCAAGTCTCGGCAAGCCCCGCGGTCGGCGCCTTCTCAGGTGCGCGCCGCCATCACGTGGCCGAAGAAGGCGTTGAACTTCGTCTGATCCATCCAGCGCGCGACCACCACCATGTCGTTTTCCGGATCGACCCAGATGATGTTGGAGCCGGCACCGAGCGCGAAGACGCTTCCCTCCGAGGCGTTGGAGAATCGGCTGCGCCCGCGGTTCAGCCACCAGAGGTAGCCGTAGTCCGGATTGGTGGGGGAGGGGGTCAGCATGTCGGCGATCCAGCCCTTCGACAGGAGCTGGCGGCCGTTCCACGCGCCGTTGCGGCCGATCAGCATCCCGAGGCGGGCATGGTCGAGGGCGGAGATGAAGATGCCGCCGCCCCAGTGGGCGCCGCCAGGCACCGACTGCACCTTGCGGCCGCCGATCTCGACCCAGGAGGTCTCGTAGCCGTGCCACTTCCAGGTGTCGGAGGCGCCGATCGGGTCCATGATCCGCTCCTTCAGCACCTCCGGCAGGGCGCGGCCGAAGCGGCGCAGCAGGGCGTAGGAGAGCACGTTCACCCGCACGTCGTTGTATTCGTAGTGGGTGCCGGGCGCCTTCAGGGCGCGCTTCTCGCCCTTGCGGCTGTTGTCGGCACCGGCGCCGATCTGGCGGTTGTGGTCGACCTGGTCGGACTTGTCGAAGATCACCCCCTCCCATTCGCTGGACTGGTGGAGGAGGTGGCGCCAGGTGATGCGGGCATTGCGCTCGCCGGAGAAATGCGGGTCGTCCACGGTCTTCGAGACGGGATCGTCGATGGCGATGAGGCCGTCGTCGGAGGCGATGCCGGCGAGGACGGCGAGATAGCTCTTAGCGATGGAGAAGGTCATGTCGACGCGGGCCACCTCGCCCCAGGTCGCCGCCACCTTGCCGCCGCGGACCACGACGCCAGCCGGCTTGCCGCGCGGGATCACCGGCCCGACGATGGCGCTCCAGGGGCCCGTCTCGTTCCACTCGACGATGCCGACATAGCGGCCGTCGGGATAGTAGAGGCTCATCGGCCAGGGGCTCTCGGCCTGTTCGGCGAAGGCGGTGGCGGCCTTCAGCTTCGCCGGATCGAAGCCGAGTTCGGCGGGGGCTGCGGTCTCCCAGCCGGAGGCGACGGGCGAGGGGGTGAAGGTCGAGGTCATGGCGGATCCGGGTGTGACGGGCAGGACTTTGTCTCTGCCATGAAACAGGGAGGCGCGGTAGCGGCCCGCCGGGGTGGTGCCTTGCACCGCGGCGGACGGCTGCATCAGGGAAGTGCGTCCTTCGAGGCTCGCCACCGGACGATGCTGCCGCATCGCCGGGGCTCGCACCTCAGGATGAGGCGGTAGAGCTCTGCGCGAGGCCACGCTCGGGGAACCTCCACCGTCATCCCTGGCGAGCGAAGCGAGGGAAGGGGATCCCGGGGTGACAGGGCTCTCGCGCCGAACAGCTTTTCAGGCGCTTGGATCGTCGCGCTTTGGCTCCTGGACCCCCTTCCCTCGCTTCGCTCGCCGGGGGTGACGGGAGGCGTGTCTCTCCATGCTCTGCGGTGCAACGCGCGACGAGCCGCAAGACTCGCCTCACTCCGCCGCGAGCTTGACCTCCGGCTTCGGACCGGCGCGGAAGTCGGCGAGGAGCGCTGCCTCTTCCTTCTTGGCCACATCGAGATGGCGCGCCTTCACATGGCCGAAGCCGCGGATCTTCTCCGGGATCGCGGCGAGACCGACCGCGAGAGCGTGGTTGTCGGGCGTCAGCTTGGCGACGATCTCGGCGACCAGCGCCTCGTAGTCCTTGATCAGCTGCCGCTCGGTGCGCCGTTCGTGGGTGTAGCCGAAGACGTCGAAGGCGGTGCCGCGCAGGCCCTTGAGCGAGGCGAGGACGCGGTAGGCGGTCATCATCCAGGGACCGAAGCTCATCTTGCGCGGAACGCCGGTCTGCGGATCGGCCTTGGCGAGCAGCGGCGGCGCCAGGTGGAATTCGAAGGTCAGGTCCTTGCCGTCGAAGGTCTTGGCCACCTGCTTCAGGAAATTGCCATCCGTGTAGAGCCGGGCGACCTCGTACTCGTCCTTGTAGGCCATCAGCTTGTAGAGATAACGCGCCACCGCCTCGGTGAGGCCCTGCTTGCCCGGCGCCTTCTCCGCCTCCGCCCTGCGGACGGTGTCGACGATGCCCTGGTAGCGCGCCGCATAGGCGGCGTTCTGGTAGCGGGTGAGCTGGTCGACCCGGCGGGCGATGATCTCCTCCAGCGAGGAGGACAGCTTCTCCACCCCGCTCGGCGCCGTCACCGGCGCGACGAGAGCCTCGACCGCGGCGCGGTCGTGGGCGCAGAGCCGGCCCCAGCGGAAAGCGGTGATGTTCATCTTCACCGCCTCGCCGTTGAGCTCGATCGCCCGCTCGATGGCGGCGGCGGTGAGCGGCAGGCCGCCGATCTGGAAGGCGTAGCCGACGAGGAAGAGGTTGGTGGCGATGGAATTGCCCATCAGCGCCGTGGCGAGCCGCTGGGCGTCCACGAGATGGGTGGTCTCGCGGCTGGCGTGGGAGATGATGGCCCGCTTCAGCCGCTCCGAGGGCAGGGAGAAATTGGCGTCGCGGGTGAACTGGCCCGGCAGGCTCTCCACCGTGTTCACCACGACCTTGGTGGTCTTCTTCATGCCGGCGAGGGATTTCTTGCCGCCGGCGATGACGATGTCGCCGGAGAGGACGAGGTCGGCCGAGCCGGCATGGACGCGGATGGAATGGATGTCCTCCGGCACGCGGGCGATGCGCATGTGGGAGAAGACCTCGCCGCCCTTCTGGGCGAGGCCGGCCATGTCGATGAGGCCGACGCCCTTCTTCTCGAGGTGGCAGGCCATGCCGAGAATGGCGCCGACGGTGACGATGCCCGTGCCGCCGACGCCCTCGATCAGCACGTTGTAGGTGTGCTCGATGGTGGGCAGCACCGGGTCGGGAAGGCTTGAGATGTCGGCCTCCACCGCCATGGCCTGGCCCTTCTTCGGCTCGGCGCCGTGGACGGTGACGAAGCTCGGGCAGAAGCCCTTCACGCAGGAGAAGTCCTTGTTGCAGGACGACTGGTCGATGGTGCGCTTGCGGCCGAACTCGGTCTCCAGAGGCTGCACGGAAACGCAGTTGGAGACGACACCGCAATCGCCGCAGCCCTCGCAGACGGCTTCGTTGATGATGACCCGCTTGACCGGGTCGGGATAAGTGCCGCGCTTGCGGCGGCGGCGCTTCTCGGCGGCGCAGGTCTGGTCGTAAATGAGCACGGAGACGCCCGGCACCGCCGACAGCTCGCGCTGGATCTGGTCGAGGTCGTCGCGGTGGTCGATGGAGGTGCCGGTCGGGAAGGCGACGCCGTGGCCGGCATATTTGCCGGGCTCGTCGGTGACGATGGCGATGCGCTCGACGCCCTCGGCGCGCATCTGCGCGGCGATCATCGGCATGGTGAGGCCGCCCTCGTGGCGCTGGCCCCCGGTCATGGCGACCGCGTCGTTGAAGAGGATCTTGTAGGTGATGTTGACCTTCGAGGCGACGGCGAAGCGGATCGCCAGCGAGCCCGAGTGGTTGTAGGTGCCGTCGCCGAGGTTCTGGAAGACGTGGCCGCGCTTCGAGAACGGCGCCTCGCCGACCCAGTTGGCGCCTTCGCCGCCCATCTGGGTGAAGCCCTCCGTGTTCCGGTCCATCCACAGCGCCATGTAGTGGCAGCCGATGCCGGCATAGGCGCGCATGCCCTCCGGCACGACGGTCGAGGTGTTGTGCGGGCAGCCCGAGCAGAAATAGGGAATGCGCGTGGCGATGATCGGCGTGGTCTTCAGCACCTCCTGGGCGCCCTTCAGGCGGGCGACGTTGGCGGCGACCTGCTCGTTGTGGCCGACATGCTTCAGAACGCGCTCGCCGATGCAGATGGCGACGTCGTTGGAATCGAGCGCCCCGTGGACGGGGAAGAGCCACTCGCCCTTCTCGTCCTTCTTGCCGATGACGATGGGCTGGTGGGCGTGGCCGTAGAGCTCCTCGCGGACCTGCACCTCGATGAGCGAGCGCTTCTCCTCGACGACGACGACGAGGTCGAGACCGGTGACGAAGGCGCGCAGCTCCGCCGGGTCGAGCGGCCAGGGGCAGGCGATCTTGAACAGGCGGATGCCGAGATCGTTGGCTTTCACCTCGTCGATGCCGAGCTCGTCGAAGGCCTGGCGGACGTCGAGATAGCTCTTGCCGGTGGTGATGATGCCGATCTTCGGCTGGCGGCCGCCGGAGGTGATGATCCGGTTCAGCTTGTTCGCCTTGATGAAGGCGAGGGCGGCGGCCCGCTTGTACATGTGCAGGCGCATCTCCTGCTCGTGCCGGTCGTCGTTCGGCCGGATGGAGACGCCGCCGGGCGGCATGACGAAGTCCTCGTCGCCGGGCAGGACGATGTTGATGCGGTCGACCGCACCGTCGACGACGCCGGTGGATTCCACCGTGTCCTTCATGCATTTCAGCGCCGTCCACACGCCGGCATAGCGCGACATCGCCCAGCCGTAGAGGCCGTAGTCGAGGATCTCCTGCGCCCCGGCGGGGTTCAGGATCGGCATCATCACGTCGACGAAGTGGAATTCCGACTGGTGGGCGACGGTGGAGGATTCCGCCGTGTGGTCGTCGCCCATGAGGGCGAGGACGCCGCCGTGCGGCGAGGTGCCCGCGAGATTGGCGTGGCGGAAGACGTCGCCCGAGCGGTCGACGCCCGGGCCCTTGCCGTACCAGACGCCGAAGACGCCGTCGAACCTGCCTTCGCCGCGCATCTCGGCCTGCTGGGTGCCCCAGACGGCGGTGGCGGCGAGATCCTCGTTGAGGCCGGGCGTGAAGATCACGTCACTGGCGAGGAGGTTGCGCTGGGCCTTGAAGAAGGCCTGGTCGAGGCCGCCGAGGGGCGAGCCGCGATAGCCGGAGACGAAGCCGGCGGTGTTGAGCCCGGCGCGGCGGTCGCGCTCCTTCTGCATCAACGTCAGGCGGACGAGCGCCTGGACGCCGGTCAGGAACACGCGCTCCTTGGCGAGATCGTATTTGTCGTCGAGCGAGACGTCGTCGAAACGGATGGAATTGGCGAGATCGGCGGATGCGGGGGGAACCTTCGCCATCGCGCGCTCCTCTTGACCGGCGGGACCGAAGTCTCGCCATCGGGATGTGGAGGGCGGCCGGTGCCGGCGCCCTTAGGTCAAGAACGCTGTCACATTGGAATGGTTCTGTCGATTTCGTTCTCGGCAGGGCGGGCGCAACGAGATTGCGCAACAGCTTGACGCCAAAGGCGTTTCTGCTGCGCTGCACAAGGAATGTTCGCGCCTGCGAGACGGGCGGCGTCAGCCGAGGCTCACGCCGAGAGCCTTCACCCAGGCGAGCCCGGCGTCGGTGTCGCCGCGGGGCCGGTACTCCGCCCCGACCCAGCCGGCATAGCCCTTCTCGTCCAGGGCTTTGAAGATCGAGGGGAAGTGGATCTCGCCCTCGTCCGGCTCGGCGCGGCTGGGCACGGCGGCGATCTGGACGTGGCCGATATGGGGCCACCAGGTGGAGAGGTTGGTCAGCACGTCGCCCTCGGCGCAACCGACGTGGAAGACGTCGAACATGATCTTGACGTTGGGCTTGCCGACCCGGGCGATGATTTCGCCGGCGCCGCGCAGCGTGGAATAGAAATAGCCGGGCGCGGCGCGCGGGCTCAGCGGCTCGAGCAGCAGGGTGATGCCGTGGGCGGCGGCCTTGTCGGCGGCGATGGACAGGTTCTCGACGAGCACGCCGGTGGCCGCGGGCCGGTCGGACGGCTTCACCATGCCGGCCATGGCGTGGATCGCCTTGCCGCCGGCGGCGACCTGCCAGGCGATGGCCTGGTCGATGGCGGCCTGGAATTCCGCCTCGCGGCCGGGCAGGGCGCCGAGGCCGTTCTCGCCCTTCGCCGTGTCGCCCTTCACGGTGTTGACGCCGAGCATGGTGAGCCCGAGGCGCTCGCAGGCGGCCCGCACCGCTTGCGGGTCGGTGTCGTAGGGCCAGTGCATCTCCACGGCGCGGAAGCCCGCCTTCGCGGCGGCCTCGATCTGGTCGAGAAGCGGCATGCCCTGCCACAGGAAGCCGAGATTGGCGGAAAAGCGCGGCATGGGTGTCCTATCCCCTGAGTTTGAACGTCGCCTCGAGGTCGGCGATCTCTTGTGATGCGAGGTGGCGGACCTTCATGCCGCGGGTGAGGAGGACGAGGCGCGCCGTCTCCTCCAGTTCCTCCATGGCGAAGACGGCCGCCTCCAGGCTCGCCCCGGCGACGACGGGTCCGTGGTTGCCGAGGAGGATGGCCGGATGGTCCGGCGCCTTGTCGCGGATCAGAGGGGCGACGTCGGCCGAGCCGGGCCGCGTATAGGGCACGATCGGCACCTTGCCGACGCGCATGACCACATAGGGGGTGATCGGCGGGATGGCGTCGTCCGGATCGGTGTCGGCGAGGCAGGAGAGGGCGGTGGCGTGGGTGGAGTGGAGGTGCACCACCGCGCGGGCCAAGGGTCGCGCCTGATAGAAGGCGAAGTGCAGCGGCAGTTCCTTGGTGGGCGGGTCGCCGGCGACGAGCCGGCCCTCGCCGTCGAGTTTCGACAGGCGGTCGGCGTCGAGGAAGCCGAGGCAGGAATTGGTCGGCGTGAAGAGATAGCCGTCGTCGAGCCGGACGCTGAGATTGCCGGATGAGCCCGGCGTCAGGCCGCGGTCGAACAGGGACTTTCCCCAGCGGACCAGCCCCTCGCGGGCCTTCTTCTCCTCGCCGCTCATGCGTCACCGAGGGCGGCGAGCGCCTTGTCGTAGAAGTCGAGGGCGCCGAAATTGCCGCTCTTCAGCGCGAGGCGGATGGGGCGGGGGCCCTCGGCCGCCAGCGCCGGCACGCCGGGATCGATCTCCGGGCCGATGTGGAAGCGCTCGACCTCCAGGGCCGTGACGACGGCGCCCGAGGTCTCGCCGCCGCCGACCACGAGGCGGGCGATGCCGGCATCCGCCAGCATGACGGCGAGTTCGCCGAAGAAGCCTTCGATGGCCTCGGCGACCTCGGCTTTGCCGTAGCGTTCCTGCGCGGCCTTCACCTCGGCGGGATCGGCGGAGGAATAGACCATGGGGGCGTGGCCGATGCGTTCCATGACGTGGTCGAAGGCCTTCTTCGCGGTCATGGCGCCGCCCATCACCTCGTCCGGCATGACGGCGAGGCCGGGATGGCGGGCGGTGTAGGCCTTCACCTGCGCGCGCGACTGGGTGGAGCAGGAGCCGGAGATGACGGCTGCCGATCCCCGCCCCGGCGTAAACCCGGTGCCGCGACCGGAGAGCAGGCCCTTCTTGCGGAAGTTCTCCGGCAGGCCGAGGGCGATGCCCGAACCGCCGGTGACGAGCTTCGCCCCGCCGATGGCGCCGCCGATGGCGAGGAGATCGTCGTCGGCCACCGCATCGACCACGGCGAGGCGGCGGCCGGCCTTTGCCTCGTCCGCGAGAGCGAGCTGGATGGCGTCGAAGCCCTGGCGGACGACGGAGAAGGGCACGAGACCGACCTCGCCCTTCGTCTGGTGCGACAGCCAGCGACGGATGTCGGGGTCTGTCATGGGGGTCAGCGGATGGTTCTGCATGCCGCTCTCGCTGAGCAGGACGCCGCCGACGAAAAGGTGGCCGTTGAACAGCGTGCGTCCCGTCGCGGGGAAGACCGGGCAGACCACCGCCACGTCGGCACCGAGCCGCTCGACGAGGGCCTCGGCGACGGGGCCGATATTGCCCTCCTTGGTGGAGTCGAACGTCGAGCAATACTTGAAGAGGATCTGCGTGCAGCCCTGGGCCAGCAGCCACTCGCAGGCGGCGAGCGACTGGGCGACGGCATCGGCCACCGGGACGGTCCGGCTCTTCAGGGCTACGACGCCGGCCTCGCAATCCGCCGGAGCGGCTCCGTCGGGAATGCCGACAAACTGCATGGTCGCCATGCCGCCCTTGGCCAGCGTGTTGGCGAGGTCGCTCGCTCCCGTGAAGTCGTCCGCGATGCAGCCGAGAAGCATGAATCCACCCTGAATTCTCATGGTTGGCTGAAGGTCTAGCGGTTTGACGCCGACCCGGCAAATCTTGCCGCGCAGGGCAGGGTTTTCCGCTCCGGCCGCACCGCCGTCGCACCGGGCGCCCTTGGAATCGCTGGTATTTTCGAACCCTTCGGCGTGGCCCGACCCTTGCTGACGCTGTCGACAGGTCGTTTTCGATCGCATGAGGCATTTCGTGGCAGGCTCGTCGGCTTCCTCCATCAGCAGCGCGCACCAGACGTCCCAGGCGGCCCGGTCCAGCCAGGCGTCGCGGCAGTCCGGCGCGTCCACCTCGTTCGCGGAGGCACTGGACGCCATGGAGCGCCAGCTCGGCGAGCCGGTGCGCGCCCACCGTCCTGCGCGGAGCCTGGCCGGCAAGCCCGCCGCCGAGACGGCGCCCGCCATCGACCAGGCCGCGCCTCAGGGCGAGGCGGCGCGACCCACGGAGGCCGCCGTGGTCGGCGCCGAGGGCAAGATCGCCGAGGGCAAGGCGAAGCCCGCCAAGGACGAGGGAAATCCCGAGGTCGAAGGCAAAGCCCCCGGCGAGGGCGAGACGCAGGAGGCGGTCGTCGCCGAGGCACAGCCCCAGCCCCCCGTCCAGACGCCTGCGGCGATACCGCAGGCCGCCGCGCCGGCGACCGTGCCGACGGAAGCCGCCGGTGAGGGCGAGGTCGCCGCCGCTCCGGTCGCAGCCATCGATTCCGCTGCGGCCGCAGCCGCAGCGTCGGCACCGGCGGAGGGCGAAGGGACCGCGGAAGCCGAGGCGGCTCCCGCCCTCGCCGCGGCAGCCGGCGCGAAGCCGGAAGGCAAGGCAGAAGCGTCGACGTCCGCCGCCTCCGGAGCCGACAAGGCTGCCGAGGCCGCGCCGACGACCAAGGAGGGGGCCACCGACGCCCCGGCCGCCGCAGCGCCCCGGCAGACGGCCGAGAAGCCGGCAGCCACCTCCGGCAAACCGGCCGAGGCGGCCGGGGCGGAACAACAGGCACCCGCCGCGGCCCCGGAGACGCCGGCCGCGACCGCCGCGGCGGTCGATGCGACCCCGCAGCAGGACGTGCTTCCTCAGGGGGCGACGCAGGCCCCCGCCAGCCCCTCCGCCTTCGGCACCGAGGTGGCGCAGAAGACCGCCCAGGCGCCGGCACCCGGATCCCCCGTGCCCGTCCACGCCCTCGCCGTGACGATCGCGGCCCGCGCCAATGCCGGCACGACCCGCTTCGACATTCGTCTCGACCCCGCCGAACTCGGCCGCATCGACGTGCAGCTCACCGTCGACCGCGAGGGGAGCGTGAAGTCCAAACTCGTGGTGGAAAAGCAGGAGACGCTCGATCTCCTGCAGCGCGACCAGCGCAACCTCGAGCGCGCGCTGGCCCAGGCCGGCGTGCAGACGAGCGAGGGCAGCCTCGAATTCTCCCTGAAGGACCAGGGCGGCCAGAACGCGCGCGAGCGCCAGCCGGAACAGCAGGCCTCGCGCCACCAGGTGGTGGTCGAGGATCCCGACACCGTCGCGGCCCTCCAGGCCAGCGCGGCGACCTATGCCCGCTCCGCCGCCATGCGCGGCGGCGTCGACATCCGTATCTGAAAGGACGGCGCGCGATGGCCACCACCTCTTCCGTCTCGACGACCTCGACCAGCACGACTTCGACCGCCTCGACCCGGCTGTCGAACAATTTCGACACGTTCCTGCAGCTGCTCACCACGCAGCTGAAGAACCAGGACCCCACCCAGCCGATGGACGCCAACCAGTTCACCCAGCAGCTGGTGCAATATTCCCAGGTCGAGCAGCAGATCGCCACGAACTCCAAGCTCGACAACATGATCGCCGCCTTCACCGGCAATCAGACCACGACCTCGCTCGGCTATCTCGGCAAGACCGTCACCTACGACGCCAGCACCGTGTCGCCGACCGCGACGGGGGCGACCTGGACCTTCACGCCGACGCAGGGCGGCGACTACACGGTGCGCATCCGCGACAGCAACGGCGTGGTGGTGCAGGAGAAGAAGATCTCGCTGACGGCCAACCAGGCGAGCGAATACAAGTGGGACGGCAAGCGCTCCGACGGCCAGACCATGGGCAGCCAGCCCTACACGATGGAGCTCTACAGCGGCACCGGCACCGCGACGACCCAGGTCGCGGTCACCCACAAGGGCCAGGTCTCGGCCGTGGACATGTCGACCGGAACGCCGCGCGTCACCGTCGGCACCCTCAACATTCCGCTCGCGCGCATTCTCGGCATCGCCCTCTGACCGGTCACGGAGCGGCCCATGCGCCCCCATCGGCCCGTGCCCCGAAACGCCCCGTCACACCCCGCACGGGGGCGGTCGAACGTCGGAAACATTGGTTTTCATTGTCATTTCTCATTTAGGCCAAATTTAACGTCCTGCCGGTATTCTCATCCCATGACGTGGTCAGTCGCGTGCGTTGTGTGAGAGTAAGTATGACCGAGCCCATGCGTCCCAGGGTGAAATACGTGATCGGGCCGGACGGCAGTCCGCTGACGATCGCTGATCTCCCTCCGCCCGACACCCACCGCTGGGTGATCCGGCGCAAAGCCGAAGTGGTCGCCGCCGTGCGCGGTGGGCTCCTCAGCCTCGAAGAGGCCTGCAAGCGCTATACCCTGACCGTCGAGGAATTTCTCAACTGGCAGGCCTCGATCGATCGGCATGGTCTCGCCGGCCTGCGCACCACCCGAATCCAGCAGTACCGCCAGTAGGCGCCTCGTCTTTCCCGACGCAAAAAGCCGGCCCCGTCGGGAGCCGGCTTTTTCGTCGTGGCCGCGCGGGATCAGCGACGGAGCGGCGCCCGGCGCAGCGTCAGGTTGCCGACGCCGAGCGCCAGATTGACGCCCGTCTGCGCCTGTACCGAGAGCGGCTGGAGCGCGACCGTGTCGCGCGAACCGCCGACCAGAGCATTGGCGCCGAGGCCGACGGCCACCGTCGCCTGGGCGCTGGCGCCGGAATAGCTGCCGGCGAGCTGATAGGGAGAGGTGCGGCGGGTGGGCGCGAAGACCGTCCAGGCGAGGACGCCGCGGCCGGTGATGCCGACATCGAGGCCGACGCGCGTGAAGGTGCCGACATAGCCCTCGCGGCGGCCGCGACGATCCGGCTGGAACACGCAGCTCATGTCGCGCCGCGAGCCGACGATGAAGCCGACGGCGGGAGCGACGTTGCAGGTGAGGACGCCGACGCGGGTCGGCCTCTGCTGGGCCTCGGCGGCTGTCGGGACGGCGAGGCCGGCGGCCAGACAGGCGGCGCCTGCGAGCGCGAGTGAGCGGGTCATGGGGGATCTCCGGGTCTGATGAGAGGGCTCGGTTCTCAACGCTCCACCCGCGGAAAGGTTGCCCGGCAGGGCGCCGGCAGAGACCGTTCATCATGCAGCCGCTCCCGGAACCGCAGCCGTTGGACGCCGCCCCGCTGCTACTATATAACTTGTCGCTCACCGAGACCCGGACCTCCACGCCCTTGGCCGCCCAACCCGTCACCGTCAGCCGCCGCGAGGCCCATGCGCACGACCATGCCCATGCGCACGTCCATGGAGGCGGTCACGACCATGCCCATGCCCATTCGCACGATCACGCTCAGGCGCATGCCCATGCGGCGCCGCCGCGTCCGGCGCTCCGGGTGGTTTCGGCCCTGACCCTCTCGGCGCCCGGGCGGCTTCTCGCCGCCGGTGCCATGGCGGCGACGCTGTGGCTGCTCGCCCTCTGGGCGATGACCTGAGCACGCCATGTCAGCCGTCACGATCCGCAACCTCACCCTCGGCTACGACCGCCATCCCGCCGTCCACCATCTGGACGGGCGGATCGAGGCGGGCGCCATGCTCGCCGTCGTCGGCCCGAACGGGGCCGGCAAGTCGACCCTTCTCAAGGGCCTCGCCGGCGCGATCAGCCCGCTGAGCGGGGCGGTGGAGATGACCCGGTCCGACCGGCACGCCATCGCCTATCTGCCGCAGGCGGCGGAGATCGACCGCAGCTTCCCCATCACCGTCTTCGAACTGGTCGCCATGGGCCTGTGGCGCCGCACGGGTCTGTTCGGCGGGCTGTCGAAGGCCGACCGCCAGGCGATCGAGCAGGCGCTCGCCGCCGTCGGGCTGACGGGCTTCGAGGCGCGGACCATCGGCACGCTCTCCGGCGGCCAGCTGCAGCGCATGCTCTTCGCCCGCCTGCTGGTGCAGGACGCCCGGCTGATCCTGCTCGACGAGCCCTTTACCGCCATCGACGCCAAGACCTGCGCCGACCTCCTCGACCTCGTGCGCCGCTGGAATTCGGAGCAGCGCACCGTGGTCGCCGTGCTCCACGACATGGAGACGGTGCGCCAGGCCTTCCCGCAATCGCTGCTGCTGGCGCGCCGCGCCATCGCCTGGGGGCCGACCGACGAGGTGCTGACGCCGGAGAACCTGCTGGCGGCCCGGCGCATGACGGAGGCCTTCGACGACCATGCCGGCATCTGCACCGAGGCGGCGTGACGGCGATGCGCTCCCCCGAACGGCCGGCCGGAGCCCGTCCCCGGCATGTATGACGTCTTCATAGGCCCCTTCGTCGAATTCGAGTTCATGCGCCGCGCTCTCGTCGGCGCCATCGCGCTGTCGCTGGGCGGCGCGCCGGTCGGCGTCTTCCTCATGCTGCGGCGGATGTCGCTGATGGGCGACGCCATGGCCCACGCCATCCTGCCGGGCGCGGCGGCAGGTTATCTCCTCTTCGGCCTGGCCCTGGTTCCCATGACCATGGGCGGCATCGCCGCCGGTTTCGCCGTGGCGCTGACTGCGGGTCTGGTGGCGCGCTTCACCATGCTGAAGGAGGACGCCTCGCTGGCGGCCTTCTACCTCATCTCGCTGGCGCTGGGGGTCATCATCGTCTCCATGCGCGGCTCCAACGTCGACCTGTTCCGCGTCCTCTTCGGCTCCGTTCTGGCGCTCGACGATCCTACGCTCTACCTCCTCGCCGGCATCACCACGGTGACGCTGGTGGCGCTGGCGCTGCTGTGGCGACCGCTGGTGCTCGATTCCGTCGATCCGGGCTTCCTGCGATCGGTGTCGCGCTCGGGCGCGCCGTCGCATCTCGTCTTCCTCGGCCTCGTCGTGCTGAACCTCGTGGCCGGCTTCCATGCCCTCGGCACGCTTCTGGCCGTGGGCCTCATGATGCTGCCGGCGATCGCCGCGCGCTTCTGGGGCCGCGACGTCACCTCCCTGGCGGCGATCGCGGTCGGCTTCGGCATCGCTTCGGGCTATGCAGGCTTGGTGTTATCTTATAACATGGAGACACCTTCGGGCCCTTCGATCGTCCTCATGGCGGGGGTGGTCTATCTGGTGTCGCTCGTCTTCGGCCCTCATGGTGGTCTGGTGCCCACCTACTGGCCGGCCCGGCACCGCGAGGCCTGAAGTCCCGATCAGAGGACGCTTCGCATGGTCACCCGTCGTCACGCCGTCTCCCTTCTTCTCGCCGCGCCCTTCGGCGTGCGGCAGGCCCTGGCCCAGGGATCGACGCCCCTGCCGGTGACGGCGAGCTTCTCGATCCTCGCCGACATGGTGCGGCAGGTGGGCGGCGACCATGTCGCCGTCACCGCGCTGGTCGGACCCGACGGCGACGCCCATTCCTATGCGCCGACCCCGGCGGATGCGCGGGCGCTGGCGGCGGCCCGGCTGGTGGTCGTCAACGGGCTCGGCTTCGAGGGCTGGATGACACGGCTGGTGCGCTCCTCCGGCACGCGCGCCAAGGTCGCCACCGCCTCCACCGGGGTGACGCCGCTGAAGGCCGAGGCAGCCCACGGACACGGGCATTCCCACGACCATGCGCACGGCGCCAACGATCCCCACGCCTGGCAGAGCGTCGCCAATGCGCGGCTCTACGTGAAGGCCATCGCGAGCGGCCTGACGGAGGCGGCACCGGCCCAGGCGGAGGCCTTCGCCCGCAACGCGGCGGCCTATGACGCGACGCTGGCGGCGCTCGACGCCGAGATCCGGGCGGCGATCGGCGCCATCCCGCGCGCTCAGCGCCGGCTGCTGACGACCCACGACGCCTTCCGCTATTTCGCCAAGGCCTATGAGGTGGACGTGCTCGCCGTGCGCGGCGTGTCGGCGGATTCCGAACCCTCGGCGCGGCAGATCGCGGCGCTGATCCGCCAGATCCGCCAGGGCAACGTGAAGGCGCTGTTCATGGAGAACATCTCCGATCCGCGCGCCATCCAGCGCATATCGGCGGAGACGGGGGCGAAGATCGGCGGCAAGCTCTATTCCGACGCGCTGTCGGACGCCGGCGGGCCGGCGGCCACCTATGTGGATATGATGCGCCACAACGCCCGCCAGATCGCCGGCGCCATGGCGCAGGGCTGATCGCCCATTCCGCAGCGACCGCCGCTCGCCTATATGAGCGCAGACCCCTTCAGGCCGATGGAACGACCATGACCGACGCGTCCCCCACCACCGCCGCCCTTCAGAAGATCCCGGTGACCGTGCTGACCGGCTATCTCGGCGCCGGCAAGACGACGCTTCTCAACCGCATCCTCACCGAGAACCACGGCAAGCGCTTCGCCGTCATCGTCAACGAGTTCGGCGAGATCGGCATCGACAACGACCTCGTCGTCGGCGCCGACGAGGAAGTCTTCGAGATGAACAACGGCTGCATCTGCTGCACCGTGCGCGGCGATCTCATCCGCATCATCGAGGGCCTGATGCGGCGCAAGGGCAAGTTCGACGCGATCATCGTGGAGACCACCGGCCTCGCCGATCCCGCCCCCGTCGCGCAGACCTTCTTCGTCGACGAGGCGGTGGGCTCGCGCACCGCGCTCGACGCCGTGGTGACGGTGGCCGACGCCAAGTGGCTCCTCGACAGGCTGAAGGACGCTCCCGAGGCGAAGAACCAGATCGCCTTCGCCGACGTCATCCTCCTGAACAAGACCGACCTCGTGACCCCGGCGCAATTGCGCGAGGTGGAGGCCCGCATCCGCGCCATCAATCCCTATGCGGTGCTGCACAAGACGCAGAAGTGCGCGGTGCCGCTGGACGCCGTGCTGTCGCGCGGCGCCTTCGACCTCGAGCGCATCCTGGAGATCGAGCCGGCCTTCCTGCAGAAGGACGACGGCCATCACCACGATCACGATCATGGCCACGACCATCATCATCACGGCCATGACCACGGCCACGATCATCACCATCATGACCATGACCATACCGGGCCGGATTGCGACCATCCGAGCCACGGCCTGAAGCACTATCACGACGAGCACATGCAGTCGGTGTCGTTGAGGACGGACAAGCCGCTCGACCCGGACACATTCTTCCCCTGGATTCAGGACCTGACGCAGGTCGAGGGCGCCAAGATCCTGCGCTGCAAGGGCATCGTCGCCTTCAAGGACGATCCGCAGCGCTTCGTCTTCCAGGGCGTGCACATGATCCTCGACGGCGACCACCAGCGCGACTGGAAGGCCGACGAGAAGCGCGAAAGCCGTCTCGTCTTCATCGGCCGGGACCTGCCCATCGACAAGATCCGCAAGGGCTTCGAAAAAATCTCAGGCTGACGCGGCGCGCCGCCCCGCGGACCGGGGGCGCGTCGCGGCCCTTCGGTGTTTCGCGCACGTGAATACCATCCGGTAACCGGGAATTCACCGTTGCGGCCCTAGTCATGGGGCCTCACCGGAGTCTCGTTCCATGGTCAGAGACATCAAGCCCACCGGGCGTGAGGTCTTCTTCGATCCCGCCGACATCATCGTGTCCAAGACCGACACGAAGGGGCGGATCACCTATGCCAACGACGTTTTCCTCGCCATAGCCGGCTACAGCGAGGCCGAGCTCCTCGGCCAGCCGCACAGCGTCATCCGCCATCCGGACATGCCGCGGGCGGTGTTCAAGCTCCTCTGGGACATGCTGTTCCAGGGTGAGGAGGTCTTCGCCTACGTGAAGAACATGGCCAAGAGCGGCGACCACTACTGGGTCTTCGCCCATGTGACGCCCTCCTACGATGCGCAGGGCCGACTGGTCGCCTTCCATTCGAACCGGCGCGTCCCCCGCCGCTCCGTCATCGACACCATCGCTCCGATCTATGCCGACCTGCTGCGCCTCGAGGCGAGCCATCGCAACGGCAAGGAAGCGCTGGCGGCCAGTTCCAGGGCGCTGGCGGATTTCGTCACCTCGAAGGCCGTGGGCTATGATGAACTCGTCCTCGCTCTCTAGGATCGCCGTTTCGGCCGGTGTGGCCGGCGCGGCCGTGCTCGCCGGCCTGGTGCTGACATGGTTGGGGGCGGAGACGGCCGCTCGTGGCGCGGGCATCCTCGCTCTCGCAGCCCTGGCGGGCACCGGCTGGTTCCTCGCCGCCCTGCGGCGGGACATCCTGCGCACGGCCGCGGTGATGGAAGCAGTGTCTCGGGGAGACTTCGAGGCCCGCGTTCTGCACGTCACCGACCGCGGCGCCGTGGGCCGGATGATGCATGGCGCCAACCGCATGATCGACTGCTGCGACGCCTATGTGCGGGAATCGGCAGCGGCCATGCAGGCGGTGCGCGCCAACAAATATTTCCGCCGCATCCGCGAGGAAGGCCTGCACGGCGCTCTGCTGCAGGCCGCCCGCACCATCAACGAGGCGATGGTGGCAATCCAGGCGCGGGTCGGCGGCTTCGCCGTGGAGACCGGCAAGTTCGAGACGATGATCGCCTCCATCGTCGGCAGCGTCTCGGCGGCCTCCAACGCCATGGGCGAGACTGCGGGGCGGTTGATCGCGGGCGCCGGCGAGACGCGAGCGCGCGCCGTTTCGGTCGCCGAGGTCTCGCAGGCGGCGACGGACACGATGGAAAAGGTCGCCTCGGCCACCGCGGAGCTGACCGATTCCGCCCGCAGCGTCGGCGATCAGGTGGGCCGATCCGCCGAGATCGCACGGATGGCCGTCGACAGGGCGTCGCAGGCGTCCAGCACCATCAGCCACATGAGCGAGGCAGGCGAGCGCATCGGCCAGGTGGTGGAGCTGATCACCTCCATCGCCGCCCAGACCAATCTCCTCGCGCTCAACGCCACCATCGAGGCCGCGCGCGCGGGCGAAGCCGGGCGGGGCTTCGCCGTGGTCGCCTCAGAGGTGAAGTCGCTGGCCGGCCAGACGGCAAAGGCGACCAGCCAGATCTCGGACCATATCGCCGACGTGCAGGGCGCGACCCGCGCAGCCGTCGAGGCGATCTCGGAAGTCGGGCGGATCATCGCCGAGGTCGACGAGATCACCCGCGACGTCGCCGCCGCGGTCGACGCCCAGGCCCGCGCCACCCAGGGTATCGCGGCCCATATCGAGGAGGCGGTGGAAGGCATCCGCGGCATCGGCAGCGACGTCGAGGGCGTCACCCACAATGCCGCCGAGACCGAGACACTGGCTGAGACGACCCGTCAGGCCTCCGCCGGACTGTCGGACGAGGCCGGCCGCCTCGCCACCGAGGTCCACGACTTCGTCGGCACCCTTCGGCGCGGCCCCATGCGGCAGCGCGACGCCGCGTGACGGCGCCGCCGGCCGGGCAGAGCGCCAAGTCGGCGTGCCTTCCGCCGCGGTATGGTCACATTTGAAACCGGAACTCCGGAAGCGACCCCACGTTGATGAAGCGACGGCCCCGCTGCTCCCGACGATCGGGAGATGCGGTCCTCATTCCCCTCAACGCGGCCGGGATTCACGCCCCCAGGCCCACCAATGGAGACGCTTCCATGAAGAAACTGATCATGGCTTCCGCCATCGCTCTCGCCGCCAGCACCGCCGCCTACGCCCAGACCGGCGGCAGCGCGCCGGGTGGCCGTCCGGACGCCAATGCGCCCCGCAACACCGGCAACATCAATGCTCCGAACCAGGAGCAGCAGCGCATGATCCGCTCCTACTGGCAGTCGCAGCGTCCGGCCGCCGTCGTCCTGCCGAACGGCATGACGGTCGACCGCGGCACCGTCCTGCCTGGCACCGTCGAACTCCGGTCGTTCCCCGCCAATGTCGGCATGACCGAGTATCGCTACGTGGTGGTCGGCGACAACCTCTACCTGGTGAACCCCACCGACCGTCGCGTCGTCCACATCATTCGCTGACGGACTCTCCGTCACGGACATGCAGCGCCCGGCCATCGTGCCGGGCGTTTTGTCGTCTGCGCTCTCAGTCGACCTTCCAGGGGAAGGTCCAGGTCTCGGTCAGCGCCCTGTTGCCCGTGCGCAGGAAGGCCCGCAGATCGGCGGTCTGGCCGGGGTCGCCGACGACGTCGATGCCGGCGCGGAAGCCGCGGGTCTGCGGATTGGGAATGAGGAAGGTGCGGGTGATCCGCGCATTGCTGGCTGAGGGCACGACCTGCACCGCGTCCGGCTGGCTCAGGTGATATTCGAGGTCGCCGCCGGCGAAGTCGACGATGAAGCGCGCGGCGTTGGGCGGGGCCTGTTCCCCTGAACCCAGCGCGACGGGGCGGGTTCGGAAGGTGTTGAGCGCGAAGCCGCCGGGATGCAGGCGCGCCTCGTTCATGGTCGAGACCAGGCGATAGGAGAAGGTGAGGGTCTGGCCGGCTTCCACCGGCCGGTTGGGCACCCAATAGGCGACGATGTTGTCGTTGGTCTCGTCGGTGGTGGGGATCTCGACGAGCTCGACGCGACCCTCGCTGAAGCCCTCGCGCGGCTCCACCCAGTAGCTCGGCCTGAGCTCATAGTTCAGGTCGAGGTCCTGGTAGTGCTCGAAGGTGCGGTCGCGCTGCATGAGGCCGAAGCCGCGCACCTGGCGGTCGACGAATTGCGAGACTTCGACCTGGCGCGGGTTGCGCAACGGGCGCCAGAGCCACTCGCCCGTATCGGAATGGATCAGCAGGCCGTCGGAATCGTGCAGCTCGGGGCGGAAGTCGTCGAAGGAGCGCCGGTCGTTCTCCGCATAGAAGAACATGGAGGTGAGCGGCGCGACGCCGAGCTTCGGGATCGGCCGCCGCGGAAACAGCGTGCAGCGGATGTCGAGCACGGTCTCCTGAGCCGGGAAGACGGTGAAGCGGAAGGCACCCGTGAGGCTCTCGCCGTCGAGCAGGGCGTAGATGTGGCAGGACTGGGCTTCGGCCGGGGGCGTGTCGACCCAGAACTCGCGGAAGATCGGGAACTCCTCCTGGCCGGGCCCCGCCGTGTTGACGGCGATGCCGCGGGCCGAGAGGCCGTATTTCTGTCCCCGGCCGAGGAAACGGAAATAGCTCGCGCCGAGGAAGGAGATGAGCTCGTCGTGGATGCGCGGGTCGTTGAGCGGGTGGTGGATGCGGAAGCCGGCGAAGCCGAGGTCGATGGGCAGCGGCCGCTCGAAGCGGTTGCGGCCGTAATCGAACAGGGCGGCGGCATAGGGCACGGGGGTCGAGATGCCGTCGCGGATGACGTTCACCACCACCGGCGTGCGGTAGATGAAGCCGAGGTGGAACATCTGCATGCGGAAGGCGCCACCGCCCTGCTGCAGCAGCGACCGCTCGGGGCGGAAGCGCAGGTCGCGGTACTGGTCGAAGTTCATCGCCGTCAGGGACTGTGGCAGGTCCGGACGCGGGGCCTCGTAGGGAAGGGCGGCGAGGTCGCGGGCGCGGCGCTCCACCTCCTCGAAGCCGAAGCGGGCCTGCGGCTGGGGCGAGGCGGCCTGCGGCTGGCCGGCGGGCGGCTGCTGCGCCTGCGCCAGCGCGGGCCACGACACCCCGGCGGCGGCGATGAGTTTGAGCGCGTCACGGCGGGCGAAAGTCGGCAGTCGCATGAAGCCTCTGGTACTTCGGTACGCGCTGCCGCGGGGCAGCATGGCGACATGCGGCCTTCACGCGCGCGACGTCAAGAGGCCCGCCCTGCGGCCTGGAGTCCGTGCATCGCTGTCCTCCGCCCGGCCCGCTTGCGGGCGCGGTGTCACCTTGCCAGTGTGCGCGCCGACCAGGGGAGACGCAGACATGGCGCCGAAGAACATTCTGGACATGAGTGGGCGCGTCGCTCTCGTCACCGGTGCCGGCACCGGACTCGGCGCGCGCTTCTGCATGGCCCTCGCCGAGCACGGCGCATCGGTCGTCGCCGTCGCCCGCCGGGCGGAGAAGGTCGAGGGGGTGGCCGAGGCCATCCGCCGCGACGACGGACAGGCGATCGCCGTCTCCGGCGACGTCACGGACACCGCCTCCATCGCCGCCGCGTTCGACGCCGCCGAGAAGGCTTTTGGCACCGTCGACGCCGTCGTCGCCAATGCCGGCATCGCCGTGCCGGGACGGGCCGCGGAGATTTCCGACGAGGACTGGCGTAAGACCATGGCGACCAACCTCGACGGCGTCTTCTTCACGGCACGCGAGGCGGCGCAGCGCCTGCTCAAGGCCGGCAAGCACGGCGCCATCGTCAACATCGCCTCGATCCTCGGCTACGGGGTCGGCAAGGGCAACGCGTCGTACGCGGTCTCCAAGGCGGCGGTGATCCAGATGACCCAGGCGCTGGCGCTGGAATGGGCCTTCAAGGGCATCCGGGTGAACGCCATCGCGCCGGGCTACGTCGTCACCGACATCAACCGCGACTACCTCACCTCGGGCAAGGGCGCCGAGATGACCAAGGAGATCCCCGTCGGCCGCTTCGGCCGCGAGCAGGATCTCGATGGCGCGCTGTTGCTGCTGCTGTCGGAAGCCGGCGCCTTCATGACCGGCACGACGGTCACCGTCGACGGCGGCCAGCGCATCGGCCTGCGCGGGTCCTGACACATTTCCGGGGAGACACGTCCATGATCATCGACGAGCGCACCTACACGACGCATCCGGGCAAGGTGAAGGCCTTCCTCGAGGTTTACGAGAGGCTGGCCAAGCCGATCCAGTGGCCGATCCTCGGCGATCCCGTCGGCTTCTTCGTGACCGAGATCGGCACGCTCAACCAGGTCGTGCACCTGTGGAAATACGACAGCATGGCGGACCGCGAGCAGCGGCGCGCCAAGCTGGCGGTCGCTCCCAACTGGGGCGACTATCTCGACGCGGCGACGCCGCTGCTCCTGCGGATGGAAAACCGAATCCTGGTTCCCACCGCCTTCTCTCCGATGAAGTGAACCAAGACCCATGACCAAGTCGATGAACGGGGCCGAGAGCCTCGTGCGCACCCTCGTTGCCGGTGACGTGACGGTGGCCTTCACCAATCCCGGCACGTCGGAGATGCATTTCGTCGCCGCCCTCGACCGGGTCGACGGCATGCGTTGCGTGCTCTGCCTGCACGAGACGGTGACGACGGGCGCCGCCGACGGCTACTGGCGCATGACCAACAAGCCCGCCTCGACCCTGCTGCATCTCGGCCCCGGCCTCGGCAATGCGCTGGCCAACCTGCACAACCTGAAGCGCGCGCGCTCGGGCGTGGTCAACATCGTCGGCGAACACGCCACCTATCACCGCGAATTCGACGCGCCGCTGACCTCCGACATCGAGGGCATCGCCGGCACCATGTCGCACTGGGTCAAGACCTCCATGTCCGCCAAGGACGTGGCGGCCGACGGCGCCGAGGCGATCAACGTCGCCATGCAGGCACCGGGGCAGATCGCCACCCTCATCCTGCCGGCCGATACGGCCTGGACCGAGGGCACCGGCCCGGCCAAGACCGCTCCGGTCGCGGCCCCCGCCAAGGTGTCCGAGGATGCCGTCGAGGCCGCCGCACGGGCCATCGAGGCGGGCGGCAAGCCGCTGATCGTCATGGGCACCTGGGCGGTGCGCGAGAAGCCGATGGTCCATGCGGCGAAGATCGTCGCCAAGACCGGCGCGCAGATCCGTGCCGAGGGCTCGAACGGCCGCATCGAGCGCGGCGTCGGCCGCATGGCGCTGGAGCGCGTGCCCTATCCGGTGGACGTGGCGCTCGCCGCCACCAAGGGTGTCACGCATCTGATCCTGGTCGGAGCCAAGGCCCCGGTCGCCTTCTTCGCCTATCCGAACAAGCCCTCGATCCTCTATCCGCCGGAGGCCGAGGTCGTGACGCTGGCGACGCCGGGCGAGGACGCCGAGGATGCGCTCGCCCGCCTCGCCGAGCGCCTCGGCGCCGACAAGGCGACGCCGGTCCTCAACACGCCGAAGCGGCCGGACCTGCCGACCGGCGCGCTCAACCAGGATTCGATCGCGGCGGTTCTCGGTCATCTGCTGCCGGAGAACGCCATCGTCACCGACGAATCGGTCACCACGGGGCGCAACTTCTTCAAGGACACCCACGGCGCGGCGCCGCACGACTGGCTGTCGCTGACCGGCGGCGCCATCGGCGAGGGTCTGCCGCTCGCCGTCGGCGCGGCGGTGGCCTGCCCCGACCGCAAGGTCGTCGCCCTGCAGGCGGACGGCTCGGGCATGTACTCGCTGCAGGCGCTGTGGACCATGGCGCGCGAGCGCCTCGACGTCACGGTCTGCATCTGGGCCAACCGGACCTACGCCATCCTCAAGGGCGAGCTCGCCAATGTCGGCGCCGAGAATCCCGGCCGGAAGGCGCATGACATGCTCTCGCTCGGCGATCCCAACCTCGACTGGGTGAAGCTCGCCGGCGGCATGGGCGTGGAGGCGACGCGGGTCGACACGGCGGAGGGTTTCGCCGACGCCTTCGCCGCGGCCAACCGCCGAAAGGGTCCGTTCCTCATCGAGGTGCTGCTCTGAGCGCCTCGCCTCGCGGCGGCCTTTTGGTCATGATGACGGCGTGACCGGGACCACCGCGCCATCCTCCTTCGCCGCCCGCTTCCTCCGCCTGTCGGGGGATGCGGGCTGGCGTGTCGCGCTGCACGTCCTGCCCTATGCGCTGGCCTGTGGCGTCATCACCGAGGGCATGCTGCAGGTGCGGCTCGCCGTCCTCTGGAAGCTGCCGCTCGCCGCGCTGGCGCTGGCGAGCCTCTATCTCGCCGTGCTGCTCGGCACCCATGTCTCGACGCTCCGGCTCGCCGGCCGCACGGGCAGGACCCTCGCCCCGATCCGCCACCTCCTCGCCATGACCGCGCGGATCAGCGCCGAGAGCGCCGTCATGGCGCTGGTCGGGCTGCTGGCGGCGCTCGCCCTCGTCGGCGCGCTGGACATCGGCATCGCCACGGTGGAGCCGGAGAGCGGCGCCCGCTGGCCGGCCACCCTGCTGCGTGCCATCGCCACCCTGGCCGGGCTCACCGTGTTGGTGGTGATGCTCGCCGCGGCGACGGCGCTGGCCGCCTCGGCCCTCGGCGGCGCGGTGGGCTTCGCCGCCGCCGGGCGCGAACTGTTCCGCCGCTCGGAGCGGACCACGGCCGTCATCTGCACGGCGATGGTGCTGGGCACGGCGGCCGCCATCGCCGCCACCCGGCTCCTCGGCCTGGCCGAACTCGGACCGCCGATCATCGCGGCGGCGCTGGCCAAGGCCGCAGGCTACCTCGCCCTGACGGTTCCGCTGTCGGTGGGCGCCGCGCTGATCGCCGCCGAGGCCTGACGCAGACCCGCACGAAAAAGGGCCACGCGCCCGTGGCGGTGGCCCTCGGTCGGCAAACCCGGAAGGGTGATCAGTTGTCCTGGCCGTCCTTGCGGCGCAGGCGCACCACCACGTCGACGCGTGCCACCTCGTAGCCCTCGGGGGCCTGGGGCAGCTTGTCCACAGCCACGTGCGGGCCGGGAATGTCGAAGACCGTCGTCTCGCCTTCCACGATGAAGTGGTGATGGTCGGACAGGTTGGTGTCGAAATAGGCCTTGGACCCGTCCACCGCGATCTCGCGCAGCAGGCCGGCCTCGGTGAACTGGTGCAGCGTGTTGTAGACGGTGGCCAGCGAGACGGGCACGCGCGCCTTGGTGGCCTCGTCGTAGAGCATCTCGGCGGTGACGTGCCGGTCACCCTTGGCGAAGAGGATCCAGCCGAGCGCCATGCGCTGGCGGGTCGGGCGCAGGCCCACCTCGCGCAGCATGGTGCGCACGTCGTGGATGGGGCAGCCCGTCTTCTGCAGCAGGCTGACGCGGTCATGCGCCGACAGCTTGCCGTCCGCGGGCGGTACGGCGTCCTGATAGGTCACGTCGATGAGGGTTCGGACAGTCATGATGCCATTCTAGGAACATTGCGATCTGTTCGCAAGACGCCCGCGCCGGCGCGGGCGGCGAGGCGGGTGGTTCCGGACGGCCGTCTCCCCCCTCAGGCGGAGCCGGCAGGCCTTTTGCCCCTCCTGAACCCCTGTGTTAGACAGCAGCCCGATCGGCGCCGGGAGACCGGCCGACACAAGGCGGATCCTGCACGCAATGACCGAACGCAAGTCGAGTTTCACCTACGAAGAGCTCCTGGCCTGTGGCCGGGGCGAGCTGTTCGGTCCCGGAAACGCCCAGCTTCCCCTGCCCCCCATGCTGATGTTCGACCGTATCACCTCGATCGGCGAGACCGGGGGGGCGAACAACAAGGGCCATGTGGTCGCCGAGTTCGACATCCGGCCGGACCTCTGGTTCTTCCCCTGCCACTTCAAGGGCGACCCGGTCATGCCGGGCTGCCTCGGCCTCGACGCGCTGTGGCAGCTCACCGGTTTCCACCTCGGCTGGCTCGGCCTGCCGGGACGCGGCCGCGCGCTCGGCGTCGGCGAGGTGAAATTCTCCGAACAGGTGCTGCCGACCACGAAGAAGGTGGTCTACGGCGTCGACTTCAAGCGCGTCTTCAAGTCGAAGCTGGTGCTCGGCATCGCCGACGGGTGGTTGGAGGCGGACGGCAAGCGCATATATGAGGTCAAGGACATGCGGGTCGGCCTCTTCACCACGGCCGCCTGATCGCCCGCACCGAGATTCCAGGGCCGCCCCGCGGTCCGCAACGCAAGAGGCCCCCATGCGCCGCGTCGTCGTCACCGGAATGGGCATCGTGTCGTCCATCGGCAACAACACCAACGAGGTCCTGGCCTCGCTCCGCGAAGCCAAGAGCGGTATCGCGCTCGATCCCGCCTTCGTCGAGCACGGTTTCCGCTCGCAGGTCTCGGGCGCGCCGACGCTCGATCCGGCCTCCATCCTCGACCGTCGCGCCATGCGCTTCCACGGCGGCGGCTCCGGCTGGAATCACGTCGCGATGGACCAGGCGATCCTCGATTCGGGCCTCGAGCAGTCGGACATCTCCAACGAGCGGACCGGCATCATCATGGGCTCGGGCGGCCCGTCCACCCGCGCCCTCATCGACGCCTACGAGAAGGCCAAGGAGAGCGGCAATTCCAAGCGCGTCGGCCCCTTCGCCGTGCCGAAGGCCATGTCGTCGACGGCCTCGGCGACTCTCGCCACTTGGTTCAAGATCAAGGGCGTGAACTATTCGATTTCCTCGGCCTGCGCGACCTCGAATCACTGCATCGGCAACGCCTACGAGATGATCCAGTGGGGCAAGCAGGACGTGGTGTTCGCCGGCGGCTGCGAGGAGCTCGACTGGACGCTCTCCGTGCTGTTCGACGCCATGGGCGCCATGTCGTCCAAGTATAACGACCGGCCCTCCACCGCCTCGCGCGCCTATGACGCCAACCGCGACGGTTTCGTCATCGCCGGCGGCGCCGGCGTCGTGGTGCTGGAGGAGTACGAGCACGCCAAGGCGCGCGGCGCGAAGATCTATGCCGAAATCGCCGGCTATGGCGCGACCTCCGACGGCTACGACATGGTGGCCCCCTCGGGCGAGGGCGCGGTGCGCTGCATGAAGATGGCGCTCCAGGGCGTCGGCCCGAAGGTCGACTACATCAACCCGCACGGCACCTCCACGCCGGTCGGCGACCTCAAGGAGATCGAGGCGATCCGCGAAGTCTTCGGCGGTGCCGACAAGAGCCCGCCGATCTCGGCGACGAAGTCGCTCACCGGCCATTCGCTGGGCGCCACCGGCGTTCAGGAGGCGATCTACTCGCTCTTGATGATGAACAACGGCTTCATCTGCGAGAGCGCCCATATCGAGGAGATCGACCCGGAGGTCGCCGACATGAACATCGTGCGCAAGCGCATCGACGATGCGAAGCTCGGCGTGGTCCTGTCGAACTCCTTCGGTTTCGGCGGCACCAACGCCACCATCGTTCTCAAGCACGTGGACGCATGAGCGCGCCGTCACCGGACGGTCGCAGAAGAATGGCAAGCCTCGTGGACCCGTCACCTCGCAAGGGACGCCCATGTGGACAGACCGTTTCGCGCATCCCCATCTGCGGGTCGTCGCTCGCGGCCCGGACGCCGACAATGAAGCGAGGAGGTCACGCGTGACCGCATTGATGAAGGGCCGCCGCGGCCTGATCATGGGAGTGGCCAACGACCATTCCATCGCCTGGGGGATCGCGCGCACGCTCGCGGCCCACGGCGCGGAACTCGCCTTCACCTATCAGGGCGAGGCGCTCGGCAAGCGCGTCAAGCCGCTGGCGGAGAGCCTGGGGACGCCGCTGGTGATTCCCTGCGATGTCGAGGACATCGCCAGCGTCGACGCCACCTTCGCCCGTCTGGCGGAGACCTGGGGCGGGCTCGACTTCGTCGTCCACGCCATCGGCTTTTCCGACAAGAACGAGCTCAAGGGCCGCTATGCCGACACCACCCGCGAGAACTTCTCGCGCACCATGGTGATCTCCTGCTTCTCCTTCACGGAGATCGCCAAGCGGGCGGCGGCGCTGATGCAGCCGGGCGGCACCATGCTGACGCTGACCTATGGCGGCTCGACGCGCGTCATGCCGAACTACAACGTCATGGGCGTCGCCAAGGCGGGGCTCGAGGCCTCGGTGCGCTATCTCGCCGCCGATTACGGCCCGCTCGGCATCCGCGTCAACGCGCTGTCGCCAGGTCCCGTGAGGACGCTGGCGGGAGCCGGTATTTCCGATGCGCGGCTGATGTTCAATTTCCAGAAGCGCCATGCGCCGCTGCGCAAGACCGTGTCGCTGGACGACATCGGCGGCTCGGCCCTCTACCTCCTGTCGGATCTCTCCGGCGGGGTGACCGGTGAGATCCACCACGTCGATTCCGGCTACAACATCATCTCCATGCCGCGCCCCGAGGCGCTGAAGACGCTGGACGCCGCCGAACAGGCGGTGGAGGACGCGGCGGGCCGCCGCTCTGGCGAAGCCGCCGAGTAGCGACTCGCGCACCACCGTTTCCATCCTCGGGCCCGCTGCGAAAAAAAAAACGCGGCGGGCCCGAACCTTTTTCCGGCAGGCCGCGACCCATGGATATCGGGGCGCAACGAGCCCCACACCGGACCCAAGGGGACCTGCCATGAACCGCTTCAAGACCTTCGCCATCGCCGCCCTCGCCGTCGCCACCATGTCGGTCGGCGTCGCTTCCCAGGCCGAGGCCGGCCCGTTCCACCGCCGCCACATCGGCTTCGGCGTCGGTGCCCTCGCCACCGGCCTCATCGTCGGCGGGGCCATCGCCGCCGCCAACTCCCGCGCCTACGCCTCCGACTGCTACCTGACCCGCCGCTGGGTCGACGGCCCCTACGGCCCGGAGCGCCGCACCGTCCGCGTCTGCGAGTGATCGCAGACCCCCGATCTGCGGGGCTTCCCTCCAGGCCTCGTCAGATGAAAGCCCCGGCCATGCACCGGGGCTTTCGTGCGTCCGGGCGTCAGCGCGGAACGGCGAAGAGATCCTCGTGGCCGACATGGCAGGTGACGCGGGTCCTGCGGGCGGCGAGCCAGCCGGCAATGTCCGCCTCCGGAACGCGGCCGGTCTCGCGGACGGCGCCGGCGAAGCCGGTCACCAGCTCGCGCGCGAGATCGGCGAAGGCGGGCCCGAGCTCCCACGGGCTCGGTGCGCGGGCGACGTCGTAGCCGGCGGCCGCGAAGGCCTCGGCCATGGCCCGGGTGGCCTTCGGGCCGGCGGCGGGCCCGAAGCCCTTGTCGGTCGCCTGGTGGGCGTGGAAGGCCGCCAGCATGGCCGCGTCTGCCGGATGGGGCGGGTCCCAGCGCTCGGTGCCGTCATAGGTCAGCACGGTGTAGAGCGGCAGGCGCCGGCGCGCGAGGTGGGCGACGAAGCCGTCGATCCAGGTGGGCGAGACGAGGTCGAAGAGCGCCGCGGCGGTGACGAGGTCGGCGCTCTCGGGGAGCGCCGTCGCGAGATCGCGGGTGAGGTCGGCCTGGTGGAAGGCGACCGAGAGGGCCTTGCCGTCCTTGCGCAGCAGGAGGCGGTCGCCGTCGGCGTGGGCCTCGTCGGCCCAGGCGGCAAGGCGGGCGCGGGCGGCGGCGAGAAGGGCGGGATCATAGTCGACGAGGCGCCAGTCCTGCACGTCCGGCAGGGCGGCGAAGGTGCCGCGCAGGTTCGAGCCTGCTCCGCAGCCGAGGTCGACGACGTTGATGCGGTCCCGGCCGGCAAAGTGTCGAGCGAGGCGGGCCATGAGGTCGGTCGAGCGGGCGGCGTGGTCCGCCGGCTCGCGCAGGGCGAGCCATTCGGGTGAGAAGCTCATCGAGAGGATCCTTCCTGCGTCGCGGGATGGCCCGGGTCGGCACCGGCGCGGGCGAGGACACCGGCGACGATGCGCGCCGTGTCGTCCCAGCCGGGCAGGGCCTCGCCGGCCCTGAAGGCCCGGTCGGCGTAGTCGGCGCGCAGGCGGCGGCTGGCGATGAGGCGGGAGAGGCCGGAGGCGAGCGCCCGGGCGTCGCCGGGCGGCACCTTGATGGCCGCGCCTTCGGGCACGGTCTCGGCAGCGGCGCCGCCGGTGGTGGTGACGATGGGAAGGCCGCGCGCCATGGCCTCGCCAAGCACCATGCCGTAGCCCTCGTAGCGCGAGGGCAGGACGAAGATGTCGGCGCCGTCGTAGAGACGGTCGAGTTCGGCGTCGCTGACGGCCCCGGCGAGGGTGATCCGCCGGGCGAGCCCGTGGCGGGCGACGGCGGCCTGCAAGGCCGCGTCGGTGTCGGGGCTGCGGTCGCGGGCGCCGGCGATCACCAGGCGCCAGGCTTCGCCCCCGAGCCGGGCGAGCGCCTCGACTAGGACGTCGTAACCCTTGCGCGGCGAGAGCGCGCCGACCGCCAGGATCACGGGAGCCGGCTCGCCCGAGCCGCCGGCGCGCGGGACCGGTTCGGTGCCGGGTTCCGCCACCGTGATGCGGTCGGGCGCGACGTCGTAGTCTTCGGCGAGAATGCGGGCGGTGGAGCGGCTGGTGACGATGACGGCGCGGGCATGGGCGAGGGCCGTGCGCTCGCTGGCACGGAGCCGCGCAGCCGCCTCCGGCGGAATGCCGCTCTCCAGCGCCAGGGGATGGTGGACCAGCGCCACGATGGGGCTCTTGATCGAGAGGCAGATGCTTTCGGGCAGGGCGCCGTAGGCGAGGCCGTCGATGAGCAGGACGTCGCCGGCGGGCAGCGAGACGAGGGCGCCGGCAGTCCGCAGG
Organism: Phreatobacter cathodiphilus; assembly: GCF_003008515.1. Lineage (NCBI taxonomy): Bacteria > Pseudomonadati > Pseudomonadota > Alphaproteobacteria > Hyphomicrobiales > Phreatobacteraceae > Phreatobacter > Phreatobacter cathodiphilus. The sequence goes on along the minus strand of NZ_CP027668.1, from coordinate 2,863,566 downwards.
AGATCGTCGGCCGAAGGGTTGGGATAGCTGCCGGGCAGGGCGAGGTGGACGAGGTCGACGCCGCTGGTGCCGGCTCTCGCCAGCACCTCCCGGTCATAGCGATAGCCGCCGGTCGGCGTCGCGAGGTCGCCGGGAATGGCGAAGACCGCCCGGGTCATGTCAGGCGCCCGCGAAGCCGCACGGGATCAGGCCCGCCGGGCAAGCGGCGCCTCGAAGGTGGCGCGGGCGAGGTCGTGTTCGTGGAGGGTGACGCGGATCTTGGCGAGGCCCGCGGCGTCCGCCCCGAGCGCGCCCGAGGCCGCCGCCTCGGCCATGCGGTCGAAGACGTATTTGCAGAGGAATTCGGTGGTCGTGAGCTGGCCGGCGAATTCGGGCAGCGTGTCGAGGTCCTGGTAGGCGAGCCGCTTCAGCGTCTTGCCGAGCACGTCCAGCGCCGCGCCGATGTCGACGACGACGTTCTGCGCGGTCAGCGTCTCGCGGAAAAAGGCCACGTCGACCACGAAGCTCGCGCCGTGCTTGCCCTGGGCCGGCCCGAAGAAGGGATCGGGCAGGGAATGGGCGATCATGATGCGGTCGCGGACTTCGACGGAATACATGGGTGTCTCCAAGACTGTCAGGCGGAGAGAGGGCGTTGGCCCAGGAACTGACCGAAACGAACGAGATAGCCGTCCGGATCCTGGAACATCACCTCGCGCTGGCCCACTTCGACATCATCCTTACGATACCAGGCGTCCCTCGGCTCACGGAACAGGGGCCAGTTCTTCTGCGCGAGGAGGGCGAGCGCCGGACCGACGTCGTCGACCTGTATCTGAAAGTTGATGCCGCGGCCGAATGGCGGTTCGAGGGCGCCGCCCGTCCAGGTCTCGCCGCGGGCGTGATCGGGCGGGCGCCGCTCGACCAGCATGACGTGGGCGGCACCGCGCATCAGATAGGCGAAGCGGTGCTCCGGGCGCTGATAGCGGATGCGGAATCCCATGACGTCCAGCCAGAAGGCGAGGCTGCGGTCGAGATCCGTCACCACCAGTTCCGGAACGAGCGGTGGGACGAACTCCCGATCCGCGGCCTGATCAGCCATAGCGCACCGCCGTCATGAGCCCGGGCGCGCCGGGCTCGAGGATTGTCGGCAGGGCGGCTGGCAGGTCGCCGAAGGCTACCTCGGCGGTGATGAGCTGGTCGAGGCGGTCGTCGGCGAGGAGGCTCAGCGCCTTTTCCAACCGCCGCGCATAGGACCAGCGCGGCCGCCTGGATGTGGCGACCATGCCCACCTGCGAGGAGATCAGCTTCAGCCGCTTCGAATGGAAGCCGGCGCCGAGCGGCACCGCCGGGTCCTGGTCGCCGAACCAGGAGAGCTCGACGACGGTCGCCTCGTCGCCGCAGCAGGCGAGGGCGCAGGCGAGGCCCGCGGACGTGGCGGAGGCATGGAAGGCGACGTCGCAGTCTGCCGGGCCGTCCAGCGGCTTGCTGAACTTGACGCCGAAGAGCTTCGCGAAATCGCGGCGGGAGGGTTCGGGGTCGACCAACGTCACCTCGGTGCCCGGGATCTGCGAGACGATGAAGGTGACGAGCAGGCCGAGCACGCCGCCGCCGACCACCACGACGCGGTCGCCGGGGCCGACGCCCGAATCCCAGACCGCGTTCAGCGCCGTTTCCATATTGGCGGCGAGGATGGCGCGGCGGGCGGGGACGGCCTCGGGCACCGGCACGACCGAGACGCGGTCGGTGGGGGCGAGGAGGCGGGTCTGGTGCGGCGCCAGGGTGAAGACGGTGCGGCCGACGAGATGGTCCGGGCCGGCCTCCACCTCGCCGACGGCGCAGTAGCCGTATTTCACCGGGAAGGGAAAGTCTCCCTCCTGCATCGGACAGCGCATCCGCTCGCGTTCCGGTGCGGCGACAAGGCCGTTGAAGACGAGTCTTTCCGTGCCACGGCTGACACCGCTATAGATCATGCGTATTTCGGCATCCGAAGGTCCGCGTTCATCCAGCGTTGTGTCGCGCAGGTCTACCGTCCGGCGCGAGACGTACCAGAGGGCTCGGGCATTCGCCGCCATGCTGCTTCTCCCGTTTCGCCGCCCGCTTCGGGCGACGGAGGCTCATCGATGACTGATCTCTCGCCGTTTCCGGCAACGACCGGCGGCACCGCCTCGCAGCAGGGCTCTACGACGCCGACGGGTGTCCAGTCCACGGCAGAATTGCGCCGGCGGCGGCTCCTCGTCGTCGCGCTGAACGTCGTCACCTGGCTTCTGCTGAACGGCGCGGCCTGGTCGATCCTCGGCACGGGCGGCTGGACGCCGGTCGACGTCGTGCTGGCGCTCGCCTTCGCCATCGCCACGCCGTGGACGGTCCTCGGCTTCTGGAACGCGCTGATCGGCCTCTGGCTGCTGCATCGGGACGGCAACGCCATGGCGGAGGTCGCGCCCTTCGCGGTCGCCGGCAACGTGCCTACGTCCCTCGCCATCCGCACCGCCGTGTTCATGACGCTGCGCAACGAGGATCCCGAGCGTGCCATCGGCCGCCTCGCCATCGTCAAGGAGAGCATCGACGCCACCGGCGAGGGCGGCCAGTTCGACTATTTCATCCTCTCCGACACCAACCGGCCCGAGATCGCCGAGCGTGAGGAGAAGGCGGCCGCCGCCTTCGCCTCGCTCGCCGGCGAGGGGCGGGTGGTCTATCGCCGCCGCACCGACAATGCCGGCTTCAAGGCGGGCAACGTGCGCGACTTCCTCGACCGCTGGGGCTCGCGCTACGAGCTGATGCTGCCGCTGGACGCCGACAGCCTGATGGCCGGCGCCACCATCGTGAAGCATGTGCGCATGATGCAGGCCCATCCGCGGATCGGCATCCTGCAGAGCCTCGTGGTGGGCATGCCCTCGGCCTCGGCCTTCGCCCGCATCTTCCAGTTCGGCATGCGCCAGGGCATGCGCGCCTACACCATGGGCCAGGCCTGGTGGGTGGGCGATTGCGGTCCGTTCTGGGGGCACAATGCGCTGGTGCGCATCCGCCCCTTCATGGAGGACTGTCACCTGCCGGTGCTCGGCGGTTCTCCGCCGCTCGGCGGCCACATCCTCTCCCACGACCAGGTGGAGGCGACCTTCATGCGACGCGCCGGCTACGAGGTGCGGGTGCTGCCGGTGGAGGAGGGCTCCTGGGAGGAGAACCCGCCGACCATCCTCGAATTCTCGCGCCGCGACGTGCGCTGGTGCCAGGGCAACATGCAGTACGTGAAGCTCCTGGACCAGCCGGGCCTGAAGCCGATCAGCCGCTTCCAGCTCGTCTGGGCTATCCTGATGTTCGTCGGCGTGCCGGCCTGGACGCTGATGATCGCGCTCTCGCCCTTCCTCGCCTGGCACGGGCCGAGCCGCGAGGCTTTCCCCGTCGGCTTCGCGGCGACGGTCTATGTGGTCTTCTTCCTGATGTACCTGATGCCCAAGATCGCGGGTTTCGCCGACGTGCTGATGAGCGACGGCGGCACGGCCCGCTATGGCGGGCGGCTGCGCTTCCTCACGGCGGCGGCGACGGAACTCGTCTTCTCCTTCCTGCTCGGAGCGCTCACCTCCTTCCGCATCACCGTCTTCATGATCGGCCTCGCCTTCGGCAAGTCGGTGGTCTGGGGCGGCCAGCAGCGCGACGCCATGGCGCTGACCTGGCGCGAGGCCTGGGACGCCTTCTGGCCGCAGATGGCCTTCGGCCTGGTGGTCTTCGGCCTGCTGTGGGGCGCCTCGCCCGCCGCGGCGCTCTGGTCGCTGCCGCTCACCGCCGGATTCCTCGTCGCGGTGCCCTTCGCCGTGATCACGGCCTCGCCGCGCCTCGGCCGGCTCTTCGTCGCCACCCGCTTCTGCGGCATTCCCGAGGAGTTCGCCATGCCGGACGAGATCGCCCGGGCGCGCGCGTCATGATGTCCCTCGACCAGCGCATCGCCGAAGCCGTGGCCGTGGCGAAGTCGGTCGTCACCTATCACGGCGACACCGCCAAGGGCGCCGCCATGGACGCGCTCTACCGGCGCTTCGTGCCGCAGGGCGGCCTCGCCTTCGACATCGGCAGCCATGTCGGCGACCGCGTCGCCAGCTTCCGCCGCCTGGGTGCGCGGGTTGTGGCGCTGGAGCCGCAGCCGGGCCCGGCCGACGTCATCGCCCGGCTGTTCGAGGGTGACTCGCGGGTGACGCTGCTGCGCGCCGCCTGCGGGGGCGCCGAGGGCGAACTCAAGCTCAGCATCAACACCGCCAACCCGACGGTCAGCACCGCCTCCCACGCCTTCGTCGCCTCGGCGGCGGGGGCGGAGGGCTGGCACGGCCAGGTCTGGGACCGCGAGATCACCGTGCCCTGCCTCACCCTCGACCGGCTGGTGGCGGATTACGGCGTGCCGAACTTCGCCAAGATCGACGTGGAGGGCTTCGAGGCCGACGTGCTGGAGGGGTTGTCGCAGCCTATTCCGGCCCTCTCCTTCGAGTTCACCACCATCCAGCGCGAGGTGGCCTTCGAATGCCTCGACAGGCTGGCGGGGCTCGGCGCCTACGGCTTCGACCTGGCGCTGGGGGAAAGCCAGAACCTGACCTTCGGCCGTTTCGTCGACCAGGCGACGATGACCGCCCATCTGGCGGGTCTTCCCCACGCCGCCAATTCCGGCGATGTCTATGCGGTGCTCGCGAAGGACTGATCGATGCGTCTCGCCCTCGTCGCGGCCGCGCTCCTCCTGAGCGCCGCCGCCCACGCCGCCTCCCTCGACGGCCTGCCGGTGGAGGTCACCAACGCCTCCGAGCCGGTGCTCTGCGCGGAGAAGGACAACGTCACGCTGAACCTGACGAATCCGCAGGTGCGCGCCTTCCGCATCGAGGCCGCCCACCCCGCCTATATCGGCTCGCTGGCCGTCGACCGCTTCGCGCCCGACTGGACCGCCTGCCCCATGAAGGAGGAGGCGCTCGCCCAGCCGATGCCACAGCGCATCACGCTCTACGAGACGGTGGAGTGGCAGGTGGTCGGCTATCGCGAGCAGGGCTTCTGGCGACCCTCCGACACGACGGTGAAGATCGGCGAGCGCACGGAGCGCAACATCCACCTCCTGCAGATCTGGTACCGCTATCGCGACCGGGCCGAGGAGGTGCTGGTCCTCTATCCGACCGACGGTTACTGGCGCGCCCGGCCGCTGCCGCCCTCCAACCTCCGGTGGACCGCCTACGGCTCGTCCTTCCTCATCGGCCCCGTCGTGGTGGAGGGCCGTCCCATCGTGAAGATCAAGGAGGTCGCCTTCGACCCGGCGACCAAAACCTTCACCCTCACCTATCCCGACGGCAACAGCGCCACGGTGCGGCTCTCGACGCTGAACCAGGAGATGATCGGTCTCGACGTCGCCTTCGCCCGTCCCATCGCCGGCGGCCCCTTCGCGGCGCTGCGCTCGATGTACGTCACCGAGTTCAACGCCGACGTCGCCCGCATCGCCGTGCGCGAGAAGGACGCGCCGGGCTGGCGAGAGGAGCCCATCATGCCGTTCCGCCGGGCCAACGCCACCGACCTCTGGGCCGGTCGGCTCGTCGCCTCGCGCCACAACACCTCGGCGCCCGACATGGTGTTCAACGCCTTCCGGGCCGCGCCGCCGCAACTCGCCGCGCCGGCCATCGACAAATGAAAGTGCGGTTGCCGGTGCGTCGCAACGGTTTCAGGGAACCGCGGCACTCACCCTGCGTTCAGCATTGCTGATTTAGGTCTTTGCCGCGTCTTCGTCCTCTTCGAGGTTTTCCTTCATGGTTCGTCGCATCCGCAAGGCTGTGTTCCCCGTCGCCGGCCTCGGCACCCGCTTCCTGCCCGCCACCAAGGCGATCCCGAAGGAGATGCTCACCGTCGTCGACCGGCCGGTGATCCAGCATGTGGTGGACGAGGCGCGCGAGGCGGGGATCGAGCATTTCGTCTTCGTCACCGGCCGCAACAAGCAGGTGATCGAGGACCATTTCGACAAGTCCTTCGAGCTCGACACGACGCTTGCCGCGCGGTCGAAGACGGCGGCGCTGGACGAGCTCAAGCGCGACCTGCCGGCGGCGGGCGCCACCTCATTCACCCGCCAGCAGGAGCCGCTGGGCCTCGGCCATGCCGTGTGGTGCGCCCGCGACATCGTCGGCGACGAGCCCTTCGCGCTGCTGCTGCCCGACATGCTGCATCTGGCGAAGCCCGGCGCGAAGGGCTGCATCGCCGCGATGATCGAGGCCTACAACGAGACCGGCGGCAATTTCGTCGCCGGCTACGAGGTGCCCGACAGCGAGACGCACCAGTACGGCATCATCGGCAAGGGCAAACCGGCCGCGGGCGGCGCCTACGAGATCGGCGAGATGGTCGAGAAGCCGCCGAAGGGCACGGCGCCGTCCAACGTCGCCATTTCCGGCCGCTACATCCTGCAGCCGGAGATCTTCCGCATCCTGGAGACCCAGGAGCGCGGCGCCGGCGGCGAGATCCAGCTCACCGACGGCATGCTGAAGCTGAAGAGCCAGCAGCCTTTCTTCGGCTTCACCTTCGACGGCGAGATCCACGACACCGGCACCAAGCTCGGCTTCCTCACCGCCAACCTCGCCTATGCGCTGCGGCGCGAGGAGCTGTCGGGGCCGCTGCGCCAGGAGATCGCGCGGCTCAAGGTCTGACGACTGCCCGGACCAGGGGTCGGGGCCTGCATCTCGGGAGTGCGTCCTTCGAGGCTCGCCTCCGGACGATGCTGGCGCCTCGCCGGGGGCTCGCACCTCAGGATGAGGAGGGTGGTGTCCCGCACATAGGTGACGATGCGTGACGGGCCCGTCTCAGCCGACACGGATGCAGAGCACCACCCTCCTCATCCTGAGGTGCGAGCGCATAGCGAGAGGCGAACGCCTCTCGCTATGGTGGGCCTCGAAGGACGCACTTCATCCGTGCAGGCGGAGAAGTCCGTGCCTCAGCGCTGCAGCCGGACCCCGAACAGCACCACGTTGGCCGAGTAGCTCTGCCCGGCCTCGTTCGACTGCAACGTCTCGCGGCGCATCTCGCCGCGGATCTGCAGGTTGCGCGAGGCTCGGTAGATGAGGCTGAGGGAGGCGACCGTGCGCTGGTCGACGCGCGACGTGCCGCGATAGGTGTCGTGGCCGTAGGCGAGTTTCGCCGTGCCCACGAGCCAGCGGCGGAAGGCATGTTCCAGCTCCACCGAGACGTCCCGCCGCTCGATGCCGGAGGCGCCGGTGGTGAAGCTCTCGTCGATGGCGGACTTGGCGTTGAGGCGGACCGTGGTGAGTGCGGTGGCGGTCCAGACCAGCGAGGCGTCGAAGACCGGTACGGCGATGTCGCCGAAGGTCGGCTCGAGATTGTCGCGGACGAGGTAGCCGGCGGAGATTTCGCCGGTCAGCAGCCGCGTCAGCTCGAAGGTCGAGCCGACGCGATAGGTGGTCGCCGTCGAGCCCTGCAAGGTGCCGCCCGACGACACCCGCTGGTCGAAGCGGCGCTGGTCGATGGCGGCCTCGACGAAGGGCCTGAGGCCCGGTGTCAGCTCGTAGGAGGCGCGCAGGCGGGCGCCCACGGCGTTGTAGTTGCGCTCGCCCTGCGGCAGGACCGTGCCGGCATTGGTGACGGCGTCGGCGTAGACGTAGCGGTCGAAGGTCCCGCGCAGGCTGAGCTGCAGGCGGCCGATGTCCTGGACCACGCCGAGGGTGCCGCCGGTCTGGTGGATGAGCGGCAGGTTGCGCAGTCCGTCGGGCGATGAGGGCAGGTTCGACGAGCCCGGCGAATTGGTGTTGAGGAGGTAGCGCGCCTCGCTCTCGAGCCGGGTGTCGCGGGACACGTCGACGCGGCCCGTGACCACAGCGTTGACCTCCGGCCGGTTGACGCCGGGATCGGAGAAATAGGCCGAATAGGTGCCGCGCAGACGCGCCGTCAGTTCGTGGCGCGACCAGTCGGAGCGGGCCTGCACCTCGCCGTAGGACTGGGTGAAGAGCGAGCCGGAACCGCCGGAGGACAGGCGCCGCGGATTCGAATCGTAACCGAGCGTCGCATCCACCGTCGGCGTGACGATGAAACTGCCGAGGCGCATGCCGGTCGGCGCGAAGGGGTCGGCCTCCGGCTGGATGCGGCGGTCGTAGGAGACCACCTCGCCGGTGCGCGGGTCGATGACGGTGTTGCGCCCCAGCGGATTGGCGTTGGGCAGGACGCGGCCGGAGGGGAGCTGGCTGCGCTCGGTGACGATGGGCACGCCGACGGGGCGTCGTGGCTGCACCGGTGGCGCGACGCCGCGGACCCCGCGGTCGAGGGCGCGGGCGTCCTCGCGGCTGGGGCCGAGGGCGGTCGACCCGCCCGCTGCCGCCGGAGCGAGGGTGCGCAAGCCGCCCTGGCGGGTGGTCGAGGCGGGCGCGGCGGGACGCGGCGGCAGCCGCCCGGTGCGGCGGTTCGCCATCGGCGCGGGGCGGGACGAGGGACGCAGGGAGGAGGGTGTGGCGGGGGGCGGCGCGGCGACCCCGGCATCGGGCGGCAGCGCGCCTGGGCGCTCGGGACGGGCGGACCATGGCGACCGGCGCGCCTCGGCCCTGATCCTGTCGCGCTGGGCGCCGAGTGTGCGGGATTCTCCCGGAGGGGCGGGAGGAACGGCCGGCCGCAGGCCCGCCGCCTCGGCATCGCTGGCGGGCGCGGAGAATGTGTCCGCGATGGGGGGATCCACCGGTCCGATGCCCTGCCAGCCGTTGTCGCGGCCGACATCGTCGGTGGCGGTGGGCGGGGTTCCCGTGCGCAGGCGCTGGGCGTGCGCCGACCAGCCCGTCCCGCCCAGGACGAGCGCGAGGGCGCCGACACCCAACATCTTGCGGGCGATGTGACCCAAGACCCGATTCTTTCCCCGCCGATTTCCTCAACAAGACGTAAAGAGCCGTGGTTAACGTCAGGTTGATGCCGGGCCGCGCCCGTCGTGGAGGATGCGTCCCGCACCGCGTCATGCTAAGGGGACCGGCCTTCCGCCAGCGCCGCCGGCGCCGGGTTCCAGCCGGACGGTCCGGCCTTCGACACTGAGCCATGGCATCACACGCATCCCCGCCCGAGCCTCGGTCCACCGCCATCGCCTCGGCGCTCCGCACGCTGTCGGTGGAAGCCGCCGGGCTCGCCGCCCTCGAGGCGGCTCTCGCCAACGGCCTCGGCGAGCCCTTCGCGGCAGCCGTCGCCCTGCTCAAGGACGTCAAGGGACGGGTCATCGTCACCGGCATGGGCAAATCCGGCCATGTCGGCCGCAAGATCGCCGCGACCCTGGCCTCGACCGGCACGCCGGCCTTCTTCGTTCATCCGGGCGAAGCCAGCCACGGCGATCTCGGCATGGTGACCTCGGACGACGCCATCCTCGCCCTGTCGTGGTCCGGCGAGACGGTGGAACTGCGCGACCTCGTCGCCTTCTCCCGCCGCTTCGGGGTGGGCCTCGTCGCCATCACCTCGGCGGGTGAATCGGCGCTCGGCAAGGCGGCGGACGTGGTTCTCGGCCTGCCGCGGGCCGAAGAGGCCTGCCCCAACGGCCTCGCGCCGACCACCTCCACTCTGATGCAGCTCGCCATCGGCGACGCGCTGGCCGTGGCGCTGCTCGAGGAGCGCGGCTTCACCGCCGCCGATTTCCGCACCTTCCATCCCGGCGGCAAGCTCGGCGCCGTGCTCGCCCAGGTGCGCGACGTGATGCACCAGGGCGCGGCGCTGCCGCTCAAATCCCTCGGGACGCCGATGAGCGAGGTGCTGATCGAGATGACCGCCAAGGGCTTCGGCTGCTGCGGCATCGTCGAGCCAGACGGGGCTCTCGCCGGCATCGTCACCGACGGCGACCTGCGCCGCCACATGAAGTCCGACCTCCTGGCCATGCCGGTGGAGGCGGTGATGACCCGCTCGCCGAAGACGGCGCGGCCCGAGCAGCTCGCGAGCGAGATTCTCGACCTTTTGAACCGCACCAAGATCACGGCGCTCTTCGCGGTGGAGGACGGGCGGCCGGTCGGCATCCTGCACGTCCACGACCTCCTGCGCGCGGGCGTGGCGTGAGCGGGCAGGACCCCTCGCGCAGGCTGCGCCTCGGCATGGGGCTGATGACCCTCGCCATGCTGCTCTTCGCTACCAACGACGCCATCGTGAAGGCCTATATGGGTCCGCTGAGCGTGGCGCAGGCGCTCGGCGTGCGCGGCGTCTTCGCCACCCTCGGCGTCGCCGCCTGGCTCGCCGTTTCCGGCACGCGGTTCTCGCTGCGCGGCTACTGGCATCCGCTGGTGCTGGGACGGTCGCTGGCGGAGGGGCTGGCGGTGTTCTTCCTGTTCCAGGCGCTGTGGCGCATGCCGATCGGCGACGTGACGGCGGTCTCCCAGTCCATGCCGATGTTCCTGCTGCCGATCGCGGTTCTCGTGCTCGGCGAGAAGGTGAGCCCCGTGCAGTGGCTGGCGGTGACCTGCGGTTTCGTCGGCATCATGCTGGTCGCGCGGCCCTTCTCCGCCGGTTTCGATCCGGCGATCGGGCTGGTGCTGGCCACCACGGTCTGTTTCGTCTTCCGCGACATCACGGTGAAGTTCCTTCCTGCCCACATCGCTTCGGGCACCGTGACCTTCTCCACCGTCAGCGTCGTCATGGTCGCCGCCCTCGCGCTGGCGACGGCGCAGGGCCTGGCGCCGATGGGCGTCGAGCAGACGCTGATGATCGGCCTCGCCGGCCTGCTCCTCGCCGGCGGGCAGGCGGCGATCATCCAGGCCTTCCGCATCGCACCGGTCTCGCAGGTGGGGCCCTTTAACTACACGAAGACCGCCTTCGCCCTGGTCATCGGCATGGTGTTCTTCGGCGAACGGCCGGACGCGGTGACCTTCACCGGCATGGGCCTGATCGTCGCCTCCGGCATCGCCATCGCCGCCGGGCTCGGGCGCCCGAAGGGCTGAAGGCTGCCTCAGCCCGCCAGCATGCGCAGCACGACGACGGCGGCGACGCCGGTGGCGATGACCCCGATGAGGGGCAGGCGCAGCGCGGCGAGGATGGTGACGGCGCCCGCCAGGGTCTCCGGCCAGCCGGTGGCGAGCAGGGTCGGGGCGATGACGGCGGTCAGCACCGCCGGGGGGATGGCGTCGAGCGCCGCCTTGGACCGGCCGGACAGGGCGAGCCTGCCGCCGAGCAGCAGCCCGGTGAGGCGGCAGCCATAGGTTGCGACGGCCATGCCGAGGATGGCGAGGAGGGTGATGGCGTCGAGGCTCATGGGGTTGCCGCCTCCTCATCCGGACGCCAGACGAGGACCGCCGCCGCCATGCCGGCGAAGGCGCCGGCCAGAACGTGCCAGGGCGAGCCGAGGACAAGATGGGCCGCGGTCGCCGCTGCGGCGCTGGCGAGAACGACGATGCCGGCGCGGCGGGTGGTCACGAAGCCGGCGACGAGGCCGATGAAGATGGCGGTGAAGGCGAAGTCGGCGCCGAAGCGGCGGGGGTCGCCGAGGAGGGGCCCGAGCACCGTTCCGGCCCAGGACCAGGCGACCCAGTTGACCCAGAAGACGGCGCCGGCCCCGAAGAAATAGGCGGCGGTGATGCGACGGCCGGCGGCGCGGCGTTCGGCGAGCGCCCAATTCTCGTCGGCGAGGACATGGAAGGCCAGCAGCCTGCCGCCGAAGGGGAGGTGTGCGACCTTCGGCGCCAGCGAGGCGCTCATCAGGATGTAGCGGGCATTGATGAGGAAGGTGGAGAGGACGAGGGCGGCGATCGGCACCGGGACCGTCCACAGTTCGATGGCGGCGAGCTGCGCGCCGCCGGCGAAGATCAGGGCGGAGGACAGCGTCACCTCGAGCGGCGACAGGCCCTTGCCCGTGGCGATGGCGCCGTAGAGCAGGGCGATGGGCGCCGCGGCGACCATGGCGGGAAGAAGCTCGACGAGACCGTCGCGGAATTCGGAGGCGGGGGAGGCAGGCACGTCGGACATCGCACCTGCTTGTCACATGCGGGGGCCGGGTTCTTGAACGAAACCGGCACGCGCGAAGTTCCGCGTGCGAACGCTCTCAGGCGGCCACCGCGCGGCGGTAGGCGGCCGGGGCGACCCCGATGCGGGCCTTGAAGGCGCGGGTGAGATGCGCCTGGTCGGCGAAGCCCACCTCGGCCGCGACCTCGGCCGGCGCCCGGCCCGCCCGTAGCCGGTCCTGGGCACGGCGCACGCGCACGTCGACCACGTAGGCGTGGGGCGTGATCCCGACGCTGCGGCGGAAGACGCGGATCAGGTGGTCGCGCGAGAAGCCGGCGACGGCGGCGAGTTCGGCGAGGCTCAAGTCCTCGGCATAGCGGGCCTCGATGAGGTCGCGCACGCGATGGACGGGCCCTGCCTCCTCGCCGGCCGGCGCGGGCGGAACGCCTGCGTGCAGCACGAAGGCGCGGGCATAGGCGCGCAGCATCAGCTCCTCCCCGGCGAGACCGTCGACGCCCGATTCCAGCGCCTCGTGGGCGGCCGAGAAGAGCCGCGCGCCCTCGGGATCGTGGACGACGGGACTGCGGAAGAAGGGCGCTGCCGGTGCGGGGCGGCGACTGACCGCTTCGGCGAGGTCGCGCAGGAATTCCTCGGCGGGATAGGTCATGCGGTAGGAATAGCCGCCCTCTGCCGGCGCCCCGTCATGGACGTCCTGCGGCATGACGAAGACGAGGTCGCCCGGCCCGGCGCGGCCCTTCATGCCGAGCGCCGACACCTTCTCCCAGCCGCTCTCGATCGTGCCGACGACGTAGGTCTCGTGCATGTGCGGGGGATAGACGTGCGTGCGGAACGTGGCGCTCAGGCAGTCGATGCCCTCGAGCCGCGATGCCGCGAAGAAGCGCGCCGTCTCGCCCTTGGCGAGGGGGCCGAGGCTCATGGCGGCGCGCTGGTCGAGATCGTCCATGCCCGACCCCTACCACGCGGAGCGCGGCGTTCTTGAAGGAAATCGGCATGGCGGTGGCAGCAGGCGGTGCCGCGAAAGCGGGCCCTCGCGCCATCCGCCGTCCGGCCGAGCCGGCTTTCGTCTTTGGTCCTCTTGATTTCATCGACCGTGCGTTCAACTATCCGCTCGACCACGGTTTGGCTCCCATGGAGCGAGACCGGGGCGACACAGAACCCGAAAACGGGTCGTGAGAGGGAACGCCGCTGCGCCCCCCGGGGAGCGGCAGCCGAGGAACAGGGAGGACGCCGGTCGTGGCCAACCACGCCGACGCGAACGCCGTCACCGGCGTCCACGATACATTTCCGAAGTACCTGGCGCTCAACGCCGTGCGGTTCGCCGACCGTCCGGCCATGCGCCACAAGGATCTCGGCATCTGGCGCACCTGGACCTGGGCCGAGGTGGCGCGGGAGGTGCGCGACTTCGCGCTGGGGCTCGGCGAGCTCGGCCTGAAGCGCGGCGACAAGGTCGCCATCGTCGGACGCAACCGGCCGAAGCTCTACTGGTCGATGGCCGCGATCCAGTCCTGGGGCGGCGTGCCGGTGCCGGTCTATTCGGACTCCGTCGCCGACGAGATGGCCTATGTGCTCGAACATGCCGAGGCCTCGATGGCGGTGGTCGAGGACCAGGAGCAGGTCGACAAGCTGCTGTCCGTCTCCGAGCGTCTGCCGCACCTCGCCCATGTGATCTATGACGAGCCGCGGGGCCTGAGGGATTACGACCACTCCCGCATGCATTCCTTCGAGGAGGTTCAGGAGATCGGCCGCAAGGCCGGCGCCGAACCCGCGAAGGTGAAGGCGCTGGAGGAGGCGATCGCGCTGGGCAAGGGCGGCGACCTCGCCATCATGCTCTACACCTCGGGCACGACCGGGCGGCCGAAGGGCGTCATGTTGTCGAACGACAACGTCATCGTCTCGGCGAAGAACGGCGGGCTGTTCGACGGGCTGACCGAGACCGAGGAGACCATCGCCTATCTGCCGCTGGCCTGGGTCGGCGACAACATCTTCTCCTACGCGCAGTCCTATGTGCTCGGCTTCTGCGTCAACTGCCCGGAGAGCGCCGAGACCGTGGTGGAGGACCGCCGCGAGATCGGCACGTCCTATGCGTTCGCGCCGCCGCGCGTCTATGAGAACCTGCTCACCCAGACCATGGTGCGCATGGAGGATGCCGGGCCCTTCAAGAAGAGGATGTTCGACTACTTCCTCGGCGTCGCCAAGCAGTGGGGCGAGAAGATCCTCAACAAGGAGCCGGTGCCGCTCTGGGCGCGGCTGCGCTATGCGGTGGGCGAGGTGCTGGTCTACGGACCGCTGAAGAACCGCTTCGGCCTCACCAACATCCGCGTCGGCTACACGGCGGGGGAGGCCATCGGGCCGGAGATCTTCAAGTTCTTCCGCTCCCTCGGGATCAACCTGAAGCAGCTCTACGGCCAGACGGAAGCCAGCGTCTACATCACCGCCCAGCCGGACGGCGAGATCTATGCCGACACGGTGGGCAAGCCGAACATCGACGTCGAGGTGAAGATCGACGACAGCGGCGAGGTGCTCTACCGCTCTCCCGGTGTCTTCCTCGGATACTTCAAGGACCCGGAGAAGACCGCCGAGACCAAGACGGCGGACGGCTGGGTGCGCTCCGGCGATGCCGGCTTCTTCGACCCGAAGACGGGGCACCTGAAGATCATCGACCGCGCCAAGGACGTCGGCAAGCTGCGCTCGGGCGCGCTCTTCGCGCCGAAATACATCGAGAACAAGCTGAAGTTCTATCCGAACATCAAGGAGGCGGTGGCCTTCGGCCAGGACCGCGACTTCGTCACCTGTTTCCTCAACATCGACCTCACCGCGGTCGGTTCCTGGGCCGAGCGCAACAACGTCTCCTACGGCTCCTATCAGGAGCTGGCGGGCCACCGCGAGGTGCTGAAGACGCTGAAAGAGCATGTCGACGAGGTGAACCGGTCGCTGGCCGAGGAGCCGCTGATGGGCGGCGCGCAGATCCGCCGCTTCCTCGTGCTGCACAAGGAACTCGACGCCGACGACGGCGAGCTCACGCGGACCCAGAAGGTGCGCCGCGGCTTCATCGCCGAGCGCTACCTGCCGCTGGTCGAGGCCCTCTACGACGGCTCGAAGCGCGGGCGCATCCGCACCGAGGTGACCTTCGAGGACGGCCGCAAGGGCGTCATCGAGGGGGACGTGGAGATCATCGACATGACCGTCCATCCGGTCGCCGGCCAAGCCTTCAGGGAGGCTGCGGAATGAGGGCGCCGTCCGCCACCGACATCGCCGCCGGCGAGGTCATCCTCGCGGTCGACAACGTCTCGCTCGGCTTCGGCGGCGTGAAGGCGCTGACCGACGTCTCCTTCGACATCAAGAAGGGCGAGGTGCGCGCCATCATCGGCCCGAACGGCGCCGGCAAGACCTCGATGCTCAACTGCATCAACGGGTTCTACCACCCGACCTCGGGCCGCATCACCTTCAAGGGCAAGACGCGGCCGAAGATGCGCCCGCACGAGGCGGCGGCCGGCGGCATCGCCCGCACCTTCCAGAACGTCGCCCTCTTCAAGGGCATGTCGACGCTCGACAACATCATGGCCGGCCGCACGCTGAAGATGAATCGCAGCTTCTTCTGGCAGGTGCTGCGCCACGGGCCGGCGATGGACGAGGAGATCGCCCATCGCCGCTTCGTCGAGGAGATCATCGACTTCCTCGAGATCCAGCACATCCGCAAGGTGCCGGTCGGCAAGCTGCCCTACGGCCTGCAGAAGCGCGTCGAGCTCGGCCGCGCGCTCGCCATGGAGCCGGAGGTGCTGCTGCTCGACGAGCCCATGGCCGGCATGAACCTCGAGGAGAAGGAGGACATGTGCCGCTTCATCCTCGACGTGTCGAACCAGTACGGCACGACGATCGCGCTGATCGAGCACGACATGGGCGTGGTCATGGACCTCTCCGACCGGGTCGTCGTGCTCGAATACGGCCGCAAGATCGCCGACGGCACGCCGGACGAGGTGAAGCGCAACCAGGCCGTCATCGACGCCTATCTCGGCGTGGCGCATTGAGGAGCGGGCGATGACCGACGCAACCCTGCCCGCTGCCGCGGACAAGCCGCTCCGCAAGGACCTGATCGGCTGGGGCGCCGCCGCGGCGGCTCTCGTTCTGATCGTCCTCGGCGGCGTCACCGGCCTGATCCCCGAGGGCTCCCTGGCCTATCGGATCTTCATCGGCCCCTTCGTCGAGATGGTGACGATCCCCGACCTCTTCGTGCAGACGGTCTGGGAGGGCTTCGTCGGCGGGGTGCTCTATGCGCTCATCGCCCTCGGCTTCGTGCTGATCTTCAAGGCCTCCGGCGTGTTCAACTTCGCCCAGGGCATCATGGTGGTCTTCGCCGGCCTCACCCTCGTCGGCGTCTACGAGAAGTTCGCAGCCTTCGGCTTCTCCGGCATGCTCGCCGCCTATGCCGCGCTCGTCGTCGCGCTGGCGGTGATGTTCGCGCTCGCGGTCGCGGTGGAACGCGTGGTGCTCAGGCCGCTGGTCAACCAGCCCGACATCATCCTGTTCATGGCGACCTTCGGGCTCACCTATCTGCTCATCGGCCTCGGCGAGACGATCTTCGGCGGCTCGCCCAAGGTGATGATCGCCGCCCAGCTCGGCCTGCCCTCGGGTTCCATCGATCTCGCCATCCTCGGCGGGCGCGTCAGCCTGCAGATGCTCGACATCGCCGCCGCCGTCATCGCCATCGTGATGATCGCGGTGCTCGCCTTCTTCTTCCAGTACACCCGTATCGGCCGGGCGCTGCGCGCGGTGGCGGACAGCCACAAGGCGGCGCTCTCGGTCGGCATCTCGCTGAACCAGATCTGGATCATCGTCTGGTTCACGGCCGGCATCGTGGCGCTCATCACCGGCATCATGTGGGGCGCGCGCTCGGACGTGTCCTTCGGCCTGCAGACCATCGCCCTGAAGGCGCTGCCGGTGCTCATCCTCGGCGGCTTCACCTCGGTGCCCGGCGCCATCGTCGGCGGGCTCATCATCGGCATCGGCGAGAAGATCGGCGAGTTCTACTGGGGCCCCCTGTTCGGCAACGGCATCGAGAGCTGGCTCGCCTATGTCATCGCGCTCGCCTTCCTGATGTTCCGGCCGCAGGGCCTGTTCGGCGACAAGATCATCGAGCGGATCTGAGGAGCGTCACCCGTGTTCTACCGTGAAGCCGGCCAGTACAAGACCTCCTACAAGGCCGACATGTCAGTCTTCCCGCTGCTGCAGGACCGCATCGGCATCATCGCCATCCTCGCCATCGCCTTCGTGGCGGTGCCGCTCTTCGCCTCCGAGTTCATCATCCTGTCGGTGATGGTGCCCTTCCTCGTCTTCGCCCTGGCGGCGATCGGGCTCAACATCCTCACCGGCTATACCGGGCTGATCTCGCTCGGCACCGGCGCCTTCATGGGGGTCGGCGCCTATGCCTGCTACAAGCTGACGACGCTGTTTCCCGGCGTGAACATCATCGTCTGGATCATCGTCTCGGGCTTCTTCTCGGCGGCCATCGGCGTCGTCTTCGGCCTGCCGAGCCTGAGGATCAAGGGCTTCTACCTCGCCGTCGCCACGCTCGCCGCGCAGTTCTTCCTGCAGTGGTGCTTCGTCCGCATTCCCTGGCTCTACAACTACAACGCCTCGGGCGCGATCGAGGTGCCGGAGCGCACCCTGTTCGGCCTCGCCATCACCGGCGCCAGGTCCTCGCCGGAGGTGCGCTACCTCGTGCTCCTTTCCATCGTCGTGTTCCTGACCTGGATCGCCTCCAACCTCGTGCACGGCCGCATCGGCCGCTCCTGGATGGCGGTGCGCGACATGGACATCGCCGCCGAGCTGATGGGCATCAAACTGCTGCCGACGAAGCTCCTCGCCTTCGCCGTCTCGTCCTTCTACTGCGGCGTCGCCGGCGCCTGCATGATGTTCCTCTGGTACGGCGGCGGCGAGGCCAACGACGCCTTCAACGTCAACCAGAGCTTCATCGTGCTGTTCATGGTCATCATCGGCGGCCTCGGCAGCCTGATCGGCTCGTTCCTCGGCGCCTTCTTCATCTCCACCCTGCCGACCATCCTGAAGTTCGGCGTGCCGGCCGTCGGCATTCCACTGACCGGGGCGCTCGCCGAGCACCTGACCCACATCATGGTCGGCGCCCTCATCATCTTCTTCCTCATCGTCGAGCCGCACGGGCTCGCGCGACTGTGGCAGATCGCCAAGCAGAAACTGCGCGTCTGGCCGTTCCCCTACTGACCGGCCGGCCGCACCAATCCCCACGAGACCCGCCGGCAAGGCGGGCACGACAAGAAGAGATCCCGGACCACGGCGTCCGGACTTCCAAGGAGGAACTTCCATGAAAGGCTTCAAGTGGACGATGGCCGCCGCCTTCGCCGCAGGGCTCGCCTCGGCGGCGCCCATGCCGGCCAAGGCCCAGGCCCAGGACAGCATCTTCATCCCGCTGCTCAGCTACCGCACGGGCCCCTTCGCCTCGTCGGGCATCCCGATCGCCAATGGCATGCGCGACTACCTGGAGATGATCAACCAGCGTGACGGCGGCATCAACGGCGTCAAGATCGTCATCGAGGAATGCGAGACGGGCTACGATACCAAGAAGGGCGTGGAGTGCTACGACTCGCTGCGCTCGCGCAATCCGGTGGTCGTGAACCCCTATTCCACCGGCATCACGCTGCAGCTCATCCCGCGCGCCGCCGTCGACAAGATCCCGATGCTGTCCATGGCCTATGGCCTCTCGGCCTCGGCCGACGGCAACACCTTCCCGTGGATCTTCAACCCGCCGGCCACCTACTGGGACGGCGCCTCGGTCATGGTCTCCTACATGGCCCAGCGCGAGGGCGGCTTCGACAAGCTGCGCGGCAAGACCCTCGGCCTGATCCACCTCGACGCGCCCTACGGCAAGGAGCCGATCCCGGTGCTGCAGGCCATGGCCGAGAAATACGGCTTCACTCTGAAGCTCTATCCGGTGGCCGCCGCCGACATGCAGAACCAGAGCGCCATCTGGCTCAACATCCGCCGCGACCGGCCGAACTACCTCTACAACCAGGGCTGGGGCGCGATGAACCCCACCGCGGTGCGTGAGGCGATCCGCAACAACTTCCCCATCGACCGCCTCGTCGGCGTCTGGTGGGCCGGCGGTGACGACGACGCCCGTGCCGGCGGCGCCCAGGCGGCGGGCTACCGCAGCCTGAACTTCCATCAGGCGGGCACCGAGTTCCCCGTGATCCAGGACATCCTGAAGCACGTGGTCGACAAGAACCTGTCGCGGGTGGATGCGCGCTCGCGCGTCGGCGAGAACCTCTACAACCGCGGCGTCTACAACTCGATGCTGATGGTCGAGGCGATCCGTCACGCCCAGCAGCTCACCGGCAAGAAGGTGGTCACCGGCGAGGACGTTCGCCGCGGCTTCGAGACGATGAACATCACCGAGGCGCGGCTGAAGGAGATCGGCATGGAGGGCTTCGCGGCTCCCGTGCGGCTCACCTGCGCCGACCACAACGGCCACAACCGGGTCTTCGTCGCCCGCTGGGACGGCACCCGCTACGTGCGCGACAGCGACTGGATCGAGCCGATCCGCGACGTCGTCCGCCCGCTGATCGAGGATGCGGCGAAGAAGTATGCGGAAGCCAACGCCGGCTGGCCGCGCCGCACCGAGACCTGCGACCAGCGGTCGTGAGCCTTCTGAACATCGGGGGCCGCGGGAAACCGCGGCTCCCGCCCTGCACGGCCGAAGTGCGTCCTTCGAGGCTCGGGCTTCCGCCCTCGCACCTCGGATGAGGATGGAGCGACTGGCATCAGCCTCAGGCGAGGCTTGAGGGTCGCGCCTCATTGTCCGAGGAGCATGGCACTTGCCCCTCATCCTGAGGTGCGAGGGCGGGAGCCCGAGCCTCGAAGGACGCAATTGTCCGATGCAGATCAGGCCGATCGGCTCCATCACCTGCGGATAAACCCATGACCGCCCAGACCCAAGCGACCCCGGCGCCGGCCCCCGCCCAGGACCTGATCCTCGACGTCAGCAACATCGAGGTCATCTACGACCACGTCATCCTGGTGCTGAAGGGCGTCTCGCTCGTGGTGCCGCGCGGCGGCATCGTCGCCATTCTTGGCGCCAACGGTGCCGGCAAGACCACCACGCTGAAGGCCATCTCCAATCTCCTCCACGCCGAGCGCGGCGAGGTGACCAAGGGCTCCATCGTCTTCGAGGGCGAGGAGGTGCAGGCCCTCTCGCCGAACGATCTCGTGCGCCGCGGCTGCATCCAGGTGATGGAGGGCCGGCACTGCTTCGGCCACCTCACCATCGAGGAGAACCTGCTCACCGGCGCCTTCACCCGCCGCGACGGCAAGGCCGCCATCCGCGAGGACATGGAGAAGATCTACGCCTATTTCCCCCGCCTGAAGGAGCGCCGGCATTCGATGTCCGGCTATACCTCCGGCGGCGAGCAGCAGATGTGCGCGATCGGCCGGGCGCTGATGAGCCGGCCGAAGATGATCCTGCTCGACGAACCCTCCATGGGCCTCGCGCCGCAGATCGTCGAGCAGATCTTCGAGATCGTCCGCGACATCAATGCGCGCGAGGGCGTCTCCTTCCTCGTCGCCGAGCAGAACACCAACATGGCGCTGCGTTACGCCACCTTCGGCTACATCATGGAAACGGGGCGCATCGTCATGGACGGCGACGCCAAGTCGCTGCGCGAGAACGAGGATGTGAAGGAGTTCTATCTCGGCGTCTCCGAGGGCGACAAGAAGAGCTTCCGCGACGTGAAGAGCTACAAGCGGCGCAAGCGCTGGCTGGCCTGAGCCTGGGGCCATCGGTCGCGGCCGTCCCGCCGCCCCTTGAACTTCCCGAAGCGGCATGACGACTTAAGACGCATCATGCCCTTCCTCATCCTCCTCGGCGTCGCCGCCCTCGTCGCCCTCATCTTCGGCCCGCAATGGTGGGTGAAGGCGCAGATGCGCCGCCACGGCGTCGAGCGCCAGGACTTTCCCGGCACCGGCGGCGAACTCGCCGAGCACCTTCTCGAACAGGCCGGCCTCACGGACGTGAAGGTGGAGCGCACCGACGCCGGCGACCACTACGACCCCATCGACCGCGTCGTGCGCCTGTCGCCGGAGGTCCATGACGGCCGCTCGGTGACGGCGGTGGCGGTGGCCGCCCACGAGGTCGGCCACGCCGTGCAGCATCGCGACGGGGACCGGCTGTTCCTCTGGCGCATCCGCATGGCGCAGGCGGCGCAGAAGCTGGAGATCGGCGCCGCCATCCTTTTCGCCACGGCCCCGCTGGTGCTCGCCTTCGTCCGCTCGCCGGCCATCGCCGTGCTGCAGATCGTCGTCGCCCTCGCCCTTCTCGGCTCGCGCCTCGCCATGCACGTGCTGACCCTGCCGATGGAGTTCGACGCCAGCTTCGGCAAGGCGCTGCCGGCGCTCACCCGCGGCCGTTACCTGCACGAGAACGACCTGCCGGCGGCGCGATCGGTGCTGCGGGCGGCGGCGCTGACCTATGTCGCCTCGGCCCTGGTGACGCTGCTCGACCTCACCCGCATCATCCGAGTCTTGCGCTGAGCGGGCGCTCCCGGCATGAAGGCGCCATGAGCCAGGCCATTCTCGACCGCTGGTACGCCGCCCTGAAGGCGGGCGATGCCGGCGCCCTCGCCGCCGTCACCACCGACGACGTCACCGTCCGCTGGAACGGCCCGCCGGGCATCGTGCCCTGGGCGGGGGTCTGGGAGGGGCGCTCCAAGGTCGTGACCTTCTTCAGGCGCGTCGCCGAGCACCTGGAGATCCTGTCCATCGAGACGGTGGGGCGGATCGAGGGCGAGGGCGGCGTCGTCATCGTGCTCGAGGGGCACTGGCGCGTGCGCGCCAGCGGCGACGAACTGAAGGTGCGGGCCGTCAACCTGTTCCGCTTCGAGGGCGAGCGCGTTGCGACCTACGAGGTCTATCCGGACAGCTACGCCTTCGCGAAGGCGCTCGCCAAGGCGTGAGGCGGCGGCCAGGGTTCGCCTCTTGATCGCCCCACCCGCACCCTCCCCGCTACGCGGGGAGTGGGTCTTCGGCCGCCCGCATCGTCTGAGGGGTGGAGCCAGGCACTGCCGTCGCAAAGAAGGCGGGACGCCATGGTCCCCCTGTCCGCGCGAAGCGCGGGGAGGGTGCGGGTGGGGCCTTCGACGTCCCTGCGCCGCGGGCACGAAAAAGGCCGGGCGCTGGCCCGGCCTTTCCGAAGTCGGCGCAGCGGCGGACGCTCAGTCCTTGGCGCGCTCGGAATAGGAGCCGTCCTCGGTCATGACGACGATGCGGGTGCCGACGCCGATATGCGGCGGGACCAGCGTGCGAACGCCGTTCGACAGGATCGCCGGCTTGTAGGAGGAGGAGGCGGTCTGGCCCTTGGTGACAGGCTCGGTCTCGACCACCTCCAGCGTCACGCGCTGCGGCAGTTCGATGCCCACCGCATTGCCCTCGTACACCGACAGCTTCACCTCCATCTCGTTCTGGAGATAGGGCTTGGCGTCGCCGAGGATGTCGTCGGGGACCGCGATCTGCTCGTAGGTCTCCTTGTTCATGAAGTGGTTCCCGTCACCGTCCGAGTAGAGGTAGGTGTAGGGCCGGTCCTCGACATAGGCGCGCTCGACCATCTCGGTGGTGCGCCAGCGCTCGGACACCTTCACGCCGTCGGAGAGGCGGCGCATGTCGACCTGGGTCACCGGGGTGCCCTTGCCGGGATGGATGTTCTGGGCGGTGACGATCAGGTAGAGCTTGCCGTCGACTTCGAGAATGTTGCCCTTGCGGACGGAGGAGGCGATGACCTTCGGCACGGGTGTTGTCCTTGGGATGGGGCGGGCTCGGTCCCGCATGATCTGTCGCGCCGTCGCATAGACGAAGTCGCGGCGAAGCGCCACCCCCGCGCGCTATTCGCGGAACCAGACGACCTGCGAGGTGGTGGCGAGGAGCTTGCCGGCCGCCGACCAGAGCTCGGCCTGCTGGTCGTGGAACTGGTCGCCGAACCGCACCGAATCGGCCTTGGCGAGGACGGGGCGGGTGCCCTGCTCGGCGAGTTCGGCCGCATCGGCGTGGAAATAGGAGGTCATGGAGACGGTGGCGGCCGGCGTGCGCAGGCCGCGCACCTGGAAGACCCGGACGATGAAGATGTCGCAGAGCGCGGCGAGGGAGACGTGGTCGAGCGGGCGCGGTGGCTGGTCGGCGACCCAGATGAGCGATTTCGCGCTCTGCGGTGTCGCATGGGCCTGGTTGCCCATGACCGGCAGGCCGGTGACATAGCGGAACTCATAGGCGTCGAGCCAGGCCAGCGGCGGCTTGCGGCCGAGGACGGGGACGGCCTCCGGCGGCGGCGCCTCCGGCATGGCGCTCGCGTGATGGCGCCAGGTCTCGCTGCGGCGGGCGAAGACCATGGTGGCGTTGGCGGCGATGGTCTCGCCCTGCACCAGCTCGGCATAGAGATGCTGCACCGAGCGGCCGGAGCGCACCTCCTTCACGCGGATCGAGAAGTCGCCCTCGGCAATGGGCGCGCAGAAGTTCACCGTCTGCGCCACCGGCTCGCCAATGCGGGCGGGATGGTCGATCGCCGCCTTCAGGAGCTGCGCCGCGGTGACGCCGCCGAAGGGGCCGACCATGTTCCAGTAGGCCGGCGAGGTGCGGCCGGCGAGGGCCCCGTCGGCGGCGGGCGAGAAGGTGACGGCCGCGTCGAGCGGGTGGAGGGCATCGGTCATCAGGCACTCGGGGGAGGTTTTCTCGGCAAGGCGCGGAGCCTATGAGGGGGGCGGCCCTTCGGCAATGACGCCGAAGGTCATGGGTCCCGAGCGATGACCGTTTCACCCTGGTGGGATGCCGACCGACATGCCGACCGCCGGCCCTTTCTCGTCGCGCGCGGGCGGATCAAGGCGGCGCTGCGCGGCTGGTTCGCGGGCCATGACTTCACCGAGGTGGAGGCCGGCATCCTGCAGGTCTCGCCGGGCAACGAGACCCATCTGCACGCCTTCGCCACCGAGGCGGTGAGCATCGACGGCCGCAGGGCCGAACTCTACCTCCACACCTCGCCGGAATTCGCCGCCAAGAAGCTGATCGCCGCCGGCGAGACGCGGATCGTCGATTTCGCCCGCGTTTTCCGCAACCGCGAGCGGGGGCCCCTGCACCATCCCGAGTTCACCATGGTGGAATGGTATCGGGTCGGGGAGAGCTACGAGCAGCTCATGGCCGATTGCGCCGAGCTGTTGCGCCTCGCCTGCGCCGCGACGGGGCGGGACGCGCTGGTCTGGCGGGAGGCGGCCTGCGATCCAGGCCTCGATCCCGAGCGCCTGACGCTGGCGGAGGCTTTCGACCGCCATGCCGGCATGGACCTGCTCGCGACAGTCGGGGAGGCGGGCGAGACCGACCGCGCGGCGCTGGCGGCCGAAGCCGCGCGCGCCGGCATCCGGGTGTCGGAGGACGACGGGTGGGCCGACATCTTCTCCAAGGTGCTGGTGGAGCGCATCGAGCCGCGCCTCGGCTTCGGGCGGGCGACGATCCTGTGCGAATATCCGGTCAGCGAGGCGGCGCTCGCGCGGCCGAAGCCCGGCGATCCCCGCGTCGCCGAGCGTTTCGAGCTCTATGCCTGCGGCGTCGAGCTCGCCAACGCCTTCGGCGAGCTGACCGACCCGGCCGAGCAGCGCCGCCGCTTCGAGAGCGCCATGGCGGAGAAGCAGCGCGTCTATGGCGAGACCTATCCGGTCGACGAGGACCTGTTGGCGGCGCTCGCCCTGATGCCGCCGACCGCGGGCATCGCGCTGGGCTTCGAGCGGCTGGTCATGCTGGCGAGCGGGGCACGGTCCATCGAGGACGTGGTGTGGACCCCGGTGCCGGACTCCTTCAGCCGATGAGGGGGATGCGCCGCGCCGCCTCGCGCGGAATGCGGCCGGTGAGGCGCGGGTCGTCCATCACCTCGACGGCGCGCCTGTAGGGCGTGAAGCCGCAGCGGCGGTAGAAGGACAGCGCCGCCGGGTGGTCGAGGGTGCAGGTGTGCAGCCAGACCCGCCGCGTCTCCGGCCGCCATGCCTTCGCGAGCGCCGCCGCCATCATGCGGGGGCCGAGGCCCTGTCCGGTTGCCTGCGGCACGAGGCCGAAGAAGGCGATCTCGACGTCGGCGGGGTCGCGGCGGTCGATCTCGACGATGCCGGCCTCGCCTGCGTCCCCGTCCGCCACGAAGAGTTCGTTGCCCGGGTGGTGCAGGATGGCGGCAAGCTTCGCCTCGTCCATGAGGAGCCGCGAGGTCCAGAGCCAGTCGAGGCCGATGGCGGCATAGAAGCGGCGATACCAGGCGAGATCGGGCTCGGCGACCGGACGGAGCGGGAGCGGCTCGGCGAGGGGCGCGGCCGGCGGCTCGCGCATCTCCAGATAGGTCACTACCGCGGCGATCTTGCCTTCGGGCAGATCCGTATAGCCGTCGAGGTCGAGGGGGATCGTTCGAGCGGTCATGGCCGGTGCGTCCTGCTGGCCCTCGACGCGGTGACGGCGGCGGGGCATGGTCGCCCGACGTCTACACCGAAGGAGACGCGGCATGAAGGTCGGTGCCCGCAGGATGCCTCTGCCCGATGCGGCGCCGATCAGGGGCTGACCATGGCGCGCGGGATCGACAGGCGGCTGGCCCTGGGAACGCTGGCGGCGGGCCTCGCCGCCCCGGCGCTCGGCCGGACGCCCTTCGTCGTCGACGGCGCAGGCCGGCAGGTGCCGATCCCGGCGCGCGTGGCGCGCGTCTTTCCCGCGGGACCGCCGGCGGCGATCCTCCTCTACACACTCGCTCCGGACCTGCTCATCGGCTGGCCGCGGGCGAACCGGCCGGAGGAGCGGGAGTTCCTGCTGCCCGAGGTCGGCTCCAGGCCGGAGGTCGGCCGCATCACGGGGCGCGGCAACACGGCCAATCTCGAACTCGTGCTGGCGCTGAAGCCGGATCTCATCGTCGATTCAGGCTCGGTGCGGCGCACCTTCGCCGAACTCGCCGACCGCGTTCAGGGCCAGACGGGCATCCCCTATGCCCTGTTGGACGGACGGTTCGAGGCGACGGCCGGCAGCCTCGTCACCCTCGGCCAGCTCACGGGGCGGGATGAGAGGTCCCGGCACCTCGCCACCTGGTGCGACGAGACGATGAAGACGCTCCTCTCCCGGATCGACGGCGTTCCGGCGGAGCGGCGGCCGCGGGTCTATTACGCGCGCGGGCCGCGCGGTCTGGAGACCGGCCTCGCCGGGTCCATCAACGTCGAGACGGTGGAGTTCCTCGGCGCGGTCAACGTCGCCCGCGACGGCGTCGGCGGCGGCCTCGCGCAGGTCTCGCTGGAACAGGTGCTGGCCTGGAACCCGGAGGTGATCGTCACCATCGACCAGACCTTCGCCGCGAACGTGCGCTCCGACCCTGCCTGGCGGGGGGTGAAGGCGGTCGCCGACGGGCGGGTCCACCTGTCGCCGAAACTGCCCTTCGGCTGGGTCGACTTCCCGCCATCGGTGAACCGCATGGCGGGGCTGTGGTGGCTCGCGAAGATCCTCTATCCGGCGCTCGTCCCGGAGGACATCCGCGCGCTGACGCGCGATTTCTACACGCTGTTCTACCATGTGACCCCGGGCGACGCGCAGATCGACCGCGTCCTCAAGGGCCGCGACTGACATGCAGCCCCTCAGATCCCTCGGCGGTGGCGCGGTGGCCGCCTCGGTCCTCGTCCTCGGGATCGTCGTCGCCTTCGCCGTCGGCCGTTTCCCGGTCAGCCTCGCCGACATCGTCGTCGCCCTCTGGTCGCGGGCGACGGGCGTGCCCTCGGGCCTGTCTCCGGCGGTCGAAGCCGTCGTCTTCCAGATTCGCGGCCCGAGGGTGCTGGCGGCGCTCGCCTGCGGCGCGGCACTGGCGGTGGCGGGGGCCGCCTTCCAGGGCCTGTTCCGCAATCCGCTGGTCTCGCCCGACATCCTCGGCGCATCGTCGGGCGCGGCCCTTGGCGCCGTCCTCGCCATCCTCCTGTCGTTCGGCATTTTCGGCATCCAGGCGGCGGCCTTCGCCGGCGGCCTCCTCGCCGTGGCGGCGGTCTATGCGGTGGGCTCGACGATCCGGTCCGGCGATCCGATCCTGACGCTGGTGCTCACCGGCGTCGTGCTGGGCTCGCTGCTCGGCGCCGGGGTCGGCCTCGTCAAGGTTCTCGCCGACCCCTACAACCAGCTTCCGGCCATGACCTTCTGGCTGCTCGGCTCCCTCTCGGCCACGAGCCCGGCCGATCTGGTGCCGCTGATCGCGCCGGTCGTGCTCGGCGCCCTCGTGCTGATAGCGCTGCGCTGGCGGATGAACGCCCTGTCGCTGCCCGAGGAGGAGGCCCGCGCCCTCGGCCTGCCGACCGGCCTCCTGCGGGTCGCCATCATCGCCGCCGGGACCTTGACCACCGCGGCGAGCGTCGCGGCCGCCGGCATCATCGGCTGGGTCGGGCTCGTGGTGCCACATCTCGCGCGCTTTCTCGTCGGCCCGGATTTCGGCCGGCTGATCCCGGCCTCGGCCCTGCTCGGCGGCGGCTATCTCCTGCTTATCGACACGCTGGCGCGCACGCTGGGTCCGGTCGAGGTGCCGCTCGGCATCCTCACCGCCGTCATCGGCACACCGTTCTTCATCTGGCTTCTGGCCTCGTCACGCGGAGGCTGGTCGTGACGCTCGCCGCCGCCGATCTCGCCTTCGGCTATCGCGGCCATCCGGTGGGCCGGGGCGTCACGCTGGCGATCGCGGCGGGCGAGGTGCTCGCCCTGCTCGGGCCCAACGGCGGCGGCAAGACGACGCTCCTGAAGACGATGCTCGGCCTGCTGCCGCCCCAGGACGGGACGGTCAGCCTCGACGGCCGGCCGCTGGCGGAGTTCACGATCACCGAGCGGGCCCGGCTCGTCGCCTATGTGCCGCAGAGCCACCACGGCACCTTTGCCTTCACCGCCTTCGACCTGGTGCTGATGGGGCGTACCGCCCATGGCGGGCTCTTCGCCCGGCCGGGGGCGAGGGATCGCGCCGTGGCGGCAGCGATGCTGGAGCGCCTGGGCATCGCCCATCTTTCGGACCGGCCGGTGACGATGATCTCGGGCGGGGAGCGCCAGCTCGTGCTGGTGGCGCGCGCCTTGGCACAGGAGCCTCGCTTCATCGTCCTCGACGAGCCGACGGCGAGCCTCGACTTCGGCAACCAGGGCAAGGTGATGCGCCAGATCCGCCAACTGGCGGCCGACGGGCTCGGCGTGCTCTTCACCACCCACGACCCGAACCAGGCGCTCGGCCATGCCGACCGCGTGGCGTTGCTGCGGGACGGCGGGGTGATGGCGGAGGGGCCGGTCGGCGAGGTGCTGACGCCCGAGCGGCTCGCGGCG
Organism: Phreatobacter cathodiphilus; assembly: GCF_003008515.1. NCBI lineage: Bacteria > Pseudomonadati > Pseudomonadota > Alphaproteobacteria > Hyphomicrobiales > Phreatobacteraceae > Phreatobacter > Phreatobacter cathodiphilus. The sequence continues at coordinate 2,835,333 of NZ_CP027668.1, read as the reverse complement.
CTCTACGGCGCGCCGGTGGCCACGGTGGTGGAAACCGGCGGGCGGACGGCCTTCCTGCCGGGGTGAGGGCTGCCCTTCACGCTCGGCGCTGACGGCGATCTCCCTCGACCCCTTCGATCGACGAGCTTCGGCGCCGCTCACTTCGCCTTGGGGTCGAGTGCATCCCTCAGGCCGTCGCCGAGCAGGTTGAAGCTCAGCACCGTCACGAAGATGGCGAGGCCGGGGAAGACGGCCATCCACGGCGCATTCGACAGGAAGCGCTGGGCGACGTTGAGCATCGAACCCCAGGAGGGAGCCGGCGGCTGCTGGCCGAGGCCGAGGAAGGAGAGCGAGGCCTCGGCGATGATGGCGGTCGCGATGGTGAGCGTGCCCTGCACCAGGAGCTGCGGCATGACATTGGGCAGGATGTGCTTCCAGGCGATGCGCACCTGCGTGTTGCCGACGGCGCGCGCCGCCTCGACGTAGTCCTCCGTCTTGATCGACAGGACCTGGCCGCGGGTGAGGCGCACGAAGACCGGCGTCGCGGTGATGCCGATGGCGATCATGGCGTTCTGCAGCGAGGGGCCGAGAAAGGCGGCGAGCGCGATGGCGAGGATGAGGAAGGGGCAGGCGAGCATGGCGTCGGTGACGCGCGAGATCAGCGCATCCGTCCAGCCGCCGGCATAGCCGGCGAGGAGCCCCAGCGGCACGCCGGCGAGGATGGCGATGGCGACCGAGATGACGCCGGCCGAGAGCGAGGCGCGGGTGCCGTAGACGACTCGGGAGAAGATGTCGCGGCCGACCTCGTCGGAGCCGAACCAGTGCGCCATCGAGGGCGCCTGGCGCACGGCGCGCCAGCTCTGCTGCGTCGGGTCGTGGGTGGCGATCAGCGGGGCGAAGACGGCGAGGAGCGACAGCAGGACGAGGAGGACGAGCGCCACCATGGCGGTGCGGCGCTTCTTCAGGCGGCGCCAGGCGCGGGCGCCGGGGCTCTCGAAAGTCTCGGGCACGGTCGTCGCGGGAAGGGTCGTGGTGAGGGCCATGGATCAGGTCCTCAGGCGCGGATTGGCGAGGATGTAGCCGATGTCGGCCAGCAGGTTCAGCACGATGTAGGTCGTGGCCGTCACCAGCACGACGCCCTGCACCACGGCATAGTCGCGGTTGAACACGGCATCGACGATGAGCTTGCCGAAGCCGGGGATGGAGAAGATCTGCTCGGTCAGAACGGCGCCGGAGAGCAGCGTGCCGAATTCCAGCGCGCCCAGCGTGATGACGGGGGTCAGCGCGTTGCGCAGGCCGTGCTTGAGAATGACCGTGCGCTCGTCCAGCCCCTTGGCGCGGGCGGTGCGCACATAGTCGCTCTCCATCACCTGCAGCATCGCGGCGCGGGTGTGGCGCATGATGACGCCGGCAAAGGAATTGCCGAGCACGAAGGCCGGCATGATGGTCGCCGCCATGGACGCCCGGAAATCCTCGAAGGGCGAGACGTAGCCCGAGGCCGGCAGCCAGCCGAGCTGCACGGAGAACAGGAAGATCAGCATGATCCCGAGCCAGAAGTTCGGCGTCGAGATGCCCCAGAGGGCGACGACGTTCACCACATAGTCCCAGGCCGTGTCCTTCTTCACCGCCGAGATGATGCCGGCGGGAATGCCGATGCCGAGAGTGAAGATCATCGCCATGACGGCGAGCTGCACGGTGACGGGCAGCTTCTGGGCGACGAGGGTCGATACCGGCTCGGAGAGGCGCATGCTCTCGCCGAGGTCGCCGCGGAAGACGCCGCCGATCCAGGCGAGGTACTGGATCGGCAGCGGCTGGTCGAGCCGGTAGCGTTTGCGGATCTGCTCGATCACCTCCGGGTCCTTCTCCTCGCCCGCCATGACGAGCGCGGGGTCCCCCGGCAGCAATTGCTGCAGGAGGAAGATCAGCACCGACACGAAGAAGATGGTCGGGATGAGCTGGATGAGCCGCTTGGTGATGAGCGTGAACATGGCCGGCCGTCAGTTGCCGCGGAACTTGAGGCCGACGACGCGCACCAGGCCGTCCGGGAAGGCGCGGAAGCCTTCGAGACGGGCGGAATGCACGATGACCACGGGGCGATGGTAGAGATAGACGATGCCGCCCTCGTTGATGAGGATTTCGGTCAGCTTCTCGTAGATCGCCTTGCGCTCGGCCGGGTCGGTCTTGGTGCGCGCCTCGGCAAGCAGGGCGTCGGCGGCGGGATTGCAGTAACCCGAATAGTTCAGCGGCTGGCGGCAGCCGTGGAAGGAGAACAGGTTGCCGTCCGGATCGGTACGGCCCGACCAGTTCAGCATATAGGCCTGATAGCGGCCCTGCTCGGCCTCCTGCAGCGAGGTGGCGAACTCGGTGACGCGGATCTTCAGGTCGAAGCCGACCTCGGCCGTCATGGCCTGCAGCACCTCGGCGATCTGCCGCACCTCCGGATTGTTAGGCACCATGAAGTCGATGCTGAGCGGGCCGGTGACGCCGGCGGCCTGCATCAACTGGCGGGCCTTGGCGACGTCGCGCTGGGGCACGGGGAAACGGGACTGGTAATAGGGGTTCTGCGGGTTGATCCACTGGTTGCCCGGCATGGCGGCGCCGTTGAACACCACCTGGTTCAGCGCCTGCCGATCGATGGCCAGCGAGAAGGCCTGGATGATGCGCGGGTCACGGCCGAAGCCCTGCTTGCCGGCGTCCGACTTGGCGATGTTGAGGGTGACGCCCTGGTAGCCGAGGTCGACGCCGGCCGCCATGCGGAGCTGCGCGTTGGCGCGGATCTGCGGGATGTCGGTGGCGAGCGCCCGCTCGATCAGGTCGAGCTGGCCCGACCGCAGATTGGCGAGGCGCACCGTGGCGTCGGTGATCGGGCGGTATTCGATGCGGCCGATGGTGACCTGGTCCTTGTTCCAGTAGTCGGCAAAGCGCTCGACGACGATGCGGTCCTGCTGGACGCGCTCGACGAACCTGTAGGGGCCGGCGCAGACCGGGGCCGAGCCGAAGCGCTCGCCGAGCTCGCGGGCGGCCTTGGGGCTGACCATCATGCCGGCACGGTCGGTGAGCTGGGAGAGCAGCGGCGAGAAGGGCTGCTTCAGGAGGAGCCGGACGGTGAGGGGATCGACCACCTCGACCTTGTCGATGGCGGAGAGTTCCGGCCGGCGGAACGAGCCCTGCATGGTCATGTGGCGCTCGAGCGAGAACTTCACCGCCTCGGCGTCCATGGCCTCGCCGTCGTGGAACTTGACGCCCGGGCGGAGCTTGATGGTGACCGTCTTGCCGTCGGCGGAGGTCTCGTGCGAGAGCGCCAGCTGCGGGACGATGGCGAGCTTGTCGTCGATGTCGAAGAGCTTGTCGCAGATGGAGGCGAAAACGATACGGCCGACATAGGTGCGGGCGCGCGTCGGGTCGAGCACGTCCGGATCCTCGGCGAGGCCGATGCGCAGCACCGATTGCTGGGCCGCCGCGCCGGAGATGGAGGCGGCGAGGAGGAAGGCACTGGCCGTCCAGGCGAGGGTCTGTCTCAAGGTCGTCATGGGTCCTGTCCTCTGGTGATGTCGGCGCGTGACGCGCTCTTGTACGGGGGTGGAAGCGAAAGGGTCAGCCGTTGCCCGCCTCGCGGGCGAGGGCCGCCTCGATGGTGGCGTTGATGACGTCGCGGTCGATGGTGCCGGTGAGATCGCGGCGGGTCGCCAGCATGGCGTTGAAGTGCATGGCGCGCTGGCGCCAGACCTGCTCGAGGCGATCGAGCTCCGCCAGCGGCTCGGCGTGGTCGTCGACGCGCAGCGACAGATACGGATAGTCCTCCGTCGTGTGGATCAGCAGCGCGGCCGACTGCTTGCCGCGCTTGTCGCCGCCTGCGGCCTCGCCCGCCTGCATGGCGGCGATCAGCCGGCGCGGAAAGGGCAGCGCGGCGTTGTCGCGAAAGGTGCGCGCCGTCTCGGCGATGACCTCGGGGCCGGCCAGCATGTTGCCGGCGACCGAGAAGCCGTCGTGAATGGCGTGGCCGCACCAGCCGATGCAGTCGGCACCCGTATGGGCGGCGAAGCGGCCGGCGCCGTCCATGATGTGGACCTGACGCTGGCTGGCGCCGCCGTCGGAGGCGAGCAACACGCGCAGCACCTCCTCCGCCGGCAGTCCCTCGCGCAGCAGTCTGAGGCCGCGCGGGCCGTAGGTGATGTTGGCGAGGGCCTGGGTGGCGACGGCACCGTGGTCGGAATCGACATGGGGAACGATGGAGCCGACCGCGAAGGCGCGCGTCGCAACGGCAATGCCCTTGGCGCCGGTGGTCTCGTCCCTCGCGATGATCGACCAGGTCATGCCGGTTTCCTCATGCCGCGATCCTCATCGTCCGCCTGCATAGGCCTGCATGCCGCGCGGATTGGCGGCGGCCTTCAGGCGATGGCCTTCCTTGCGCGCGGCGGTGAGACGGCCCTCCGACCAGGCGCCGCCGATCTCCACCTCGTGGCCGCGGCGGCGGAGCTCGTCGATGGTCGCCTGCGGGAAGCGGCTCTCGACGACGATGACGCCGGGGCGCGAGGTGCGCGGCCAGAAGGAGCCGGGGAAGTGTTCGGTGTGCCAGGCGGGGGCGTCGATCGCCTCCTGCAGGTTCATGCCGGCATGGACGTGGCGCAGGAACATCTGCGGGATCCACTGGTCCTGCTGGTCGCCGCCGGGCGAACCCCAGGCGAGGTAGGGCGCGCCGTCGCGATAGGCGAGGGTGGGGGTGAGGGTGGAGCGCGGCCGCTTGCCCGGCTGGAGGGCCGCGGGGTGGCTCTCGTCGAGCCAGAACATCTGGGCGCGCGAACCGAGGCAGAAGCCGAGGTCGGGGATGATGGGCGAGGATTGCAGCCAGCCGCCGGAGGGGGTGGAGGAGACCATGTTGCCCCAGCGGTCGATGATGTCGAAATGGACGGTGTCGCCGCGGGTGACGCCGTTCGCCTCCGTCTCGATGTCGCCGACGGTCGGCTCGCCGGCCCCGGTGGCGCCCACCGCCACCCGCTTGCCGGAGGAGACGCGGGCGTCGACCTTGCCGCCGGCGCCCTCGATGGTGCCGGGCCTGAGGTCGAGGGATGCGGTCTCGCCGATCAGCTTGCGGCGCTCGGCATTGTAGGCGTCGGAGAGCAGGGTCTCGATCGGCACGTCGACGAAGGCGGGATCGCCGTAGAAGGCCTCGCGGTCGGCGAAGGCGAGCTTGGCGGCCTCGGTGACGACATGGACGAAATCGGGCCCGGTCACCGGCATGGCGTCGAGGCCCATGCCGTTCACGAGCGCGAGCTGCTGCAGGCAGGCGAGGCCCTGGCTCCAGGTCGAGGGCTTGAAGACGCGGTAGCGGCCGTAGTCGTAGTGGATCGGCGCTTCCACGGAGGCCTTCCAGCCCGCCATGTCCTGACCCGTGAGGACGCCCTTGTTGCGCTGTCCCGTGACGTCGAAGACCTCCTCGGTGCGGCAGTAGCGGTCGATGGCCTCGGCGACGAAGCCCTGGCTCCAGACGAAGCGGGCGCGGGCGATCTCGTCCTCGCGGGTGCCGCCCTCGCACTCCTTCAGGACGCGCTCGTAGGTGTCGGCCAGCGTCACGTTGGTGAAGAGGTCGCCGGGCTTCGGCACGCTGCCGCCCGGCAGATAGACGGCGGCCGAGGTCGGCCAATGCTCGCGGAAGAGGTTTTCCACCGTGCGGATGGTGGCGGGGATGCGTTCGACGAGCGGATAGCCGTGGCGGGCGTAGAAGATGGCAGCTTCCAGCACGTCGCGCGGGCGCATGGTGCCGTAGTCGCGCAGCATCAGCATCCACGTGTCGAAGGCGCCGGGAATGCAGGTGGCGAGGAGACCGGTGCCGGGCACGAGGTCGAGCCCCAGCGAGCGGTAGTGCGCGATGGTGGCGCCGGCGGGTGCCGGGCCCTGGCCGCAGATGACCTCCACCGCCTCCTTCCGCGCATCGTAGAGGATCACGGGCACGTCACCGCCCGGTCCGTTCAGGTGCGGCTCGACGATCTGCAGCGTGAAGGCCGCCGCGCAGCCGGCGTCGAAGGCGTTGCCGCCGCGCTCGAGGATGCCCATGGCCACCGCCGTGGCGAGCCAGTGGGTGGTGGTGGCGACGCCGAATGTGCCGTCGATTTCCGGGCGGGTGGTGAACATGCTCACGGGCTATCCTTCCATTCCCCAGCCGACATGCGGCCGAGGACTGCCTCCGCGGAGGCTTGTATCATAAGCAAGACATGAGCCAAGCGGCAGGGCGCCGGGCTCAGGACCTGAATGCCAGTCCGCCGTCGACGTCGAGTGTCGCGCCGGAGACATAGCCGCAGGCGGGCGAGGCGAGAAACGCCGCCGCATTGGCGATCTCCCTGGGGTCGATGAGCCGGCCGAGCGGCAGGCCGGTGAGCATCTCTTCCCAGCGGCTTTCGTCGCCGAAGGCGGCAATTGCCCTTTGTTTGGACAGGGCGACGATGCGGTCGGTGCGGGTGCCTGCGGGGTTGATGCCGAAGATGCGCACGCCCCATTCCTGCGACTTGCCGCCTGCGGCCCCCGTGAACGCCATCAGCGCGGCGTTGCCGGCGCCGCCGCAGACATAGTCGTAGCGGGGCAGGCGGCCGGCCATGCCGATGATGTTGACGATGACGCCGCTCTTGCGCTCCTTCATGGCGGCGAGGGCGAGCTTGGTGAGATGGATATAGCCCATCACCTTCAGCGCCCAGGCATCCTCCCACGTCTCCATGGAGAGGTCGAGAAGGCCGCCGGCGGGGATGGCGCCGGCATTGTTGACGAGGATGTCGGCGTCGGGATGGTTGGCCCAGAGGGCCTCCCGCTCGGCAGGCCGCGACAGATCGGCGGACGTGATCTCGACCGGGCCCTGGTGGCGGGCCTGGATCTGGGCGGCCGCGGCGGCGAGCCGGGTCGCGTCGCGCGCCACCATGACGACATGGGCGCCCTCGGCGGCGAAGACCTCGGCACAGGCCTGGCCGATACCCTTGGACGCACCAGTGACGATGACCTTCCTGCCCGCGAGTCCGAGATCCATGGCCTTGCTCCCTATTCGCCTCTGAAATCGGGCAGGCGCTTCTCGAGGAAGGCCCTTTGGCCCTCCTTGTAGTCGGCGGAGGCGAAGCAGCGCGCGACGAGGGCGTCGACCGCCTCGGCGTCCTGCTCGGCCTCGGGGCGGGAGAGCTCGACCAGCGAGCGCTTGATGGCGGCGAGCGTCAAGGGCGCGTTGGCGGCGACCGTGTCGAGATAGGCCTGCACCTCGCCATCGAAGGCCTCGCGGCTCCAGGCGCGATGGATGACGCGGGCGCGTTCGGCATCGGCGGAATCGAGGATGCGGGCGGAGATGAGGATGTCGGCGACGGCGGCGACGCCGAGCTTCTTCACCATCATCTTGACGCTGGAAAAGCCGTAGCCGAGGCCGAGGCGTGCCGCCGGCACGCGGAAGCGGGAATCGGTGGTGGCGAAGCGCAGGTCGCAGGTCAGCGCCAGGGCGCAGCCGCCGCCGAAGCAGATGCCGCGGATGACGGCGATGGTCGGCTTGGCGGCATCGTGGATCGCGGCCATGCCGTTCGCCACCGCCTCGTCATAGGCGCGCACGGCCTCCTCGCCGGTGCGCTTGGCACCGAACTGGGAGATGTCGGCGCCGGCGCAGAAGGCCTTGTCGCCCGCTCCCGTGACGACGATCACCCGAACCGAGCGATCCTCCTCCGCCTGTTTCACCAGGCCCGGCACGCTCGACCACATGTCGAAGGTCATGGCGTTCATCTTGGCGGGCTGGTCGATGGTGAGGGTGGCGACGCCGCCGGCGACGGCATAGCGGACGGAGGGCGTGTGCGGGGCAGGTTCGGTCACGGCAGCAGATCCTTGTCGGGCGAAAATCAGACGATACGGGCGGCGCGCAGGCGCTCGATTTCGTGGGTGGAGAAGCCGGCCTCGGCCAGCACCTCGGCGCTGTGCTCTCCGGGCTCCGCCACCGGCGTCTCGATGGCGGGCGGCGTGCGGGACATGACGAGGGGCTGGGCGATGAGGCGGATGTCGCCGCGGGCGTGGTGGCGCACCGGCACGGCCATGCCGAGATGGTCGACCTGCGGATCGGCGAAGACCTCGTCCATGGTGTAGATCGGCCCGGCGGGAACCCCTTCGCTTTCGAGCCGCTCCAGCCAGTGCGCCGTCGGCTCGGTGCGGAACAGGTCGCCGAGAAGGCCCATCAGCGCCGGCCGGTTCCTGAAGCGCTGCTTGGCGTTGGCATAGTCGGGATGGGCGGCGAGATCGTCGCGGCCGACCGCCTTGCAGAAGCTCTTCCACTGGCCTTCGCCGCCAACGCCGACATTGATGTAGCCGTCGGCGGTCGGCAGCACGCCCATGGGCGTCGAATGCGGGTGGTCGTTGCCGTTCTGCGGCGGCACCTTGCCGTCCACCGTGTAGACGGCGGCCTGGAAGTCGCACATGGCGATCATGGCCTGCAGCAGCGAGGTCTGCACCCACTGGCCCTCGCCGGATTTCTCGCGCTCGGCGAGGGCGACGAGGATGCCGGTGGCGGCATAGACCCCCGCGGCGGAATCGGCGACGGCGATGCCGGCGCGCATCGGCCCCTGGCCGGCATGGCCGGTGATCGCCATAAGGCCGCCCATCCCCTGCGCGATCTGGTCGAAGCCGGCGCGGGTGCGGTAGGGGCCGGTCTGGCCGAAGCCCGAGACCGAGGCGAGGATGATGCGCGGATTGACCGATTTCAGCGCCTCGTAGCCGATGCCAAGCCGGTCCTTCACGTCGGGTCGGTAGTTCTCGACGACGACATCAGCGGTCTCGACCAGCTTCAGGAAGACGGCGCGGCCCTCCTCCGTCTTCAGGTTGAGTGTGAGCGAGCGCTTGTTGCGATGCAGGTTCTGCATGTCGAAGCCGTGCCGGTCGCCCGACATGTTTTCGTTGGGATCGACGCCGGGCGGCGCCTCCACCTTGATCACGTCGGCACCGAAATCGGCCAGCACGCGGCAGCAGGTGGGACCGGCGCGCACCCGCGTCAGGTCGAGGACGCGGATATGGTCGAGCGCGGTCGAGGGGCGCGGTCTGGGCATGAGCGGTCCGGGGGCAGTCTCCAGGGGTGCGCAGACTAGGATTGTTTCCGGGGATTGCGGAAGGGGACAGCGGGCATGACAGGAACCCGCGGTCCCGGCCGCTCAGGTCGCCTCGGCGAGCGCCTTCTTCAGCCGCCTGAGGATCACGCCGCGGGCGCGGTCGTCCGCCGCGCGGTCCAGCGCGTCCTTGAGGTCGAGGAGAAAGCTGGCGGAGTCGTTGTGCCAGTCGGGGCCGGACACCTTCTCGGGAGGCAGACGGCGGGGATGGGCCGGCAGGACGAGCCGTGCCGTGCCGCGGTCGAGCTCGATGATGTCCTCGAGGCGCGGGGTGAGGACCTTGTCCGGGGAGACGACCTCGGTGCCGACCACGGGCGCGAAGGCCTGGAGAGCGCGTTCCTCCGCGTGGACGAGCGCGACCGCGCCGCGGATCGGTCCCCGTTCCTTCAGCCAGGCGAGGACTTCGCCGCGGTCGGCATGGCCGGAATAGCTCTCGATGATGCGGATGGCCGCCTTCACCCTGACGGCGTCGCCGTGGATGGTCACCGAGGGCGCACCGTCGCGAAGGATGCGGCCGAGCGTGCCCTCCGCCTGGTAACCGACGAAGAGCACCGTGGTGGTGGATCGCCAGAGGTGGTTCTTCAGGTGGTGGCGGATGCGCCCGGCCTCCGCCATGCCGCTGGCGGCGATGACGATGTGGAAGCCCCTGAGCCTTGCCAGCGCCTTGCTCTGGTCGACGCTCTCGGTGAAGCGCACGTCGGGCGCGGTATCGATCCGCGCCAGCGCGCCGCCCGCCTCCAGCATCCCCGCGTGCCGTCGGAAGACCTCGGTGGCGCGGATGGCGAGCGGGGAATCGAGGAAGATCGGTGCCCGGGGCACGGCGCCCTGGTCCATCAGGTCGAGCAGGTCGGCGAGGATCTCCTGTGTCCGCTCCACGGCGAAGCAGGGGATGAGCAGCGGCCCGCCGCGGGCATGGGCGGCGCGCACCTCTTCCGCAAGCTCCGCACGCCGGTCGCCGACGGTGGTGTCGGGACGGTCGCGATCGCCATAGGTCGCCTCGCAGACGACGAGGTCGAGGTCGACCGGCCCGTCGGGGTCGGGATGAAAGAGCTTCGCGTCGGGCCCGAGGTCGCCGGACATGAGGACGCGCATCGGCTTCTCGTCGCCGCCGGCGCCGGCGAATTCCATCTCGATGGAGGCGGAACCGAGCATGTGGCCGGCGTTCCACCAGCGGGCGCGGCCGCCGCCGCCGAGGTCGAGCCAGCGGCCGTAGTCGACCGGGCGGAACTGCACCATGGCCGCGACGGCGTCCTCGGCGGTGTAGATCGGCTCGACGGGCTCGCCGCCGCTGCGCGCATTGCGCCGGTTGAGCTGCTCGACCTCCATTTCCTGGATGTGGCCGGAATCCGGCAGCATGATCGAGCAGAGGTCGATGGTCGGGCGGGTCGCGTAGATCGGCCCGCGATAGCCCGCCTTGACGAGCTTCGGGATGAGGCCGGAATGGTCGATGTGGGCATGGGTGAGAAGGACCGCGTCCAGCCGCTCGGCCTCGAAGGGGAAGGGTCCGTAGTTCAGCGCCTTGAGCGTCTTGGTGCCCTGGAACATGCCGCAGTCGACGAGGATGCGCCGGCCGCCCGCCTCGAAGAGATAGCAGGAACCTGTGACGACGTGGGCGGCGCCGAGGACGTGGATGCGCAGGGCCATCAGCCTTCTCCCATCTCGCCCGGGGCGACCGGGTCTCGGTAGGGCGCGATGCCCGAGGCGTTGGCGATCCGCTCCCAGACCTGCTGGGGCGTGTCGGCGAACTGCAGGAGGGCGAGGTCGGCTTCCGCGATCATGCCGCCGTCGGCGAGCGCTTCGAAATTGACGACGGCGCGCCAGTAATCCTCGTCGAAGAGGACGACGGGAACCCGCCGCATCTTGCCGGTCTGCACGAGAGCGAGGATCTCGAACAGCTCGTCGAAGGTGCCGAAGCCGCCGGGGAACACCACCAGGGCATTGGCGCGCATGGCGAGGTGCATCTTCCGCATGGCGAAGTAGTGGAAGAGGAAAGTGAGTTCGGGGGTCGAATAGGGGTTGGGCTCCTGCTCGTGCGGCAGGCGGATGTTGAAGCCGATGGACGGCGCGCCGATGTCGGCGGCCCCGCGATTGGCGGCCTCCATCAGGCCGGGCCCTCCGCCGGTGGCGATGACGTTCTCGCGCTCTCTTGCCCCGAGGTTCAGGGCGCCGCCGTGCTGCGAGGCGATGCGGCCGAAGGCGCGCGCGGCCGCATACCAGGCGGCGTGGCGCGGGTTGTCGTTCTCGCGCACGCGCGTGCTGCCGAAGACGACGATGGTCGACTTCACGCTCCAGCGCCGCAGGGCCTGCTCGGCCTTGGCGTATTCGAGCATGAAGCGGACGCCGCGCTGTTCGTCGGCGAGGAGGAAATCCTGGTCGAGGGCGGGCAGGCGATAGGAGGGCGAAGCGAGCTGCTCGGCATTGGCGGCGAGGAGGGGAATGGACGGCGGCATGAGGGTTCCGATGCAGGCAGGGCGGCGGGCGGCGGCGAAGTCTAGGCCGCGGCGCGTCTATGGTCGATCCGCCGCGCGCGCCGCTTGATCCAGCGCAGCGACCTCTGCCCCGGCCCGGTGCATGGATGAATCCGTCACGCCAGATGGAGGTTGCCATGCTTGCCAGGACGCCCGCCGACGAGCGGCACGACATGCCCCGCAGCGCCGACGATGCCCTGACCTTCGTCGCCACCCTGCCGGCGGTGGCCACCGCCGTCGGCGCGGAACTGCGCGATTTCGCCGCCGAGCGGCTCAAGGCGCATGGCGAGCGCATCCGTGCCTGGTCGCGGGTCAATTCGCCGCTCGAGTTCATCGAGGTGGAACTGCGCTTCGCCGCCGAGACCATGGGCGCCTATGCCGACGAGGCCATGCACCTGCACGAGGTCGCCGAGGCGGCGGCCGAGGCCGCACTGCCGGACAAAAGGACCTGAGCCGTGGCCGGGCGCCGCATCGCCGTCATCGTCGGTCATCCCGACCCCGCGCCCGAGCGGCTCTGCCGCCGGCTGGCGCGGGCCTATGCCGAAGGCGCGGAGGATGCCGGCCATGCCGTCCGGGTGATCGACATCGCCGCCATGGACATCCCGCATCTGCGCACCCAGGCAGATTTCGAGACGGGTTCCGGCCAGGGCGACGTTGCCACGGCGCAGGAGACCCTGGCCTGGGCGGAGCACTGGCTCATCGTCCACCCCCTGTGGCTCGGTGCCATGCCGGCCCTGCTGAAGGCCTTCTTCGAGCAGGTCTGCCGGCCGGGCTTCGCCTTCCGCTACCGGGACAAGGGGTTCCCCGAGAAGCTGATGAGCGGGCGCAGCGCCCACGTGGTCGTCACCATGGGCATGCCCGCCTTCGCCTATCGCTGGTTCTTCTTCGCCCACGGCCTCGCCGCGCTGAAGCGCAACATCCTCGCCTTCATCGGCGTGAAGCCGGTGCGGGACACCCTGATCGGCATGGTCGACCGCCTGGACGAGGCCAAGGTCGCGGCCCTCCTCGCCGACATGCGCGCCGCCGGCGCCGCGGCGCGCTGAGCGTTGCCTGCGAGGCCGGGCCGCTCGCCACGCATGGCCGGCGGTCTGGTCGCCGCCTTCCGATTGTGGTTCTGTGCCGCCCCCGAGACGGATCGGACGGACCGGCGTGTCCGAACCGGGTCCGCGTCATCCGGCGAGGAGGCAACCCCATGACCACCGTGTTCCGCAATTTCATTGCCGGCGAATTCGTCAATCCGGCCAAGGCCGCGCCGAACCTCAACCCGTCCAACACCAACGAGGTGGTGGGTGAATATGCGCAAGGCTCCGTCGAGGACCTGAAGGCCGCCGTCGCCGCCGCCAAGGAAGCCTTCCCCGCCTGGAGCCGCTCCAACCCGCAACTGCGCTACGACGTGCTGATGAAGGCCTCCAACGAGGTGATGGCGCGCAAGGAGGAACTCGGCGCGCTGCTGTCCCGCGAGGAGGGCAAGACCCTGCCGGAGGGCATCGGCGAGGCCACCCGCGCCGGCCAGATCCTCTCCTTCTTCGCCGGCGAGGCGCTGCGCCTGAACGGCGAGCTGGTGAACTCCATCCGTCCCGGCGTCGGCATCGAGATCACCCGCGAGGCGGTCGGCGTCGTCGGCATGATCACGCCGTGGAACTTCCCCATCGCCATTCCCGCCTGGAAGCTCGCCCCGGCGCTGGCCTACGGCAACACCGTCGTCATCAAGCCGGCCGACCTCGTGCCGGGCTCGGCCTGGGCGCTGGTGGACATCCTCAACCGCGCCGGCCTGCCGAAGGGCGTGCTCAACATCGTCATGGGCCGCGGCTCGGTGGTCGGCCAGGCGATGCTCGAGCACCCGGACGTCGCCGCCATTTCCTTCACGGGCTCGGTCGCCACCGGCCGCAAGGTGGCCGCCGCCTGCGTCGCCTCCACGCCGATGAAGAAGGTGCAGCTCGAAATGGGCGGCAAGAACCCGCTCGTCGTGCTGGACGATGCGGATCTGGCGACCGCAGTGGAATGCGCCGCCAACGGTGCCTTCTTCTCGACGGGACAGCGCTGCACCGCCTCCTCGCGCCTCATCGTCACCGAGGGCATTCACGACCGCTTCGTCGACGCCCTGACGGAGCGGATGAAGGGCCTCGTGGTGGACGACGCCATGAAGGCCGGCACCCATATCGGCCCGGTGGTGGACGAGAGCCAGCTCGGCCAGGACGAGAAGTACATCGCCATCGGCCGCGACGAGGGCGCGAAGCTCCACTGGGGCGGCGAGCGGCTGAACCGCGACAATCCCGGCTTCTACCTGCAGCCGGCGCTGTTCACGGAGGTGACCAACTCGATGCGCATCGCCCGCGAGGAGATCTTCGGGCCGGTGGCGGCGGTCGTCCGTGCGAAGAATTACGACGAGGCGCTGGCGATCGCCAACGACACGGAGTTCGGCCTGTCGGCGGGCATCTGCACGACCTCGCTGAAATATGCCTCGCACTTCAAGCGCAACTCGGAGGCCGGCATGGTGATGGTCAACCTGCCGACCGCGGGCGTCGACTATCACGTGCCGTTCGGCGGCCGGAAGGGCTCGAGCTACGGCCCGCGCGAACAGGGCGCCTATGCCCGCGAGTTCTACACCACGGTGAAGACGGCCTACACGCTGGCCTGACGTCGGCGAACGGGATCGAAAGGGCGGGCCATGGCCCGCCCTTTCTGTTTCAGCCCAGCAACTGTCCGCCATCCACCACCAGCGTCTGCGCCGTCATCCAGCTTGCGTGGGGCGAGGCGAGGAACATGACGACGCTGGCGATCTCCTCGGGCGTGCCGAGGCGGTTGAAGGGGATGGCGCCCAGCACCTTGTTGTAAAGGGCAGGGTCGGAGGTGCGCCGGGCCTCCCAGGTGCCGCCCGGAAACTCGATGGAGCCCGGCGCCACGCAATTGACGCGGATCCCCTTCGGCGCGAGAGCCGCGGCCTGGCTCGTCGTGTACTGGATCACCGCCGCCTTGACCGCCGCATAGGCGGCCGTGCGGACCGAGGGCCGGTAGCCCGAGATCGAGGCGATGTTGACGATGGAGGAGCCCTTCGACGCCTCCAGGAAGGTCAGCGCCGCCTGGCTGGCGCGCACCGTCGCCATGACGTCGACGTTGAAGCCCTTGGCCCAGCCGTCCTCGGTGTCGCCCATGCCGAAACCGGAGGCGTTGTTGACGAGAACGTCGATGCCGCCGAGCGCCTTGGCGGCGGCGGGAACATAGGCGGCGATGGCGGCCCCGTCGGCGAGGTCGCAGGCGGCGAAATGGGTGACGGCGCCGAGCGCGCCCATCTCGGCGGCGGTGGCCTTGAGCCCGTCCTCGCCGCGCGCGCAGATCGAGACCGCGGCACCCGCCGCCGCGAAGCCGAGCGCAATCGAGCGGCCGATGCCGCGGCTGCCGCCGCAGACCACGACGCGCTTTCCCTTGAAGTCGAAGGCCATTGCCGTATCTCCCTGAATTGCCGGCCGGACTGTGCCACGGCGCCGGCGCCGCTGCTCGTCTCCGGCGCGGCGGCTGCCATGCGGGCCAGCCTCATCCTTCGAGGGAGGCGCAGCCGAAAGGTTCCCTGTTGCCTTCGGCGCGGCGCGGGGGTTGAATGCGGTCAAGAAACATTCGCACCGGTATGTTTTCCGGGCGCCGAGGAAATGCCCATCCCGCGCCCTGGCCGGCGCCGCCAAGGAGGCTCGCATGGAACTCAGGTTCACCGACGAGGAAATCGCCTTCCGCAAGGAGGTCCGCGCCTTCATCGACGCGAAACTGCCGCAGGCGCTGCGGGAGAAACTCGCCGCCGGCCACCACCCGACCCGCGACGACATCGTCTTCTGGCAGAAGACGCTGAACGACAAGGGCTGGGGCGTGGCGCACTGGCCGGTGGCCTATGGCGGCACGGGCTGGGATGCGGTGAAGCAGTACATCTTCCTCGAGGAGATGATGATGGCGCCCTCGCCGCCGCCGCTCGCCTTCGGCACCTCGATGGTCGGCCCGGTCATCTACACCTTCGGCTCCGACGCGCAGAAGAAGCGCTTCCTGCCGCGCATCGCCAGCCTCGACGACTGGTGGTGCCAGGGCTTCTCCGAGCCCGGCGCCGGCTCCGACCTCGCCGGTCTCAAGACCAAGGCCGAGAAGGTCGGCGACCACTGGGTCATCAACGGCCAGAAGACCTGGACGACGCTCGGCCAGTATGCCGACTGGATCTTCGTCCTCGCCCGCACCGACGCGACGGTGAAGAAGCAGGAGGGCATCTCCTTCATCCTCGTCGACATGAAGACGCCGGGCATCACGGTGAAGCCGATCCAGACCATCGACGGCGGCCATGAGGTCAACGAGGTCTTCTTCGACGACGTGAAGGTGCCGCTGGAGAACCTCGTGGGACAGGAGAACAAGGGCTGGGACTACGCCAAGTTCCTGCTCGGCAACGAGCGCACGGGCATCGCCCGCGTCGGCATCTCCAAGCAGCGCATCCGCAAGATCAAGGAGATGGCGGCCATCGAGCAGCGCGGCGGGCGCCCGCTGATCGAGGACCAGCGCTTCCGCGAGAAGATCGCCGAGGTGGAGATCGAGCTGAAGGCCCTGGAGATCACGCAGCTGCGGGTCATCGCCGGCGAGAAGAAGCGCGAGAAGGGCAAGCCCGATCCCGCTTCCTCCGTGCTGAAGATCAAGGGCTCGGAGCTGCAGCAGGCGACGACCGAACTCCTGATGGAGGTGATCGGGCCCCATTCGGCACCCTTCACGCCGGAGGAGCCGGGCTCCAACGAGCCGCCGATCGGGCCGGAATGGGCCCAGACCATCGCGCCGACCTATTTCAACGTGCGCAAGGTCTCGATCTACGGCGGCTCCAACGAGATCCAGAAGAACATCATCGCCAAGGCCGTGCTCGGGCTCTGAGCCCGAGAGGTTGCGCCCCGGCAGTGCGTCCTTCGAGGCTCGCTTCGCTCGCACCTCAGGATGAGGTCGGGTGGTGCCTGGCACGACGGACGATGACTAAAGGCCTCGGCGCTGCTGCCGGGGCCAGACGCCTCCCTCCTCATCCTGAGGTGCGAGCGAAGCGAGCCTCGAAGGACGCACTTCCGAAGAGCCGCCAACGACCGCCTCGACCACCTACCGACAGGCTCCCGCCATGGATTTCGATCTCTCCGAAGAACAGCAGCTCCTCAAGGACTCGGTGGAGGGCTTCCTCGCCGACACCTACGACTTCGAGAGCCGCAAGAAGATCGCCGCATTGCCCGGCGGCTGGAGCCCGGAGGTCTGGGCCAAGTTCGCCGAGCTCGGCCTGCTCGGCCTGCCCTTCGCCGAGGAGGACGGCGGCTTCGGCGGCGGAGCCGTCGAGACCATGCTGCTGGCCGAGAGCTTCGGCAAATATCTCGTGCTCGAGCCCTATCTCGCCACGGTCGTGCTCGGCGGCGGCGTCTTGAAGCGGGCGGGCTCGGCCGAACAGAAGGCCGAGCACATCGCCGCCATCGCCGAGGGCTCGCGCACCTTCGCCCTCGCCACCACCGAACGGCATTCGCGCTACGACCTCTTCGACGTCACCACCACCGCGAAGAAGGATGGTGGCTCATGGGTGCTGGACGGCGAGAAGGCGGTGGTCGTCAACGGCGGTACGGCCGACCGGATCATCGTCTCCGCACGTACGGCGGGCGCCCGGCGCGACCGCGGCGGCATCGGCCTGTTCATGGTGCCGGGCGATGCGTCGGGGCTGTCGCGGCGCTCCTCGCCCACCCAGGACGGCACCCACGCCGCCGAGGTCAGCCTCTCCGGCGTGAGGGTCGAGGCGGCTGATGTCCTCGGCGATCCCGAGGGCGGGCTTCCCGTCCTCGAGGCGGTGGCGGACGAGGCCATCGCGGCGCTCTGCGCCGAGGCCGTCGGCGCGATGAGCGAGCTGACCGACATCACCGTCGACTACCTGAAGCAGCGCAAGCAGTTCGGCATCAACATCGGCCAGTTCCAGGCGCTGCAGCACCGGGCGGCCGAGATGTTCGTGGCGCTCGAACAGGCGCGCTCCATGGCGATGTTCGCCGCCATGACCGCCGCCACCGAGGATGCGACGGAGCGGCGGGCGCTCGCCTCCGCCGCCAAGGTGCAGATCGGCCGCTCCGCGAAGTTCATCGGCCAGCAGGGCATCCAGCTCCACGGCGGCATCGGCATGACCATGGAGTACAAGGCCGGCCACTATTTCAAGCGGCTGACCATGATCGACACGCTGTTCGGCGATGCCGACCACCACCTCTCGGAAGTGGCCTGCTACGGGCAGCTCGTCTCGGCGGCCTGACGCCCAGCCCGTCCAGCACAGAACCTGCCGGGCCCGCCTGCGAAAAAAAATCGCGGCGGGCCCGAACCTTTTGCCGCGAGGGCGCAACCCATGGAGGACCGGGGCGGACGAGCCCCACCGAACCCAAAGGACCCTCGCCATGAACCGCATCAAGACCCTCGCCATCGCCGCCCTCGCCGTCGCCACCCTGTCGGTCGGCGTCGCCTCCCAGGCCGAAGCCGGCCCGTTCCACCGCCGCCACATCGGCTGGGGCGTCGGCGCCCTCGCCACCGGTCTCGTCGTCGGCGGCGCCATCGCCGCGGCCAACTCCCGGGCCTATGCCTCCGACTGCTACCTGACCCGCCGCTGGGTCGATGGCCCCTACGGCATGGAGCGCCGCACCGTCCGCGTCTGCGAGTGATCGGTCCCCATCATCCTCGCAACGCCAGCAGAACCCCGGTCGCAAGGCCGGGGTTCTCGCGTTCGTGAAGCCCGCCGCAATCTGTCAGCAGCCGCCGGTCGTAAGCCTCACAAGGGTCGACGGAACACCGCGACTGGGTCACATTGGCCATCCATCGTCCCAACCGCTTTTCCGAGTCGTCCCCGCGCGCCGCCGCCGTCGGGGCGCCGCCCCTTTCGTCCGGACCCATCCATTTCATGCTGCGCTATCTGGAAACCCGCATCGACCCGGTCGCCAATCCCCCGCATGGCGGGCCGCCCGCCGGCCTGCTCGCCTTTTTCTGGTATTTCATCGCCCAGGCGAAATGGCTCTTCGCCGCGCTCTTCGTCGTCGGCATGCTGGCGGCGGTGGTGGAGACCGCCATTCCCTATTTCATCGGCCGGCTGGTGGCGATCCTGACGGAGACGCCGCGCGAGACGCTGTTCGCCAGTGCCTGGCCAACCTTCGCCACCATGCTGGTGGTGGTCCTCGTGCTGCGGCCGCTGGTGCTGTTCCTGCAGCGGGCGATCTCCAACCACGGCATTTCCGGTCCGCTGAACACGCTGACCCGCTGGCAGAGCCACCATCACGTCATTCGCCAGTCCCTCGGCTTCTTCCAGAACGACTTTGCCGGGCGCATCGCCAATCACGTCATGCAGGCCGGCAGCGGCGTGAGGGAAACGGCGCTGGCCACCATGCGCTCGGTGCTGCACATCCTGTTCTACGGGGTGGCCGCGACGGGCCTGATGATGGCTCAGGACTGGCGCCTGGCGCTGCCCATCCTCGTCTGGTTCCTGCTCTATGTGACACTGCTGACGGCGCTCGTGCCGCGGCTGCGGGAAAAGGCGCGAACCGCCTCGGCCAAGCGCTCGGCGGTGACGGGCAAGGTGGTGGACGGCTACACCAACATCCAGACGGTGAAGCTCTTCGCGCGCACCGCGGACGAGGACCGCTACATCCGCGACAGCATGATGGAGATGAATTCGGCGTTCCTCGCCCAGCACCGCATCAACACGCTGTTCACGGTGCTGCTCAATCTCCTCAACGCCGCGCTGCTCGCCACGGTGGGGACGCTGGCCGTGGTGTTCTGGCAGGCGGGGCGGGTCGACATCGGCACGGTGGCCATGGTGCTGCCGCTCACCATCCAGATCATCAGCATGTCGGGCTGGGTGGCGGCGGAGATCCAGGGGATCTTCGAGAATGTCGGCGTGGTGCAGGAGAGCATGGGCTCGATCGCCCGGCCGCTGGCCATGCAGGACGCGCCGGGGGCCCGCCCGCTCGCCGTGGCCGGCGGCGAGATCGTCTTCGACCATGTGACGTTCGGCTACGGCCGCGCCGACCTGCCGGTGATCCGCGACCTGTCGCTGACCGTGCGGCCCGGCGAGAAGGTGGGCCTGGTCGGTCGCTCGGGGGCCGGCAAGTCGACGCTGGTCAACCTGCTGCTGCGCTTCCACGACGTGGAGAAGGGCGCCATCCGCGTCGACGGCCAGGACGTTCAGGCGGTCACTCAGGAGAGCCTCAGGCAGGCCATCTCGGTGGTGACGCAGGACACCTCGCTGCTGCACCGGTCCATCCGCGACAACATCATGTACGGCAAGGCCGGAGCCGACGAGGCGATGCTGGAGGCCGCGGCGGCGCGCGCCCATGCCGACGCCTTCATCCCGCTCCTGAAGGACATCAACGGACGGACCGGCTACGACGCCCATGTGGGCGAACGCGGCGTCAAGCTGTCGGGCGGCCAGCGCCAGCGCATCGCCATCGCCCGCGTCATCCTCAGGGACGCGCCCATCCTCATCCTGGACGAGGCAACGGCCGCCCTCGACAGCGAGGTGGAGGCGGCGATCCAGGACAGCCTCGGCGCGCTCATGGCCGGCAAGACGGTGATCGCCATCGCCCACCGCCTGTCGACGCTGCAGATCATGGATCGGCTGGTCGTGCTGGACGGCGGCCGGATCGTCGAGGAGGGAACGCACGAGGGCCTGTTGGCGAAGGGCGGGCTCTATGCCCAGCTCTGGGCGCGGCAGTCCGGCGGTTTCCTCGTCGAGCCGCGGCAGGCCGCCGAGTAGCGAGTCCGCTGCCGAAGCCTGCGGCAAATTGCTGCGCGCCAAAGGGCATCATGCCTTCCGCGCCATCAGATCGCCGCGCTGCCGTGGACAGCGCGCGAATCCGCGTTGACTTCCGCATCTGAAAACGCTCCGATCCCCGCTTCGCGCGCCGGAGGGACAATCCGGCCCGACCAGAGTGGCTCGCCCAGAACGTTTGCGAGGAGTGATTGCGATGAACGAGACCGAAATCCACGGCATGGTCGCCGAGGTGAAGGAGGGCAAGCTCTCCCGCCGCGGCTTCATGCAGCGCCTGGCTGCTTTCGGCGTCGCGGCGCCCACGGCCTGGCACATCCTCGACTTCCACGGCGTCGCCCAGGCCCAGTCGCTGACCGCCTACAAGCCGACCAAGGCCGGCGGCGGCGGGCCTCTGAAGATCCTGCTCTGGCAGGCGCCCACCCTGCTCAACCCGCACTTCGCGATCGGCACGAAGGACCAGGAAGGCTCGCGCGTCTTCTACGAGCCGCTGGCCGGCTGGGACAACGAGGGCAACCTCGTGCCCTTCCTCGCCGCCGAGATCCCGAGCCGCGAGAACGGCTCCGTCTCCGCCGACGGCCTCTCGGTCACCTGGAAGCTGAAGCCGAACGTCAAGTGGCACGACGGCAAGCCGTTCACGGCCGACGACTGCCTGTTCACGGCCGCCTATGCCGCCGACGCGGCGACGGCCGCCACCACGATCGGCACCTACAAGGACATCAAGGTCGAGAAGATCGACGACCTGACGATCAAGATCACCTTCCCGAAGCCGACCCCGTTCTGGGCCGACGCCTTCGTCGGCGCCGCCGGCATGATCCTGCCCAAGCACGTCTTCGAGCCGTTCAAGGGCGCCGCCTCGCGCGACGCGCCGGCCAACCTGAAGCCGGTCGGCACCAGCGCCTACAAGTTCATCGACTTCAAGCCGGGTGACATCCTGCGCGGCGAGCGCAACCCGGACTACCACATCCCGAACCAGCCGTTCTTCGACACGGTCGAGGTGAAGGGCGGCGGCGACGCCGTCTCGGCGGCCCGTGCGGTCATCCAGACGGGCGAGTTCGACTACGCCTGGAACATGCAGGTGGAGGACGAAATCCTCCTGCGCATGGAGCGCGGCGGCCGCGGCAAGGCCATTCCGGTCTCCAGCGGCAATATCGAGTTCATCATGCTGAACACGACCGATCCGTGGACCGAGGTCGACGGCGAGCGTTCCAGCGTGAAGACCAAGCATCCGACGCTGACCGATCCGGCCGTGCGCAAGGCGATCAACCTGCTGATCGACCGCGACTCGGTGCAGAAGTTCATCTACGGCCGCGGCGGCAAGGCGACGGCGAACTTCGTCAATGCCCCGCCGCGCTACGTCTCGCCGAACATGAAATACGAGTTCAGCATCGACAAGGCGAACAAGATCCTCGACGACGCCGGCTGGGTCCGGGGCGCCGACGGCATCCGCGCCAAGGACGGCAAGAAGCTGAAGTTCGTCTACCAGACCTCGATCAACGCCCCGCGCCAGAAAAACCAGGCGATCGTCAAGCAGGCCGCCCAGCGTGCCGGCATCGACATCGAGCTGAAGTCGGTGACGGCTTCGGTCTTCTTCTCCTCCGACGTCGCGAACCCGGATACCTATTCGAAGTTCTACTGCGACATCCAGATGTACACGACCACCATGCTCCAGCCTGACCCGGAGCGGTTCATGCTGCAGCTCGTCTCGTGGGAGATCGCCAACAAGGAGAACAAGTGGCAGGGGCGGAACATCTCGCGCTATTCCAGCAAGGAGGCGGACGAGGCCTTCCAGGAGGCGCAGAACTCGCTCGACCCGGCCCGCCGCACGGCGCTCTTCATCAAGATGAACGACATCTTCTGCGGCGAGAACATCCTCGTTCCGGTTCTCGCCCGCACCCGCATGGCGGCCTCCAGCAACAATCTGGTGGTTCAGCCCAGCGGCTGGGACCTGGACCTGTGGATGCTGAACGCGTGGTTCCGGCCCTGACGCCATCCGGCGTCAGGTCCCGCTCAAGAGGAACCAGGCACAGACTCCATGGGTACCTATCTCGTCAGGCGATTGCTCATCGCCCTTCCGAGCCTGCTCGGCATCAGCGTCGTGCTCTTCACGGTGCTGGCGCTGGCCCCCGGCGATCCCTTCGAGGAGATGGCCACCAACCCGAACATCCCTCCCGAAGTGCGTCTCGCACTTCGGGCGAAGTTCGGCATCGATGATCCGGTCTATATCCGCTACATCCGCTGGCTGACGGCGATGTTGCAGGGCGACTGGGGCTTCTCCTTCGCCAGCCGCGTCAACGTCGACACGCTGATCCTGCAACGCCTGCCTGCGACGATCTTCGTCATCGGCTCGTCGCAGATCCTGGCGCTGGCGATCGCCCTGCCGGTCGGCATCTATGCGGCGACGCGGCCCTATTCGATCTTCGACCAGATCGCCAACACCTTCGCCTTCATCGGCTTCTCGCTGCCGACCTTCTTCACCGGCCTGCTCTTCATCCTGGTCTTCTCGATCTGGCTGGATTGGCTCCCCTTCGTGTTCCGCACCGACATCGATGCGACGGGGTGGCGCTGGTACTGGGAGCAGATCAGGCAGGCCATCATGCCGGTCATGGTGCTCGGCCTGTTCCAGGCGGCCTCCTACACCCGCTACGTGCGCTCCGCCGTGCTCGACGTCATCCGTCTGGACTTCGTCACCACCGCGCGCGCCAAGGGGCTCGGCGAGAAGACCGTCGTCGTGCGCCACGTGGTGCGCAACGCGCTGATCCCCGTGGTCACGCTGGTCGCGCTGCAGATGCCCACCGTCTTCGGCGGCGCCATCGTCACCGAGCAGATCTTCCGCATCCCGGGCATCGGCTCGCTGCTGATCAGCGCCATCCTCGCCAACGACACCCCCGTCATCATGGCGGTGACCTTCGTCTTCGCCTGTCTCGTCGTGACCTTCAACCTGATTGCAGATGTCCTCTATGGCTGGCTCGACCCCCGCATCGCCTTCCGCTGATCCGGCGGTGGCCGAGATCGGAGCCGTCGTCACCGCCGAGCACGTCTCGCCGTGGGTCGACGCTTGGCGCAAGTTCCGTCGTCACAAGCTGGCGGTGGCGAGCAGCATCGCGCTGCTCACCATCATCGTGGCGGTGATCGTCGGACCCTGGCTGTGGCCGGTGTCCATCAACGACATCGATTTCACCGCCCGGCTCCAGCCCCCGTCCCGGGCCCATCCCTTCGGCACGGACGATCTCGGCCAGGACCTGCTGGCGCGCATGATCTATGGCGGGCGAATCTCGCTCGCCGTGGGTCTCGCCGCCATGTTGGTGGCCATCATCGTCGGCGTGATCATCGGCGCCATCGCGGGCATTTCCCGCGGCAGCGTCGACACGGCGCTGATGTGGCTGACGGACCTGTTCCTGTCGCTGCCGCAGCTTCCGCTGCTGCTGCTGATCATCTACCTGTTCCGCGACGCGCTGAAGGACATTTTCGGCGTCGAGATGGGCGTGTTCATCCTGATCGTCGTCGTCATCGGCGGCCTGAGATGGATGCCCGTGGCGCGCCTCGTCCGCGCCCAGTTCCTGTCGCTGCGCGAAAAGGAATTCGTCGAGGCGGCCCAGGCGCTCGGCGCCTCGAAGTCCCGTCAGGTGGTGCGGCACATCCTGCCGAACGCCATGGGGCCGGTCATCGTGGCGGCCACCATCGACGTCGCGGCGGCGATCATCGCGGAATCGACGCTGTCCTTCCTCGGCCTCGGCTTCCCGCCCGACATCCCGACCTGGGGACGCCTGCTGTTCGACGCCAAGGACTTCCTCGACTATGCGCCGCATTGGGCGCTGTTCCCGGGAGCCGCCATCTTCATCACCGTGCTGGCCATCAACTTCATCGGCGACGGCCTGCGCGACACCTTCGATCCGCGCCGGGTGCTCTAGCCCCCGAGCGACAGGGCAAACATGCCGGCCGCCGCGTTCCCGCGAGGGAGCGCGGCGGTCGTTGTTTCAGCCTCCCGCTGCGCCCTGGGTGTTGACGTAGAGCGCGTAAAGCCCGCGGCCCGTCGCCATGAACAGCCGGTTGCGGTGGCGCCCGCCGAAACAGACGTTGGCGCAGCGCTCGGGCAGGGCGATCCGCCCGATGGCCGTGCCGTCGGGCGCGAAGACCATGACGCCGTCGAGCTCGGGCGTGCCCATGCCCCAGCCGCACCACAGATTGCCGTCGATGTCGCAGCGGATGCCGTCGGGCGTGCCGCCGGGACCGGCATCGGCGAAGACGCGGCGATTGGCGATGGAGCGGCCGTCGGCGGCGACGTCGTAGGCGGCGATGAGCCGGTGCGGGGCGGCGCGCGACTCCACGAGGTAGAAGGTTTTCTCGTCCGGCGAAAAGCAGAGGCCGTTGGGGCCGGCGACACCCTCCGCGACGACGGCTATCTCCAGGCTCGCGGGATCGACCCGATAGACGTTCTGCGGCAGTTCGGGTTCCGCCACCGTGCCTTCGTAATGGCTGAGGAGGCCGAAGGCGGGATCGGTGAACCAGATCGAGCCGTCGGACTTCACCACCACGTCGTTGGGCGAGTTGAGGCGGCGGCTGTCGTAGTGGCTGGCGATGACGGTGAGGGAGCCGTCATATTCGGTGCGCACGACGCGGCGTCCGCCATGTTCGCAGGTGACGAGCCGGCCCTGCCGGTCGCGGGTGTTGCCATTGGCCTTGTTGCTGGGCGCGCGGAAAGGGGTGACGGCGCCGGTCTCCTCGTCCCACCTCAGGATGCGGTCGTTGGGAATGTCGCTGACCAGGAGGCAGCGCTGGTCGCCGATCCAGACCGGTCCCTCGCCCCAGCGCAGGCCGGTGGTGAGGCGTTCCACGGCGGCGTTGAACAGACGGTACTTGAGGAACCGCGGATCGAGAATCTCGATCGACGGATCCGGGTAAATGGGGCTCTGCTCCCACATGGCTGCGGCATCCTTTTCGGCGTTGTCTCCCGGCGCCACTGTCGAGCCGGGGCAGCAGCCGCGCAAGTCGGGCAGCGCAAGTCGGGCCGCGCAGCAAAAAGGGCGCCCGAGGGCGCCCTTTCGCTGATGCTACGCCGAAACAGGATCAGTCGATGACCTGCACGATGCGGCGGGTGCGCGGCTCGACGAGCACCGTGCGGTTGTTGACGACGGTGTAGCGGTACTCGGTCTGGCCGAAGCGGTCCGGAACCTCATAGTAGGTGACGCTCTCGGGCAGGGTGCGGCCGACGGCGACCTCGCCGTCATACTCGACCGACCGGTGGCGGCGCTCGACCACATACTCGCGGAACTGGGGACGGGTCGTCTCGGCGATGCCGCCGACGATCGCACCCGCCGCGCCGCCGACGACGGCGCCCACCGGGCCGCCGACGATCGCGCCGCCGACCGCGCCGGTCGCGGCGCCGGTGCCGACGCCCGGCGGAATGCCCTGCTCACGGGTCTGAGCGTGGGCGGGAAGGGCGAGGGCGAGGGCGAGGGAGCCCGCGAGGGCCGCGCCGATCAGCAGATGGTTCTTCATGATGTCCTCCGTAGAAGCTGCCGTGTTGGCATGGATGGACAACGCGTCTGCGTGATTTCCGTTCACCCGGGCCGATCACGGATCGTGACCGACTGCGACAGTTTGCCCGGACCCTCCGTCGTAAGACATGACGCGCTCGTCAGGTTTTGCATTGACTATGCGCGGCGCACCATGCAGCAATGCGCGCCAACGCACGGACAAAAGAACAGAGTGCATGGTGGGAACGACCGACGACATCATCCTCCAGACCCAGGGTCTGACGAAGGACTTCAAGGGCTTCACCGCAGTGAGCGAGGTCGACCTCGCGGTCCGGCGTGGGTCGATCCATGCGCTCATCGGGCCGAACGGCGCCGGCAAGACGACCTGCTTCAACCTCCTGACCAAGTTCCTCATCCCGACCCGCGGCACGATCACCTACAAGGGTGAGGACATCACCCGCGTGAAGCCGGCGGACATCGCCCGGCGGGGCCTCGTCCGCTCGTTCCAGATCTCCGCGGTCTTTCCGCATCTGACGGTGCTGGAGAACGTGCGCATCGCGCTGCAGCGCAAGCGCGGCGACAGTTTCGACTTCTGGAATTCCGAGCACGTGCTCAAGGAACTCGACGGCGAGGCGGCCCGCCTCGTGGAGGCCGTGGGCCTCGCCGAGTTCTCCCGCCATCAGGCGGTGGAGCTCTCCTACGGCCGCAAGCGGGCGCTCGAGATCGCCACCACCCTGGCGCTCGATCCCGAGATGATGCTGCTCGACGAACCGATGGCCGGCATGGGCCATGAGGACGTCGACCGGATCGCCGAGCTGATCCGCCGCGTCTCGGCCGACCGCACCATCCTCATGGTGGAACACAATCTCTCGGTCGTCGCCTCGCTGTCGGATCGCATCACGGTGCTGGCGCGCGGCAAGGTGCTGGCCGAGGGCGACTATGCCACCGTCTCGAAGGATCCGCGCGTGATCGAAGCCTATATCGGAGCCGGTCATGGCTGAGGCATTGGACATGACGCGCCCCGCCACCACCGCCCCGATGCTGGAAATCCGCGACCTGAACGCCTGGTACGGGGAATCCCACGTCCTGCACGGCGTCAACCTGGACGTCGCCGAGGGCGAGGTCGTGACGCTCCTCGGCCGCAACGGCGCTGGCAAGACGACGACGCTGAAGTCGATCATCGGCATCATCGGCAAGCGCACCGGCTCGATCCGCTTCCAGGGAGAGGAGACCGTGTCGATGTCGTCGCGCGCCATCGCGCGGCTCGGCATCGGCTACGTGCCGGAGGAGCGCGGCATCTTCTCCTCGCTCTCGGTGGAGGAGAACCTGATGCTGCCGCCGCAGGTGCGGCCCGGCGGCATGACGGTGGAGCAGATCTTCGAGCTCTTCCCCAACATCAAGGAACGTCTCACCAGCCAGGGCACCAAGCTCTCGGGAGGCGAGCAGCAGATGCTGGCGATTGCCCGCATCCTGCGCACGGGGGCGAAGTTCCTGCTGCTGGACGAGCCGACGGAGGGCCTCGCCCCCGTCATCATCGAGCAGATCGGCCGTACCATCGCGCGGTTGAAGCGCGAGGGCTTCACGATCATTCTCGTCGAGCAGAACTTTCGTTTCGCCCAGACGGTCGCCGACCGTCATTACCTGGTCGAGCAGGGCCGCGTGGTGGACATGATCCCGAACGCCGAGCTCGACCAGAACATCGACAAGCTGCACGCCCATCTGGGCGTGTGACCTGCGCAACAACAAGAAAAACCGACCCGAACGGACCCCTTTTGGAGGATACGACCATGACGACGTTTCGCATGAACCGCCGCTCCGTGCTTGCCGGCGCCGCGGCCACCGCTTTCACCGCGCGCTCCATGGCGCAGGCCCAGCAGCCTGTCTCCATCAAGATCGGCGTGCTGAACGACCGCTCCAGCATCTATGCCGACGTGACCGGCGAAGGCTCGGCTCTCGCCGCCCGCATGGCGGTGGAGGATTTCGGCGCCGCCGCCAAGGGCCTCAACGTCCAGATCGTTTCGGCCGACCACCAGAACAAGCCTGACGTCGGCGCCAACATCGCCCGCCAGTGGTACGACAACGACGCCGTCGACGTGATCGCCGACGTCCCGACCTCCTCGGTCGCTCTCGCCATCAACCAGATCACCCGCGAGAAGAACAAGGTCTTCATCAATTCCGGCGCCGCCACCTCGGACCTGACCGGCCCGCAGTGCTCGCCGAACACGCTGCACTGGACCTACGACACCTACATGCTGTCGCAGGGCACGGGCGGCGCGATGGTGAAGGCGGGCGGCGATACCTGGTTCTTCCTGACCGCCGACTACGCCTTCGGCCATGCGCTCGAGCGCGACACCACGGCCGTCGTCCAGAAGGCGGGCGGCCGCGTCGTCGGCGGCGTGCGCACGCCGTTCCCGTCGAGCGACTTCTCGTCCTTCCTGCTGCAGGCCCAGGCCTCGCGCGCCAAGGTCATCGGCCTCGCCAATGCCGGCGGCGACACGATCAACTCGATCAAGCAGGCGGCCGAGTTCGGCATCACCCAGGGCGGCCAGAAGCTCGCCGGCCTGCTGATGTTCATCAGCGACGTGCACGCCCTCGGCCTGCAGACGGCCCAGGGCCTGGTGCTCACCGAGTCCTTCTACTGGGACCTCAACGACGGCACCCGCGAGTTCTCGAAGCGCTTCGGCGCGCGTCACGGCGGCAAGATGCCGACGATGGTGCAGGCCGGCGTCTATTCCGGCGTGCTGCACTATCTGAAGGGCGCGGCGGCGACCAAGTCGAAGGATGCGGCCGGCGTCATCTCCTGGATGAAGGGCAACCCGACCAACGACCCGATCTTCGGCCCGGGCAGCGTGCGCGCCGACGGCCGCAAGATGCATCCGGCCTATCTGTTCGAGGTCAAGAAGCCCTCGGAGTCCAAGGGTCCCTGGGACTATTACAAGCTCGTGGCGACCCTGCCGGCCGAAGAGGCCTTCCGCCCGCTGACCGCCGGCGCCTGCCCGCTCGTTCGCGCCTGATCCAGTCCGCATCCGGGGCGCCGCACGGCGGCGCCCCGCTTCTCTCCGGGATTCGCAGTCCATGTTCGAGCTCATAGGCATTCCGCCCCAGGCCCTTTTCGGACAGCTCCTGCTGGGGCTGATCAACGGCTCGTTCTACGCGATCCTCAGTCTTGGCCTCGCCGTCATCTTCGGCCTCTTGAACATCATCAACTTCACCCACGGCGCGCAGTACATGATGGGCGCCTTCATCGCCTGGATGCTGCTCAACTGGGTGGGCATCGGCTACTGGCCCTCCCTGCTCCTGGCCCCCCTCGTGGCGGGCGTGTCGGGCGTCATCATCGAGCGGCTGTTTCTGCAGCGGCTCTACCACCTCGACCACCTCTACGGCCTCTTGCTGACCTTCGGCCTCGCCCTCATCATTCAGGGTCTGTTCCGCAACTATTTCGGCTCCTCCGGCCTGCCCTACCAGATCCCGGCGGAACTGCGCGGCGGCCAGAACCTCGGCTTCATGTTCCTGCCCAACTATCGCGGCTGGGTGGTCGTCGCCTCGCTCGTCGTCTGCCTGGCGACCTGGTTCGTCATCGAGAAGACCCGCCTCGGCGCCTATCTGCGCGCGGCGACCGAGAATCCGACGCTGACCCAGGCCTTCGGCATCAACGTGCCGCTGCTGATCACGCTCACCTACGGTTTCGGCGTCGGCCTCGCCGCCTTCGCCGGCGTGCTGGCGGCGCCGGTCTATTCGGTCAACCCCAACATGGGTGCCGACCTGATCATCGTCGTCTTCGCGGTGGTGGTCATCGGCGGCATGGGCTCGATCCTCGGCGCCATCGTCACCGGGTTCGGCCTCGGCATCATCGAGGGCCTGACCAAGGTCTTCTATCCGGAGGCTTCGGCCACCGTCATCTTCATCATCATGGCCATCGTGTTGCTCGTGAAGCCCGCCGGCCTCTTCGGGAGGACCGCCTGATGGCCGAGGTCACCATCGCCGCCCCCACGTCCGGCCCCGTCGCAGCCGAGAGCGCGGATCATTCGGCCCTCCATCGCATGCTGTTCATCGCCCTGGCGGCGGTGCTGGTGGTGCTGCCCTTCATCCCGGTGATCGGCTATCCGTTCTTCCTGATGAAGGTGCTGTGCTTCGCGCTCTTCGCCTGCGCCTTCAACCTGATGCTCGGCTATGGCGGCCTGCTCTCCTTCGGCCACGCCGCCTATTTCGGTTTCGCTTCCTACGTCGCCGCCTATACCGCCAAGCACTGGGGCCTGACGCCGGAGGTCTCGATCCTGCTCGGCACGGCCTCGGGCGCCGCCCTCGGCCTCGTCTTCGGCGCGCTGGCGATCCGCCGGCAGGGCATCTATTTCGCCATGATCACCCTCGCCCTGGCGCAGATGGTCTATTTCTTCTCGCTGCAGACCCCGGGATTCACGGGCGGCGAGGACGGCATCCAGGCGGTGCCGCGAAACAACCTGTTCGGCGTTCTGCCGCTCGGCAACGACACCATCACCTACTACTTCGTCGCCGTCATCTTCCTCGTCGGCGTGCTGCTGATCTACCGCATCATCCACTCGCCCTTCGGACAGGTGCTGAAGGCGATCCGCGACAACGAGGCGCGGGCCGTGTCGCTCGGCTACCGGGTCGCCCAGTACAAGCTCGCCGTCTTCGTCCTGTCGGCCTCGCTGGCAGGCCTCGCCGGCGCCACCAAGGCCATCGCGGTGCAGCTCGCCTCGCTCACCGACGTGCACTGGAGCATGTCGGGCGAGGTCGTGCTGATGACGCTGGTCGGCGGCATGGGCACGGTGTTCGGACCGATCATCGGCGCGGCGGTCATCATCTCGATGCAGAACTTCCTGGCCGGGCTCGGTGCCTGGGTGACGGTCGTGCAGGGCGTCATCTTCGTGGTCTGCGTGCTGGTCTTCCGCGAGGGCATCGTCGGCGTCATCGGCAAGTGGCTGAAGAAGCCGCTCTGACCGCTCGTTCGAAGCGAACGGGTGACATGGCTCCGCACCGCGTGCCGGCGGGCGGGAACGTGTCCTTGATGAACAACGTTAAGGCAAATGCCCCGACCTGCCTCGGCACGGTCGCGATTGCGCCGCCTTTGTTGGATGCGATACCGGTCTGAACCGCCGGTCCCGACCGGCGCGCACCTGACGATGTGGAGACGATCATGCACGCGATGAAACGCGCCCTGCTGGCGGGCACCATCCTGCCCGTCCTGGCGATCGGCCCAGGCTTCGGCGATACGCTGCGGCCCGAGGGCACGCTCCTCCTCGCGCAGATGCAGCCCCAGGGCGAGGGACAGGACCCGCGTCAGCGCCGGCCCGGCGGACCGCCGCCGCAGCAGGGCCGCCCGGCCGTGCAGCAGCCGCGCCCGCCCGTGGCGCCCGTACAGCAGCAGCCGCGCCCGCCGGTGCAGGCCGCCCCGCAGCGCCAGGCGCCCCCCATCCAGGCCGCGCCGCAGCGGCCGGCCCCGTCGTTCCAGCAGCGAGGCCCGGCCCAGGCGGCGCCGCAGCAGCAACCGCGTCCGCCCATGCAGGCGACGCCGCCGCAGCAGCCGCGCGTCGCGCCGCCCGCTGCCGTCCAGCAGCGCCCGCCGGTGGGCACGCCGCCCGGCCTGCGTCCGGGGCAGGGTCAGGGTCAGGGCCAGCCGCCCGCGGCACGCGGTGCCCAGCCCGGCTTCGGCGGCCGGCCGGCCGCCCCGCCTCCCGGTCTCGCCCAGCCGCAGCCCGGCCGCACGGCACCCCCTCCGGCCGCCACCGGCCAGCAGGCGACACCCCCCGCGGCCACCTCGCCCGTGCGGCCCGGCGGAACGCCCGGCGCCATCCGCCCCGCCGACGGTCGTCCGCCGTTCGGCGGAACGGCCCCGGGCCAGACGGCACAGCCTCCCGGTGGTCAGGCCACGCCCGGCCAGCCGGGCATCGGCCAGCGCGCGCCCGGCACCGTTCCCGGCCAGCCCGGCATCGGTCAGCGCGCGCCCGGCACCGTTCCCGGCCAGCCGCCGGTCGCCCAGCCCGGCACGGGTCAGCCGCCGACCCCGGGCCAGCCCGGCATCGGCCAGCGCGCGCCCGGCACGGTTCCCGGCCAGCCGCCGGTCGCCCAGCCCGGTACGGGCCAGCCGCCTACCCCGGGCCAGCCCGGCATCGGCCAGCGCGCGCCCGGCACCGTTCCCGGCCAGCCGCCGGTCGCCCAGCCCGGCACGGGTCAGCCGCCGACCCCCGGCCAGCCCGGCATCGGCCAGCGGCCCGGAATCGGTGGCCCCGGCCAGCCGCCGGTCGCCCAGCCCGGCACGGGCCAGCCGCCGACCCCCGGCCAGCCCGGCTTCGGCCAGCGGCCCGGAACCGGTGGCCCCGGTCAGCCGCCGGTCGCCCAGCCCGGCACGGGCCAGCCGCCGACCCCGGGCCAGCCCGGCTTCGGCCAGCGGCCCGGAACCGGTGGCCCCGGTCAGCCGCCGGTCGCCCAGCCCGGCACGGGCCAGCCGCCGACCCCGGGCCAGCCCGGCTTCGGCCAGCGGCCCGGAACCGGTGGCCCCGGTCAGCCGCCGGTCGCCCAGCCCGGCACGGGCCAGCCGCCGACCCCGGGCCAGCCCGGCTTCGGCCAGCGGCCCGGAACCGGTGGCCCCGGCCAGCCGCCCGGTGTCGGCGGCCCCGGAGGCTTCGCTGGCGGCCAGCCGCCGAGCGGTCCGCCCGAGCGTCGGCGCGGCTCCCGCATCGGCCCCGCCGGAGCGGCGGCCATCGGCCTCGGCGCCGGCGTCATCGGCGGCTTCATGCTCAATCAGGGCGCCCGCGCCGACGACGTCGGCGAGGTGCGCCAGCGGCGCCGCGAATTCACGCAGGACGGCGTGACCGTCATCCACGAGCCCGGCCGGACCATCGTCCGCGACGGCGAGGGCGTCTTCGTGCGTCACGACGAGACCGCGCGGTTCCGTGATCTGGGCGGTGATTTCCGCACCGAGCGCCGCGGCAACGAACTGGTGTCGATCTACGACCGCCCGGGCGGGATCCGGGTCATCACGGTCACCGACGAGCACGGCCAGCTCCTGCGGCGCATCCGCCGCTATCCGGACGGCCGCGAGGTCATCCTGATCGACAACTCGTTCAGGCCGCGTGCCCGCACCTTCGAGGAGCAGATCGTCGTTCTGCCGCCGCCGGAATATTCCATGCCGCCCGACCGCTACATCGTCGACGCCGACGAGGCTCCGCCGGAGGTGATCTACGAGGCGCTGACGGCGCCGCCGGTGCAGCGTCCGCCGCGGCGCTACACGCTGGACGAGGTGCGCTACAGCCCGACGGTGCGCGCCTATACGCGCAGCGTCGACCTCAACACGATCAACTTCGACACGGGATCGTGGGAGATCAAGCCGGACCAGATCCAGCGCCTCGACACCATCGCGGCGGCGCTCGGGCGGGCCATCACGGCCAACCCGAACGAGGTCTTCCTCATCGAGGGCCATACCGACGCGGTGGGCAACGACGTCGACAACCTGTCGTTGTCGGATCGCCGCGCCCAGGCCATCGCGACGGCGCTGACCCAGAGCTACAACATCCCGCCGGAGAACCTGACGACTCAAGGCTACGGCGAGCAGTATCTCAAAGTGCAGACGCAGGGGCCCTCGGCGGAGAACCGGCGCGTGACGCTGCGCCGGGTCACCGAGCTCCTCAACCAGCAGAACACCCAGGCGCCGCCGCAGTAACGGCGCGCCTGACGGCCACGACGAGCGGGCGCCGGCGGGCGCCCGTTTTCGTTTCAGGGGCGGTGGAGGTGGAGCCCGACCAGCGTCTCGCGGATCTGGAAGCCGAGGCGGGCATAGAGATTGGCGACGCCGACATTGGCGGCGGAGACGACGGTATCGACGCGGCGGATGCCCGCCTGTTTCAGGTGCAGCATGATCGCCGTCCAGAAGGGCAGGGCGAGAACCGCCTGATCCGGCTGCGTGCCGCCGAGGACGAGGTCGGCGGCGCCCTCCGCCGTGGTGAAGGCCATGAAGGCGGCGGGGCGGGGAGGTGGGCCGGTGACCAGCACCGTCGCCCGTCCGGCGAGGAGACCCTCCATCCAGTCGATCTGGCGGCGCGGGTTGACCGCGGGCGGGATGGCCGGGTCCTCGGCAAAACGGCCGAAGTTGAATGTCGCGGCGGCCTGGTCGAGGAGCGCGGGGTGATCCTCTGCGAGCGGCGCACGCAGCGCCAGTGGGCGGGTTCCGGCAGCGTCGAAGCGCGCGAGATTGGGATAGCGCAGGCGCAGGACGGTCTCGACATAGCGGAACCCGGCGGCCTGAAGCCGCGCGATCGCCTGGCGGCGGGCCGCATCGATCCGGGCCGTCACCAGGGCGGCGCCGCGCTCCTGGCAGGCGGCGTCGAGGGCGGCGAAAAGGTCGTCGTCATCCGTGCCGGCCCCGTTCTCGCAGGCGAGGGCGAGTTCGGTCACGTCCAGCGTCGGCCGGCCGAGGGCGCGGGCGTCCCAGGGCGTGTCCCTGAGCACGATCCGCCCGCCGCCGTCGCCACCGAGGGTGAGCGCCATGGTCAGAACGCGGTGCGGCGGAAGGCGGCCGGAAGATCGAGGACGATGTCGTCCGGGCCGAGGAGCCCTTCGGGCGGCGTCTGCATCAGGGCGAAGGCCTTGGGGGCCGGCGATGCGGCGCGGGGATCGCGGCGGCGGATGATGGCGGCGCGGATGCCCGGCGTCAGGCTTTCCAGCGTGTCGTCGGCGATCATGTCGTCGAGGACGAGGAGATGGCGCGCCTGGGCGCGGGCTTCGGCGACCAGGGTCTCGATGGCACAGAGGCCGGCGAGAACCGGCCGCATGTCCGGGTGGCAGCCGGGCTGCCCGTAGGCGCGCACGCGCCGGTCGAGATGGTAGGCATGGCTCCAGTTGCCGGCGTTGACGTGCAGGTTGATGGCCACCTGCATGCGCTTGATGGTGAAGTCCTGGAAGCGGCGGAGCAGCGGGGCCGACTGGACGGGGTCGGCGAGCGGGGCCGGCTCGATGAAGGAGGCGAAGAACTCGATGCCGCCGCGGAAGCGGTCCCAGCCGTCCATGGTCTCGCTGTTGCCGGAATGATTGACGCCGCCCTTCGAGATGGCGGTGACGCGGGCGAAGGGCTCCGGCGCGAAGAGCACTGAGCCGAGGGTGAGCGCCCGGGCGAGATGGGCGAAATAGTGGAAGACGAAGCCCGTCACCGGCTCGATGACGTCGTGCACCACGTCGGTGCGGATGATGAACCACTCGGGGAAGATGTGGTGGCCGAGGAGATAGTCGAGGCAAGCGGCGTGCTCGCCCTGCCGGAACAGGCGCTCGCCCGTGATCCGATAGAAGGTGCCTATCTCGGCGTTGTCGCGGGTCTCGTCAATGAGCATCCACGGCGCCTGAACCATGACGAGGTCGGGATCGGCGGCGAGGCGGCCGAGATAGTCGACGACGACGTCGGGCACCAGGAGGTCGTCGTCGCCGACCCAGATGGCGAACTGCCCGCGCGCCTGCCGCCAGGAATAGAGGAAGTTGCCGTAGGCGCCGATGTTCTCGCTCTGCCGGACCGAGCGGATGCGCGGGTCGGCCGCGGCCCAGCGCGCCACGATGGCGGCGGTGTCGTCGGTCGAGCAGTTGTCCGAGACGAGGATCTCGAAATCGATGCCGCGGGCGG
This sequence comes from Phreatobacter cathodiphilus, assembly GCF_003008515.1. NCBI lineage: Bacteria > Pseudomonadati > Pseudomonadota > Alphaproteobacteria > Hyphomicrobiales > Phreatobacteraceae > Phreatobacter > Phreatobacter cathodiphilus. The sequence continues at coordinate 2,799,922 of NZ_CP027668.1, read as the reverse complement.
TAAAGGCGTCGATGTGGTGGGTGAAGAAGCGGTCGAGATATTGCGCGCGGTTGTAGGTCGGCAGCGCGATGGTGACGAGCGGCCGCGCGGCGGGCTCGGCCTCCGTCCGCGACAGGTCTCGAGCGGCGCTGGCGGCCATGGGGCGGCTCCGGAGGGTCAGGCGGCGCGGCGGGCGTGCCGCTGGAGGATGGATTTCAGCGAGCGCGACACCCGCGCCGCGACGTCGCGGGTGACGTTGTAGCCGCTCGGCAGATTGATGCCGGTCGGCGAGACCGCATAGGCGACCGGGTTGCGCGTCGCGGCGCCGGCGGCCGAGGGCTGGCTGCGGAAGGCCGGCTGCCAGCTCAGCGGATAGAAGAAGGGGCGGGTGTCGATGCCCTCGGCGCCGAGTTCGGCGGCGATCTGCTGCTTGAGGAGGCCGAGCTTCGGGTCGAGGACGGCGGTGACCATCCAGTACGAGTTGAACACCTGGGCCGGCTCGGCATTGAGGGTCAGGCCGGGGGTCCCGGCGAGATCCTCGGCATAGAAGCGGAAGATGTCGCGCTTCCTGGCGATGAGTTCGTCGAGGCGCTCCATCTGGGCAATGCCCATGGCCGCCTGCATGGCCGACATCCGGTACTTGAAACCGACCTCCTCGGTGATGAGGGCGCGGGAGGTGGGATGGCGACCCTGGTCGCGCAGGATGTTGACGCGTTCGGCGAGGGCATCGTCGTCGGTGACGAGCATGCCGCCCTCGCCGGTGGTGACCGTCTTGGAGCCGTGGAAGGAGAAGACCGAGGCGCGGCCGAAGGCACCCGCCGGCTTGTCGCGGAAGCGCGAGCCGATGGCCTCCGCCGCATCCTCGATGAGGATGATTCCGGCGTCACGGGCGATGGCCTCGAGGCGGGCCCAGTCGGGCATGCCGCCATAGAGGTCGACGACGATGGCGGCCTTCGTCTTCTGCGTGATGGCGGCGGCGAGGCTCGCCGGCGACAGGCACCAGGAGACCGGGTCGATGTCGGCGAAGACGGGCGTGGCGCCGACCTGCACGACGGGGGAGGCGGTGGCGACCCAGGTGCATTCCGGCACGATCACCTCGTCGCCGGGGCCGATGCCGAGGCCGGCCAGCGCCAGGTGGATGGCGGAGGTGCAGTGGGCGAGGGAGATGGCGTGTTTCCGCCCCGTCTGCTCGGCCACCATGGCCTCGAAGCGCAGATTGTACTTGGCGTGGTTCTCGAACCAGGCGCTCCGGGCCGCCTCGGCGGTCAGGTCGATCTCGCGCTGGGTGATGGAGGGACCGGCGACGGGCACCCGCTCGCGCTTGACCGCCAGCGGGGCGGTGTCGCGCTCGCCGCGCCAGGTCAGGTCGGCGGCGAGGGCCCCGCCGTCGAGCAGGTGCTTCAGCCGCGCGAGGCGGACATAGCGCTGGCCGGTGAGGTCCTGGGGCGTGGTGCGGCCGGCGAGGGCGGCGACCAGCTCCTTGGCGCCGGAGGTGGCGGTGTGGAGGAAGCGGAAATCGGGGAAGGCACTCGCGAATTTGCCGAAGTCGACCCGGTAGGAGCGCGGGTCGATCGTGTTGCCCTCGGCGAAGGTCACCTTGGATCCCGGCACGGCCTCGGCGACGATGGTCGCGATGTCGCGGACGAGATGGTTCTCGTCGTTCTGGCCGATGTTGAAGGCGACGCCGCAGACCTTCGCCGCATCGGCGGCGAGGATGGCCGCGGCGGCGCGGGCGAGGTCGCGGACGTGGAGCAGCGGGCGCCAGGCGAGGCCGCTGGAGAGAAGCTTCACCTCGCCGGTGGACAGCGCTGACACGACGAGATTGTTGAGCACGAGATCGGTGCGCACCCGCGGCGAGAGCCCGTAGCAGGTGGCGTTGCGCATGAAGGTCGGCGCGAAGGTCGCGTCGGCGAGGGCGAGCAGGCCCTTTTCGCTCTCGACCTTGCTGGCGGCATAGGCGGTGAGCGGATTGACCGGCGCGGTCTCGTCGAGGAGCAGGTCGGGATTGCCGGCGCCGTAGATGGAGCAGGACGAGGCGAAGACGAAGCGGGCGACGCCGGCGGCCTTGGCGGCTTGCGCCAAAGCGATCGTCGCGTCGCGGTTGATGGCGGCGGTGAGTTCCGGGGCGAGGTCGCCCATCGGGTCGTTGGAGAGCGCGGCGAGGTGGAGGATCGCGTCGAAGCCGGCGAGATCGTCTGCCGTCACCTCGCGCACATCCCTCGCGATGGTGCGAACGGGATCGACCGGCACCATGCCCTCAGTGTGGCAGGGGGCGAAGAAGCCGGTGTCGAGGCCGGTGACCTCGTGACCCGCTTCCGCCAGGACGGCGGTCGCCACCGATCCGACATAGCCGGCATGGCCGGTGACCAGAACCTTCATCGCGCCCTCACGCCGCTGCCACGCTTCGGACCGGTTCATCGGTCCAGGTCTTCCAGGGAGCCCTGCCGCCGTCCCAGAGGCTCTGGAGCAGGCGCAGTTCACGCAGGGTGTCGACGCATTGCCAGAAGCCCTCGTGGCGATAGGCGCCGAGCTTGCCCTCGCGGGCGAGGCGTTCGTAGAGCGCCACCTCGAGCGAGCCTTCGTCGCCGTCGAGGGCGAGATAGTCGAAGACGCCCGGCTCGAAGACCGCGAAGCCGCCGTTGATCCAGCCCTCGCCGATCTGCGGCTTCTCGACGAAGCCGGCGACCTCGTCGCCGTCGAACCTCAGGCCGCCGAAGCGGGCCGGGGGGTGCACGGCGGTGATGGTGGCGAGGTGGCCCTGAGCGCGGTGCTGGTCGATGACGGCCTGCATCGGCACGTCGCAGACGCCGTCGCCATAGGTGACCAGGAAGGGCGCGCCGTCGAGATGGGGCTTGAGGCGCAGGATGCGCCCACCGGTGTTGGTGTCGAGGCCGGTGTTGACGATGCGGACGCGCCAGTTGTCGAAAGCGGGGCCCGAGCGGGTGACGCGGCCGCGGCGGGTGTCCACCGTCAGGTCGCCGGCCATGCGCACCTCGTCGAGGAAGAAGCGCTTGATGACGTCCGCCTTGTAGCCGCCGGCGATGATGAAGTCGTCGAAACCCTGCGCCGCATAGTGGCGCATGATGTGCCAGAGGATGGGGCGACCACCGATGTCGACCATCGGTTTCGGCTTCACGTCGGTCTCTTCCGAGATCCGCGTGCCGCGCCCCCCGGCAAGAATCACCACCCGCATCGACTGCCCCTGGTCCATCGTCGGCGCAGGATGGGCGGACATGGTAAACGACCGGTAAAGAGGGTGCCTCGCCCTGCGACCGTCAGGGCTGGACGGGGGCCGGGCTCCGGGCGGCGAGGGCGAGGGCCATCAGCTCGGCCTCCCGTTCCACCAGCAGCCGGGCGTGGTCGAGGGCGAGGGCGAAATCCTCCTCCAGGAGCGCGAACTGCATGCCGAGGATCAGCGGCCGGGCGCTGGGCATGGCCCCCAGGATCAGCTCCACCCTGGCGGCGAGATCGGCGTGGGAAATGGCGTCGAAGCCCTTCAGGAGCATCTCTTGCACGAGGAAGGCGATGCTCTTGCCGATGGTGTCGACCTCCTCGAGCCGCAGCAAGAGGCCGAGTTCGCGAGGGACGGGGACATCGGCGAGGGCGAGGGGCGCAGAACCGCCGGGCAAGTCGGCCATGAATCACCTGAAGTGTCTTCGGTGGAGATTTAAGTAATTTGTCAAGGTTAATAATCGGTAAACGCAGTATAGTTGCTGTGTCATTTACCATTAATTCCAGATCATTTCATGTAGCGAAAGAAAAAAGTCTTTTTTAATGGGCGCAGGACGACAGTTCCCGGGCCTTCGAGAATTGAAGGACCTCCCAGAATGCGGAGGCGTCATCGTCCACCCCTCAGAAGCAGGGGTCCCTAGGAAAGGGTACTACAATGTCTGACATCACCATCTCGCGCGGCGTCCGCTCGAACCTCCTCTCGCTCCAGAACATCGCGTCGCAGCGTGAGACGATCCAGGGGCGCCTCGCCTCGGGCAAGAAGGTCAACTCGGCCCTCGACAACCCGACCAACTTCTTCACTGCCGCTTCGCTGAACTCCCGTTCGAACGACCTCGGCGCGCTCTTGGACTCCATGTCCAACGGCATCAAGACCCTGGAAGCCGCCGACAACGGTCTGAAGTCGATCACCAAGACGGTCGAGTCGCTGCAGTCGGCCATCCGCCAGGCCCGTCAGGACAAGTCCTGGCAGGGCGAGAGCTACGCCTTCACCGCGACGTCCGGCACCGGCGACATCGTGTTCACGGGCGGCGCCGTCGGCACCACCGCGGTCACGGTCGCCGTCTCGGCCAACGCCACGGTCGACGACGTGGTCGCCTCGATCAACGGCAACTCGTCGCTGACGTCCAAGGTTCGCGCCTCGAACGACAACGGCAAGCTGCGCATCGAGAACCTGTCGACCTCGGACCTCACCGTCACCGACACGGCCGTCGCCACCACCGGCACCGGCGGCACGATCGGCGGCAACACGGTCCGCGCCGACCTCATCGAGCAGTTCAACGACCTGCGCCAGCAGCTCGACCGCACGGCGGAAGACGCCTCCTTCAACGGCATCAACCTGCTGCGCGGCGACGCCCTGTCGATCACGTTCAACGAGACGGGTTCGTCCTCGCTGAACATCCAGTCGAAGGACGGCGAGGCGATCAACGCGACCAACCTCGGCATCGACGCCCAGGCGACTTCGGTGGCCGACTCCGACACCAGCCTCGACGCGGTGCTGACGGACCTGTCGACGGCGCTCGGCTCGCTGCGGTCGCAGTCCTCGGCCTTCGGTTCGAACCTCTCCATGGTGCAGAACCGCCAGGACTTCACCAAGTCGATGATGAACACGCTGCGCGGCGGTGCGGACAACCTCACCCTCGCCGACCAGAACGAGGAAGGTGCCAACCTGCTCGCGCTCAACACCCGCGCGCAGCTCGCCACCTCGGCCCTGTCCTTCGCCTCTCAGGGCGACCAGCAGGTCCTCCAGTTCCTCCGCTGATCCCTCAGCCTTTCCACCTCGAAAGGGCGGCCTCCGGGCCGCCCTTTTTTCTTTGGGGCGCCGTTACGGCAGGCTGGCCGGACGCCCCGCATTTTAGTGCGACATTAAAACAATATTTTACGGCAACTGGACGGAAAATTAACGGTAACGGCCCATTGTGTCTCTCGCCTCCGAGGATCGGAGGTCCTTCCTGTTCGGAAGGTGCGTCAAGCCCCCGTGTGCTGGGGGACCCTAGAAAAGGGACACGAGTACCATGTCTGACATCACCATCTCGCGCGGCGTCCGCTCGAACCTCCTCGCATTGCAGAACATCGCCGCCGGCCGCGAGACCATCCAGAGTCGCCTCGCTTCGGGCAAGAAGGTCAACTCGGCCCTCGACAATCCGACCAACTTCTTCACGGCCTCTTCCCTCAACTCGCGCGGCAACGACCTCGGTGCTCTGCTGGACTCCATGTCCAACGGCATCAAGACTCTGGAAGCCGCCGACAACGGTCTGAAGTCGATCACCAAGACGGTGGAATCGCTGCAGTCCACCATCCGCCAGGCTCGTCAGGACAAGTCCTGGCAGGGTGAGAGCTACGCCTTCACCGCGACGTCCGGTACCGGCGACATCGTGTTCACGGGCGGTGCCGTCGGCACCACCGCGGTCACCGTCGCCGTCTCGGCCAATGCCTCGGTCGACGACGTCGTCGCCTCGATCAACGGCAACTCCTCGCTGACGTCCAAGGTTCGCGCCTCGAACGACAACGGCAAGCTGCGCATCGAGAACCTGTCGACCTCGGACCTCACCGTCACCGACACGGCCGTCGCCACCACCGGCACCGGCGGCACCATCGGCGGCAACACGGTCCGCGCCGACCTCATCGAGCAGTTCAACGACCTGCGCCAGCAGCTCGACCGGACCTCGGAGGACGCGTCCTTCAACGGCATCAACCTGCTGCGCGGCGACGCTCTCGCCATCACCTTCAACGAGACGGGATCCTCCTCGATCACCATCCAGTCGAAGGACGCCGAGGCGATCAATGCGACCAACCTCGGCATCGACACCCAGGCGACGTCGGTGGCCGACTCCGACGCCGATCTGGACGCGGTGCTGACCGACCTGTCGACGGCACTGGGCTCGCTGCGGTCGCAGTCCTCGGCCTTCGGTTCGAACCTCTCGGTGGTGCAGAACCGCCAGGACTTCACCAAGTCGATGATCAACACGCTGCGCGGCGGTGCGGACAACCTCACCCTCGCCGACCAGAACGAAGAGGGTGCGAACCTCCTCGCGCTCAACACGCGCGCGCAGCTCGCCACCTCGGCCCTGTCCTTCGCCTCGCAGGGCGACCAGCAGGTCCTCCAGTTCCTCCGCTGATCCCTCAGCCTTTCAAAGCTCCAAAGGGCGGCCTCCGGGCCGCCCTTTTTCGTTTCGCCCCGGGGGCGCACATGGTCCAACGGACCGTCAAGGATAACGTTGGGTAAGGAGACGTGGTAAAAAACTTCTGTCCGTATTCTCTTTTTTAACGATGTCCGTCGCAACATGCCCTCGCCTTCTAGAATTGAAGGCCCTCCCAGGATGTGGAGGTTGCGTATCGACCACCCCTCAGAAGCAGGGGTCCCTAGGAGAGGGCAGTATCCATGTCTGATATCACCATTTCGCGCGGCGTCCGCTCGAACCTTCTCGCGCTCCAGAACATTTCCTCGCTGCGTGAAACCATTCAGGGTCGCCTCGCCTCGGGCAAGAAGGTCAACTCGGCCCTCGACAACCCGACCAACTTCTTCACCGCGGCCGCCCTCAACTCGCGCGGCAACGACCTCGGTGCCCTGCTGGACTCCATGTCCAACGGCATCAAGACCCTGGAAGCCGCCGACAACGGTCTGAAGTCGATCACCAAGACGGTCGAGTCGCTGCAGTCGGCCATCCGCCAGGCCCGCCAGGACAAGTCCTGGAAGGGCGAGAGCTACGCCTTCACCGCCACGTCCGGTACCGGCGACATCGTGTTCACGGGCGGTGCCGTCGGCACCACCGCGGTCACCGTCGCCGTCTCGGCCAATGCCTCGGTCGACGACGTCGTCGCCTCGATCAACGGCAACTCGTCGCTGACGTCCAAGGTTCGCGCCTCGAACGACAACGGCAAGCTGCGCATCGAGAACCTGTCGACCTCGGACCTCACCGTCACCGACACTGCCGTCGCCACCACCGGCACCGGCGGCACCATCGGCGGCAACACCGTCCGGTCCGACCTGATCACCCAGTTCAACGACTTGCGCCAGCAGCTCGACCGCACGGCGGAAGACGCCTCCTTCAACGGCATCAACCTGCTGCGCGGCGACGCTCTCGCCATCACCTTCAACGAGACGGGATCCTCCTCGATCACCATCCAGTCGAAGAACGGCGAGGCGATCAACTCGACCAATCTCGGCATCGACGTCCAGTCCGCCGCGATCGCCGACTCCGACGCCAATCTGGACGCCATCCTGACGGACCTGTCGGCGGCGATGAGTTCGCTGCGGTCGCAGTCCTCGGCCTTCGGTTCGAACCTCTCGGTGGTGCAGAACCGCCAGGACTTCACCAAGTCGATGATCAACACGCTGCGCGGCGGTGCTGACAACCTCACCCTCGCCGACCAGAACGAGGAAGGCGCCAACCTGCTCGCGCTCAACACCCGCGCGCAGCTCGCCACCTCGGCCCTGTCCTTCGCCTCGCAGGGCGACCAGCAGGTCCTCCAGTTCCTCCGCTGATCCCTCCTCAGCCGGAGACATCGGAAGGGCGGCCCACGGGCCGCCCTTTTTTCTTTGGGGCGCCGCGTTAGAGCCCCGTTAACCATCTTCGCCAAAAGTGCGGCTGCAGATGGCCACGCACCGCGCGGCCCGCCCGCCCGTGGAGACCGCGATGGCCAGAGCCCTGGAATGGAGCCGTCCCCTCGACGAGCGGACGCTGCGCCACGCCGTCGACTATGCCACCAGTTCCGCCGAGGCGGCGCTCCGGCGCAACGAGGCCTCCATCGCGGTCAGGATCGCCCGCCAGCTCGGCCTCGCCCAGCCGGACGTCGCCGCCCATCGCGCGTTGCTCGACCGGGCGCTGGCGGCGCAGGGGGCGGCGGCCGATTTCGTCGCCCGCAACAGCGGCAGCAGCGACCCCGACACGGTGGACACGCTGGCGGCGGCGCATCTCTCCCTCGGGGACCTGATGACCGCCAGCCAGCTCTGGTTGTCGCTCGCGCGCAGCGATTCCAGCCGCGCCGACGCCTTCCTCAGTTTCGCCTGGTGCATGGCCCGGGCCGGCAATGTCGAAAACGCCGAACCGATCGTCGCGCATCTGTCGCGGCTGACCAGCCATCCGAAGATCGACGCGGTCGCCATGATGATCGCCATGGCGCGCATCGACTACGACGCGGCGCTCGCCCATGCGCAGAAGGCGCTGGCGGCGGACCCGGAGGCGCACGTCTGGCTGCCGCTCGGCCCGGTCTTCCGCAGCACGGGCGTGGCGAACGAAGCCTCCTTCGCTCTCGGCATGCGGCTCGAGGATCTCAGCGCCATCCTGCACTTGTATGAGGTTGGGCAGCACGTGCAGGCCGGCCGCAATCGCGAGGCGGTGGCGGGTGCCGACGTCGCTCTGGCTCTCGTTCCGGACGACCGCTGGGCGGCGATGTTCAAGATCATGGCGCTGATGGCCAGCGAGGACAAACTGGGAGCCGCCAAGGCGCAGGCCGATCTGGCCGCCGCCACCGGCGCACGTCTCGACGTGCTGACGCGGCTCGTCGATCTCCTCTTCGACGCCAGCGCCCACCAGCAGGTGGTCGATCTCGGCCGCATCGTGCGCGAGCGCCTGCCCCAGCACAGCGCGCTCCTCTCGACCATCGCGCACTCCGCCTCGCACGTGGTGGAGATGGACCTCGCCGCGGAAATTCTCGGCTCGCTGGAGCCGCTGGGCGAGACCATCGTCAAGGCGGGCCTGTCGCCCTTCATGGTGCTGGCCATGACCGACGACCCGGCGCTGCAGCGGATCGCCTCGGAACGGCGCGCGCGCATCCTTCCTGGGCCGACGGAGGCGCTGGATGTGCCGATGCCCGCGCCGCCGGCCCCGGGCGAGCGGCTGCGCATCGGCTACTTCTCCAACGACTTCCACAATCACGCGACCCTGAAGCTGCTCACCGAGGCGCTGGAACGCACCGACCGCAGCCGCTTCGAGGTGGTGGCCTATTCCTATGACGCTTTCCCGGAAGACGGAGAGCGCACGCGGCTCAAGGCGGCGGTCGATCGCTTCGAAGACGTCAACCTGCTGACGGAGACCGAGACCGCGAGCCTCATCCGCCGCGACGGCATCCACGTGCTCGTCGACCTCAAGGGCTATACGGGCGGCTCGCGGCTCAGCCTGCTGAAGTATCGCGCCGCGCCGATCCAGGTGAACTGGCTCGGCTATCCCGGCACCTATGGCCTCGCCGAGGCCGACTACATCATCGCCGACCCCTTCATCATCCCTCGCGGCGCCGAGGGCGACTATTCCGAGGCCGTGGTGCGGCTGCCGGACTGCTACCAGCCCAACCGGCGCAGCCGCACGGTGGTGGAGACGCCGACGCGGGAGATGGTCGGGCTGCCGGCGACCGGCTTCGTCTTCGCCTCGTTCAACCATGTCTATAAGGTCGGCGGCACGCTCTTCGCCGCCTGGATGGACATCCTGAAGGGCGTGCCCGGCTCGGTGCTCTGGCTCTTGTCGAAGGATCCGGTCATCGGCGAGCGCCTGCGCGCACGCGCGGAAGAGCACGGCGTCGATCCGACCCGGCTGGTCTTCGGGCCGGTGATGGACAACGAGTACCACCTCGCCCGCTACGGCCTCGTCGATCTCGCGCTCGACACCTTCCCCGTCGGCTCGCACACCACGGCGAGCGACGCCCTGTGGATGGGCGCGCCGCTCCTGGCGCTGTCCGGCCGCAGCTTCGTCTCCCGCGTCTCGGGCAGCATTTTGAGGGCGGCCGGCATGGGACAGCTCGTCGCCACCAGCTTCGACGAGTACAAGGCCAAGGCCGTCGCCATCGGCAACGATCCCGGCACGGCCAGGGCGCTGCGAGAGACGCTGGTGCGCGGCCGCGACAGCGTTCCGCTCTTCGACCCCGACCGCTTCGCCGAGCATCTCGGCCGCGCCTACGAGGGCATGGTCGAGATCTGGCGACGTGGCGAGGTGCCACACGCCTTTGACGTGACGTCGGTCGACGAGGCGCCGGCGCGGTCAGTGGAAGTCGCGTGATTTCGGCAGCACCCTGACGTCGCGCGGGTGGCGGCCGCCGCCACGCGGATATTGCGGCCGCGACACCTCGTCGGCGCGGGCGAGGCTGTCGCGCATCGGGTCCTCCGACAGGCGCTGGAGATCGGCCGTGCGGTCGATGATGTCCTCGGCCATGAGGTGGACGACGCCCTCGGGGCTGCGCTGCACCAGGCCCTCCACCATGAGCAGCCGCGCCCCCATGATGGCGCGGCGGAAGCGCTCCATCCGGCGGGCCCAGAGCACCACGTTGGTGATGCCCGTCTCGTCCTCCAGCGTGATGAAGACGGCGTTGCCCTTGCCCGGCCGCTGGCGGATGAGGACGACGCCCGCGACCCTCGCCCGCGCGCCGTTGGCGGCGGCGGTGATCTCCGCGCAGGTCGAGATGCCCTCGGCGGCGAGACGCGCGCGCAGGAACTGCAGCGGATGCGCCTTCAGCGACAGCCGCGCCGTCTGGTAGTCGGCGACGACGTGTTCCGAGAGCGGCATGGCGGGCAGCAGGGCGTCGGCCTCCTCGCCGAGCTCGCGGGCATCCGCCGCGGCGAAGAGCGGCAGCGGGCTGTCGTCGGGCAGGCGGCGTACCGCCCACAGCGCCTCGCGCCGGTCGAGGCCGAGGGAGCGGAAGGCGTCGGCATCGGCGAGGATGTGCAGCGCCCTTGCGGGCAGAGCGCAGCGGCGGGCGAGGTCCTCGATGCCGGCGAAAGGTCTTGAACGCGCCGCCACCAGCCTGTCGGCCCAGGCCTGGTGGAAGCCGTCGATCTGGCGGAAGCCGAGGCGCAGGGCGTGGCCGTCCCTGCCGGGTTCCAGGCCGTTGTCCCAGAGGCTGAAGTCGACGTCGACGGCGCGGACCTCGACGCCGTGCTCGCGCGCATCGCGGACGATCTGGGCCGGCGCGTAGAAGCCCATGGGCTGGGCGTTGAGAAGGGCGCAGGCGAAGATCGCGGGGTGGTGGCATTTGATCCAGGAGGAGATGTAGACGAGCTTGGCGAAGGAGGCGGCGTGGCTCTCGGGGAAGCCGTAGCTGCCGAAGCCCTTGATCTGGTCGAAACAGCGCTGGGCGAAGGCGGGGTCGTAGCCGCGCGCCACCATCCGTCCGGTCATCAGCGTCTCGAACCGGCCGATGGTGCCGACATTGCGGAAGGTCGCCATGGCGCGGCGCAGGCCGTTGGCTTCGTCTGCGGTGAATTTCGCCGCCACCATGGCGAGGCGCATGGCCTGTTCCTGGAACAGCGGCACGCCGCAGGTCTTGCTGAGCACCTGGTAGAGCTCGTCCGGCTCCCCGTGCCCCGGAGCCGGCGAGGGATAGACGACGGGCTCGATGCCCGCCCGCCGCTTCAGGTAGGGATGGACCATGTCGCCCTCGATGGGGCCCGGGCGGACGATGGCGACCTGGATGACGAGGTCGTAGAGATTGCGGGGCTTCAGCCGCGGCAGCATGTTGATCTGCGCCCGGCTCTCCACCTGGAAGACGCCGATGGAATCGCCGCGGCACAGCATGTCGTAGACGGCGGGGTCGCCCGGCGGCACGTTGAAGAGGTCGAGGTCCGGCCCGCCGGTGTCGCGCAGCAGGGCGAAGGCCTTGCGGATGCAGGTCAGCATGCCCAGCGCCAGCACGTCGACCTTCATCAGGCCGAGCGCGTCGATGTCGTCCTTGTCCCATTCGATAAAGGTGCGGTCGGGCATGGCGGCGGGGCCGATGGGCACCGTCTCGTCGAGCCGGGCGCCGGTCAGCACGAAGCCGCCGACATGCTGGGAGAGGTGGCGGGGAAAGCCGATGAGGCGCTCGGCGAGGCCGACGGCGCGGCGGATCAGCGGATTGGCCGGGTCGAGCCCGGCCTGACGGACGTAGTGGTCGCCGATGGCGGTGCCCCATGAGCCCCAGACCATGCCGGCGAGGCGGCCGGTGACGTCCTCGGTGAGGCCGAGGGCCTTGCCGACCTCGCGGATGGCGCTGCGCGGCCGGTAGCTGATGACGGTGGCGGCGATGCCGGCGCGCTCGCGGCCGTAGCGGGCATAGATGTGCTGGATGACCTCCTCGCGGCGCTCGTGCTCGAAGTCGACGTCGATGTCCGGCGGCTCGCGCCGTTCCGACGAGATGAAGCGGGCGAAGAGCAGGTCGTGGTCGTTGGGGTCCACCGCGGTGATGCCGAGCACGTAGCAGACGGCGGAATTGGCGGCGGAGCCGCGGCCCTGGCAGAGGATGCCCTTGTCCTCGGCGACGCGGACGATGTCGACGATGGTGAGGAAGTAGCGGGCATAGTCGAGGCTGGCGATGAGGGCGAGCTCCTCGGCGAGCAGCTTCTCGACCTTCGCCGGCACCGCGCCGCCGTAGCGGTGGACGGCGCGCTCCCAGGTGATCTTTTCCAGCCAGCCCTGGGGCGTCCAGCCCGGCGGCACGGGCTCCTCGGGATATTCGTATTTCAGCTCCGCCAGCGAGAACTCCATGCGCGCCAGCAGGTGCTGTGTCTCGGCGACGGCCTCGGGGCAGTCGCGGAACAGCCGCGCCATCTCCCGGCCCGGCTTCAGGTGGCGCTCGGCATTGGCGGCGAGGCGGAAGCCGGCCTCCTCAATGGTGACGCCCTCGCGGATGCAGGTGAGCACGTCCTGCAGGTCGCGCTGGGCGGGGTCGTGGTAGAGCACGTCGTTGACCGCGAGGAGCGGCACGCCCACCGCCTCGCCCAGGGCCTTGAGGCGGAAGAGGCGGCGGCGGTCCTCGCCGCTCCGGCCCATGGTGGCGCCGAGCCAGAGCTGGCCGGGGGCGGCCTCGTCGAGCACGCGCAGCGGCGCTTCGAGGCCCGCCTCGTCCTCGCCCGGCATCAGGATCAGCAGGAGGTCGCGGGTATCTGCGACGAGATCGTCGAGGGTGAGGCGGCAGTCGCCCTTGCCGCCGCGCAGGTTGCCGGTGGTGAGCAGGCGGCAGATGCGGCCCCAGCCGCGGCGGTTGGCCGGATAGGCGATGACCTCCGGCGATCCGTCGCAGAAGACGAAGCGGGTGCCGACGGCGAGGCGGAAGCGCTCCGCCGCTGCCTTGAAGGCCTCCGGCGAGAAGCCGAGGGCGCCGGCCTGGGGCATGTCGACCCAGACGAACTCGCCGGGCGAGGACCCCTCCTTGACCTTGTCCGGGGGGATGAGGCCGCCGGTGCGGATCTCCTTCAGGAAGGCGTGGGCGCGCACGACGCCGGCCACCGTGTTGCGGTCGGCGATGCCGATGCCGGAATGGCCGAGGGCGAGCGCGGTCAGCACCAGGTCGCGGGCGTGGGAGGCGCCGCGCAGGAAGGAGAAGTTGGTGTGGGTGGCGAGCTCGGCATAGGCCGTTTCAGGAAAGCTCATGGACACCTCATGCGAAGAGGCCATGGACGAACCAGCGCGGCGCGGTCGTCTCGGTGCCGTAGAGGCCCTGGCGGAAGACCCAGAAGCGGCGGCCCTCGCAGTCTTCGAGACAATAATAGTCGCGCGTCAGGGCGCTTTCGCCGTCGCGCCACCATTCGGTGGCGATGCGCTCGGGGCCTTCGGCGCGGGCGATCTGGTGGGTGGTGCGGCGCCAGTGGAAGGTGGCCGGCGGCCCGTCCGGCACCTCGGCCAGGGTCTCGATGGGCTGCGGCGGGTCGAAGAGCTGGAGCGGCCGGGTGAGGGGCCTGGCGGTGCGCATGACCGGCCAGGCCATGGTGGCGCCGACGGCGATGGCGGGGCGCATCGTCTCGGCGCGTTCGGGAATGTGGGAATGGCGGTCGACGAGGCGCACGACGCTGTCGCGGCCGAAGCGGGCGACAAGGCGGTCGATGAGGGCGACCGTCTCACGGTCGGCCTCGTCGCGGCCGTCGAGGCGGGCCTGGCGCTGCGCCTGCGCCTCCGTGCGCAGGACGGCGAGGCGGATGAGGTCGAAGCCGAAGCCGGGGTCGGTGGGGTCGTCGAGGAGGTGCATCTTCTCGGAGAAGAGACGGACGAGGGCCGCCCCGTCGCGGGTCGCCTCGCCCGTTTCCACGGCGATGCGGCGCACCACGCCGTCGGTGCGGAAGAAGCTCGCCTCGAACAGCCGCCCGCCCTCGCCGCGCTCCTCCAGCGTCGTGCCCGCCGTGCCGAGGATGAGGCCGAGGGCGCCGAGCAGGTCCTCGCGCCGGCCCACCGGCTCGGCGAAGCGGCGCTCGACCATGCAGGCGGCTACCGCGCGGCGCGGCGTCAGGCGGGTGTCCTCGCGGCCGGTGACGCGACGCAGCCGGGTCGTCAGCACAGCCCCGAAGCGGGCGACGAGGATGTCGCCCGGCCGTGCCGCGAGGTCGCCGATGGTCTTCAGCCCGGCACGGGTCAGGGCCAGGGCGACGGCGGGGTCGATGCCGAGGGCGATGACGGGCAGGGGCGCCACCGCGTCCCGCTCGCCGCCGGGGGGCACGCGCTCGCAGGTGGCGTAGCGCGCAAGGGCGGAGGCAGCCTCCGGCGTGCCGGCGATGGTGGCGCGCGCCGTCAGGCCTGCACCGGCGAGCCGACGCAGGAGATCGCTGCGCAGCGCCGCTTCCCCGCCGAAGAGATGGGCGCAGCCGGTGATGTCGAGCACGAAGCCCTCGGGCGGCTCCAGCGCCACCAGCGGCGTATAGCGGTCGGCGGCGTCGGCGAGGCGCTCCAGGAAGCGCTGGTCGGCGTCGCGGTCGTGCTCCATCGCCACCAGGGCAGGGATGCAGGCGCGAGCATCGGCGAGCTTCTGCCCCGGGGCGAGGCCGAGGGCGCGCGCTTTCGCATCCACCGCGGCGACGAGCAGGGCACCCCCCACCTTCTCGGTGAGGACGAGCGGGGCCTCATCCGGCCCGCCGGAGGGGGAGGGCGGGCGCTTGCGGCGCAACCGTTCGGTCGCCAGGAAGGGCATCCAGACGGCGAGGTAGCGCCGTCCGTTCGCGGAAGCGACGGTGTTCACGATCCCACTCCATGGGCCAGTCGCGGGGAGGAATGCCGGCCCGGTGGCGCAGCAGGGTGACGAGGAAGGCCGGCAGGCCCGGCAGGCCGCCCTCCGCCGCCTCCGAGGCCATGCCCCGCACCTGCCAGCGCGACTGGGCGGCGGAGGCTGAGGGCTCCGCGCCGGTGCGGGTGGCGACGACGGTGACGCCGCTTTCGGCGGCGGCCATGGACAAGCGTCGGCTGGCGGTGAGGTCGAGGATCTTCGGCGCGCCCCAGATTTCGGCGATGACGACGCCGACGGCGCCGCAGCGGGCGGCGTCGTGGGTCGCCTTCAGTGCCGCCTCCGCGTCCTTCGCCCGGACGAGGACGAGGCGGCCGGGATCGAGGCCGAGGGCGGCGATGCCGTGGCCGTAGGGGCGGCCGAACTCCTGGTCGAGCATGCGCTGGCGGATCCAGACGACGGGCGCGGAGGGCGCCGCGAGAATCCCCAGGGAGAGGGCGAAGCCGGTGGCAGCCGGGCCATGGGAGGGGCTCTCGGCGAAGACCTCGTGGAGAGCCGCCCGCGCCAGCCCGCCGCCCAGCGCGGCGTCGAGCCCGGCCGGACCGAGAGAGAAATGCGGCGACGCCGAGGGCAGGCCCCCCCGCTCGAGACGCGCAAGGGTGCCCTTCAGCGCCGCGAGGGTGTCGCGCCGCGCAGTCATGATTGTTCCTGTTTCGTTCTCTAAGAGAGAGACTCTGGGCGGGAGAGTCAAGGCGCCGGGATTCAACCGGGCCGCGAATGGGACAATCGGGAGCGGGGGGACCCGCGGTGCCGGCCGCGGGCCCTGCCGGGGCGGCTTCAGTGCAGGCGGAACTCGCTTCCCACGGCGCGCATCTCGCTCGGCCCGATCAGGTCCTTGTGCGCCACCGTCACCCGGTAGAGCTTGCCCTCCAGCTCGGCCTGCCAGAAGGCGAGGAAGCGCTTCAGTTCGGGAAAGCGGGGGGCGAGGTCATAGGCCTGCCAGACATATTCCTGGAGGATGGCCGGGTGGTCGGGAAGGCGGTAGAGAATGCCTGCCGTGGTCAGCCCGTAGCCCTCCATCTGGCGGGCGAAATCTGCCGATGCCATGCGTGAACCTCCTTTGCCGGATGACGAATCCCATCGCAACGCAACATCAGCGCCGAGGCAAGGGAAAAGTTCCATTTCATCATTGAAATCAGCCTGTTAGCACTCGTCTGAAAAAAGTGCTGACAGGGTCTTGCGGGCCCAAAAGCCCTTTCCTACCTCATCGCCCGGACGGGATGCCGGAGGCGCCGGGTGGTGACACGCGAGGCCCTCGCATCGGGTCCCGCCCATCCACATGCGATGATCAAGACCTGGAGGAACTCATGAAGTTTCGGCCACTGCATGACCGCGTCGTCGTCCGGCGCATCGACGCCGAGGAGAAGACCCGCGGCGGCATCATCATCCCCGACACCGCCAAGGAGAAGCCGCAGGAGGGCGAGGTGATCGCCGTCGGCCCGGGCGGGCGCAACGAGCGCGGCGAACTCGTGCCGCTGGACGTGAAGGCGGGCGACGTCGTGCTCTTCGGCAAGTGGTCCGGCACCGAGGTGAAGATCGACGGTGTCGACTACCTGATCATGAAGGAGAGCGACATCATGGGCATCGTCGAGGCTTCGGCGAACCTGAAGAAGGCCGCCTGAGCGGGGCCTTGTCCATCCATCAACCCTCAACGTCTCAATCCAAGGAGTGAGGAACCATGGCTGCGAAAGACGTGAAGTTTTCGCAGGACGCGCGCGAGAAGATGATCCGCGGCGTCGACATCCTGGCCAATGCGGTCAAGGTGACCCTCGGCCCCAAGGGCCGCAACGTCGTCATCGAGAAGAGCTTCGGCGCGCCGCGCATCACCAAGGACGGCGTCACCGTCGCCAAGGAGATCGAGCTTTCCGACAAGTTCGAGAACATGGGCGCGCAGATGGTGCGCGAGGTGGCGTCCAAGCAGAACGACGCGGCCGGTGACGGCACCACCACCGCCACCGTGCTCGCCCAGGCCATCGTCCGCGAGGGCGCCAAGTCGGTCGCCGCGGGCATGAACCCGATGGACCTGAAGCGCGGCATCGACCTCGCGGTAGAGACCGTCACCAAGGAGCTGGAGCGCAACTCCCGCAAGGTGACGAAGTCCGACGAGGTGGCGCAGGTCGGCACCATCTCAGCCAACGGTGACGCCTCCATCGGCAAAATGATCGCCGAGGCCATGCAGAAGGTCGGCAACGAGGGCGTCATCACGGTGGAGGAGGCCAAGAGCCTGGAGACCGAGCTCGACGTGGTCGAGGGCATGCAGTTCGACCGCGGCTACCTCTCCCCCTATTTCGTCACCAACACCGACAAGATGGTGGCCGAGCTCGAGGACCCCTACGTCCTCATCCACGAGAAGAAGCTGACCGGCCTGCAGGCCATGCTCCCCGTTCTGGAAGCCGTGGTGCAGACCGGCAAGCCGCTGCTGATCGTCGCCGAGGACGTGGAGGGCGAGGCTCTCGCCACCCTCGTCGTCAACAAGCTGCGCGGCGGCCTGAAGATCGCGGCAGTGAAGGCGCCGGGCTTCGGCGACCGCCGCAAGGCCATGCTCGAGGACATCGCCATCCTCACCGGCGGCACGGCGATCTCTGAAGACCTCGGCATCAAGCTGGAGAACGTCACCCTCAACATGCTCGGCCGCGCCAAGAAGGTCCGCATCGAGAAGGAGGCGACGACCATCGTCGACGGCGCCGGCTCCAGGAAGGACATCGACGCCCGCGTCGCCCAGATCAAGGCGCAGATCGAGGAGACGACCTCCGACTACGACCGCGAGAAGCTGCAGGAGCGCCTGGCCAAGCTCGCCGGCGGCGTCGCGGTGATCCGCGTCGGCGGCGCGACCGAGGTCGAGGTCAAGGAGAAGAAGGACCGCGTCGACGACGCGCTCAACGCCACCCGCGCGGCGGTGCTGGAAGGCATCCTGCCCGGCGGCGGCGTCGCCCTGCTGCGGGCCGCCAAGGCGCTGGAGGGCCTCAAGGGCGCCAACGACGACCAGCGCACCGGCATCGACATCGTCCGCAAGGCGCTGGAGGCTCCCATCCGCCAGATCGCCGAGAACGCAGGCGTCGAGGGCTCGATCGTCGTCGGCAAGGTCACCGACAAGGCCGACTACGCCCATGGCTACGACGCCCAGGGCGACACCTACGGCGACATGTTCGCCCTCGGCATCATCGATCCGACCAAGGTCGTGCGCACGGCGATCCAGGACGCGGCGTCCGTCGCGGGCCTGCTGATCACCACCGAGGCCATGGTCGCCGAGAAACCGAAGAAGGACGCGCCCGCCCCGGCCATGCCGGGCGGTGGGATGGACTTCTGACGAAGGCCATCGCCAGGCCGACACGGGGGCGTCGCGGGAGACCGCGGCGCCCTTTCGTTTCGCGGGAGGTGCGGGCAGGAGCAAAATGCCGCAGCCCTGCGCCACGTCTCCGCCCTGTTATGGCCTTGCTCTAGGAACGGTATCGCGTTCCAGTTTACCCCTCGCTTCCGGCCTGCGCCGCGACAGCCCCTCTGCCCCGGTTCGGAGCCGCCGCCAGTGATCGAAAGCCAGGACGTCGCCACGCGCCCGCAAGCCATGTCCGCGTCTTCGCCGCTGCGATGGCTGCGCATCGGCGCCCTGCTCGGAGGCTATGGCCTGATCCTCGTGCTCGGCCATTTCGCCGGCCGCTGGCTGCAGCAGCATCTCGGCTTCGACCCGATGAACCTGCAGGATCCCACCGCCCAGACGGTGCTCGTGGTCGGACTCGTGCTCTTCGTCGTCATGCTGGCCGTTCCCTTCGTGCCCGGCATCGAGGTGAGCCTGGCGCTCTTCGCCATCTTCGGCGCGGCGGTGGCGATGCCGGTCTACGTGGCCACGGTTGCCGCCCTGGTCCTCTCTTATGCCGCCGGCCGCTGCGTGCCGCTCGATCGGCTGGCCGCCTTCTTCGACTATGTCGGGCTGAGGCCGGCGAGCGAGATGGTGCGGCGGCTGGGCGCCATGACGCCGCAGCAACGGGTGGGGGCGCTGGCGGAGATCGCCCCGAACCGGATCGCCCGCCTGCTGGTGGACCATCGCGATCTCACCCTGGTCGCGGCCCTGAACATGCCGGGCAACGCCCTGATCGGCGGTGGCGGCGGCATCGCCCTCGTCGCCGGCATGAGCGGCATGTTCCGGCCGGACCGCTATCTCCTGGCCGTCGCGATCGCCGCCCTGCCGATCCCGCTGCTCATGGTGGCGGGCGGCCAGTTCCTGAAGTGAGCCGCGCCCTCCGGGCCACCGCCTCAATATTCGATTTCGGTGCCGATGCCGACCGCCGCGCGGCCGTCCGCCCCGAGCTCGGTCTGGATGCGGATGCGGCGGGTGAGGTCGATGTCGACGCCCACCGTGCTGTTCTCCGGCTTGGCGCCGGTCCGGATGCCGAGGCGGACACGCTCGTTGATGGCACGTGAGACGCCGACCGCCGGACCGGAAGCGCCCGTCGTGACGTCGAGATTGTCGACGCCGAGGGCGCGGCGCGTCGCCTCGAAGGCGTCCGAGCCGCCGCTTCCCGAGAGCACCGCCACCGCCTGGGCGAGCTGCACCGCCTGGAAGGGCGACAGGCCCGCCGCGGCGCGCTGGAACAGGAGGCGCGAGAGCACCTCGTCCTGCGGCAGGCTCGGCGTCGAGGAGAGCGTGAATTCCGGCTCGGTCGCCCGGCCGGTGATGCCGATGGAGGCGGTGATGTCGGTGGCCCGCGTCTCGGCGACGAAGTCGAGATCGGGCACCAGGTCGCCGCCGCCGAAGGTCAGGCGGCCGCGGGTGAAGTCGAGACGCTGGGTGAGCAGGGACAGCCGCCCCCGCCGAAGCTCGAAGGCGCCGTTGGCGCGGGCGTCGCGGGTGGTGCCGGCGAGCCGTAGCTGGCCGCCGAGCTCGGCGTCGATGCCGCGGCCGCGGACGAAGACGCGGCCCGGCGCGTCGAGGACGACGTCCAGCGTGGCGTTGAAGGGGGCGCCGCCGCGGCGGTTGGCCGCCGCCCGCTGACGGGCGATCTGGGCGAGACGGGCCCGCGTCTGGGGCGGCGGGCGGACGTGGCGGGCATCGCGCAGCGGTTCGACGGTGGAGGGCAGGCGGTCGGGCACGCGCACCTCGATGGTGGCGACGTCGATGCGCCCCGACAGTCGCGGCGTCGTCGCCAGCGGGCCGGACACCGCGAGGTTCAGGCTCGCGGTCAGCTGCACGATGTCGCTGGAGACGAGTTCGGCATTGCGCGCGGTGATGCGCAGGTCGGCCGGGAAGCCGCGCAGCGGGTCGGCGTCGATCCGTCCCGTGACCTGCACGGTGCCGCCGTTCTTCGCCCGGCCGGTCAGGCGCTCCACCACGATGTCGGTGCCACGCCCGGTGAAGCGGCCCTCGACGGCGGTGAAGGCGATGCCGTTGAGCGGGTCGGAGAAGGAGCCGCCGGACAGGGTGGCGGCGCCCTGGATGTCGGGGCTGGTGGCGGTGCCGCGCAGGGCGCCGTCGATGGCGAGGCGGCCGGTGATGCGCTGCCCGGAGCCGGCGATCTGGGCATTGGCGAGGGCGGCGTCGAGCGTGCCGCGCACGGTGACGTCGAGGGCGCCGGCCGGCGTCAGCGGCACGGAGCCGCCGAAGGTGAGGGCGATGGTGCGCCCGCCGGCGATGCGGGCGTCGATGGAAGCGCGCTCGCCCCGGGCCTCGCCGCGCGCCGTGATGTCGAGGGCCGGCACGCCGGCGTTGCGGGTGGCCGGCGCGCTGAAGCCGCGGACGGTGGCCTGGAACGGTCCGCGCGGCGCCGCGGCGGGGCCGCGCAGGGTGGCGCTCGCCTCCAGCGTGCCGCGCAGCCCGGTGCCCGGCATGAGGATGTCGGCGGCCGCCAGAGGCACGCGCCGCGCCGCGACGGTGGCGTCGAGCTCGGGACCGAAGGCCCCGGCGATCTCGATCTCACCCCCCTGCAGGGCGATGATCAGGCGCTCGGTGCGCACCTGACCGCCCTCGAAGGTCAGCGTCGCCGGACGGGCGAGGGCGATGCGCGCGCCGGATCGCGTCGCGGTGAAGGAGGCGAGGTCGAGGCGGTTGGGCGTGCCCGGCACGAGGCGGCCGGCGCTGGCGAGGGCGAAGCCGCGGGCACGGGCGGAGAGGGTGATGTCGGTGGCCTCGGGCGAGCCGGCGGCCTTCAGCTCGATGCGCTCGACGGTCTCGCCGGCGGCGACGAGACGGTCGATCGTCGCCTCGCCGTCGAGACGGGGGCGGCCGTAGAGATCCTCGGCGCGGAGGTCAGCCCGCAGGATGTTGAGGCTGGCGGCGCCGAAGACGAGGCGCTGGCCGTCGCTCTGGACGGTGACCGACTGCCGGCCGCCGGAGGCATCGGCGGTGACGGTGGCGCGCAGGCTGCCCGACAGGCGGGTCAGCACCAGGGGCGAGAGGTCGTCGAGATTGCCCGCCGTGACGGCGAGGCGGCCGGCGACGAGCCGATCCCCCCCGAGCCGGCCCTGGCCCTCGGCCGAGACCGAGCCGAGCCGGGCGTTCAGCCGGTCGAGAACCCAGGCGCTGCCCTCTTCCCGCGCGATGATGTCGGCGGTGAGCGGCTTGCCGTCGACGTCGCCGCCGGCGGTCACCGTGAAGGCGGGGGCCGAGCCGAGGGTGCGGGCGTCCACCACCAGCCGGAGGTCGCGGACCGGCCGGTTCATGGCGCGCAGGCTGGGCGCCGCGACGGTCAGGGCCACCGAGGGGTCGAGCATGTCGCCGGTGACGCGGGCGTCGGCCCGCGCGGCGCCGGCGAGCTGCCGGTCGACCTGCGACAGATCGGGCAGGGCGAGTGCCGCTCTGAGGTCGATACGCCCGTCGCCGAACGCGCCGTCGAGACCGGCGGTGACGTGGCGGCCGGCGAGCGTCACGCCTTCCAGCGTCATGACTTCGCGGCGGCGGATGATGGTGCCGGCCAGCGTCGCCTCGCGGCCGACGAGGCGGTCGGCGACGGGATCGCCGAGGCCGAGGCCGGTGGCGCGGCCGTTGAGCACGGCGCGGGTGAGCGCCAGGGACGGGTCGCCCGAGAGGGTCGCGGCGACATAGCCCTGCCCGGACAGGGGGCGGCCCGCGAGGCGGGACAAGGCGGCGAGGCGGAGGATGTCGGCCTGGGCCTGTCCCTCCAGGACCCGCCGGCCGGTGCGGCCGGTAAAGGCGAGGCGCAGGTTCGGCGAGGTGACCGAGAGGTCGGAGACCTCGGTGACCGCCTGTTCGTTGACGATGGCCCTGAGGGTCAGGACGGCGCGTCGGCCGATGGCTTCCGAGATGCCGCGGTCGGCGAGGGTGAGACCGTCGGCCTCTCCGTCCATGATGATGCGGTAGCGCGGCGAGCCCGGGCTTTCCGGCTCGGCGGAGAGCATGGCGGTGAGGCTGTCGACGGAGGCCGCCGGGGCCTGGAGCCCCTTCAGGTCGAGCTTGCCCTCGACGCGCGGCGCGTCGAGGGCGCCCATGGCGCTGGCGTCGAAGACGAGACGGGCGATGCGCGCGCCGCCGCGGGCGGTCGCGCCCTCGGTGTTGGGCAGGGCGCGGGCGCGGGCGGTGACGTTGAGCTCGTTGCGGGCGGTGAGATAGCCCTGCGCCGTCAGTTCGGCGAGCTGCGAGGCGAGGCGGAAGGCCTCGATGGCATAGCCGCCGTCGTCACCGAAGACGATGCGGCCCGACAGCCGGGTGTCGCCGGCGAAGACGGCGGAGACGGCGGCGGGGAACAGGCTCTCGATGCGGGCCTCGAGGTCGAGGCCGAGGCGGCGGATCTGGTCGTCGCGGGTGAGGACGGCCTCGCCGCGGGCGTTGACGTCGGGTCCGGCGTCGAAGCCGATGCGGCCGCGCCAGTTGTCGAGGTGACCGGCGCCGGCGACGTCGAGCTTGACCGGCGGCAGCCCCGGCAGGTTGGCGAGACGGGCGGCGATGCCCCCCGCCGGCTCGTCGTGCTGGAGCGACAGGTCGAGCTGCTGGGTGGCGGGAACGAAGGTGAGCTTCAGCGCCGACAGACCCGGCGCATCCACCCGGCGGATCTCCAGCGCGGCGTTGAGGCCTTCGGCCGGCGGGCCGAGGGAGGCGTTGCCGGTAGCGGTGAAGCGGGCGGCGACGCCGAGGACCGGCTCGCCGAGCCGGAACTCGCCGACCGCGAACTTGCCGATCTCCACCTTCAGCGGCAGTTCGGGCAGGAGCGGGCCGTCCGCCGCGGGCGGTGCGTTCGGATCGGCGACCGGCCGGCGCAGGAGCTCCACCGTGCCGATCTCGAGGTTCTGGATCTCGAGCCGGCGCGACAGCAGCGCCACGCGCCGCCAGATCAGGCGGATCGTGTCGATGCGCAGATAGACGCCCTGGCCGTCGGCGATGGTGACGTTGCGGATCAGCGCGTCGGAGGAGAGCGGGCCCTCGACGGCGCCGATGGTGACGGTCGAGCCCGGCGAGGAGAGCGTGCGCGAGATGAAGCCGGCGAGGACGCCCTGGTCCTCCTGGGCCTGCGGGCGCGTCGGGGCGAGCAGCACGCCGGCGACGACGAGGAGGGCGAGAAGGCAGAAGGCGGCGAAGGTGCGGGCGCGGGTCATCAGAAGGCCTGCCCGATGCTGACGTAGAAGGCATAGGGCCTCTCGCCCTGGCGGCGGGCGAGCGGCACCGCGACGTCGAAGCGGATGGGGCCGACGGCGGTGTAGTAGCGCAGGCCGAGGCCGGCGGCGTAGCGCAGCGGCGCCGAACCGTCGGGAACGGAGCCGGCATAGGCCTGGCCCATGTCGAAGAAGGGCACGATGCCGATGGTGTCGGTGAGCTTCACCCGCGCCTCGACGGAGGCCTCGAAGAGGCTCATGCCGCCGGTGACGATGCCGCCGAGCGTGCGGGGGCCGAGGCTCTTGTATTCGAAGCCGCGCACCGAGCCGCCGCCGCCGGCATAGAAGCGGCGCGAGGCGGGAATGGCGCCGATCGAGCCGCCGAGGATGGAGCCGAAGGCGACGCGGCCGGCGAGGATGGTGCGGGCGGCATCGTCGAGGGCGTAATAGGTCGAGGCCTGGATGCGGCTGATGACGAAGGCGTCGGGCGCGTCGCCGAAGCCGAGATAGGGCGTGACGGAGGCGGTGACGCGCACGCCGCGCGTCGGGTCGAGCGGCTTGTCGGTGGTGTCGTAGGAGGCGGCCAGCGGCAGTCCGAGCAGGCCGTAGTCGAAGCGGCCGAGCACGTCGGTGGAGCGGCCGATCTCGCCCTCGATGCCGGCGCGGACGTTGAAGCTGTCGGTGAAGCGGTGGCGGATCGCCGCCGTGCCGTTGACGACGTTGCTGGTGTAGAGCTCGGTCAGCTCGCGCTGGACGAAGGCGTCGACGAGCAGGTCGTTGCGCGTGCCCCAGAGCGCCGGCTTGAGGAAGGAGGCCGACAGGCGTCCGCCGATGTCGTCGGTGTTGAAGCCCCGCCGGTTGGAGCCGCCCGGCCAGTTCTGCGGGCCGGTGAAATAGAAGAGGTCGCCGTCGATGCGCAGGCGCTCGGCGCCGCCGAAGAGGTTGCGGTGGGCCCAGTAGGCCTTCAGGGCCGGACCGTCGATGGTCGAATAGCGCACGGAACCGCCGATGACCCGCAGGGGCCGCTCGGTGACCTCGACCTCCACGGGCAACTGGCCGTTGGCGTCGAGGGCGGTGCCCTCGCGCACGCGCACGCCGCCGATGGCCTCGATCCGCGCGACGGACCGGCGGATGTCGGCCATGGCGCGCCGCGAATAGGGGTCGCCGCGTTCGGCATAGATGAAGGAGCGCACCACGGCCGGGTCGACCTGCTTGGTGCCGGAGACGCCGATGCCGCCGATGCCGGCGCGGGCGCCCGGATCGACGAGGAGGGTCAGGTCGACGGTGCGGGCCGTGTGGTCGATGACCGGCGAGCGGCGGCCGACCTTGACGAAGGGGTGGCTGCGGTCGCGGAAATGGTCGGAGAGGGCGGCGGCCGCCTGGAGCACGTCGGCGGTGCGGGCGGGATCGCCGGGCGCGATGGTGACGACGCGCGGCGGCAGCTCGGCCGGATCGAAGGGCAGGTCGCTGCGCTGGTCGAGAACGGCCACTCGGTCGAAGCGGTAGAGCGGCCCCGGCTCGATCATCACCGCCACGGGAACCAGGGCGCGGCCGCGCAGGCTGTCGACCGTGGCGCGGACCGGGCCCGAGGCCGGCCTGTCGAGAGCGATGACCTGGCCGCCGACGACGATGGAGACGCGGGCGGCGTAATGGCCCGAGCCCCACAGGGCGTCGACGATGCGCGGGATGTCGGCCTCGGCGCGGCGCACCAGTTCGTCGCCGGTCTGCGGCGGCTCCTGGCGCAGGCGATAGAGGATGGAGACGTCGCGGACGGCGGTCAGGACGTCGGACTTGCCGTCCAGCCCCTGGACCTGCAGGTCGTAGGCGACCGCATTGGCGGTGACGGCGGGCTTGTCCTCGCCAAACAGGCCGAACGGATTGAAGGCACGGGCAGCCGTCGGCTGCGCCACGAGCGCGGCACCGACGAGAAAACCCATACCGATGCGGGATCGCTTCGTCCCGTCAGCCACCATTTCCGACCTTTCGGACGCGATACACAACGAAATTCCGGAGAAACGAAGGTCAGGTTCCCGCCGGCGTTGCGTCCGGGGAGACCTTACCCGTTCCTGGCGGGGGAAGTCGACCGTACGGACATGCCGTCGGGCGCGGTGCAACCGCGCATCGGACTGCTGCCATTCTCCCCCTCCCGCGGGCAGGCGGCAGCCCCTATGTTCCGCGCCATGAATAACATCATCAAGGTTGCCAATCTCTCAAAGCGCTACGCTTCCGGCTTCGAGGCGCTGAAGGGGATCGATCTCACCATCCGCAAGGGCGAGATCTTCGCGCTCCTCGGCCCCAACGGCGCCGGCAAGACGACGCTGATCTCCACCATCTGCGGCATCGTCCGGCCCTCCGAGGGCACGGTGACGGTCGGCGGCCACGACATCGCCGCCGACTACCGGGCCGCCCGCGCCATGATCGGCCTGGTGCCGCAGGAGCTGACCACCGATTCCTTCGAATCGGTCCGGGCCACCGTCACCTTCTCGCGCGGCCTGTTCGGCAAGCCGCCCGACCCCGGTCTCATCGAGCAGATTCTCCGCGACCTGTCCCTGTGGGACAAGAAGGACGCGAAGATCATGACGCTGTCGGGTGGCATGAAGCGGCGCGTGATGATTGCCAAGGCGCTGTCGCACGAGCCGGACGTGCTCTTCCTCGACGAGCCGACGGCGGGCGTCGACGTGGAGCTCCGGCGCGACATGTGGCAGCTCGTGGGAAGACTGCGCGAGCGCGGCGCGACGATCATCCTGACCACCCACTACATCGAGGAGGCCGAGGAGATGGCCGACCGGGTGGGCGTCATCTCCAAGGGCCAGATCATCCTGGTCGAGGAGAAGGCCGCGCTGATGGCCAAGCTCGGCAAGAAGCAGATGACGATCGAGCTGCAGAACCGCATCGAGGCGGTCCCCGAGGCCCTGTCGCCCTTCAATCTCGGCCTCGCCGACGGCGGCAATGCCCTCGTCTACACCTATGACAGCCAGGCCGAGCGCACCGGCATCACCGCCCTCCTGCAGGCGCTGGCGGAAGCGGGCCTCCGGCTGAAGGACCTCCACACGCGGCAGAGTTCGCTCGAGGAGATCTTCGTCAACCTCGTGAGCGACCGATGAACCTCCATGCGATCAAGGCCATCTACCTGTTCGAGATGGCGCGGACCTGGCGCACCCTGTGGCAGAGCATCGTCTCTCCCGTCATCTCCACGTCGCTCTATTTCGTCGTCTTCGGCGCGGCCATCGGCTCGCGCATGCAGGAGATCGACGGCGTCGCCTACGGCGCCTTCATCGTGCCGGGGCTGGTCATGCTCTCGCTGCTGACGCAGAGCATTTCCAACGCCTCGTTCGGCATCTACTTCCCGAAGTTCACCGGAACGATCTACGAGGTGCTGTCGGCGCCGATCTCCACCTGCGAGATCGTCGCCGGCTATGTCGGCGCGGCGGCGACGAAGTCGGTCATCCTCGGCCTGATCATCCTCGCCACGGCGGCGTTCTTCGTGCCGCTGCGCATCGAGCACCCGCTGTGGATGCTCGCCTTCCTGGTGCTGACCGCCGTGACCTTCAGCCTGTTCGGCTTCATCATCGGCATCTGGGCGGAGGGATTCGAACAGCTCCAGTTCGTGCCGATGCTGGTGGTGACGCCGCTGACCTTCCTCGGCGGCAGCTTCTATTCCATCGACATGCTGCCGCCGCTGTGGCGGACCATCAGCCTGTTCAACCCGGTGGTCTATCTGGTGAGCGGCTTCCGCTGGAGCTTCTTCGGCACGGCCGACGTCCATATCGGCGTCAGCGTCGCGATGACGCTGGTGTTCCTCGTGCTCTGCCTCGCCGGCATCGCCTGGATCTTCAGGACCGGCTACCGGCTGAAGGCCTGACCCCGGGGATCAGGCGCGGGCGATGGAGGAGAGCTTCTTCTCGTCGAGGACGCGCACGGCCTCCGGGACGATGAGGATGATGCCGTCGCGGGCGAGCTTGGTGAGCGTCCGGCTGACCGTCTCGATGGTGAGGCCGAGATAGTCGGCCATGTCGATGCGCTGCATCGGCAGCTGGATGGTGACCGAGGGCCCCTTGATGCGGGCCCAGCGCTCGCGCATGGCGACGAGGAAGGCGGCGACGCGCTCCTCGGCCGAGCGGCGGCCGATCAGCGTCATCTGTTCCTGCGCGATCACCAGTTCATGGGTGGCGAATTCGTGCAGCCGGCGCAGGAAATGCGGCTTGGCGGTGACGAGGCTGTCGAACTCGCGCCGGTCGAAGCGGCAGAGGGCGACGTCGTCGACGGCGTCGGCGGAGAAGCCGTAGCGGTTGTGCAGGGCGAGGCCCAGGAAATCGCCCGGCATGGCGAAGCCGATGATTTGGCGGCGGCCGTCGGAGAGGAGCTTGTAGAGGCGGACCACGCCCTCGGTGACGGAAAAGACCGATTCGGCCGCTTCGCCCTGGTGGATGAAGGTCGTCTTACCCTCGGCACGGGTGTGGTGGACGATGTGGTCCAGCTCGCCGAGCTCGTCGGCACCGAGCGCCGCGCAGACCGCGAGGGACCGGACCTTGCACGAGTCGCAGTAATTGTCGCCGGACTGTTTCCCGCACGCGTGGACCCGCGGCGGGGGCATCTCAATCGTTTCGGTCATGGCAGTGACCCTATGTGGGGGAACAAAGGCACTAACGTCATTTTTCATATTCACAAACTCATACACCCGAATTGATCCAGCGCAAGGACGGGACCTGAATGGCTTCTCATCCTCCGGATGTCCGTGCATTCTGGGAGCCTGCGCCTCGATGTTCAAAGGCCGCATCATCGAAGCGAACGAGGCCATGACCGTTTTCGGTCTGGTGCGTCTCTGTTACCCCGACATCGAGATCGACGCGTGGCGGCAGCACCTGGCGGGGCTGGGAACCGGCAAGCGCCGGCGCTCGGGCTGCGTGGTGGTCAACGACCAGCGCGGCTATGTGCACGCCGCCTGCCTCTATCGCGTCGCTCCCGACCCGCGCTCGGGAAGACGGCTGGAACTGTCCTATCTGTCGAAAGCGGAACTGCCGGCCAGCACCGCGCCCGACACGCTCTTCGACTTCGTGGACGAACTGGCGCGCGACGAGGGCTGCTCCAGCATCCTCATCGAGGATACCGCCAGCGGCGTGACGCCCGACAGGCTGGCGTCCTGGACCGACATCGACCGGGCGCTCGCGGCTCACAATTTCCGGCCGGGCTCCGTCGGGTTCGTCAAGACGGTCGAGCCGGTGGCATCCTGACCGGGCGCGGCGCGCGCCGAGTCGGGGATCGTGTCGTCGTCCATGATGGCCCGCCACGCCGCGCCGTCGAGATCGTCGTACTGGCCCGTCTTCAGGGACCAGAGGAAGGCTGCGAGGCCGAGCCCGCCGAGGCCCAGCGCCAGCGGAACCAGATAGACCAGAACGTCCATCGTTCATCTCCTCACAGCCGGCCGTGGCGCGCCCGGAGCGCGTTGGCGGTGACGATCACCGACGAGCCCGACATGGCGAGGGCAGCGATCAGCGGGGTGACCAGGCCGGCGATGGCGATGGGCACGGCGACGGCATTGTAGACCACCGCGATCCACAGGTTCTCCTTCATCAGCCGCAGGGCCGTGCGCGACACGGCGAGGGCATGGGCGACGGGCGCGAGCCGGTCGCCGAGGAAGACCGCGTCCGCGGCGGCCTGGGTCAGGTGGACGGCGGTGATCGGCGACATGGAGACATGGGCCCGGGCGAGGGCGGGCGCGTCATTGAGCCCGTCGCCGACCATCAGGACCCGGCGACCCGCCGTCTTCAGCGCGTCGAGGCGGGCGATCTTGTCGACGGGCTTCATGTCGCCCTGCGCGGCGGTGATGCTCAGGGCCTGCGCGACGGTGGCGACGGCCTCGGCCCGGTCGCCGGAGAGGATCTCCAGCTCGAACCCCGCCCGGCGCAGCGCCGCCGCGACCGCGACCGCGTCCGGCCGCAGCACCTGGCGGACGGCGAAGACATGGGCGGCATCGCCATGGCGGAAGGCGATGAGCGAGGCGTCGGGATGGGCGGCCGCGACCGCGGCGCCCTCCGTCTGAGCGTCGCAGAAGGCGAGGCTCCCGAGGCGGACATCGCGGCCGTCGACGAGGGCGCGCACGCCCTTGCCCGGTTCCTCCGTCGCCTCGTCGAGGGGTCGGGCATCGGGTACGGCGGCGGCGAGCGCCCGGGCGAGCGGGTGGTGGGAGGAGAGGGCGAGCCGGCCGGCGAGGGCGAAGGCCTCGTCGGAGAGGCCGGCCGGCCGGTCGAGGGCCGGGTCGGGCAGGGTGAGGGTGCCGGTCTTGTCAAAGACGACGGTGTCGACTTCGGCGAGCCGCTCCAGCGCGTCGCCGGACTGGAGCAGGACATGGGCCTTGAACAGGGCCCCGGAAGCGACGACCTGCACCGCGGGAATGGCGAGCCCGAGGGCGCAGGGGCAGGTGATGATCAGCACGGTGATGGCGATGATCAGGGCCGGCTGCCAGGCGAGGCCGGCGATGATCCAACCCACCAGGGTGGCGATGGCGGTGAGGTGCACCACCGGCGAATAGAGCGCTGCGGCGCGGTCGGCGAGGCGGCGGTAGGAGGAGCGCGCCTCGAGAGCGGTTTCCAAGAGCCGGCCGACCTCGTCGAGCAGGGTGCCGCGGGCGGCCGCCCGCACCTCCACCGTCAGGTTGCCGGAGGTGTTGAGGGTGCCGGCATAGACGGCGTCGCCGGGCCCGACCTCCTGCGGCAGGGTCTCGCCGGTGACCAGGCTCTGGTCGAGGGCCGAGCGGCCGGCGACGATGACGCCGTCCACCGCGACGCGCTCGCCGGGGCGGACGAGCACCGTCTCGCCGGCGGAGACCGCGGCGATGGGCACCTGGCGCAGGGTGCCGTCGGGCATGATCCTGACGGCCGTCTCGGCCCTGAGGGCGGCGATGTTGGCGGCGACGCTGCGGGTCTTGCGCCGCATCAGCTGCTCGAAATAGCGGCCGATGAGCAGGAAGAAGAGCAGCATCACCGCGCTGTCGAAATAGGCATGGGTGGCGTGGTGGGCGGTCTCCACCAGCGACATGCCGACCGCGAGGAGCACGCCGAGGGAGATCGGCACGTCCATGTTGAGCTGGCGGGCGGCGATGGCCATGCGCGCCGAGCGGAAGAACGGCCGGCCGGCATAGGCGACGGCCGGGACGGCGATGAGCGCCGAGAGCCAGTGGAAGAAGTCGCGCTGCTCCTGGGTGATGTCGCTGACGTTGCCCGACCAGACCGACACCGACAGCAGCATGATGTTCATCATGGCGAAGCCGGCGACGCCGAGGCACTGGAGCAGGAACCGCGCCTCGCGCGCCTCCTCGCCCTCGACGGCCTTGGGGTCGAAGGGGAAGGCGCGGAAGCCCATGGCGGCGAGGCGCTGGACGATGGCCTGCGGCGTGGTGGCGGCCTCGCGCCATTCGACGGTGAGGCGGCGGTGGGTGAGGTTGATGCGGGCGGTCTCGACGCCGGGCTCGCAGGCAAGGCCCTGTTCGATGACCGGCATGCAGGCGGCGCAGGTGATGCCGTCGACGGCGAAGTCCATGCGGGCCCGGCCGTCGCCAAGCGGCTCGACGAAGAGCGAGAGATCGGTGCCGGCGGACACCGGCGGGGGAGGGGCGGGCGCCGCGGCTTCGAGGCGCGACGGATCGGCGGTCAACGCGGCGGTCATGACGGCCTCAGGGCAGCATGACGCGGTTGCGCGACCGGTAGAGCGTCTCGCCGTCGCGCTCGACCTCGATGACGAGGTCGTGGGCGCCGGCGACGAGGCCTTCCGCCGTGCCGGTATAGAGTCCCGGTCCGGTGCGGACCACGTCGAAGCTGCGGTCGTTGGAGCGGCGGGCCGCATACTGGACCTGGGCCTTCACCGTGATGCGCTCCACCGGCGTGCCCTCGGGCTCGCGCACGGTGACGGTGACGGCGCCGATCCCGCTGGCGTCGCGGTCGACGCGAGCCTCCACCTTCCAGCCGCGCGCGTCGCGCAGGCGCGCGGCGGCGAGGTCGCGGTTGAAGCGCTGGCTCGCCCGGTAGGAGGAATCGGTGGTCAGGCCCGGCATGGTGTCGAGGGCGACCGAGAGCATCACCGCATTGACCGAGACGACCACGCCGAAGAAGGCGAGGAAGCCGAGGAAGACCATGCGGCCGGTGAGGCGGCGTTCGCGGGGCAGGGCAGGGGCGGCGGAACCGGACATCGGGGGGTCCTTCGGATCAGCGTGAGATGAAGTGGTCGGAGACGCTCACCTTCTCGCCCGAGCCGAGCTCGGTGATGCGGAAGGTGACGCGGCTCGATGCGGGCAGATCGGCCGGCTTGGCGGCGGTGACGTGGACGATGACCTCGCGGGTGGAGTCGGGGCCGACGTCGACCACCGGCCAGTCGCCGGAGGTCGTGGTGACGCCGACGGCGGTGAGCTTGGCGAGCGGCAGCTCGTCGACGGCGAGGACGAAGATCCGGTGCAGCGGCCGCTTGTTGAGGATCCGCACCGTGTAGCTGTTGCGCACCGAGCCGTCGGAGAGCTGGACGAAGAGCGGGTTGCGGTCGTGGAGCACCGAGAGATCGGTGAAGGAGCGGGTCATCAGCCCGTAGAGCATGACGAGGCCGACCGCCGCGATCATGGCGACGTAGAGCACCGTGCGGGTTCGGACGATGGGATAGACCTCGTCGAGGCCCTCGCGGCGGCGCTCGATGTTGACGTCGTTGTCGTAGGCGATGAGGCCGAGCGGCCGGTTCACCTTGGTCATGACGGAGTTGCAGGCGTCGATGCACAGGCCGCACTGGATGCAGCCGAGCTGGGCACCGTCGCGGATGTCGACGCCCGTCGGGCAGACCACCACGCACTGGCGGCAGTCGATGCAGTCGCCGGCCGGCTGCTCGGCCTGGCGCGCCTTGGCGGCGGCCTTGACCGACATGCGCGGCTCGCCGCGGTCGTAGCGATAGGTGACGTTCAGCGCGTACTGGTCGGTCAGCGCCGCCTGGATGCGGGGCCAGGGGCACATGTAGAGGCAGACCTGTTCCTTCATCAGGCCGGCGAGGGAATAGGTGGTGAAGGTGAGGATGCCGATCCAGACATAGGCGACCATCGGCGCCTGGAAGGTGGCGAGGTCCTTCACCAGGGTGGGCGCATCGGCGAAGTAGAGGACCCAGGCGCCGCCGGTCCACCAGGCGATCATCAGCCAGAGGACATGCTTGAGGATCTTGCGCCCCGCCTTCGCCGCCGACATCGGCTGGCTGTCGGCGATCATGCGCTCGCGCCGGTCGCCCTCGACCCAGCGCTCCACCGTGGTGAAGAGGTCGGTCCAGACCGTCTGCGGGCAGAGATAGCCGCACCAGACGCGGCCGGCGACCGCGTTCATCAGGAACAGGATGAGCGCGGCCATCACTAGGAGGCCGGTGAAATAGTAGATTTCCTGCGGCCAGATCTCGATGAAGAAGAAGTAGAAGCGGTTGTTGGCGATATCCACCAGCACCGCCTGGTCCGGCTGGTTGGGGCCGCGGTACCAGCGCACGAAGGGCAGGAAGTAGTAGACGCCGAGGCAGACGAAGAGGACCGCCCACTTGATGGTGCGCAGCCGCCCCTTGACGCTCTGCTGGTAGATCTCGCGCCGGCTCTCGTAAAGCGGCTCGTCCTCGGCGCCGACGGCATGGGGCTCCTCCACCTCGGCGGCGGACTTGCGGGCGGCAGGGCTGAGAAGGTCCGACATGGGGCGTCCCGGGGGGAAAGCATGCCACGCTGAGGCAGCATGACGGAACCATCTGCCAAACGGGCCGGGAAAGCCTTGACCTGCCTCAACAGGCAAGCTGGAAAAAGAAGAAGGTGCGCGCCGCTGCCACGGCGCGCACCCCCTATCCGCGCTGGACGAGGATCGGGCTTACTGCCCGCCACCCAACGCGTGGACGTAGACGGCGAGGGACTTCACCGTCGTCTCGTCGAGGCGGGTCACCCAGCCGGGCATGACGCCGCCGCGGCCCTGGGTGATCGTCTCGATGATGGTCTTCTCGTCCGAGCCGTAGAGATAGTTGCGGCTCGTCAGGTTGGGAGCGCCGAGGTCGCGGTTGCCGCGGCCGTCCTCGCCGTGGCAGGCGGCACAGTTGGCGATGAAGAGCTCCTTGCCCTTGGCGAGGTCGGCGTTCGGCCGGGTCGACTGGCCGGAGAGCGACCGGACGAAATTCGCCACGGTGACGATCTCGTCGGCCTTCAGGACCCCGTTCGGGCCGCCGAGGGGCGGCATCACGCCCTGGC
The DNA here is from genome assembly GCF_003008515.1 of Phreatobacter cathodiphilus. NCBI lineage: Bacteria > Pseudomonadati > Pseudomonadota > Alphaproteobacteria > Hyphomicrobiales > Phreatobacteraceae > Phreatobacter > Phreatobacter cathodiphilus. Next base: position 2,766,003 of record NZ_CP027668.1, on the reverse strand, counting down.
GGGCACGATCGTCGCCGTTGCGGATGCCGAAGGCGATGGTCTGGTGGATGTCGCCGATGCCGCCGCCCCAGAGCCAGGTGTCGTCGCGCAGGTTCGGGAAGCTGCGCGAGCCGGTGGCCGAGAGGCCGTGGCAGGGCGCGCAATTGTCGCCGAAGGCGGCCTTGCCCTGGGCGAGGGCGAAGGTCAGCAGGGTCGGATCCTTGGAGATGTCCTCCAGCGGCGTGCGGGCGAGGGCGGCGGCCCGCTCGGCGCGCAGCGCCTTGAGGGCATCCAGCTCACGGGTCACGTCATGGCGCGAGGCATAGCCGAAGACGCCCTTGGTGTAGTTGGTCACCAGCGGCCAGGAGGGATAGACGACCCAGTAGCCGATGGACCAGACGATGGTGGCGTAGAAGATGTAGAGCCACCATTTCGGCAGGGGGGAGTTCAGCTCCTTGATCCCGTCCCACTCGTGGCCGGTGGTGCTGCGGCCTGTGGCGTGGTCGATTTCGGGTTGGACGGCCATGGTTCACTCCTCCCTCAGCGGGATCTTGGCGGCCTCGTCGAAGCGCGTCTTGTTGCGGGGCCAGAAGGCGTAGGCGGCGATCGCCAGGAACATGCCGACGAAGTAGAGGAGCCCGACGGTCTGGGCGAAGTTGGCAAGCGTGGAATAGGTGCTCATCGGATCCTCGCGGCTCAGCGGATGTTGGCGCTGGCGTCGTAGGTGCGGAAATTCACCATCGTGCCGAGCACCTGGAGATAGGCGACGAGGGCGTCCATCTCGGTGACCGTGCCGGCGGCGGCCGCAGTGGGATTGCCGCCGAAGGCGCGCGCCGTGGCGCCGGGATAGCGGGTCTGGAGGGCCTGCACGTCCGGGCTGTCCGGATTGACCTGCGCCCGCATGTCGGAGAGAGCGTTGGCGATCTGCTCCTGCGTGTAGGGCACGCCGCCGAGGCGGTTGGTGGCGAGATGGCCGGCGACCTGTTCCGGCCGGATCTCGTTCTGCGCCAGGAAGGCGTAGCCCGGCATGATCGACTGCGGGACGATCGAGCGGGGATTGGCGAGGTGAGCGACGTGCCACTCGTCCGAATACTTGCCGCCGACGCGGGCGAGATCGGGACCCGTGCGCTTGGAGCCCCACTGGAAGGGCTTGTCGTACATGCTCTCGGCGGCCAGCGAGTAGTGGCCGTAGCGCTCCACCTCGTCGCGCAGCGGGCGGATCATCTGGCTGTGGCAGTTGTAGCAGCCCTCGCGCACGTAGATGGTGCGGCCGGCCAGTTCCAGCGGGGTGTAGGGACGCACGCCCTCCACCTTCTCGATGGTGCTCCTGAGGTAGAAGAGCGGGGCGATCTCGACGAGGCCGCCGATGGCGACCACGACGAGGATGCCGACGGTGAGGATGATCGAGTTCTTCTCGAAGATGGCGTGCTTGTTCCAGAGCGACATGGTCTCTCTCCTCACTCGGCAGGCACGAGGGCGGGGGTCGCTTCAGGCTCTGCAGCCTCGCCCGCGCGCACCGTCATGATCAGGTTGTAGGCCATGATCAGCGAGCCGATGACGAACAGGGCGCCACCGAGAGCACGGATCACGTAGTAGGGGTGCATCGCGTCGACCGTCTCGATGAAGGAATATTCGAGGAAGCCGAGGGCGGTGTAGGCGCGCCACATCAGGCCCTGCATGATGCCGGCGACCCACATGGCGGAGATGTAGAAGACGATGCCGAGGGTCGAGACCCAGAAGTGCCATTCGACCAGCCGGTTCGAATAGAGCTGCTTCCTGTTCCACAGCCACGGGACGAGGCAGTAGACGGCGCCGAAGGAGATGTAGGCGACCCAGCCGAGCGCGCCGGAATGGACGTGGCCGATGGTCCAGTCGGTGTAGTGCGACAGGGAGTTGACCGCCTTGATGGACATGAGCGGACCCTCGAAGGTCGACATGCCGTAGAAGGCGAGCGAGACCACCATCATGCGCAGCACGGGGTCGGTGCGCAGCTTGTCCCAGGCGCCCGAGAGCGTCATCAGGCCGTTGATCATGCCGCCCCAGGAGGGCATCCACAGCATCACCGAGAAGGTCATGCCGAGGGTCTGGGCCCAGTCGGGCAGGGCGGTGTAGTGCAGGTGATGCGGGCCGGCCCAGATGTAGAGGAAGATCAGGGCCCAGAAGTGCACGATGGACAGGCGGTAGGAGTAGATCGGCCGCTCGGCCCGCTTCGGCACGAAGTAGTACATGATGGCGAGGAAGCCGGCGGTCAGGAAGAAGCCGACCGCGTTGTGGCCGTACCACCACTGGAACATGGCGTCCTGAACACCCGACCAGACGATGTAGCTCTTGGGCGAGAAGATCGAGACCGGGATCGCGGCGTTGTTGCCGAGATGGAGGACGGCGATGGTGACGATGAAGGCGAGGTAGAACCAGTTCGCCACGAAGATGTGGGGTTCCTTGCGCTTCCACAGGGTGGCGAGGAAGACGAGGAGATAGACGACCCAGACGACGGTGAGGAACAGGTCGGCGTACCACTCGGGCTCGGCGTATTCCTTGCCCTGGGTGATGCCGAGCAGGTAGCCCGTGCCGGCGATGACGATGAAGAAGTTGTAGCCGAGGATGACGAACCAGGGGGCGATCTCGCCGGCGAGGCGGGCCCGGCAGCTCTTCTGGACCACGTAGAACGAGGTCGCGAGCAGCACGTTGCCGCCGAAGGCGAAGATCACCGCCGAGGTGTGCAGCGGCCTCAGGCGGCCGAAATTGATCCAGGGCAGGTCGAAATTGAGTGCGGGCCAGGCGAGCTGGCTGGCGATGATGAGGCCCACCGTGAAGCCGGCGATGCCCCAGAACACGGCGGCCACCGTCGCGAACTGGACGGGCGCCATGTTGTAGTTCGGCTTGCCGTCGATCTCCTGCGGGATGGAGGCCGGACGCGCCATGTAGCGGTTGCCGAGGGCGAAGATCGCGCCGACCGAGCCGGCCGCGAAGAGATAGACGTGGAAGGAATAGGCCGGATCGACCGAGCCTGACGCGATGTACAGGCACAGGAGAGCGGTGGCGGCGAAGGCCACCATGCTGGTGATCTCCGGAACTGACAATGTCTTGTGGGCTTGACCCTGGCTCATCTCGTGCCCCTCGTCCTGCATGGCCGCAGGTCCGCCCAGACAGGCGATCCCGCATTGCACAGCACCTTTGGCAGGCGCAGCGGGGCGGACATTGATGTGCATCAAGACGTCGGGACGGGCGCCGGGCCGGTGGGGAATCGTTGATGTCGATCAACGCGCGGGCGGGGGCAACGGCGACAATTCCGGCTCAATGGCGGGCCTCTCCCCGCCTGTCCGGAGGTCCACCCCCATGACGTCCCCGACGACCGCTGCTGCCGCGGGCCGCGACTCATCTCCCGCCGCGCAGGTCATCCATCCGGCTTCGATGGGCAATATCGCCCTCGCCGAGAAGGCGGTCCCCCGCTACACGTCCTATCCCACCGCGCCGCATTTCACGCCGGCGGTGACCGCCGACACCTATCGCGACTGGCTCGGCAAGCTGTCGCCCTGCACCAGCCTGTCGCTCTACCTGCACGTCCCCTTCTGCGCCGCCATGTGCGCTTATTGCGGCTGCCACACCAAGGTGACCCGCCGCAGCGAGCCGGTGACGGCCTATCGCGACCATCTGCTCGCCGAGATCGACCTGGTGGCGCGGCTGACGCCGGCCCGCCAGGTTCGCCACCTGCATTGGGGTGGCGGCACGCCCTCCATGCTGGGCGAGGCCGGGCTGACCCTCATCGCCGACCGGCTGGCCCGGCGATTCCAGATCGGGTCGGAGGCGGAACACGCCATCGAGCTCGATCCGCGCCAGCTTGGCCGCGGCCTTGCGGCGGCGCTGAAGCGGGTGGGCGTGACGCGGGCGAGCCTCGGCGTGCAGGATCTCAATCCGCACGTGCAGCAGGCGATCGGCCGGGTCCAGCCGCTCGAGGTCGTGGCCGCGGCGGTGGAGGCGCTGCATGCCGCCGGCATCGACGCGCTGAGCTTCGACCTGATGTACGGCCTGCCGCACCAGAGCATGGCCGACCTGATGCGCACGATCGAGCTCGCGGCGGCGATGCGGCCGAGCCGCATCTCGCTGTTCGGCTATGCCCATGTGCCGTGGTTCAAGACCCACCAGCGCCTCATCGACGAGACCGCGCTGCCGGACGCGGTGGAGCGGTTCCGCCAGCAGACGGCGGCGCGGGAGGCGCTGCAGGCGCTCGGCTACGAGGCGATCGGCCTCGACCATTTCGCCCGGCCCGACGACGCCATGGCGGTCGCGGCGCGCGACCAGCGGCTGAAGCGCAACTTCCAGGGCTACACGACCGACGACGCCGAGGCGCTGATCGGCTTCGGCGCCTCGGCCATCGGCCGCCTGCCGCAGGGCTTCGTGCAGAACGCGCCGGATATCGGTGGCTACGAGCGGGCGGTGGCGGCCGGCGCACCGGCGACGGTGCGCGGCCTCGCCCTGTCGCTGGAGGACCGGGTGCGGGCGGATGCCATCGAGCGGCTGATGTGCGACTTCTCCGCCGATCTCGAGGCGGTTGCCCGCCGGCACGGGGTGGCGCGCGACTTCTTCGACCGCGACCTCGAACAGATGCGGCCGCTGGAGAGCGAGGGCCTCGTGTTGCGTTCGGACCGCACGGTCGTGGTCAGCGACGCGGGGCGCCCGCTGGTGCGTGTCGTCGCCTCGCTCTTCGACGCCCATCTCGCCAAGGCGGGCCGTCATTCCAGCGCCGTCTGAGCCGCCGGTTCCATCATGTCCCCCTCGTCCCTCACCTTCTTCGCCGGCGTCCTGATGGGCCTCGCCTCGAGCCTGCACTGCGCCGGCATGTGCGGCAGCATCGGCTCGGCCCTGATGCTGACGGTGCATCCGACCGGCGATGCGGCGCAGCGGGCGCGCACCCTGCTGCTCACCCAGTTCGGCCGGGTACTCGCCTATGCGGCGGCCGGCGGCATTCTCGGCACCTTCGGCTCCGGCATCGCCGGCGCCTTCGACCAGACGGCGGCCTATCGGGTGCTGCAATGGGCGAGCGCGGTGACCCTCGGCTGGATCGGCCTGTCGACGGCAGGGCTCATTCCCTCGCTCGTCGCCTTCGACCGGCTGGCGGCGCCCGTCGGCAACACGTTGATGACGCTGACCGCGCGCCATCCCGGCATCGGGGTCGGCGGCCCGGTGGCGCTCGGCGTCGTCTGGGGCTTCATGCCCTGCGCCATGGTCTACGGCGCGCTGTTCACCGCCATGCTGGCGGGCAGCGGCTTCGGCGGCGCGGGCCTGATGCTCGGCTTCGGCCTCGGCACCATTCCCGCGGTGATGGCCAGCGCCATGGGCGTCGCGACGCTGAAGGGGCTCGGCCGCAATCCGGCGGCCGCCATGGCGGTGGGCCTCGCCATCACCACTTTCGCGGTCGCCTCGGTGCTGATCGGGCCGGAGGGCGGCATCCTCTGCCTGCCGGCCCTGCGCTGACCTTTCCCTGCTTCATTTCGCCGGTTTGCGCCGCGGCCTGCGATGGCCGACACTGTCGCCATGGAGCCGCCCGTCGATCCCCGCCGCGGTGATGCCGAAGACGACGCTTCGAGCCCGGCCACCCGGTCCCTGATCAAGCTTGCCGGCTGGCTCTTCACCGAGATCAGCCTGCCCAAGCTCATCTTCGCATGGACCAGCCTCATGCTGGTGCCGGGGCTGCTGCTCGGCGCCGCACCGCTGGTGGTCACCGGCTGGGTGGACACGCTGTCGGGACGAATCACGGCGCTGGCGGGGTTCGGCTCGGTGCTGCTGCTCCTGCTGGTGGCGGTCGTCGGCTTCTTCGGCTGGCGGCCGCTGTACCGCTCGGCCGAACGCAGCTTCTGGTCGCTCAACGCCCTCGCCATCCAGCCGGGCTATGCCACCAGCCGCGAGGCGTTGCGCCATGTGGTCGAGCGCTTCTCCGCGCGCGCGGGCGAACCGGAGCGCCGCGCCCGCCTGCGCGCGCTCTCGGCGGTCGGCGCCGCGGCGCTGCTCGCCGTCCTCGCCGTCGGGGTCATCGTCCTCGTCTGGCCCTCGACCCGCTGGACGGCGGATTTCATCGACTTCGCCCGGCCGAACCGCCTCATCCGGCCGGCGCTCGCCAATGCCGTCGTCATCGTCGCCCTCTACATGGCGATCGCCTCGCTGAGCTGGGGCTATGCCGACGCCACCATGGCGACGCCGGAGGACCTCGGGGCCTTCGACCTGCCGGCGCCGGGCGGGCCGTCCTGGCGGGTGGTCCATCTCTCCGACCTGCACGTGGTCGGCGAGCGCTACGGCTTCCGCATCGAGAGCGGGCGGAGGGGACCGCGCGGCAACGGCCGGCTGGAGCGCATTCTCCAGCGGCTGGCGGCGATGCATGCCGAGGAGCCGATCGACCTCGTGATGGTGACCGGCGACGTCACCGATGCCGGCCGCTCGGCGGAATGGGCGGAGTTTCTCGACCGCGTCTGGCGCTATCCCGAGCTCGCCGAGCGCATGCTGCTGCTGCCCGGCAACCACGACCTCAACATCGTCGACCGCGCCAATCCCGCCCGGCTGGACGTGCCCTTCAGCCCGGTCAAGCAGCTCAGGCGCCTGCGCACCCTCTCCGCCATGGTGACGATCCAGGGCGAGCGGGTGCGCCTCGTCGACCGCGACCGCGGCGTGCTCGGCCACACGCTCGCCGCCGCGGCGGCCCGCAAGCAGCCTTTGATCCGGTCGCTGGCGGAGACGGCGAAGCTCGGCACCGCCGTGCAGTTCGCCACCTTCTGGGACAGCCTCTTTCCGCTGGTCATGCCGCCGAAGGACGACGAGGGGCTCGGCGTCATCCTGCTCAACTCCAACGCCGAGACGCATTTCTCCTTCACCAACGCGCTGGGCCTCGTCTCGCACGAGCAGGAGGCGGCGCTGGCCGCGGCGGTCCGCCAGTATCCGCGGGCGTCGTGGATCGTCGCGCTGCACCACCACGTCATCGAATATCCGCGTCCGGTGCGGGCCTTCTTCGAGCGGGTGGGGACGGCGCTGGTCAACGGGAGCTGGTTCGTCCGCCAGCTCGAGCCGCTGGGCGATCGGCTCGTGGTCATGCACGGCCACCGCCACGTCGACTGGATCGGGCGGTGCGGCAGCGTCAGGATCGTCTCGGCCCCCTCGCCGGTGATGATTGCCGACGAGATGGCGCCGAGCGTCTTCTACCTGCACCGGCTCTCCTCCGGCGCCGGCGTCCGCCTGAGGCTGGCGGAGCCCGAGAGAATCACCGTGCCGGCGGGGGCACCGGCTCTCGCACCGGTGCGGCAGGGGGCGGACGCGATGGGGTGGTTGAGCCTGCCCTAGCCGTCGGCCCGGGTCAGACGAACTGCACGGAGACGCTGCCGAGCGGGCCGAAATCGGCGTGCAGCGTGTCGCCCTTCGCCGCCCAGACCGGCCGGGTGAAGGAGCCGGACAGCATGAGGTGGCCGGGCTCCAGCACGGTGCCGAAGCGGCCGACCTTGTTGGCGAGCCAGGCGATGGCCATGGCCGGGTGGCCGAGGACGCCGGCGGCGAGGCCGGTCTCCTCGATCTCGGCGTTGCGGTAGAAGATGGCGCCGACCCAGCGCAGGTCCACCGCGTCGGGGCGCACCGGGCGGCCGCCGAGGACGATGCCGGCGGCGGCGCCGTTGTCGGCGACGGTGTCCTGAATCTTGCGCGGGTTCTGCACGCGGGCGTCGATGATCTCGATGGAGGGCACCACCCATTCGGTGGCGCGCAGCACGTCGACGAGGCCGATGCCGGGGCCCTTCAGCGGCTCCTTGAGGATGAAGGTCAGCTCCGGCTCGACGCGCGGCACGCAATAGTCCTCGAAACGGACCTTGGCGCCGTCGTTCAGCAGCATGGATTCGAGCAGGTGGCCGTAGTCCGGCTCGTCGATCTGCGAGGAGGCCTGCATGGCCTTGGAGGTCAGGCCGATCTTGTGGCCGATCAGGCGGTCGCCGCGGGCGATCTTGGTCTCGGTGACCAGCGAGGAGATGGCGTAGGAATCCGCGATCTGGATGTCCGGAAAGGTCTTGGTGAGCTGCAGGGCCGGGGTGCGGCACTCCTCGGCGGAGAGCAGGATTTCGGCCGCCTTGCGGCGATCGTCGTCGGAGAGCATGGGATCGGTCCTCGAGGTGGTCGGGCGGGCGCCGTCAGGCCTTCTCGGGGAAGAGGCCGGTGAGGACCTCGCCCGCGAGATTGAAGGCGGCGACGCCGCGGAACAGGGCGGCGACGGCGGCGGCGGCGTGGAGCTCATCCAGCGTCGCGCCCGCCTTGATCGCCGCCTTGGCGTGGTTGGTGGCGGCTTCCGACGTCTGGGTCAGCAGGATGGCGAAGGCCATGAGCTGGACCGTCTTCTGGTCCAGCGCATCGGGGGTGAGGGCAGCGATGCGCCAGTCCTCGATGGCGGCGACGACCCCGGGGTCGACGGCCATGCCGAGCTTCAGCCGCTTGGCGATGCGCGGCGGCGTGAAGCCGATCATGTCCTCGTAGCGCTTCTCCAGCTCGGCGAGGGTCGGAAGGTCGTCGCGGGTCTTGGCCATGGATGTCTCGCGGCTGAAGGGAGGGGAGGCCGTCGCCGTCACTGCGGCGTCAGACCGGCGGCCTTGACGATGGCCGACCACTTCTCGGTCTCGGCCTTGAGGAAGCGGCCGAAATCATCGCCGAAGACGGTTCCCGGCTCGGCGCCGAGTTCGGCGAACTTGGCGATGATGGCCGGCTCCTTGAGGACGGCGGCGGTGGTCTCGACCAGCACCTTCATGACGGCGGGCGGCGTGCCGGCGGGGGCGACGAGGCCGAACCAGGAGGAGGCCTCGAAACCGGCGACGCCGGCTTCGACCATGGTCGGCAGTTCCGGATAGAGCGAGGAGCGGGTGGCGCCGGCCACCGCGATCGCCCGGATCTTGCCGCCGGCGACCTGCGGGCGCACCGCCGGCATGTTGTCGAACATGAAGGGAATGTGGCCGGCGACGAGGTCGTTCATGGCCGGGGCGGCGCCGCGATAGGGCACGTGCTGGATGTTGATGCCGGCCAGCGACTTGAAGAGCTCGCCCGCCAGATGGTTGGTCGAGCCGGCGCCGGAGGAGCCGAAATGCAGCTTGCCCGGCTCGGCCTTGGCCAGCGCGATCAGCTCGGCGACCGTGGTGGCGCGGACCTGCGGATTGACGGCGAGCACGATCGGCACCGAGGCGGTGAGCGCAATCGGCGCGAAATCCTTCAGCGGATCGTAATTCATGCGCTGGAAGAGGGAGGGGTTGATGGCGAGCGGGCCGGGGGCGGCGAGCAGGAGCGAATAGCCGTCGGCGTCGGCACGGGCGATGGCCTCGCCACCGATATTGCCGCCGGCGCCGCCGCGGTTCTCGATGACGACGGGCTGCTTCCAGATTTCGGAGAGGCGCTGGCCGAGGATGCGGGCGATCACGTCGTTGGAGCCGCCGGCCGGGAAGGGCACGACGATACGGACGGCGCGGTCGGGGAAAGCGGCGGCGGGCAGGGCGCCGAGGGTGAGGGCGAAAAGCCCGGCCATGAGAGAAGCGAGCCAGCGGGTCATCGAGATCTCCTTCATAAGAATATCGATTATTATTGGATCATCGATTTTTATGGTACACCATGGGCCGGCCGGGTCAATGGCGCCGACGCGCCGGACCCCCAGGGCGGTTATCGCTCTGTAAATGACGTGAGGTGATGCATGGCCGCCCCTTCTGCCGCTGCGTCGGCGCCGAAATCCTGCCCGGGACCCGACCGGAATCCGCGCCGGCCGCGCTTCGCCGTGCCGCAGGGCGCCTGCGACACCCATGTCCACGTCTTCGGCCCGGCGGCGCAGTTCCCCTTCAGTCCGGCGCGCAGCTACACGCCCGAGGACTGCACGGTGGAGGATCTCTTCGCTCTGCATGAGGTGCTCGGCATCGACCGGGTCGTCATCGTCCACGGCGGCGCCCACGGCACCGACAACCGGGCGACGCTCGCCGCCCTCGACCGCGCGCCGGAGCGCATGCGCGGCGTCGCCGTCATTCCCTCGGGCCTGCCGCAGGCGGAGATCGAGGCCATGCACCGGCGCGGCATGCGCGGCTGCCGCATGTCGACCGTGGTGAGCGGCGGCGCGTCCTTCGAGCACCTGCCGCGCCTCGCCGCCGAGACGCGCGACTTCGGCTGGCACCTGGTGCTGCATTTCCACCGCGCGGAGGAACTGCTCGACGTGGAGCGGGAGCTGGTCGATTGCGGCAGCCCCTTCGTGCTCGACCACCTGGCGCGAATCACCGCTGCGGAGGGCGTCGGGTCAGAACCCTTCGCCGCGGTGCTGCGCCTTCTCGACACCAGCCGCTGCTGGGTGAAGCTCGCCAGCCTCTATCGCCTCTCCGCCGAGCCCTATCCGCACCGGGACATGCTGCCGCTGATCCACCGCGTCGTGGCGCATCGGCCGGACCGCATCCTGTGGGGCAGCAACTGGCCCCATCCGATCTGCCCGGTGCCCATGCCCAACGACGGCGACCTCGTCGATCTCATCCCGCTCTGGATTCTCGACGCGGATCACCGCAGGCTGGCGCTGGTCGACAACCCCGCGGCGCTCTATGGCTTCGCGCCCACCGACGACTGAGAGGCCGGCACGATGAGCCTTCGCGACGCGACGCCGACGTCTGCGGCGACCCTGACGACGACGCTGGCGGGGCAGTTGCGCGGCGCCATCATGCGCGGCGATTTCGAGCCGGGCTCCAAGCTCGTCCTCGACCGCATCCGCGCCCGCTACGGCGTCAGCCTCAGCCCGCTGCGCGAGGCGCTGTGCCGGCTGGAGAGCGAGGGGCTGGTGGAGGCCGAGGACCAGCGTGGCTACCGGGTCTCGCCCGTCTCTGCCGACAACCTGACCGAGGTCATCCGCCTCCGGGTGGAGCTCGAGGGCATGGCGGCGCGGGAGGCGATCCTTCACGGCGACGCCGCCTGGGAGGGGCGCATCCTCTCGGCGCTGCACCAGCTCGGTCGCTGCAAGCGCGGCGCGCGTTCGGTCGAGGAGCAGGAGGAGTGGGAGGCGCGGCACCGGGCCTTCCATGCCGAGCTGATCTCGGCCTGCCGCATGCCGCTGCTGCAGCAGTTCTGCGAGACGCTGCACGACCAGTCGGACCGCTACCGCCGCATCTTCCTGAAGGACCATGCGCCGGACCGGGACGTGCCGGCCGAGCATGCCGCCATTGCCGAAGCGATGATCGAGCGGCGCGCCGAGGACGCGGCGAAGCTGCTGCGCGAACATGTCGAGCGCACCGGTCGCAACATCCAGGCGGCGCTGCGCTCCCGCGCCTGAACCGCCTCAGGCGGCGACGGGTTTGAGGCCGAAGCCATGCCGGAGCAATTGCCAGCTCGCCGGGGCCGGGGAGCCGTCCGGATAGGCGCCGCCGGCCCGGCCGTCGAGGGTCGCGACCAGGCTCTCCTTGACCCCGAAGACCGCGTCGCTCTCCAGCCAGGGATCGCCGGGCATGAAGAGATGCGTCACCAGCGTCTCGTGGCCCGGCGCGGCGATGCGGAAATGGATGTGTGCGGGACGCATCGGGTGGCGCTTCGTCGCCTCCAGGAGCTGCCCGACGGGACCGTCATGGGGGATCGGATAGCTCGACGGCACGATGGTGCGGAAGCCGAAGCGCCCCTCGGCATCGGTGATGAAACGGGCGCGGAGAGAGGGCTCCTCGGTGCCCTTCTGGGCGTCGTAGAAGCCCTCGTCGTCGGAATGCCAGATGTCGACCGCGGCGCCTGCGATGGGCGCGCCGCCGGGCGAGGACACCGTGCCCTCGACGAAGAGGCGCTCGCCCGGCTCGTTCGCGGCGATGTCGGCGCCGTAGGGCGTGACGCGGTGCTCGCCGAGATAGAAGGGGCCGAGCACCGTCGTCTCGGTGGCGCCGTCCGGCATGCGGTGGTTGATGGCGTCCACCAGCATGGAGATGCCGAGCACGTCGGAGAGCAGGATGAACTCCTGCCGCTTGTCGTCGCACATGTGGCCGGTGCGGGTGAGGAAGCCGATGGCGGCGATCCATTCCGCCTCGGTCAGTTCCACCTCCTTCACGAAGGCATGGGCGTGGCGGACGAGGGCCTGGATCACCTGCTTCAGCCGGGGATCGTGGCACTCCGCGAAGCGGTTCACCACCTCGTCGGTCAGATTGTGTTCGTCGAAGGACAGCATGGCGGACCGTCAGCGCACGAGGATGGTCGAGAGGGGCGGGAAGATCGCGATGAGGAACAGCGCGATGCCCATTACCGTGACGTAGGGCATGGCACCCGCGAAGATGGTCTCGATCCCGACGCTGGGATCGCCCAGCGTCGCCTTGACGGTGAAGACCGAGATGCCGAAGGGCGGGGTCAACAGCCCCATCTCCACGGCGATGATGGTGACGATGCCGAAGTGGATGAGGTCGAAGCCCATGGCCGAGGCGATGGGCGCCCCGATGGGCACCATGATCAGCAGGATCGAGGTGGAATCCAGGATCATGCCCATGAGCAGGATGACCACGACGAAGGCGAAGAGGAAGCCGTAGGCGCCGAGGCCGAGATGCTGGACGAAGTCGCCGATGGCGTTGGGCACGCCGGCCATGGAGAGCATGCGCGAATAGAGGCTGGCGGCGATGAGCAGGAAGAGGATCGAGGCCGAGACGATGCCCGCCTCCTTCAGCACCCGCCAGAACTTCGGCCAGTCGAGACGGCGGCGGACGAGGGCGATGACGAGCGCGCCGGCGGCACCCACCGCACCCGCCTCGGTCGGCGTGAAGAAGCCGGTGTAGAGGCCGCCGAGGATGAGCACGACGAGGCAGGCGATGGGCACCGACTTCGCCAGCATCTCGCCGACCGGCATGGGTGGCACGTCTTCGACGTCGGAAGTGCCGGCATCGACGAAGATCTTGTGCGGCCAGACCGTGGCGTAGACCCAGATCATGACGGTGAAGCCGAGGGCGATGATGACGCCGGGAATGACGCCGGCGACGAACATCTTGCCGATCGAGACCTCGGAGAGGACGCCGTAGACGATCATCAGGAGGCTCGGCGGGATCAGCATGCCGAGGATGGAGGAGCCGGCGACCGTGCCGGAGGCGAAGCGCATGGTGTAGCCGTGGCGGACCATTTCCGGCACCGCCACCTTGGTGAAGACGGCCGCCGAGGCGATGGAGACGCCGGTGACCGCGGCGAAGACCGCGTTGGCCGCCACCGTCGCCATGCCGAGGCCGCCGCGGATACGGCGGAGCAGCGCCTGAGCGACCTCGAAGGTGTCCTTGCCGACGTCGGAGATCGACACCAGGAGCCCCATCAGCACGAAGAGCGGGATGGTGGCGAAGAGATAGTCCTGGATGCCCGAATAGGTGGCGAGCGCGGTGAAGCGGAAGGCGAGGTCGATGTTGTCGCGGATCAGCCAGACGCCGATGGCGCCGGTGCCGATGAGGGAGAGGCCGATGGGCAGGCCGAGGACGATGAGCGCCACCATGGCGCCGATGAGAACGAAACCGAGCGTGACGTCTTCCATGGGATCAGCCCCCGGCCGGTTTACGCCGGGCGCCGATCTCGGCGACGAACAGCATGATGTAGGCGAGGGCGCCCGCGACCCCGCCGAGAATGATGAGCCCGCGGAACGGCCAGGTCGGCACCGTGAAGAGGCCCTGGACGCCGAAGAATTCGCGGGAGGCGAGGGACGTCCACATGCCCGGCCAGGCGGCCCAGGCGACGAAGGCCATGACAGCGGCGCCGATGAGCAGGAACAGCGCCTCGACGGCACGCCCGACGGCGGGGGTGCGGTGCAGGACCCCGTCGATGAGGAAGTCGGCGCGGGTCATGCGCCTGGAATAGATCGTGGCGCCGATCTGCAGGAAGACGATGCCGACGATGGAATGGGCGGCGATCTCCGACACGCCGGTGATCGGCATGGAGAGGAAGGAGCGGCCGATCACGTCGGCGCAGATGAGCAGCATCAGGCCGAAGGTCCAGACCGTGCCGATGGCGGCGAGGGCGTCGAGCAGCATCCGGACGGGATCGAAGGGCTGGCGGGCCGCCTCGCGCTCGAGCGCCGCGACGTCGATGTCGTCGGCCATGGGGGTCTCCGGATGTCTGCGGACTGAAATGACGGGCGCCGGATGACCTCCGGCGCCCGGATGAGCGGATCAGGCGGAGGCTTCGCGGTCCCAATCGCGGCCCGGCGTGCCGCCGGCGGCGCGAATGGCGGCGAAGTAGGACTTCAGCACGTCGCGGGCGGCCGGGCCGGAGGTGTCGGCCCAGGTCTTGGCGATGTTGGGCAGGCCCGAGATCCAGCGCTTGCGCTCGGCGTCGGCCATGGTGGTGATGATCGAGCCCTTGGCGACCATCTCCTTCTCGGCCGCGTCGATGCGCGAGGAGACGTCCTCGATGTGCTTCTGGGTGGTGATCTTGCCGGCCTCCGCCACGGCCTTCTGGAAGGCGGCCGGCCAGCGGTCGTGGCGCTGCTTGTTGGCGGCGATGCCGCCGACATACATGGCGCCGACGTCGCATTTGCAGACGTATTTCGCCACCTCGTAGACGCGGGTCGGCAGGATGCCGACGAAGAAGGACAGGGCGCCTTCCGACACGCCGGTCTGGATGTCGGTGTAGTAGGTGGTGAGCGCCCCGTCGACCGGGGTGGCGCCGGTGCCGGTGAGCCAGTTGGCCGAGGTGCCGGGCGCCGAGATCTTGCGGTTCTTCAGGTCGTCGAGGGTGCGGACCGGGAAGGTCGACCAGATGTGGTAGGTGTCGGTGATGAACGAGGAGAGCGGCACCATGTTGAGGCCGTTCCAGTTCTGCTTGATGGCCGGAACCGTCTCGTTGAGCTTGTCGAAGGTGCGGGCGACGAGGCCGTGGTCGCCGGTGGTGAAGGGCGTGAAATAGCTGACGTTCTGGAGCGGCATGGTGGAGCCTTCCCAGAGCGTGCCGACGTAGCCGATGTCGGTGATGTTGTCGCGCACGGCCTCCATCGTGTCCTGGAACTTGTAGAGCGTGCCGCCATAGGACTCGCGCCAGTTGACGCGCACCTGGTTGCCGTTGTCGCGCAGATGCTTCTCGACCTCGGGCTGGAAGACGTTCTTCATCATCGCGACCCAGAAGTTCTGCACCGGGTGGCTCGCCGCGATGGTGACGTTGAGGCTCTGCTGCGCCGAGGCCTTGATGTTGAAGACGGGCAGGGTGGCGGCGCCGGCGGCGCCGGCCATGAATGTGCGCCTGGTGGTCGTCATCGTCGTTCCTTCCTTGGGGGCGGGGATCACGGGGATCCCCTGTTTCCTGGGTTGTTCTTGGCGGCCGGTTGGCCCGGCCTTTCACTTCGGGGAGCAGGCTAGCACCGCTTCCCCATGCTCATGCAATGGTTCCGAGCGCCCTCAGGATCCGGTCGGGAGTGAAGGGCTGGGCGAGGACCTTCGCGCCGAGGGGCGCGATGGCGTCGTTGATGGCGTTCATGATGGCGGCAGGCGCGCCGGCTGTGCCGGCCTCGCCCGCGCCCTTGGCGCCGAGGAGGGACTCCTTCGTCGGCGTCTCGACGTGGCCGACATGCATGTCGGGCATTTCGGCAGCCATGGGCACGAGATAGTCGGCAAGGGTGGTGGTGAGGAGCTGGCCGTCCTCGTTGTAGACGCAGTGCTCGTAGAGCGCGCCGCCGATGCCCTGGACGATGCCGCCGCGCACCTGTTCGTCGACGAGCATGGGGTTGATGACCCGGCCGCAGTCCTCGACGCACCAGTGCTCCAGCAGCTTCACCATGCCGGTTTCGACATCGACCTCCAGCCAGCTCGCCTGGATGCCGTTGGTGAAGGCGAAGGGATATTCCTTGGTGATGAAGTGCCGCGTCTGGACGAGCTCCCGGGCGAGGTCCTTGGGCAGCGTGTCGCCGCGGTAGTAGACGATGCGGCCGAGCTCGGCGAGCGGCATGCGTGCCTGTCCGGTCGCCTTGTCCACCACCTCGCCCATGACGATGTCGAGGCTCGCGCCTTGAGCCTGCAGCATGGCGCCGGCCACTTCGAGGATCTGCTCCTTCAGGGCGATGGCCGACTGCAGCGCCGCCTCGCCGCCGATGCCGGCGCCCCGGCAGGCCCAGGTGCCGCCGCCATAGGGGACGGTGCGGGTGTCGCCGGTGACGACCTTGACCTTCGAGACCGGCACGCCGACGCCGTGGGCGACGATCTGGGCGAGGATGGCTTCCGTGCCCTGGCCCTGTTCGGTGACGCCGGACATGGCGACGACCGACCCGTCGGGATCCATGCGCACGGTGCAGCCGTCCTGGGCCGAGATCTTGGCGCCGCCGATGCCGTACATGAAGGGCGAGGGGTTGGTCAGCTCGATGAAGCTGGCAAAGCCGAGGCCGCGATAGACGCCGCGCTTTCGCTGCTCGGCCTGGTCGGCGCGGATCTTGTCGACCGGCACCATCTCCAGGAGCTTGTCGAGCGAGGCGTGGTGCGACAGGCCCTCGAATTTCATGCCGGCCGGCGAGGTGCAGGGATAGGCGTCGTCGGGGATCAGGTTCTTCCGGCGGATGGCGACCTTGTCCATGCCGAGCGCCTCGGCCGCGAGGTCGACGAGACCCTCCGTCACGGTGGTGGCGATGGGGTGGCCGACGGCGCGGTACTGGCAGGTCGGCGCCTTGTTCTGCAGCACGACGGTGGTGGTGCAGCGGTAGTTGGCGAAGGCATAGGGGCCGCCACAGAGATTGACGACCTGGTTGCCCTCCACGGCGCTGGTGCGCGGATAGACCGAATAGGGGCCGATGCCGGTGAGATCGTCGATGTCGAAGGCGAGGAAGCGGCCCTCCGCATCGACGGCGAGGCGGCCGGTGATGCGGTGGTCGCGGGCGTGGATGTCGCTGCCGAAGGCCTCGAAGCGGTCGGCGATGAACTTCACCGGCCGGCCCATGATCTTCGACATGCAGGCGACCGCCATCTCGTCGGGATAGACGTGGACCTTGATGCCGTAGGAGCCGCCGACGTCCTTGCAGATGACGCGCACGTCGCTCTCGGCCATGCGCAGCTGCGTGGCGAAGACGTTCTGCATCATGTGCGGCGCCTGCGTCGAATGGTGGACGGTGAGCGTGCCGTCGGCGCGGTTGTAGTCGGCGATGATGGAGCGCGGCTCCAGCGTCACGCCGGTGTGGCGGCCGGTGTGAAAGGTCGCCTCGACGACCTTGTGGGCGGACGCGAAGGCGGCCGCGACGTCGCCGGTCTCGGCGGTGCGGGTGAAGACTAGGTTGTCGCCGAGCTCCGGGTGGATGACGACGGCGCCCGGCGCCAGCGCCGTCTCCATGTCGACCTGGGCCGGCAGCGACTCGAACTCCACGGCGAGGGCGGCCACGCCGTCCTCGGCCGCGGCGCGGGTTTCGGCGACGACCGCGACGACGGCCTCGCCCTGCCACGTCGCACGCTCGAGCGGCAGCGGATACTGCGGCGCCGACTTCATGCCCTTGAGGTGGGCGAGCACGGCCACCCAGGGGTCGCAGACCGCGGCGAGGTCGGCGGCGGTGAAGACGCGGACGACGCCCGGAACCTTCAGCGCCGCGCTCGTATCGATGGAGACGATGCGCGCATGGGCGTGCGGCGAGCGCAGGAAGGCGGCATGGACGAGCCGCGGCAGGGTCACGTCGTCGGTATAGGTGGCGCGGCCCTCGACCAGCTTGCGGGCGTTGGGGCGCGGCACGGCGCGGCCGATGTAGGAGTTCGGCAGGTCCTCGCGGGAGAGACCGAGGGACTTCGGCGTGACGATCTCGTTCATCGCACGGCCTCGCGGGTGCGGCGGGCCTTCAGGGTGTCCTCGACCGCGTCGACGATGGCCTGGTAGCCGGTGCAGCGGCAGTAGTTGCCGGAGATGTGCTCGCGAATCTCCTCGCGCGAGGCATTCGGGGCCTGCGTGAGAATGTCGGCGGCGGTGACCAGCATGCCCGGCGTGCAGTAGCCGCACTGGGCGGCGTTGCGGGCGACGAAGGCCTCCTGCAGATCGCGGATTTCGCCGCTGTCGGAGAGGCCCTCGATGGTCTCGACAACAGCGCCGTCGAGGCTCGCGGCGAGCACCAGGCAGCCGCGAACGGGTTCGCCGTCGACGCGGACGGTGCAGGCGCCGCAGACGCCGTGCTCGCAGGCGGTGTGGGCGCCGGTGAGGCCGAGTTCCGTGCGCAGGAAATCGACGAGATGCAGGCGGGTGTCAACGCTGCGGGCGACGCGTTCGCCGTTGACCGTCAGGGCGATGTCGATGCGGCGGTTCATGCGGCCTGCTCCGCCGGCGCGAGGAAGGACGAGAGCGCGCGGCCGGTGAGCACGCGGGCGAGGTGGCGCTTCAGTTCCGGTCCGCCGTGCAGGTCGCCCGGCGGGTCGAGGTCGTCCGCGAGGGCGGCCTTCGCGGCGGCGATGGACGTGCCGTCCAGCCGGCGGCCGGCGAGGGCGGCGGAGGCGCCCCGGGCGATCTCGGCCCCCGAGCCGACGCCGAAATAGACGAGGCGGGCGGCCTCCACCTGTCCGTTCGCCTGCATCGACAGAACGGCGGCGAGGCCCGCCATGGCGTAGTCGCCGGACCGGCGCGTCACCTCGACGATGGTCTGGCGGCTGGCGGGCGTCGCCATCGGAACCTCGACGGCGGCGATGATCTCGCCGGGCTGGAGGTCGGTGGAAAACAGGCCCTGGAAGAAGTCGGTGGCGGGAACCCGGCGCTCGCCGCCCTTGGAAGCGATGACGATGGTCGCGTCCAGCGCCACGACGCAGGCCGGCAGTTCGGCGGCGGGGTCTGCCAGCGCCAGGCTGCCGCCGATCGTGCCGCGGTTGCGGATGGCGGGATGGGCGATGAGCGGGGCGGCGGCGGCGAGGATCGGGGCGTGGGCGGCGACGAGCGGGTCACGGCCGAGGTCGGCGTGCCGCGTCAGCGCGCCGATGCGCAGGATGGAGCCGGCCACCGAGACGCCGCGCAGCGCCGCGATGCGGGTGATGTCGACGAGGCCGGAGGGTTCCGACAGGCGGAAGGACAGCGTCGCGAGCAGGCTCTGCCCGCCCGCCAGGATCTGCGCCTCGGGCCCGGCGGCGTCCAGCACCCGCCAGAGCTCGTCGAGGCTCTCGACGCGGGCATAGCCCATCGCCGGCCACTTCATGATACGTCTCCTCGCCTCGGCCGGCTGTCGTTGCCTTGCGGCGCAGCGGCTCGTATTCTTTAATTGGTCAAATGATCAACGACGCGGAGGCCGGGAGTCAAGTGCCTTTCCAGGACCGCCGCAGCGGGGAGGATCCATGATGGCGGACGACCTGGAGCTGACCGCGCGACGCCGGCGGCTGGCGCCGGAGGCCCGGCGTGAGCAGATTGTCGATGCGGCCGTCTGCTATTTCGCCGAGGTGGGGCTCGCCGGCACGACGCGCGACCTCGCCAAGCGTGCCGGCATCACCCAGGCGCTGCTCTACCAGTATTTCCGCAGCAAGGCGGACCTGCTCGAGGCCGTCTTCGCCCGCGTCTATCTCGACCGGATGGCGCCGCACTGGCCGGCCGTGCTGACGGACCGCTGCCGGCCGCTGCGCGAGCGCATGCTCAGCTTCTACGCCGAGTACACGGCCGCCATCTTCACCTACGAATGGATGCGCATCTTCATGGCGGCCGGCCTCGCCGGGGAGGCGCTCAACCGCCGCTATCTGGAACACGTGCGCGACGTGCTGCTGGCGCCGCTGATGGACGAGGTGCGCGCGGCGGCGCGGGGTGCGGCTCAGCCGGACATGGAGGACCTGTGGAACCTCCACGGCAGCATCGTCTATCTCGGCATCCGCCGGCACATCTACCATCTTCCGACGCCCGACGACGTCATGCCGGTGATCGAGCGGGCGATCGACCGCTTTCTCGCCGGCTTCGCCATCGGCGGGGCGCCATGACAGGCCGGACCCGATGACCACGCTCTTCGCCATCCATGCGCTCGACCGCGACGGCGCCTTGCCGGTGCGGCTCGCGCACTACGACGCCCACAAGGCCTTCCTCTCCGACACCTCGGCGCATGGCGTGCGCATCGTCATGTCCGGTCCGCTGATGAGCGACGACGGCGAAGCCATGATCGGCAGCCTGTTCCTCGTCGAGGCGCCGGACCGCTCCCATGTCGAGGCCTTCAACCGCGCAGACCCTTTCCACGCGGCCGGGATATGGCGGGCGGTGACGATCACGCGCTTCCTGCGCCGCCAGGGGTGAGGCGGCGCGCCGCCCTCAGCTGATCACGGAGGCGCTGGTGCGGCCGGTGAAGCGCGTCACGTCGGCCACCTGCGTGGCGATCTCCTGCACCTCGGCCAGCGCCTCGGCGGGGAGAAGACCGTGGTCGGCGCCGCGCGGGGCGAAGCGCTCGAGATAGACGCGCAGCGTCGCGCCGCGGGTGCCCGTGCCCGAGAGGCGATAGACGATGCGCGCCTCGTCGGCGACGATCTGCACGCCCTGTTTCGTTGCCGAGGACCCGTCGACCGGGTCGGTATAGGCGAAGTCGTTGGCATCGGTGACGGTGAGGCGGCCGGCGAGTTCGCCGGCCAGCGCCGGCAGCCTGCCGCGCAGGGTCGCCATCAGGTCCTCGGCGCCGGCGGTGTCGACCTCCTCAAAGTCGAGGCGCTGGTAGTAGTCGCGGCCATAGGCCTGCCAGTGGTCGCGCAGGACCTGGCCGACGGAGAGGCGTCGCTCCGCGAGGATGTTCAGCCACATCATGACGGCCCAGAGGCCATCCTTCTCGCGCACGTGGTTGGAGCCGGTGCCGGCGCTCTCCTCGCCGCAGATGGTGATGAGCCCGGCCTCGAGCAGGTTGGCGAAGAACTTCCAGCCCGTCGGGGTGACGTGGCAGTTCACGCCGAGGGCGGCGGCGACGCGGTCCAGCGCCCGGCTCGTCGGCATGGAGCGGGCGACGCCGGCGAGGCCGTCGCGATAGCCGGGGACCAGATGGGCATTGGCGGCGATCACCGCGAGGCTGTCGCTCGGCGAGACGACGAGGCCCCGGCCGATGATCAGGTTGCGGTCGCCGTCGCCGTCGGAGGCGGCGCCGAAATCGGCCTCCGACCGCCCGGCGACGAGGTCGACCAGGGCGGCGGCGTGGTGCGGGTTCGGGTCGGGATGCAGGCCGCCGAAATCGGGCATGGGCACCCGGTTCATCAGATGCGCCTCGGGCAGGCCGAGGCGGCGGTGGAAGAGCTCGGTGGCGTAGGGGCCGGTCACCGCGTTCATGGCGTCGAAGCGCATGGTGAAGCCGGAGCGGAAGAGCCCGGCGATGCGGTCGAAGTCGAAGAGGCCCTCCATCAGGCGGACGTAGTCGGCGACGCTGTCGATCACCTCGACCACGGTGGCGCGGATCTGGTGGCGGCCATCCTTCCCCAAGGGAATGTCGGGGATGTCGGCGATGGCGTAGCGCGCGCAGGTGCGCGTGCGCGCGTGGATGGCGTCGGACACCGCCAGCGGAATCGGCCCGCCGTGGGCGGCGTTGATCTTGATGCCGGAATCGCCCTCCGGGCCGCCGGGATTGTGGCTCGCCGAGAGGATGATGCCGGCCTTGGCCTTGCGAGCTCGGATCAGCGCCGATGCGGCCGGCGTCGACAGGAGGCCGCCGCGACCGACGACGACATGGCCGACCTCGTGCGCCACCGCCATCTTCAGGATGGTCTGGATGGCCTGATCGTTGAAGAACCGCCCGTCGCCGCCCACCACCAGCGTGGCGCCGGCGACGCCCAGCTCCTCGAAGGCGGACTGGATGAAGAGTGCGACGTAATGGGGCTGCATCATGTGGCCCGTCGGCTTGCGCAGGCCGGACGTGCCGAGGGTCTGGTCGAGATAGGGGCGGGCATCCACGGACTGGATCACGGAGGTCTCCAAGATGGCGGCAGACAGGAACGCGGCCGCCGCGCGGGGATACACCATTCCGCTACCGGCATGAACGGCTGCTGAAACGGGACGTCGGCAGCATCAACATCCGGCCGGGGTGTTGGGTTCCCGCGCGCTCAACCACGGCGCGTGATGCCATTCTGGCGTCCGCCGCGTTGCAGGATGGGAGGGCCCGGCGAGAGAGGAGACGGATATGCGCGTGATGGTGCTGGTGAAGGCGACCGAGGACAGCGAGAGGGGTTTTACCCCCTCGCCGTGGACGCTGGAGATGATGGCGGCCATGGGCCGCTTCAACGACGACCTTCAGGAGGCGGGCGTGCTGGTCGCGGGCGACGGCCTCAAGCCCTCGTCGGAAGGGCTGCGGGTGGCCTTCGACGGGCCGGAGCGCACGGTGACGGAGGGGCCCTTCGCCCCGGCCGGCGAACTCGTCGCCGGCTTCTGGCTGTGGTCGGTCCGCGACATGGACGAGGCCGTCGCCTGGGTGAAGCGTTGCCCCAATCCGATGCCGGGACCGAGCGTGATCGAAATCCGACCCCTTTACGAGGCGGCCGACTTCGGCGGGGCGGCCGGCGCCTGACCCTGGACCGCCCCGTGCGGCGCCGAGGGCCCGTGGCCGCGGGTCTTCCAGAGGGAGAAGACCACGCCGCCGGCGATGAGCGAGAGCGTCACGCCCAGCGAGATCGCGGGGTCGAGCTTGCCGACGATCTGGTTCCAGAAGATCTTGGCGCCGATGAAGACGAGCACGATGGCGAGGGCGTATTTCAGGTACTCGAAGCGGTGCACCATGGCGGCGAGGGCGAAATAGAGCGCCCTGAGGCCGAGGATCGCCATGATGTTGGCGGTGAAGACGATATAGGTGTCGGTGGTGATGGCGAAGATGGCCGGCACCGAGTCCACGGCGAAGACGAGGTCGGCGATGTTGATGACCACCAGGGCCAGGAACAGCGGCGTCGCGTAGCGCGCCATCTTGCCGGTCTCGGGATCCGGCTTGGTGACGAAGAAGTTGGCGCCGTGCAGCTCGGGGGTCATGCGCATGCGCTTCGACAGGAAGCGCACGACGGGGTTGGCGGACACGTCCTGCTCGCTCTCGCCCATCAGCAGCATCTTGATGCCGGTGGCGATGAGGAAGGCACCGAAGATGTAGAGCACCCACTCGTACTGCTGCACGAGCGCCGCGCCGAGCGCGATCATGATGCCGCGCAGCACGAGGACCGCCAGGATGCCCCAGAGCAGGGCGCGGTACTGGTATTTCGCGGGAATGGCGAAATAGCCGAAGATGATGGAGATGACGAAGACGTTGTCGATCGACAGCGCCTTTTCCAGCGCATAGCCGGTGAAATACTCGATGCCCGAGGTCGGGCCCATGGACCACCAGATCCAGATGCCGAAGACCACCGCGATGGCGATGTAGAAGGCCGAGAGGACGAGGCTCTCGGTGACGCCGAGCTCCTTGTCCTCCTTGTGCAGCACGCCGAGGTCGAAGACGAGAAGGGCGCCGACGAGGGCGAGGAAGATCAGCCAGAGCCAGGCGGGCTTGCCGAGAAAGTCGCCGGTCAGGAATGAGACGAGCAGTTCCATGAGGGAAACCTTTGCGTGAGGGCAGCCCGTGGCGCCGCGCGGGGCGTCCGGGCCGTCGTCGATGTCTGCCGATGCTTTGCCCGGCCCGGTCCGGGGCGCCGACGCGCCCGGAGGGCCGGATCGCCCGCGCCTCGCCTCAGTGGGAGAGGAGGACGGGCAGGGGCGGTCGCGACACGATGGTCCGCGTCGCGCCGCCGAGGATGAAGTCGCGCATGCGCGAATGGCCGTAGGCGCCCATGACGAGGAGCCCGAGGCCGTGGGTGGCGGCGTAGTCGCCGAGCACCTGGCCGATGGGACGGCCGGCGGCGGGCTCCGCGTCGATCACAGCCTCGATGCCGTGGCAGGCAAGGTGGCGTGCCAGGTCCGCCGGCGGCCGGCGGGCGGCGATGGCCTTCTCATCCGTCACGGTGACGATGCGGACCGTGCCGGCGGAGGCGAGGATCGGCAGGGCGTCGGCGACGGCGCGTGCCGCCGGGCGGCTGAAGTCCCAGGCGATGCCGACGGCGGCGAAGGGGGTGGCGTCCCGCGCCCGCGCTTCCGGGAAGACGAGGGCCGGGCGGCCCGAGCCGAAGATGACGCTCTCGGCGATCTGCTGCTGCCCGGTTTCCTCGCCGATGGCGATCATCGTGAGGTCGTGCGTCCGGGCGTGCTCCGACACCAGTGCGCCGAGCTGCGAGCGCTGGCCGGAATCGGTGACGTGACGGGCGGTGACGCCGGCCCGTCGCGCCGCCTCCTCGAACGCCGCGATGGTCGCCCGGGCGTCCGCCTCGCTCTTCCCCCGCTCCGCCGCCACCATGCCGGGCAGGTCGAGGAGGCTGTTGGCCAGAACGTTGCCGACATGGGGCAGTTCGACATGGACGGCGAGCGCCGTGGCCGACGCTCCGAGCGCGGCGGCGAAGCCCGTCGCCTGGTCGATGGCCGAAGCCGGTGTCGGCTCGGGATAGCTGTTCAGGGCGAACAGCAGGTCCTTGAAACCCATTGCGCAGTCCTCGCTCTCTCCCGGCGCCAGCGACCCGATGACGGGCCCTGCCGGAAGCGGGGGGAATATGGACTTGAACGATCATCGAAAAAAGCAGATTGTTTGCGTCGTTTTCATCGAAAAAATCTGCGTGTCGAGGGCGAGCCTCATGCTCAACTACAAGCAGCTCCACTATTTCTGGCGGGTGGCGAAGGCCGGGAGCATCGCCCGTGCGGCCGCCCAGCTCCGCCTCGCGCCGCAGACCATCAGCGCGCAGATCGGCACGCTGGAGGAGCAACTGGGCGCCAAGCTGTTCCGCCGGGTGGGGCGCGGTCTCGAGCTGACGCCGGCCGGGGACCTGACGCTGTCCTATGCCGACGAGATCTTCCAGATCGGTCGGGAGCTGGAGGCGAACCTGCGCAACCAGGCGGACAGCAAGGACATCCTGTTCCGGGTGGGGGTGGCTGACGTCGTGCCGAAATCCATCGCCTACCGGCTGCTGGCACCGGCGCTGGCGGGCGGCGCGCGGGTACGCCTCATCTGTCGCGAGGACAAGCTCGACCGCCTCTTCGCCGAGATCGCCACCCACAAGGTCGATCTGGTCATCGCCGACCGGCCGCTGCCCCATGCGCTTGGCGTCAAGGGCCACAGCCATTCCCTCGGCCGCACGGCGCTCGCCTTCTTCGCCACCGCCGATCTCGCCGCGCGCTACCAGCCGGGTTTCCCGCGCTCCCTGCACGGCGCGCCGATGCTGATCCCCGGCGACAGTTCCACCATCCAGATGGGGCTGACGCGCTGGTTCAGCGACCACCAGATCGAGCCGCGGATCGTCGGCGAGTTCGACGACAGCGCCCTGATGAAGGCCTTCGGCAAGGCCGGCACGGGCATCTTCCCGGCGCCGGCGATCCTCGCCGAGGAGATCGAGGAGCAGTTCGGAGCGACCATGATTGGCCGGGCCGAGGGCATCTGGACGCGGTATTACGCCATTTCGGTGGAGCGCAAGCTCAGCCACCCCGCCGTGCTGGCGATCAGCGAGGCGGCCCGCGCCGAGGAGGCCGGCTGAGCATCGCAGCGAATCGCATGCCGCAGGCGGCGCAAGGACCCGGCAGAAATTGCCGGCCGCTAGGCAGAAAATACCCATCTAACTATCTGAAAAAAAATAGCTTTTGGCGAAAATTCCGCGCCTGGTTTCGCGCCCTCGCCCGTTTGAGTATCAGGTGACACCCACGATCCGGGCGTCGCCGTTGGCCAGGGTGGGAGAATCGTCGTGTCTCTTGGGGCGGCATCTGTGGATCTGATGACCATCGGGGCACCGGTCATGACGGACGGTGACAGCGGAGAGAGAAAGGCCGGCATCCAGGCGATGCCGGCTTTCGTGCGTCCGCCCGATGCCGACGACCTGCTCCTGCGCCGCATCGGCTGCGGCGAGGAGGCGGCGTTCCGCGCCCTGGTGGAGCGTCACATCGACCGCGCCTATGCGCTGGCGCTGCGCATCCTGCAGAACGGCGCCGATGCCGAGGACGTGGTGCAGGAGACCCTGCTGAAGATCTGGAACAGCCGCGGATCGTGGGAGGAGGGCCGGGCCCGCTTCTCCACCTGGCTCTACCGGGTGGTGACCAACCGCTGCCTCGACATCCGGCGCCAGCCGCGGATGGAGGAGATGGAGGCCGCGCCCGAGGTTGCCGACGGCCAGCCCGACGCGCTCACCTCGCTCCACCGCCACGAGGTCAGCGACCTCCTCCAGAAGGCCATGGACCGCCTCCCGGACCAGCAGCGTGTGGCGATCATCCTGTCCTATTTCGACGACCTCGGGAACGCCGAGATCGCCGAGGTGATGGAGACGACGGTCTCCGCGGTGGAGTCCCTGCTCAAGCGCGGCCGCCAGGCGCTGCGCAAGTTGTTGAACAGGGCGGAACGCGATATCCGCCAGTCGTTTACCGACGATTAACCATAAACCTGTGGTCGAGCGTAAATCGTGCGCCTGAATTGGCGCGGGCCATCCGTTGAAGCTTCAGACGCGGACGGCCGCGTTGCAGCGCCTCGATGACGTGAGGCGTCGTGTAAGCCTTGCGAGGAGTACGACCTCATGCCCGTCATTTCGACGAACATCGCCGCCAATTCGGCCGTGCGTTACCTGAACGTGAATTCCGCCGACCAGACCTCGTCGCTGTCGAAGCTCGCCAGCGGCTCGCGCATCTCCCAGGCCTCCGACGACGCCGCCGGCCTCGCCATCTCGACGCGCATCACCTCCGACGTGACAACGCTGACCCAGGCCGCCACCAACGCCTCCCATGGTATCTCGGTGCTGCAGACCGCCGACGGCGGCGCCGCCAACATCTCCGACATCCTGCAGCGCATGAAGGCACTGGCCTCGCAGTCCGCCTCCGGCACCGTCACCGACAACGAGCGCGCCTATATCGACGCGGAGTTCTCGCAGCTGACGGAAGAAATCGACGGCATTTCCGAATCCACCCGCTACAACGGCCAGAGCCTCCTCGACGGTTCCAGCGCCTTCGCCGACGGCGTCACCGTCATGGTCGGCTCGGACGCCTCCGACACGATCACCGTGTCCATCGCCGAACTGACCTCCAAGGCGCTCGGCATCACCGCCGAGACGGACGAGGCGGCGGCCGACCTCG
This sequence comes from Phreatobacter cathodiphilus, assembly GCF_003008515.1. NCBI lineage: Bacteria > Pseudomonadati > Pseudomonadota > Alphaproteobacteria > Hyphomicrobiales > Phreatobacteraceae > Phreatobacter > Phreatobacter cathodiphilus. The sequence goes on along the minus strand of NZ_CP027668.1, from coordinate 2,739,042 downwards.
TGGGCGGCTCGACCGGCTTCGACGCCAGCGCTGGCGACGTCTCCTTCAAGATCAACGGCACCACCGTGACTCTGGAAGATGACGGCGGCACGAACGGCGACGGCGTCTATTCCGCCGACGACATCGCCACCGCCATCAACACCGCCCTCGGCAGCAGCAGCACGGTCTCCGCGTCGGTCGACGCCGCCACCGGTGCGCTGACCCTGTCGAACAGCGCGACGGGCTCGACCGCCGAGATCGAACTCACCGACTTCACCGGGCTGACTGCCAGCGACCTCGGCTTCACGACCACCTCCAGCACCGGCCGCGACGCGGGCGACACGCTGTCGGTGGCGACCCAGGACGGTGCCAATGCCGCCCTCGAGGCGCTCGACGAGGCGATCAACCTCGTCTCCAAGGCGCGCGCCGACATCGGCGCGACGGAGTCGCGTTTCTCCTTCCGCTCGGAATCGATCGCCACCAGCATCGAGAACCTCAGCGCCGCCAATTCGGCCCTCGAGGACGTCGACGTCGCCTCGGAATCCGCCAAGCTCGCCTCGGCGAAGGTGAAGACCCAGGCCGCCGTCGCCGCCGCCTCGCAGGCCAGCCAGATGCCTCAGGACCTCCTGAAGCTGTTGCAGTGACCACTGACACTTTTCACTGACGACGAGACCGGGAATCGGGGCGCAGCTCCGGTTCCCACTCCGGCGGAGGCGGCATCATGGCCAGCGTTTCGAGTTCGACGTCCAGCCTCCTCACCTCGGCCTATTCGAGCTCGACCACCGCGACGACGACATCGAGCAGCACCAGCTCGTCCGACAGCACCTCGTCATCGAGCAGCACCAGCAGCACGACCGACACAGACGACATCGACTGGGATGCGCTCATCGAGTCCGCGGTGCAGGCCAAGCTCACCCGCGCCGATACGATCGACGTCAAGATCACCGACAACGAGACGAAGATCGCGGCGTACCAGACGCTGCAGTCGCTGCTGACCGACATCAGCACCGCCGCCCAGGCCCTGCGCGCGCCCTCCGGCGTGCTCGACTCGCAGGACGACGCCTTCCTCAACCGCGCCGCCTATCTGACCGCCAACGGCGATGTCGACGCCTCCGCCTCGGTCTCGGTCTCGGTCGAGAGCGGCACCGAGGAAGGGACCTACGACCTGCAGATCCTGCAGCTCGCCAAGGCCCACAAGGTGGCGGGATCGTCCATGTCCAGCAGCAGCGAGGATCTCGGCCTGTCCGGCACGATGAGCCTCGGCGTCGAGGGCGGCGAGAGCGTCGAGGTCACCATCGACGAGGACATGACGCTGGCGGAGATCGCCGAGGCGATCAACGCGACCAGCGACGAGAGCGGCGTCAGCGCCACTATCCTGAAGGTCTCGTCGGATGCCTACCGGCTGGTCCTGTCCAGCGTCGAGACGGGGCAGACCATCACCGCCACCGACGGGTCCGGCGGGGTCCTCGCCTCGCTCGGGGTCGTCGACGAGGAGGGCGCCTTCACCGACGAGTTGCAGGCGGGGCAGGACGCGATCCTGGTCCTCGACGGCGTCCAGGTCACCCGTTCGTCCAACGACGTCGACGACCTCATCGACGGCATGACCTTCCGCCTCTACCAGACGACGCCGGAGGGCACGTCCATCGCCGTGGAGGTGGGGGCCGACGTCAGCGAGGTGAAGTCGGCGGTGCAGGCGCTGGTCGATGCCTACAACGCCTTCCGCGAGTACGCCGTCACCCAGCAGACGCTCACCAGCAGCGGCACGGCGTCGGAGGATTCGGTGCTGTTCGGCGACGGCACGCTGCGCTCGGCGACGCTTGCCGTCTACGACGCGCTGAACCAGACCATCGACGACACCGCCATGTCGCTGCTCGGCCTGACCTTCGACGAGAACAACTATCTGGAGCTGGACGAGACCGCGCTGGACGAGGCGCTGCTGAGCAATCTCGACGAGGTCGAGGCATTGCTCTCCTTCCAGATGGACGCCTCGTCGAGCAACGTGATGCTGCTCGCCCGCGGCACCTCCGCTCCCGCCGATTTCACGCTCGACATCGCCACAGATGCCGACGGCGCCATCGTCTCCGCCTCCGTCAACGGCGATTCCTCCCTCTTTACTGTCTCGGGAACGCGCATCATCGGCGCCGAGGGGACGGCCTATGAAGGCTTCACCTTCGTCTTCACCGGCGATGACGACCAGTCGATCGACATTTCCTTCAGCACCGGCATCGCCGAGCTGCTCTACAACGCCACCGAAGATCTGGCGGATACGACGGACGGCACGCTGCAGACGCTCATCGACAATCTGGAGAGCACCAACGACAGCCTCCAGTCGAAGAGCGACACGATCCGCTCGGCCGCGGAAACGTACCGGACCAACCTGACCAATCGCTACGCCGAATACCAGGCCGCCATCTCCGAGGCGGAATCCACCCAGGACTACCTGACCGCCCTGCTCGACCAGTGGAACAGTTCGTGATGACCCAGACCATGACCCGCGCCATCAGCGCCTACCGCACGACCTCCGCCAGCGTCCATCCGCTGGTCGCGGTGGTGAGGCTGTTCGACGAGATGCTCGTGCAGATCCGCCGCGGCGTCCAGGCGATCGAGGCGCGCCGGCACGAAGACAGTTTCATCGCCATCGCCAAGGCCGGGCTGGTCCTGCAGGGGCTCAGCCATAACCTGCGTTTCGACATGGGGGGCGACGTCGCCGAGACGCTGCTCTCGACCTACACCAAGAACTGCATCGCGCTGCATACGGCCTATGGCAAGCCGGATGCGGTGGCTCGCTATCGGACCATCGCGGCGGGGCTCGCCGAGCTGCGCGACGCCTGGGCGCAGGCGGCCGGCATGCGCACGCTTGCCGAGGAAGCGCAGATGGTGTCGGCCCCCGGGCCGCGGCGCTCCTGACCTGCAACTTGCCTCTCGCCAAATCAGCTTTGTTTCGCGTAACAATCCGACACGAGTCGTTGCAAGTCGTCACAGGCAGAAACGACCGCACACAAACGGGCGCCGCCGGGCGTCTCGGCGAGCGAAGGTCGGACACGGGCAGATCCCATGCAGCGCTTGGACTTCCAGGATGCCCTCGACCGCTTCGGCGCTGACCTCGGCCGCTGGCCGGCGGTGGAGCGTGCCCTCGGCGAGGCCCTGCTGCGCGAGGATCCCTCCCTTGGCGTGCTCGTCGCCGAGGCGCGCCGGCTGAAGGCCCTCGTCGCCTCCGCCCCGCCGGTCCGTGCGCCGGCCGGGCTCGCCGATCGGATCGTCTCACTCGCGACCGCCTCCGCGCCGCCGCTTCCGCGCGTCGCCTCGCCGCCGACGGCGGCCGGCTCTGCGCGCGAACGCCTGACGCCGGCGCTGCCGCAGCAGGTCCGCCGTCCCGGCGAAGGCTGAGTTCGGCCCCTCTTGACCTCCTGGTCTCCTCACGCCGCCTCACCCGCGGCGGCTGTTCGACGTGCCGGATCCGACGCACCGGGTCATCTTTCGTTAACTTTTGAAATCGCTGGCTTTTCATCCTTCGAGGCGCGGCAGAATCCGCGCCTGAAATCCCTGTCCCGACCGTTTCACTAGCGACGCCACACCACACGTCGTCGCCACGAAACCCCGGCCTCCGAGAAGGAGGACGGGCAACGGTCGAGGTCTGCCATGAGCATCAGTGCCCTCTCTTCCACCAGCACCACGAGTGCCACGAGCACGTCGTCGGCGTCCTCCTCGTCCTCGTCGAGCATGTCGAGCGACGATTTCCTGACGCTCCTGGTCGAGCAGTTGCAGAACCAGAACCCGCTCGACACCACCGACACGAGCGAGTTGATGAACCAGATGATGTCCTATGCCAGCTACGATCAGCAGGCACAGACGAACACGACGCTGAGCGAACTCTCCTCGACGGTGTCCAGCCTATCGTCGACCGTCTCCAGCATCGCCTCCAAGCTCGACATCTCGGCCTGAGGCGACGCCATGAGCCTCTCGGGCGCCCTCAATTCGGCGGTCTCCGCCCTGTCCGCGCAGAGCACCGCGCTGGCGATGATCTCCGACAACATCGCCAATGCCAGCACCTATGGCTACAAGACGGTGTCGGCGAGCTTCGAGAGCCTGCTGACGGGCACCTCGTCCTCGACCTACTCGTCCGGCGGCGTGGCGGTGAGCACCGTCCAGAACATCTCCATGCAGGGCCTGCTGACCTCCAGCACGACCTCCACCAACATGGCGATCGACGGCAGCGGCTTCTTCGTCGTCACCGACGGCACCGACAGCAGCAATACGTCCTACACCCGCAACGGCGCCTTCACGGTGAACGAGAGCGGCTACCTGACCAACGGCGACGCCTACCTCCAGGGCTGGCCGACCGACGCCGAGGGCAGCGTCACGAGCGGGACCACCGCCAGCGCGCTGGAATCGATCAACACGACTGCGGTCTCCAGCATCGCCGCGGCGACGACCGAGCTCAGCATGCAGGCCAACCTGCCGGCGGAGGCGGCAACCAACGCCACCTTCACCAGCGAGGTCGAAATCTACGATTCGCTCGGCACGTCCGCCAAGACCACGGTGACCTGGGAAAAGACCGGCGAGAACACCTGGACCGCCAGCTTCTCAAACCCCACCAGCACCGATGGAACGAGCACGCTGGGCACGGTGACGAGCGATCCCATCACCATCAGCTTCAACGAGGACGGCACGCTCGCCAGCATCTCGCCGAGCCCGCCGACGCTGACCATCGCCAACTGGACGACGGGCGCCGCCGACAGTTCGGTGAGCCTGGACATGGGCACTGCCGGCACCGTCACGGGTCTCTCGCAGCTCTCCTCCAGCGCCGAGACGCTCAGCGTCAGTCTGGAAACCGAGCAGGACGGCGTCAGCTTCGGCAGCCTCACGGGCATCTCCATCAGCGACGGCACCGTCTATGCGAGCTACGACAACGGCACGTCGCGGGCGATCTACAAGGTGGCGGTGGCGACCTTCAACAATCCCGACGGCCTCACTGCCGAGGGCAGCGGTGTCTATTCGGCCAGCACGGAGTCGGGCGGGGCCACGCTGAATGTCGCCGGCACGAACGGCGCCGGCACGGTGGTCGGGAGCAAACTGGAGGCCAGCACGGCCGATACCAGTACCGAGTTCTCCAACATGATGTCGGCGCAGCAGGCCTATTCGGCGGCGGCGCAGGTCATGTCGGCCGCGAACAAGATGTACGACACGTTGATCACGGCCGTCCGATGAGCCGTGTTCCGCAAGGCCGCGCCCCGGCGGACCCGCTGCTCGACAGGCTGGAGCGGGCAAGGCGCCACGCCGGCGCGCGTTTCGCGCCGGGCCGCGCGCCGTCGCCGGGCGACCGGGCGGCGCGGCTGGAGCTGGCCGCCCTCATCACCGACATCGACGCCCTCGTGCGCGACCTCAAGGTGGCGCGGGGCGTGGTGAGGGCGCAGCTCGACGCCCTCATCGCCAAGACACGCGCCGGTGACGCCTATCGCCGGACCGCCGCGCTGCGCTCCGCTGCCGGCGGGCGCGGTCCGGCCACCCAAGGACTGTTCCGATGACCTCCCTGACCCCTGACCAGATCGACGCCATGGTGATCCGCATCGTCACTCTCATCGACGCCATGACGGAGGTGATCCGCGAGGAGAACGCCCTGCTCGCCGAGGGCGTGCCCGCCTCCCGGACCGAGGCGGTGGGCCGCAAGGCCTCGCTCGCGGCCGAACTCGAGCAGTGGACCCTCGCCGTGCGCGAGCGGAAGCTGCGGCTCGAACAGGCCGACCCGGAGCTGCGTGGCTGGATGAAGCGGCGCGGCGCCGATCTGCAGGCCGAGATGAACGAGAACGTCACCCGGCTGGAGGCGGCGATCCAGGCGAGCCGCCGGCGCATCGAGGCGGTGATGCGGGCCATGCGCGAGCAGGTCACCGATCGCGGCGGCTATCAGGCCAACGGCCGCATGACCGCCCATGTCAGACCCGCGACGGCAGGCATGCAGGGCCGGCTCGTCTGAGCCGGCTCGCCCGGGCGGGCGGGGGAGGAAGCCATGTCCTTTTCGTCGATCCGGAGCATCGCGACCTCGTCGCTCTCCGCCGCTCAGTACCAGATGAGCGTCGCTTCCTCGAACGTCGCCAACGCCGACACGGAGGGCTACACCCGCAAGACCGCCACCCAGGCGGCTGTGGTCACCAGCGGCGTCGGCACCGGCGTCACGATCACCGCCGTGACGAGCAGTGTCGACAAATACCTGGTCAAGGACCTCGTCGGCGCGGCCAGCGAACTCGGCGCCGCCGAGGCGACCGCTTCCTTCACCGAGAGCCTGCAGGCGCTCTACGGTTCCACCTCCGGCAGCGAAGACGGCGGTACCTCGCTCGCCAACAGCCTGGTGAGCCTCGAATCGGCCATCGCCTCTCTCGCCGCCACCCCCGAGAGCGACACGCTCAAGGCCCAAGCGGTGGGCGCCCTCGACGCGGTGGCGTCGCAACTGCGCGAGACCTCGGCGGGCATCCAGGGTCTGCGGGCCGACGCAGACGGCCAGATCGAGGACTCGGTCACCAGCGTCAACGATGCGCTGAACACGATCGCCAGCCTCAACGACCAAATCGCCGCCGCCTCGGCGCGGGGGGAATCGACCGCCGACCTCGAGGATCTGCGCAACACGGCCCTGCAGACCATCGCCGGCGAGATGGACGTTTCCTATTACGTCAATTCCGACAACCAGATGCGGATCTACACGACCGGCGGCACAACGCTGCTGGACAGCAAGGTCCACGAACTCTCCTACGCCGCCGCCGGTACCGTCACGGCCGACACCGTGTTCGGCGCCATCACGGTGGACGGCAAGGACGTCACGTCGCAGATCACGTCCGGCGAGATCGGCGCCCTCCTGACGCTGCGCGACGAGACCCTGCCGGCCAGCCAGGACGAACTCGACGCGCTCGCGAGCGGGCTGATCGAACAGCTCAACGCCGCCTACAATGCCGGCAGCGCCGTGCCCGCGCCGGAGACCCTGACGGGGTCGACCTCCTTCACCGCCTCGGACTCCTTCTCCGCCACCGGTACGCTGCGCGTCGCGCTGACGGACGAGGAGGGTGCGCTTTCCTCCTACACCGACCTCGACCTCTCGGCCTATGGCAGCATCGACGAGGTCGTCTCCGCCCTCGACGCCGTCGACGGCCTGTCCGCCTCCCTCGACGCGGCGGGGCATCTGGTCCTGTCCTCGGACACGGCCGGGCTCGGCGTGAGTCTCGCCGATATCGACGTGTCGGTGGGCAGCGACGGCCAGGGTTTCTCCGCCACCTTCGGCATGAACGACCTCCTGACCGGCACGGGGGCGAGCAACGTCGCCGTGTGCAGCGACATTCTCGCCCAGCCGGGCACGCTGGCGACCGGCGGCCTGAGCACCGCCGCGACGCTGACGGCCGGCGACACCGTCGTCAGCAGTGGCGAGAGCGCCGTAGCGCAGGCGTTGAGCGAGGCGCTGACCGGCGAGACGAGCTTCGCCGCCGCCGGGCGGCTGGCCGCCGGCAGCAAGACCTTCGCCGATTATGCCTCCGCGGTCGTCGCCGATGCGGCCAGCCTCGCCACGTCGGCCTCCTCCGACCTCACGAACAAGGAGACGGTGCAACAGACGCTCTCCGACCTCTTCGCCTCGCAGACCGGCGTGAACCTCGACGAGGAGACGGCGCGGCTCAGCGAACTCGAGCAGCAATATTCCACCGCCGCCCAGCTCCTGCAGGTCCTGAACGCCATGTTCGACGCCCTGCTCGAGGCGGCGCAGTCGGCCTGACGGGGAGGGCGGCGCCATGGCCATGCGGGTCGCGACCTTCGCCATGAACGAGCGGATGCTCTCCGCCTCGCTCCGGACGCAGGCGAAGATGTCGGAAATGCAGATCCAGGAGGCGACCGGCCAGGTGTCGACGGACTATGGCGGTCTTGGAAACTCGGCCGCGCGGGTGCTCGATCTCGAGGTGTCGCTCGCCCGGTCCAAGACCTATGCCTCCGCCGCCGAGGAGGCCAACGGTCGCGTCCAGGTCATGTACGACCAGATGTCGACCATGACCGACCTCTTGACCGAGCTGCGTGGGCGCGTCACCGCCGCCATCGGCACCAACAGCACCGACACGTCCGACGAGAGCCTCGCGACCGCCGCCACGAGCGCGCTGGAGGATCTCGCGGGCCTTTTAAACGTGCGCTACGAGGGCCGCTATCTCTTCGCCGGCAGCGCGACCACCACGTTGCCCGTCGACCTCGAGAGCTACGATCCCGCGGATCTCACCACCGAGGACACCAGCTACTACCAGGGCAACGGCACCATCACCTCCGTCCAGGTGTCGTCGGAGCGGTCGATCGCCTATGGGGTGACGGCCGGCAATCCGGCTTTCGAGGAGATGATGCGGGCGGTGAGCGCGCTGTCGAAGGTCGACGGCAACACGACTGATGCGGAGATGGAGGAGATCTCGACGCTGCTCGTCTCGGCTCTCGACAAGGTGACGGCGGTCCAGTCGGGGCTGTCGCTCTCTTCGGCGGCGCTCGAGCGCGCCTCCGCGGCCGAACAGGAATACCAGTCCTACGTCTCGTCGTCGCTGACCGGCCTGACGGGCGTGGACGTGGCGGCCGTCACCGTCCAGCTCACCGCTTACGAGACGCAGCTCCAGGCCTCCTATGCGGCCGTGGCCAAGGTGCAGGGCCTGTCGCTGCTCGACTACCTGCGCTGAGACGCGCCCGCCGGCGGCAGGTAGCCGGCTCCCCGCACGAAGATGGCGATGGCGGCCTCGATCCGCGCGGCGCGGTCGGATCCCTCGCTGTGGGGGGCGCGATGCATCATGGCGCCGAACATCATGTCGAGGAGGACCCCGGCGGCGAGGCGCGGGTCGGGGACATCGAGAATGCCACGCGCCGCCTGCGTGGCGATCCAGGCGGCGAGGTCGGCATGGGCGACGCGCGGCCCGTGGGCGACGAGGATGTCGCGCAGTTCGGGAAAGGCCCCCGACTCCGCCATGATCAGCCGGATCAGCCCGTCGCGCTGCAGCGCCTCGGCCTCCGGGGTGTCGACGCGGAAGATCCGGCGGATAGCGACGTCGGGCGGGTCGTCGCCCTCATGCGGCAGGGCGAGCAGCGAGCGCCGGTGCTCCTCGACGAGGGCGGCCACGAGCTGCGCCTTGCTGGCGAAGATCTCGTAGAGCGTCTTCTTCGACAGGCGGGCGCGCCGCGCCACGCCGTCCATGGTGGTCGCTCCGTAGCCGGCCTCGTCGAGCAGGGCCCGCGCTGCACCCAGGGCCCGCCGGCGCTGGTCGTCGGGCGCGAGACGGCGAGGGCGGCCGCGCCGCGGCGCCGCGATAGGCTGTGGAGGATCGGCGAGACTCACGTCCTGACCCTTTCGTGATGAGGCCCATGCCCCTAGCGTCATTGACCATAGGCGATCGTTGCGATTAAATAAACTCACCAGTTTCTAATTGTTTCCGAGGCCATGGCTCCGCTCCGTTCCGCCTTGCATGCCATTCGGGGCGAGAGCCCCTCCGGCGCGTTCGCGCTCCCCATCCGCCGTCTGGTGCTGAGCCTGGCGGTCGCGGCGGGCCTCGGCGGCTGCGTCGTCGGACCGGACTACCAGATGCCGGGCACGGCGCTCTCGGCCCATCACGCCAATGCGCGGCGTGCCGCGCCGTTGCGGCCGGGCGAACTCACGGACTGGTGGAAGCGCTTCGGTGACCCGACCCTCGACGCGCTGGTGGCGGAAGCGCTCTCGGCCAATCTCGACGTCGCCGCCGCCAAGGCACGTATCCGCGAGGCACGCGCGACGCGCCGCCAGACGCTGGCCGGATTCTTCCCCCAGGTCGACGGCGGGGTCTCTTCCACCCATTCCCGCACGAGCGCCTCCTCCTCGGGAGCGAACGTCTCCTCGAACCTCTATCAGGCAGGCTTCGACGCGAGCTGGGAGCTCGACCTCTTCGGCCAGACGCGGCGCGGGGTGGAGGCCGCCGACCGCGGCATCGAGGCGGCCGAGGAGAGCCTGCGGTCGACGCTCCTCACCCTCGCCGGCGACGTGGCCCAGAATTACGTCGAGGCCAAGGGCTATCTCGCCCGCATCGGCCTGGCGCAACGCACGGCGGCGACCCAGCGGCAGACGGCGGCCCTGACGCGCGCGAAATTCGAGGCCGGCGCCTCCTCCGCGGTCGACGTCGCCAAGGCGGCGGCGCTGGCCAGCAGCACCACCGCCAACATCCCGACGCTGGAGACGGCCTTCGCCGCCTCCGCCCACCGCATCGCCGTGCTCATGGGCCGCGAGCCCGCCGCCGTCGTCGCGCGGCTGAGGCGCGGCGCCGCCATCCCCTCGCCGCGACGCAACCTGCCGCCGGGCGTTCCGGCGGACGTTCTGCTGATGCGGCCCGACGTGCGCCTCGCCGAACGCCAGCTCGCCCAGTCCACCGCCCGGATCGGCCAGGCGGAGGCGGCGCTCTATCCCAGCGTTTCGCTCACGGGGTCGCTGCGCACCAGCGGCATCCGCATCGGCGACCTCGGCAACGGCTCCTCGCTCGCCTGGTCCTACGGGCCCTCGGTCTCCATCCCCGTCTTCAATGCCGGCCGTCTCAGGGCCGCCGTGGAGGTGCAGGAAGCACAGCGCGACCAGTATCACGCCGCCTTCCACCAGGCGGTTCTGAATGCGCTGGAGGATGTGGAGAACGCCCTCGTCGGCCTCGCCCAGCAGCGGATCCGCTACGGCAGCCTGGCCGTCGCCGTGCGCAACTATCGCGAGGCGGGGCGGCTCGCCCGCGTCCTCTACGGGCAGGGCGCGTCGAGCTTCCTCGAGGTGCTCGATGCCGAAAGGTCGCTCTACGACTCCGAGGATGCGCTGCTGCAGAGCCAGGTGTTGATCGCGACGCGATTCATTTCCCTCGGCAAGGCCCTCGGGGGCGGGCCGGGCGGCGCCATCGACGCCTCACGGCCGCTCGTCGTCGACCGCGAGACCGGTCCGCGGCTGGCGCGCTAGTCGCAGACCCACCATTCCCCCCGTCCGGGAGCCCGGCCGCAGCCGGTGAACTGCTTTGAACCGCAAGCTCGTCCTCGTTCTCGTCCTTCTCGCCCTCGCTGGCGCGGCCTATGCGTTGCGCGACCGCCTCAACCCGCCATCGCCGGCCGCCACGCTGGTCACGGCGGCCGCCGCCACCGGAGACGTGGAGCTCACGGTGCTCGCCAGCGGCACGCTGAAGCCGGCGCGGCTCGTCGCCGTCGGTGCCCAGGTCTCCGGCCGCGTCGTTTCCATTCCCGTGCAGATCGGCCAGAGCGTGAAGAAGGGCGACCTGATCGCCGAGATCGATTCCCTCACCCAGCAGAACACGCTGAGCAGCGCGGAGGCGGCCCTCGCCAACACCCGCGCGCAGCGCGACGAGAAGGCGGTGATCCTCGCCTATGCGGAGCTGAAGCTGGAGCGCCAGCGCGCCATGCTGGCCCAGACGGTCGGCTCGCGGGCCGACTTCGAGACGGCCGAACAGACGGTGAAGCAGACCCGCACGCAGATCGCGCAGCTCGACGCCCAGATCGCCCAGGCGCAGGTCACGGTGGCCACCGCCCGGGTCAATCTCGGCTATACCCGCATCACCGCGCCGATCGACGGCACCGTGCTCTCGGTCACGGCCCAGGAGGGCCAGACGCTGAACGCCGCACAGACCACGCCGACGGTCGCCGTCCTCGGACAGGTCGACGTGATGACCGTCAAGGCGGAGATCTCCGAGGCGGACGTCGTGCGCGTCCGGGTCGGCCAGCCGCTCTACTTCACCATCCTCGGCGATCCCGACCGGCGCTTCGCGGCCAAGGTGGAGTCGATCGATCCGGCGCCGGAATCGATCAAGAACGACAGCAGCTTCGCCTCCACCAGCACGTCCTCGTCCACCAGCACGACGAGTTCCACCTCCTCCTCGGCCATCTATTACTACTGCCAGTTCAGCGTGCCCAATCCCGACGGGATCCTGCGCACCTACATGACCGCCCAGGTGGTGGTGCTGCTCGGCGAGGCGCGCGGCGTCGTGACCGTCCCCTCCGCGGCGGTGACCCCGGCCGCAGGTGACAAGCCGGCGAGCGTCAGGGTGGTGGACGCGGCCGGCCAGGTGGTGGTGCGGCCGGTGACCGTCGGCCTCGACAACAAGGTGAAGGCGGAGATCGTCTCGGGCCTCGCCGTCGGCGAGCGCGTCGTCACCGGCCAGCGGCTCGCGGCGACGGCGGCGCGGCAGGGCGGCGGGCCGCCGTCGCCGATGGGGTTCTGAGATGGACGAACCCCTGATCCGGCTGCGCAAGATCAGCCGCGACTTCCAGAGCGGCGAGCAGACGATCACCGTGCTGAAGGATGTCGATCTCGACATCCACCGCGGCGAGATGGTGGCCATCATCGGCGCGTCGGGTTCCGGCAAGTCGACGCTGATGAACATCCTCGGCTGCCTGGACCGGCCGACCCGCGGCAGCTACCAGATCGGCGGCCAGGAGACCGGCGCGCTGTCGCCGGACGACCTCGCCGACCTGCGACGCAACCATTTCGGCTTCATCTTCCAGCGCTACAATCTCCTCGACGAGCTCACCGCCCTCGGCAATGTCGAGATTCCCGCCGTCTATGCCGGGGTGGCGCGCAGCGAGCGGCACGCCCGCGCGGCGGCCCTGCTCGGGCGGCTCGGCCTCGCCGACCGCAGCGAGCACCGGCCGAGCCAGCTCTCGGGTGGCCAGCAGCAGCGCGTCTCCATCGCCCGCTCGCTGATGAACGGCGCGCAGGTGATCCTCGCCGACGAGCCGACGGGTGCGCTCGACAAGGCGTCCAGCGCGGAGGTGCTGCGCATCCTCGACGAGCTGAACGCCGAGGGCCACACCGTCATCATCGTCACCCACGACCCCAACGTGGCGGCGCGGGCCCGCCGCGTCATCGAGATCAGCGACGGCGAGATCCTTTCCGACACGACCACGGGCGAGGCGGCGGGGGCCGTCGCGCCCCCGGCCGCGGCCCCGCGCCGCGGGAGCGCGCTGGCGGCCCGCATCGACGGGCTGCGCGAGGCCTTCGTCATGGCGCTGGTATCGATGAACGCGCACCGGCTGCGCAGCGTTCTGACCATGCTCGGCATCATCATCGGCATCGCCTCGGTGGTCTGCATGGTGGCGCTGGGGCAGGGCTCGCGGCAGCGGGTCCTTGCCAACATCTCCGGGCTCGGCACCAACACGCTCGAGATCTTCCCCGGCACCAGCTTCGGCGACGTGCGCTCGGGCAAGATCAAGACGCTGGTGGTGGGCGATGCCCGCGCGCTCGAGGGCGAGGCCTATGCCGCCGCGGTGACGCCCACCGTCTCCACCTCGTCGACGGTGCGCTACCGTTCCATCGAGGCGAGCGTCATGGTCAACGGCGTCGGCGACCGCTACTTCGCCGTCAAGGGCACGAAGCTGAAGGAAGGGCGCTTCTTCGATGCCGACAGCGTGCGCCGCCTGACCCAGGACGTGGTGATCGACGAGAACACCGCCGAGCGGCTGTTTCCCGGCGGCAGCGGCGCCATCGGCCAGGTCATCCTCGTCGGCAGCGTGCCCTGCCGCGTCGTCGGTGTGGCGGCGCGCCAGCAGAGCGGCTTCGGCTCCAGCCAGAACCTGTCGGTCTTCCTGCCCTACACCACCGTCCAGTCGCGCTTCCTCGGCGACAGTTCGCTGCGCAGCATCACGGTCAGGGTGAGCGACGAGGTGGCGAGCGAGGTGGCGCTGGCGGCGGTGACCAAGCTGCTGCTGCAGCGCCACGGCCGGCAGGACTTCTTCATCCTCAACACCGACGACATCCGCCAGACGCTGACCCAGACCACCGAGACGCTGACCCTGCTGATCGCCTCCATCGCGGTGATCTCGCTGGTGGTCGGCGGCATCGGGGTCATGAACATCATGCTGGTCTCGGTGGTGGAGCGCACCAACGAGATCGGCGTGCGTCTGGCGGTGGGCGGGCGGCGGCGCGACATTCTCCAGCAGTTCCTCATCGAGGCGGTGCTGATCAGCCTGTTCGGCGGGGTGATCGGCGTGGTGACCGCGCTGTCCATCGGCGTCGCCTTCAACGCGCTGAGCCCGTCGTTCTCCCTGATCTATTCACCGGTCTCCATCGTGCTGGCCTTCGTCTTCTCCATGCTGATCGGCCTCGTCTTCGGCTTCCTGCCGGCGCGCAACGCGGCCAGGCTCGATCCGGTGGCGGCGCTGGCGCATTAGGGACATGGAGGGGGCGGACGGGGTGTCGCCTCGGCCGCCCGGCCGAGGTCACTGCCGCAGATGGGCCCTGGCCTGGAGCCGCAGACCGAAAATGGCCATCAGCATGCCGAACCAGACCACGCCGACCGTGTCGAAGAGGATGCTTTCCAGGCACCCCGCGAGGAGGCCGAAGATCCAGATGCGCGTGAAGAGCTCCGTCAGCCGGCGCGAGCCGCCGTTGCGTTCGGCCTGTCCGATGTAGCGCAGCGGCAGGACGATCAGGAACACCATCATCAGCAGCGCGCCCGGGATGCCGGCCGTCAGCAGCAGGTCGAGATAGCTGTTGTGGGCGTTGACGGCGTTGACCGCCCAGCTGAACTCCTCGCGGAAGCCGTGCATCAGATCGGTGTTGCGCCAGAAGGACTGATAGCCGTAGCCGAGCCAGGGCTTCTTCGGGATGTGTTCGAGGGCGAGGGACCAGACCTCGGTCCGCAGGGTGAAGGTGGGGTCGACGCCGAGCGACTTCACGAAGGCGGCGATCCGCTCCGACAGGGCGGAGCCGATGGTGAGAAGCCAGACGCAGGCGAGTGATCCCACGACGATGAGCGCCCGCGCATAGCGCAGCCGCACCACCAGGAAGGAGAGGGCGAGCGTCGCCGGCAGCATGGCGGCCGAGGTCTTGCTGCCGGTGAAGACGAGGAAGGTGCCGGCCAGCAGGACGAGGGGCAGTCCGACGAGCGGCCCCAGCACCCGCGTGACGTAGAGACCGAACAGGACGGCCACCACCATGACCGTGCCGGCGGTGTTCTTGTGGCTGTAGAGGCCGCGCCAGTCGCCCTCCAGCAGCGGCTCGAGCTCATCCGTGAACTGATGCACCGCGTAGCGGGAGAACAGGATCACCCCAACATAGCAGAGCGCCAGCACGATGCCCGTGCAGGCGGCCAGCATGGCGGCGAAGTGCCGTTCGTCGCGGGGCAGGATGAGCATGACGCTCGCGGCGGTGCAGACGATGGCCGCCATGGCGAGCCGCCGGACGGCGAAGAGGGGATCGGGGCTGGGCAGCGAGACCGCCAGCAGCCATGCGAAGATGAGGAACAGAAGGATCCGCGGCCGCAGGATCAGGGAATGGCGCCCGCAGGCGAGCACATAGCCGACAAGCAGCGACAGCATCGCCAGCGCGGCGATCTGGTTCGCGCGGTTCGACGCGACGCCCGACGCCGCCGCCTGATCCATGAAGGTGAGGTCGGGAAAGGGCCTGAAGGACACCCAGATGTAGAGGAAGGTGGCGCAGAACAGCACGGTGGCGGCCGCCAGCGGCAGTCGCCCGGCGACAGAGGCCGGCGCGAGGTCTCCGTGTCTGGCATGCGCCGGCGGCATGTTTCACCCGATGCACTGGAAGCCACGGCGGCGGCGCCACCGTTAACCATCCGTTTAGCAGCTTCGCGGCAGGCGCGCGCCCCTAAAGAAGGAGAGGGGGCCGGTCGGTGGGGTGAGGCGCCAGGCGCGGGCCCGTCGGCGGCCGCGACAGTCTCCAGCAGTGCCTCATCAAAGCGGTGCTTGGCCTGTTCGGCGGCGTGTTCCGGATTGGCCGCGGCGATCGCCATCGGGGTCGCCTTCAAAACGCTGAACCCGCCGCTCTCCCTGATCTATTCGCCCTCTGCCGTCATGCCGACCTTTGCTTTTCTCCATGCTGACCGGCCTGGGCTTCCGCTACCAGTCGGCGCGTAGCGCGGCGCGACTTGATCCGGTGGCGGGGCTTGGGCAGAGGGAGGCGCGGGCGGCCGCCACCTGGGGCGCAGGTGGGATCATAGCTAACGCTCAGATCAACGACGCGCCTAACACCTTACCGGGTTCATAAATCAATCTTGAGAGCCTTGTTGCTGAAACTATAGCGCTCGCCGACCGTCATCGCAGACATATCCAAACCCGGATCCACCATCGATGTGGTGAAAATGATCTGGTGGTCGGTCTCGATGCTCTCGCTGATTGCGGCGATTAGCCTCTGGAAGTTCTGGCTCCGCTGCTCCGTCATCCCCTTGTCTTCGATGTTGTCGAGGAGGAGGAAGCGCGGGTATCGCACGATCGGGCTGGTGCACGACACCCAGTGCAACGCCACGTGGAAGGCGTTGCGAATGACGGTCAGTGAGCTTGCCGAGAAGCCCGACTTGCCGTTCACCGTCACGCGATCCTCCGAAAAGTCGAAATACACGTCGCTCTCTTCAGTGAACTCCGCTTCGGTATGAATGTCTTTGGCAAGGATCGCCGCCGTTCGGCCCTGGATCAGGCGATAGACGCTGTCTTGGTGACGATCGCGCTGCTCTCGCCAAGTGACGATATTCTCTTTAAGCCGCGTGATGTCCTCGTTCAGCTCGGCCCTTGCCTGGGAGAGTTCGGCCAACTGCTGGGCGAGTTGGCGTTCACGCTGGAGCTCGATAAGTTCGCGTTCCGCATAGCCAAGGCGGCTGTTGAGACGATCAATCTGTGCATCGGCCTCGGTCAAATAGTTGCGGGTCAGGTTGAGATATTCGCTC
Source organism: Phreatobacter cathodiphilus (assembly GCF_003008515.1). Taxonomy (NCBI): domain Bacteria; kingdom Pseudomonadati; phylum Pseudomonadota; class Alphaproteobacteria; order Hyphomicrobiales; family Phreatobacteraceae; genus Phreatobacter; species Phreatobacter cathodiphilus. Next base: position 2,722,390 of record NZ_CP027668.1, on the reverse strand, counting down.
GCCAAGGTATCCCGGACACCCGTGAGCTTTCCGACCTTGGCCTTGGCGGCAGCAAGGTCGTCCCGCCGCTTCGCTTGGAGTTGGTTCGATTCCTTAAGCTGCATCTCAAGTTCGTTCCGCATCCGCGCAAAACGCGATCGGTCGCTGGCAGGCTCTACGTCTGATCGGCAGAGTTTGCACTGGTGATCGTGGTCGGCGTCCCTCAACGGCGAGAAGCAACTCGGGCAGAACAGGAAATTTATCGGACCCAGTGCCGAACTTGCGACCTCGCCTTCCCGCAGCCGCGCTAGCGTTCTCTGGATCTCATCGATCAGCGTATCGGCATCGGCGATGTTGTAGGTCAGCTGCCCGATCAGTACCTGGAGGTCCGAGATGTCACCGTTGACCCGGTCCAGATCCACCTTGATCGTGGCGACAATGCTGGATTGCCCGGGTGCCAGCTGCCGCTCGTCGAACCGGTGGCCTTTAAGCGCCTGGATTTCCGTTAACATCGTAGCGATATCAGCCTCGAGGTTCCGACGGCGAGTCTCAACAAAGTCGAGGTTGAACGCTTCGCCGGCTGCCGTAAGCACACGATTCAGTGCGCCATACTGCTGGGTTGCTGCCTCGTACGCCTTCTCCTTTTCCCGCAATTTGAGCTGTGCTGGATAAAGGCGTGTGTCGAATACGCCGCAAAGTAAGTCACCCACGGCTTGGCGACGCAGGGCAGAATCATTGCGCTCCGCCCGAAAGATGCGATCGACAGGCGTCATCTGGTCGACATACATCAACCGCAGCAGCTGATGCATGGTAATGTTGCCTTCGGCCTCAGCAGGAACCTCTGGCATGTCCATGAGCCGGAACAGAACCTGGGTGAAGCTCTCGCGGTCGCTCATGCGACGGTAGCTGTACCTTTGCCAGCCGTCGGGCCCAGCACCATTCGCAGTTGTGAAGTCGCCGAAATAGATCCACATCGGCTGCTGCGATGCTTCGGCGATCTCTCGCCTCAGCGTCACGACCGAACCGTTCAGGACCACCTCGGCCAGTACCTGATCGCAGGAAGCTGCTTCAGGCTTCCACTGCGTAAGATCACCGCCAAGCGCATAGAAGATCATGTCCGCGATGGTCGATTTGCCGACGCTGTTTCCTTCTCCGGGCACGCCTCGGATGATGTTTACTCCAGTATGAAATTCTTCGTCATAGGCACGCTGGCCCCCCTTAAGGACGACCAGCCGTGACAGCCGTAAGCTGGGATCAAGCCGCATCATATCGATGCTCCAGCAATCCTGTCCGGTCTTTCAATCCGTCTTCGCCCGTTAGTGGGATGGCTGCCATGTCAACCGCCAGCATCTGAACTAGTGGCGCGTCCTCGACGGCGTCAGCGAACATACGCAGGAGTTCTGGCGGGATCTCTCGTCCGGTGCGAACCAGAACGCCCTCATCAAATTCGGCAGGCACTAGGAAGCCCTTGGCCGCAAGCGAGCGGGCGGTCGACTCATGGATTCCTCGTAGCTGTTGAATGAACATGCGCGGGGTAGGGACGCGAGTGTATTTCGAACCGAGCCTCCCAAAATCCCGCTTGCGCTTCGTCATACTGCGGGGAAGGCGCGCGGTTTCGAGCAAGTGCGGAAACAGGTAATAAAGGTCTAGGATGCGGAAAGTGTCCCACTTCATCTGCCGTTCGGGGTTGGCCTCTATCAGCCGGAGCATTCGAAACATGCCGTGGCTGAGATCGAATGCAGGATGATAAACCAACATTGTCAGTGCCAAATAAGATGGCAGTTGCCGGTTAGGAAATAAATCATGCCTCGGACTGTCGATGTTGCCGCGCCGTCATACTCGCTGCACATCTCAAGCTCGCTTACAACCGGCTTTACGACATGCACGTTCACAAGCAGGTCGATATCTTCGCGGCTGGCTCCCTTCGCGACGGCAGGTTTAACCCAAGTCTCGAACTCTTCGTAGATCTTGCCCATCAATGTCGCGTAGATGGTCTGGAACGTTTTTGAGAACATGTTCTTCCGAAGCTCAGCATAGACCATCTCCTTCATGACCTTGGCCATATCCAGCTGGTCCTGGCGATTCGCTGCCGTGAACTTTCCATCCAAACCAACGATTGTCTCATGTTCGACCGACCTCGTGAAGATCTGCAGCTGATCGATATAGTCCGTAAGCTCCTGGTCGTGTGCTGCTTCGTCGCGAAGCTTTCGATAGAGACGGTTCAAGGAGGATTCGGGTGGTGTTGACGCCTGCACAATGACCTTGCGGATCGACACAGTGGAGACGCTGCCGCCGGCTATATGCCCGCCCGCGTGGTTGCCTGACTGAACGACGGCCTTGCCAGAAGACCCGCTGGTCATTCACGCCCGGTGGTCACGTTGCCTGCAGCGATATGACCGCCGGCGAAGTTACCGGACTGCGCAACCGAGCCGTCGTTGGCGGCTGCTGTCGGAGCGCTAACGTTCCTTCTATTCCGGACATCGATGGCGAGCTTGAGCGAGAAGCCGGAAACCAAGCCCGCTAGAAAACTCGCAACCCCTATTGCCCATTCCATGAACATCTCTCCCATGACCAATAGCCTATCGCGAAGTCCAATCGGCTTCAACCATTAGGATACATCGGAAGCGGATCTGCATCCACTAGATGGGATCTAAATGGAGGGGGACGCGGCTTGTTCCCGAGTGGCGGTACCCGCGAAGCCAGACGAGTGCATTCGTGTGAAAGTCAAATGCGCCTTCAGAGGGGCACCTGACGTAGCGCCGCCCAGTCCTAACGCCGGCAGCCGGCACTCGCCCATTCATCGCGTCGGGAAAGACAATGGCGCGCCCGAAAGGATTCGAACCTCTGACCCCCAGATTCGTAGTCTGGTGCTCTATCCAGCTGAGCTACGGGCGCGCGCCGCATCCGAAAAGCGATGTGCCTCTCGAATGGAGGCGGTCGGATACGCTGTTTCGAAACCGATTGCAAGAGGGCCGGGCGGGGATCGAAACTTCTCCACCGCTCCGGCGGCCCTCGCGCCTCAGGCGAGCTTTCGCTGGGCCGATCGAGATCGGATGTTCTCCAAAGATGCGGCTGCAGCCCCGCCTCAGGCGCGCCTGCGCTGGGCGCGGCGGGCGGAGGCCAGATCGATGGGCCTGTCTGGGATGGTGATGCGGAAGGTGGCGCCGAGGGTGCCGTCGGCCAGCGTGATGGTGCCGCCGTGGGCGCGGACCAGCTCTGCGGCGATGGCGAGACCGAGGCCGGTGCCGCCGGGACGGGTCGAGCCCTGGAAGGCCTCGAACAGGTGCTGGCGGGCGCGCTCGGGGACGCCGGGGCCAGTGTCGGAGACCTCGATGACGGCCACCGCCCCCTCGCGCCGGCCGGCGATGCGGATGTGGTCGCGGGCGGGATCGTTGGGGGCGCGCGATTCGAGCGCCTGGTGGGCGTTGCGGGCGAGGTTGAGCAGGACGCGGAACAGGTGATCCGGGTCGGCGTCGAGGCTGATGTCGTCCTCCACCGCGTTGACGAAGCCGATGCGGGCGTCCTCGCCGAGGCCCATGGTCTCGCGCACCTCCTCGGCCAGCGCCGCCAGCTCCACCGGGCGGCGCTGCGGCGGGGCCTCGTGGGCGCGGCCGTAGGAGAGGGTCGACTGGCAGAAGGCGATGGCGCGGTCGAGCGCCTGGATCATCTTCGGCGCGAAGCGCTGCACGGTGGGGTCCGGCACGTTGGCGAGGCGGTCGGAGAAGAGCTGGGCCGAGGCGAGCAGGTTCCTCAGGTCGTGGTTGATCTTGGAGACGGCGAGGCCGAGGGCGGCGAGGCGCGAGCGCTGCGCCAGCATGTCGTGCAGGGAATGCTGCATGGACTGCAGCTCGTATTCGGCGACGCCCACCTCGTCCTTGCGGCCGGTGGGCACGATGGCGCGGCTGATGTCCTCGGGGTTCTCGCGGAAGGCGATCATCGTGTCGGTCAGGCGCCGCATGGGCCGCACGAACATCAGGTGCAGCGTGACGTAGACCAGCGCCGCGGAGACGGCGGAGATGAAGAGCGAATAGATCAGCAGCGTCTTGGAGAAGCGCAGCATGGCGTGGCGCAGCGGCGTCTCGTCCATGACGATCTCGACGAAATCGCCGGCACGGCGGGCCTCCCCCATCACCCGCATGGCGCGCCCGTCGCGCGCGAAGAGCGTGGCGAAGGCCTCGGGGATGGAGCGGAAGATCGGCTGGTTGCGCATGTCGATGGTGACGTCGACGTCGGGCAGTTCGTCGGAGGCGGCGAGCAGGCGGCGCGCCGGCCCGGTCTTCAGCGCCACCGCCTTGGCGCCGGCGCTGTCCAGGAGCTCGCGCACCAGCCCCTCGGGCACCATCCCGCTGGGCGCCGCCTCGAGCACGAGGGCGGCGGTGCGGCCGGCGGCCAGGCGGTCGTCCAGCCAGGAATTGCGGAAATTGGCGACGGCCGGCACGTAGATGAGGACTTCGGCGACGAGGATGAAGAGCGTCGTCAGGATCAGCAGCTTGCCGGACAGGCCGACGCCGCGCGATGGCACCGGCGCGGCAACGTCGAGCGCCGCCGGGTCGATGCCGGCGGGCTGGCCCGCCGCCTCCCGCGCCTGACGATCATCCGAAGTCTCTGCCATCCGGCGTCCCGTTGCGGCCCTGTCTCAGCCGAGCCAGCGTAACAGACGGATGGTCCGCCTGATCCACGGATTCGACAAGCGATTGCTGAAATAGGCGAGCGCGGTGCGTTTGCCTATGTCGCTTACGCCGGGATAGGGCAACTGGATGGCGGCGAGATCATGAACGCCGAGCCCCTTGCCCATGGCGAGGGCGATGGGCGCGGCGATGGCCGGGGCTTCGGCGGCGAGGATCGCGGCGCCGAGAAGGCGCCCCTTCGCCGAGACGATGAGCTTCACGTGGCCCTCGGGCGAGCCCCCGACATGGGCGGCCGGGCTTTCGCCGATGGGCAGGCGCAGCACGCGGCAGCGCGGATCGCGGCGGCGCGCCTCCGCCTCGCCGCTGCCGATCTCGACGAGAGCCGGAGAGGTGGCGACGGAGCGTATGGGCAGGAGGTCTCCCGCGCGCACCGCCCGGCGCAGCAGGATGTGCGGGGCGAGCAGGGCGGCCTGCCGTTCGGAGAGGCCGGCGTCGGCGGCGGGATCGCTCGCCTCGCCGATGGCAAGGATGCGGCGGTTGGCGGTCGCCAGCGCCCCATCGACGGCGATGCCGGCCGGTCCGTGCGTCACGCCCGCCGCCTCGAGGTCGAGGCCGTCCAGGGCGGGCAGACGCCCGGCCGAGGCGAGGACGTGCGAGGCGGCGAGGGCGCCGTCCTCGCCGCCTCGGCTGGCGGTGAGCACGATGCCCTCGTCCCGGCGCTCCAGGCCGGTGACGCGAGCCTGTTCGAAGAGCGTCACGCCATCTGTGAGCAGTCGGTCGCGCAGGGCCGCCGCCATGTCGGGATCATGGCCGGGCAGCAGGTTCTCCGGAGCGAAGAGCGTCACCCGTGCGCCGAGGCGCCGGACGCCTTGGGCCAGGGTCAGGGCGGCGGCGTCGCCGCCGACGACGGCGAGGTGGACGGGCAGGGCATCGAGATCCCAGACGGTGTCGGGCGTCAGCACCGGCACCGCGTCGAGGCCGGGAACGGCCGGCAACCGGGGCGCCGATCCAAGGGCGAGGACGAAGCGGCGGGCCTCGACGGCGCGCCCGCCGGCCGCGAGGCTGCGCGGCCCGGTGAAGGTCGCGGTGCCCTCGATGACCCGGATGCCGGCCGAGGCGAGGCGACGGGGCGCGCCGTTCACCGCCTGCGAACCGACCGCTGCCGTGATCCGGCGCTTGACGTCGGACCAGGTGCCCGACGCGTCGCCCGCCGTCGCCGTGCGCAGGACGGCGAGGCGCAGCGCCAGGTCCTGAAGGGTCAGGCCCCCGCCCGGCGGAAGCACGACGGCGACGGACGTCCCGGCCGCGGCCAGGCCCATGGCGAGGGAGAGCCCGCCGGGATCGGCCCCGACGATGCACGTGTCCACGGTTTCGAGGGGCAGGAGGGAAGAGGGGCTGCTCATGACACATTTGTGGGACGCTGGGCGGGCGGTGTCGAGAGCGGGCGGCGGCGGGCCTGCCCTTTCGTCATCGCGCCGTCGTCCGCCTGTCGGGGCGGCGTCACGCGTGCTGGGCAAAAGGGCGGCGTCACCCCTCGCGAGGAGTTCCCATGCGCGCTCTCGTCCTGCTCGCCGGCCTGATGGCCGCGACCCCCGCCTTCGCCGATGCGGAATTTCCCGCCTCGCTCGCCGGTCACGCCATCCTGCCCGCCGACACCTTCATCGCCCCGCCGGCAGACGCGCCGGCCGACCTGCAGGTCTCCGGCAAGTTCACCGGCGCCGCTCGGGTCGATGCCCTCGGCACCGTCATGGGCCGCTCGGCCGGGCGGCCCACCGGCCTGTCGGTGCCGTTCCGCGGCCAGCCGGTGCAGGGCCATTCCGGCATCCGCCGCATGGCGGACGGCACCTACTGGGTGCTGACCGACAACGGCTTCGGCAACAAGCGCAACTCGCCCGACGCCATGCTCTTCCTCAGCCACTACCGCATGGATTTCGAGAAGGGGACGATGGAGCGGATCGCCACCGTGTTCCTCTCCGACCCCGACAGGAAGGTGCCGTTCCGCATCGCCAACGAGGCGACGGAGCGTCGCTACCTGACCGGCGCCGACTTCGATCCCGAGAGCTTCCAGATCATCGGCGGCAAGATCTGGATCGGCGAGGAGTTCGGCCCCTATCTCATCCGCGCCGACATGACCGGCAAGATCGAGGCGATCTTCGAGACCATGGTCGACGGTCAGGTCGCCCGCTCGCCGGATCATCCCGCCGTGATCACCCCGAACGTTCCGGGCGGCGCCGTCGACTTCCGCGTCCGCCGCTCGAAGGGCTTCGAGGGCATGGCCGCCTCGCCCGACGGCCGCTTCCTCTATCCGCTGCTGGAAGGCGCGCTGTGGGACCCGGCTACCCGGGCGCTGGAGCAGGTCGACGGGCGCGAGTATCTCCGCATCCTCGAGTTCGACGTCGCCGCGGGCCGCTACACCGGCCGCCACTGGAAGTACGTTCTCGACGCCAACGGCCTGTCGATCGGCGACTTCAACATGATCGACGCCACCACCGGCCTGATCATCGAGCGTGACGACAACGAGGGCGTGGCGGAGCGGGCCTGCCCGGCGGGCCAGCGCGCGGAAAACTGCTTCCACGCCCTGCCGCGCATCAAGCGCGTCTGGAAGATCGAGATGACGGATGCCAATGCCGGCGGCCCCGTGCGCAAGATCGGCTTCATCGACCTCCTGGCGATCCGCGACCCCGACAAACGCTCGCGGGTGCCGCTGTCGGGCGGTCACTTCCAGATGCCGTTCTTCACCATCGAGAACGTCGACGTGGTCGATGCCGACCACATCATCGTCGGCAACGACAACAACCTGCCCTTCTCGTCGAGCCGCGACCCCAACAAGGCCGACGGCAACGAGATGGTCCTGCTGCGCGTGCCGGAATTCCTGCGCGCCCGCTGAGCCCGCCGGGCGACCCATGAAGGCCCGGCTTCGGCCGGGCCTTTTCGTTCAGGCGGAGAGGGGCGCGGTCTTCGTCATGCGCGTGATGTTGCGCCGGACGGCGAAGATGCGGCCCCAGGCGTCGCCCTTCAGGTCCTGCCGGTAGCCCTGGTAGCCGAGCAGGTCGTCCCAGGCGAATTCCTCGTCGTGGAGGAGATCGAACTCGGCGGCGAGCGTCGCGCGGATCTGCTCGCGGTTCTTGCGGTTCTGGAACTCCAGCAGGACGAGCGAGGTGCGCGACAGGTCGAGATGGGCGAGGACCTCGCCCTCACCGCCCTCGATGTCGATCTTGACGACGTCGGCGGAGGGCAGAGACGCCGGATCGACCACGTCGACCTCGTAGGTCTCGACGAGCGTCCCTTCCGCGAAGGTGTCGCCGGAATAGGCGGCGAGCCCGGATTCGCCATCTCCCGCGAAGCGGCTGTGGAAGGTCGCCTTCGTCTGGCCGCCGGGAAACAGCGCGGCGTTGACGATGGTAATGTCGCGGCGGCCGGCGGTGTTCCGCCTCAGGAACTCGAAAGTGCCGGGATGGGGCTCGAAGGAGCGCACGTGGCTGCCCGGCCAGCGGGCCGAGGACCAGAGCGCGAAGGAGCCGACATTGGCGCCGATGTCGAGGATGTCGAGGCCGACGCCGTCGTAATCGGCCTCGTACTCGCCCTCCAGCACGTGACGGATCGCCGCCTCCATCGGTTCGGGGCAGTCGAGGGACATGGGGATGCGGGCGACATAGCGACTCACGGGCGCGGCTCCTGACGATGCGGTCGGCCGTCGTCCTATCACGATTTCGTCAACGGTGCGGCGATGCCGTCAGACGAGGCTGGTGCGGCTGGCGCCGGCGATGACGGCGAGCAGCCGGTCGGCGGCGGGCTCGATCGCGCCGTCGTTGACGATGACCACATCCGGGTCGACCGGGGTCGAGACCTGGCGCACGACGCGGGCGGCCGCATCGCCGTCGGAAGCGCGCGAGCGGGCGGCGACGCGGGCCTGCAGCACCTCGGGGGGTGCCGTGATCTCCACGACGGTGACGTTGCGATAGCGCTGGCGGGCCGCCGCCAGCACCTCGCGGGAGACATTGCAGACTGCGGTGCGGCCGCCATAGATCGCGTGGTCGACCACCGCGGGAATGCCGTAGCGGTGGCCGTGGGCCGACCAGGTCAGGGCGAATCCACCCGCCTCGGCGATGCGCGCGAAGGTCGCCTCGTCCGCCTCGACGTTGTCCTCCGCCGCAGAGGGCGGCCGGGTAACGATGCGGCGGGGAAAGAGCACGGCCTCGTCGGCCGCCAGCCGGTTGCGCACGGCGGCGATGAGCGTATCCTTGCCGGCGCCGCTCGGCCCCACCACGAGGACGAGCCGTCCCGGCCCGATGGGCCTCTGCTCGGCCACCGGCCGTCCTTCTCCGCGTAGCCCCGGAGCCATGTCAGGCGATCCTGCGGCCCGTGCGCCAGACCTCGCGCACCACGGGCTTGGCGCCGATCATGGCGACACGGACGAGATCGGCGCGCTTGCCCACAGCGATCTCGCCGCGGTCGGTCATGCCGGTGGCCAGCGCCGGCTTCAGCGTCACGGTCTGGATGGCGCCGGCAAGGCCGCCCATGGCCGGCACGTCGGCGAGCCCGAAGGCGCCGTGGATGAGGCTGATCGGCACGTAGTCGGAGGAGAGGATGTCGAGGACGCCCGCCTCCGCCAGTTCCACCGCCGAGACGTTGCCGGAATGGGAGCCGCCGCGCACGACGTTGGGCGCGCCCATCAGCACCGAGATGCCGGCGGCGTGGGAGGCGCGTGCTGCCTCCACGGTCGTCGGGAACTCGGCGATGGACACCCGGTCGGCGACGGATTCGGCGACGTGGTCCTCCAGCGTGTCGTCGTGGCTGGCGAGCGCGATGCCTGAGCGGTGGGCGAGGGCGACGAGCCCGCGCTTGTTCGGCTCGCCGATCTCGTCGGCGCGGGCGCGGCGGTTGGCGAAGAGCCGGTCGAGATCGCTCTCCGACAGGCCGGTCTTGCCGCGGTAGTAGGTGCGCAGCTTCTCTTCGTCGCGGAACTGGCGCTGGCCCGGCGTGTGGTCCATCAGCGACATCAAGCGCACGTCGAAGCGGGCAAGATAGCTCTCGGCCTCTTCCACCACCCCGCGCGAGGGGATCTCGCAGCGCAGGTGCGTGTGGTGGTCGGAGCGCAAGAGCCCCGTGGCCTTGGCCGTCGCGATGGCCTCGGAGAGATCGAGCAGGCCGTCGGCCGTGGTCGGCCGGTCATCGTCGGAGCCGATGCGCAGGCTGTCGAACACGGTGGTGATGCCGGAGGCGGCGATCTGCGCGTCATAGGCGAAGACGGCCGAGAGCGGGTCCCAGTGAACCTTGGGGCGCGGCTGGTAGTGCGGTTCGAGGTGGTCGGTGTGGAGTTCGACCAGGCCGGGAATGAGGAGGTCCTCGCCGAGGTCGGCGGCATCCGACCGTCGGGTGTCGGCTTCGATGGCGGTGATGACGCCGTCCTCCACCACCACGGTCGCGGCGATCTCGCGGTCGGCGAGAACCACGCGGCGGGAGAAGAGGGTCAGCGATCCGATGTCGTCCGGCGTGGTCATGGTCGTCCTCATGCGGCGCTCGCGGCGAAGCGCGTGACGTCGACGATGCGGGTGGCGACCCGCTCGCGGACGTCGTCGTCGTGGAAGATGCCGACGATGGCGGTGCCGGCGGCCTTCTTGGTCTCGATCAGGTCCACCACCGCTGCGCGATTCCGGGCGTCGAGGGAAGCCGTCGGTTCGTCCAGCAGCAGCAACGGATGGTCGGCGATGAAGCCGCGGGCGATGTTCACCCGCTGCTGTTCGCCGCCCGAGAAGGTGGCGGGGGGCAGCGACCACAGCCGCTCCGGCACGTTGAGCAGGGTCAGGAGCCGGCGGGCGCGGGCCTCGGCCTCCTCGCGGGAGAGGCCGAAGGCGGTCGCGGCCTCCGCCACGACAGTGAGCGCGGGAACCCGGGGAATGACGCGCAGGAACTGCGAGACATAGCCGATGGTGTTGCGCCGCAGCGCCATGACGCGGCGCGGGGCGGCGGTGGCGACGTCCACGGTCTCGGACCCGTCCACCACGCGGATGGCGCCGGCATCGGCGCGGTAATTGCCGTAGATCATCTTCAGGATCGACGACTTGCCGGCGCCCGAGGGACCCCCGAGCACGACGCATTCGCCGGGGGCGACGTCGAGGGAGATGCCGGAGACGACCGGGATCACCAGCCCGCCCTGCAGGTGCATGGTGAAGCTCTTGGCCAGGCTGTCGAGGGAGAGGAGGGGCGCGGTCATGTCCGTCTCACGGCTGCAGGATGGAGGAGACGAGGAGCTGGGTATAGGGCTCGCGCGGGTCGTCGAGCACCTGGTCGGTGAGGCCGGTTTCGATGGCGCGGCCGTCCTTCATGACGAGAATGCGGTGGGACAGGAGGCGGGCGACCGCGAGGTCGTGGGTCACCACCACGGCGGCGAGGCCGAGATCGGCGACGAGGCCGCGGACGAGGTCGAGGAGGCGCGCCTGCACGGAGACGTCGAGCCCGCCGGTCGGCTCGTCCATGAAGACGAGGCGCGGCGCCGTGACGAGGTTGCGGGCGATCTGCAGGCGCTGGCGCATGCCGCCCGAATAGGCGGTGGGACGGTCGTCGATGCGGTCCGCATCGATCTCGACGCGCTCCAGCCAGGTCTCGGCCTCCTCGCGGATCTTCCCGTAGTGCCGCCAGCCGACCGCCATCAGCCGCTCGCCGACATTGGCGCCGGCGGAGACGCCCATGCGCAGGCCCTGTTCGGCGTGCTGGTGGACGAAGCCCCAGTCGGTGCGGAAGAGGAAGCGCCGTTCGGCCTCGGAGAGGGTGAGGATGTCGCGGGTGACGCCGTCGCGCATGCGGTAGAGCACGCGGCCGGCGGAGGGTTCGAGCTGGCCGGAGAGGAGCTTGAGGAGCGTCGACTTGCCGGAGCCGGATTCGCCCACCACGGCGAGGACCTCGCCGGGGAAGAGCTCGAAGCCGACGTCGCGGCAGCCGATGCGGGCACCGTAGAACTTCGTCAGGCTCTCGGCTGTGAGAAGGGGCGTGTCGGTCATGGCGTCGCTCATTCCGCAGCTCCCGCGATCGCCGCCGGAGCCTCGCCGAGAAGATCGCCGCGATGGCCCTCGGCGCGCCGCTCCTCGCAGTGGTCGGTGTCGGAGCAGACGAACATCCGCCCGCCCGCATCGTCGGTGATGACCTCGTCGAGATAGGTGTGCGTGGCGCCGCAGAGGGCGCAGGCATGGTCGAACTTGGTCGGCTCGAAGGGATGGTCCTCGAAATCGAGCGAGACAACCTTGGTGTGCGGCGGCAGGGCGTAGATGCGCTTCTCGCGGCCGGCGCCGAAGAGCTGCAGGGCGGCGCAGTCGTTCATCTTCGGATTGTCGAATTTCGGCGTCGGCGAGGGGTCCATCACGTAGCGGTCCTCGACCTTCACCGGATAGGCGTAGGTGGTGGCGATGTGGCCGTGGGTGGCGATGTCCTCGTAGAGCTTCACATGCATGAGCCCGTAATCCTCGAGGGCGTGCATGACGCGCGTCTCGGTCTCGCGTGGCTCGAGGAAGCGCAACGGCTCGGGGATCGGCACCTGGTAGACCAGGACCTGATCGGCGGTCAGCGTCTTCTCGGGGATGCGGTGCCGGGTCTGGATGATGGTGGCCTCGGCCGTGTGGGTCGTCGTCTCCACGCCCGAGGTCTTCTCGAAGAACTTGCGGATGGAGACGGCGTTGGTGGTGTCGTCGGCGCCCTGGTCGATGACCTTCAGGCGGTCGCTCGCCCCGAGGATCGCGGCGGTGACCTGCACGCCGCCGGTGCCCCAGCCGTAGGGCATCGGCATTTCGCGGGAAGCGAAGGGCACCTGATAGCCGGGAATGGCGATGGCCTTGAGAATGGCGCGGCGGATCATCCGCTTCGTCTGCTCGTCGAGATAGGCGAAGTTGTAGCCGGAGGCGGTCTGGTGGACGGTCATTCTGCGGCCTCCTTGAGGGGCTCGCCGCCCGCCTGCCGTTCGGCGATCTCCCGCCGCATCTGGCGGATGAGGCCGAGCTCGGCCTGGAAGTCGACATAGTGCGGCAGTTTCAGGTGCTCGACGAAGCCGGTCGCCTGCACGTTGTCCGAGTGCATCAGCACGAATTCCTCGTCCTGGGCGGGTGCCTTCACCTCCTCGCCGAGCTCTTCTGCGCGAAGAGCTCGATCGACCAGGGCCATGCCCATGGTCTTCCGCTCGCAATGGCCGAAGGCGAGCCCGTAGCCGCGGGTGAACCGCGGCGGTTCGGTGGCCGAGCCCTTGAACTGGTTGACCATCTGGCACTCGGTGACCGTGATCTCGCCGAGCGGCACGGCGAAGCCGACATCCTCGGCGACGAACTCCACCTCCACCTCGCCGAGGCGGATCTCGCCGGCGAAGGGATGGGAACGGCCGAAGCCGCGCTGGGTGGAATAACCGAGCGCGAGAATGAACCCTTCATCGCCCCGGGCGAGGTTCTGCAGGCGCAGGTCGCGGCCGGCGGGCAGGTCCAGGGGCTCGCGGGTGAGGTCTGGCACCGGCGCGTCCGGATCGCCCGGCGGGTTGCGCTCGATGAGGTCGTCGGCGCCGAGGAGGTCGGTGACGCGCGGCATGGCGGTTTCGCCGGCCGGCGCGTGGGCGGGCTCGGGGACGTCCGCGCCCGCCTCCAGCAGGAAATCGACGAGGCGGTGGGTGTAGTCGAAGGTCGGCCCCAGCACCTGGCCGCCGGGAATGTCCTTGAAGGTGGCGGAGACGCGGCGCGCCACCTGCATGGCGCCGGTGTCGACGGGTTCGCTGGCGCCGAAGCGCGGCAGGGTGGTGCGGAAGGCGCGGACGAGGAAGGCCGCCTCCACGAGGTCGCCGCGCGCCTGCTTGATGGCGATGGCGGCGAGGTCGCGGTCGTAGAGCGAGCCCTCCGTCATCACCCGGTCGACCGCGAGGGTGAGCTGTTCGCGGATCTGGGCGGGCGCGACCTCGGGCACCGCCGGGTCGCCGCGCCGGGCATGGGCGAGGAGGCGGTGGGCGTTGTCGATGGCGCGCTCGCCGCCCTTGACGGCCACATACATGGGTCAGGCCTCCACGACAGTGACGCGGGTGGTACGGGGGAGGGCGGCGACGCCCTCGGGACCGGCGAGGACGAGGTCGACCCCGCGCGGGAAGAGCGCATGGTTGGCCGCGAGGCGGTCGGCGATGTCGGCGGGCAGGCCGGCGACGGCGAGATGGGCGTGGCCGGAGATGCCGGGACCGGCGAGACGGAAGCGGGTGGCGGCCCCGGAGAGCGCCTCCACCTGCACGATCAGCGTCGTCGAGCGGTCGGGATAGACGTCCGTGCCCTGGGCGAAGCCGGCAAGGTCGGGCAAGGCGGCGGTGTCGGCGACAAGGGCGAAGGCGGCCTGCGAGGGCGAAGTGCCGATGCGCGCTCCGGTGTGGAAGGCGAGCCAGGCAGCGACGTCCGGCGAGGCGGCCAGCGGGCCGTCGAGCCAGAGCGGCGTCTCGTAGTCGGCGAGCGCCACGGCGACAGCGGCGGCGACAGGCGACAGCGGCGTCGGGGCGCCGGCGAGGCCGTCGACAGGCTGGAGCGTGCCGGGGCGGGCCATGGCGTTCATCACCGCCCGGAAGGTCTTCTGGGCGTCGTGGACCGGATCGGCGAAGGCGCGGGCGAGGGCCATCAGTTGTCTCCGCGCACCATGGTGAAGAAGTCGACGCGGGTGGCGGCGGCGCGCTCCCGCTTCGTCACCGCCTCAGCGGCGATGCGGTCGCGGACCGGGGCGAGCAGGGTCTCGACGGCTTCGCGGGTGGCGGGCGCCTGCCAGAGGGCGTCCGCCAGCGCCGCGAGCCGCGCCTTCTCCCGGTCGCGGCCGAGCACGTGGCCGAAGCCGATCACGCCCCCGGGGAGCGAGATGGCGGCGCGGGTCACCGTCGCCTCGCCGAGGTTGAAGGGGGCGCCGTCGCCGCCGATGCGTCCGCGCACCATGACGAGGCCGATCTCGGGTGCGCGCAGGACCTCCGCGCCCTCGCCGGCCAGGGTTTCCAGCGCCGCCAGTTCGCCGACGGTCGCGCGGGCGACCGTCGCCATGGTAGCCTTGCGGGCCGTCTGCAGTGAATCGGTGGGTTCGGAACGGTCTGTCATGATTTGTATATTCGTCTAGACGATTATGGTTTTATGACAGTTCGGGTTCCGGGGCAAGCCGCTTGCGGCGCCGGGGCGGACCGGGTGATGGGACAGGCGTGCATATCGGCCGCCAGCCGTGACAGGCGAATGACGGGAGGGGCAATGCTGGCGCGGGGCAGGGGAGTGACGGTCTGGCGGCAGATCGCCGAGGCGATCGAGGCCGAGATCGCCGGCGGCGGCCTGGTTCCGGGCACGCGCCTGCCGACCGAGGCGGCGCTGACCGAACGCTTCGGCGTCAACCGCCACACGGTGCGCCAGGCGGTGAAGTCGCTGGTCGACAAGGGGCTCGTCCGGGTCACCCAGGGCTCGGGCACCTATGTGGAGGCGAAACCCCTCTCCTACCCGATCAGCACCCGCACGCGCTTCTCCGAGATCGTCGTCGGGCAGGCGCGTGATCCCGCCGGTCGTCTCCTGGGGCACAGGCAAGCCGGCGCCAGCCTCGAGATCGCCGAGGCGCTGGACCTGTCGCCCGAGGATCCGGTGATGCTCATCGAGAGCGCGCATTTCGCCGACGGGGTGCCGATCTCCTGGGCTCTCGCCGCCTTCCCCCTCCCGCGCTTCGCCGAGGTGCCGGAGGTCTATGGGGCGACAGGGTCGATCACGGCGGCGCTCTCGGCCTGCGGCGTGCCGGACTATCGCCGCGCCTCGACCCGCATCGGTGCGGCCGTGGCCGACGCCACGGATTCGGCCCGGCTGGAGATCGCGGAAGGCCGGCCCGTCCTCGTCATCGACAGCATCAACGTCGACCCCGACGGCGTGCCGATCCAGTGGGCGCGCTCGCATTTCTGCGCCGACCGCGTCCGCCTGACGGTGGGCGGCTAGGGCCGGCTCAGGGCGCCCCGCGCTCTCCGATGAGGGCGAAGCGCAGCCGCGTCGAGACCTGGTCGATGATCGCGACGGTGACGAGGATCATCAGGATCAGCGCCGAGACGTGCTGATATTCCAGCACGCGGATCTGCTCGGCCAGATGCAGGCCGATGCCGCCGGCGCCGACGATGCCGATGATGGTCGCCGAGCGCGTGTTGCTCTCGAAGAAATAGAGCACCTGGCTGCCGAAGATCGGCAACACCTGGGGCAGGATGGCGAAGCGGATGCCGTGCAGCTTTCCGCCGCCGGTGGAGGAGATGCCCTCGGAGGCCTTGCGGTCGGCGGCCTCGATCGCTTCGGAGAAGAGCTTCGAGAACAGGCCGACATTGGCGCAGAGCAGGGCGAGCACGCCGGCGAAGGGGCCGAGGCCGACCACGCTCACCCAGATCAGCGCCCAGATCAGCTCGTCGACGCCGCGGATGGTGTCGACGATGCGGCGCGAGAGGAAATGCACGACGACGTTGGGCACGACGTTCTTCGCGGCGAGGAAACCGACCGGCAGGGCGAGCATCGCCGCTGTGAAGGTGCCGAGGAAGGCGATGGCGACCGTCTCGGCAAGGGCGTGGAGATAGACGAAGAACTTCGCCCAGGTGCCGGTGGAGGGCGGCAGCATGAACCAGAGGAACTGGCCGAGCTTGCCGACGCCGGTGACGAGCTTCGCCGCATCGAAATCGAGCACGACGAGCCCGTAGGCGAAGAGGCCGGCGAGGAGGGCGAGGATCAGGCCGGTGCGGATCCTTCGGGCGGGTGAGGGGCGGAAAATCTCGGGGTGGCGCTGGATGAGCCCGTCGCGGTCGGCACGGGCTGCGAGGCGCAGCGGATGGTCGGTCGTCGGCATGGTCATGAGCGGTTGTCCATGCCGATGAGGTGATGGCGCAGCCGCTCTGTGGCGAGGTCGATGACCATGACCGTGGCGATGATCAGCACCAGGATGGCGGAGACGTCGGAATAGTAGAACTTGCGGATGGCCTCGACGAGGTCCTGGCCGATGCCGCCGGCGCCGACGAAGCCCATGACGGCGGCGCCGCGCACGTTCACCTCGAAGCGCAGCAGGGCGTAGCTGGCGAAGTTGGAGAGCACCTGCGGCACCACGGCGAAGCGCATGCACTCCGCCCAGGTGGCGCCGGTGGCGGTCAGCCCGTCCACCGGCTTCATGTCGATGTTCTCGGCCACCTCGGCGAACTGCTTGCCGAGCGCACCGAAGGTGTGGATGGCAATCGCCAGCACCCCCGGCACCGGGCCGAGGCCGAAGGCGACCACGAAGATGAGGGCGAAGACGATTTCGGGCACCGTGCGGCAGAATTCCAGCCAACGCTTCGCCAGGAAGCCGATGGTGGAATTGGGCGTGAGGTTGCGGGCGGAAAGGAAGGCGAAAAGTAAGCCGCCGATGGCGCCGGTGAGCGTGCCGACATAGGCGATCAGCAGCGTCTCCCAGAGGAGCTTCATCCACTTGTCGAAGCCCCACATCCATTCGACGGGGTCGAACAGGACGAAGCGGCCGGCGGCGGCGCCCTGCTCGAGGGTGAAGATGCGGCCGAGATAGTCGGTGAAGCGCCAGAGATTGGTGAAGAAGGTCGTCGGGCGCACCTCGGCCACGATCCCGGCCACGACATAGGCGAGCGCGAAGAGCGCGAGGCCGAGGACGAGCTGGCGACGCTTGGCGGAGACCGCCTCGGCATAGGCGCTGCCGAGGGCGGCGAGCTGGTGGTCGGGCAGGCGGGGAACGGCGCTGGACATGGTGAGGGATCAGCTCCGCCGCCGGCGCATCTGGTCGATGAAGCGCGAGAGATCGATCATCACCTGATAGTCCTCGGTCCTGACGGGAACGTAGCTGGTGGCGGTGCCGTCGCTGATGCGCAGGAAGGCCTCGCGGTCGGTAGCGGCGGCCTCGACGAAGGCGCGGCGCACCGCCTCACGGAGGGCTTCCGGCGCCGAGCGCATCATGGTGATGGGCGAGCCGGGAATGAGGTCGGAACGGAAGATGATGCGGTAGTCCTCGGCACGGGCCATGGACTTGGCGACCATGCGCAGAAGGTTCGACTCGCGCTCGGTGTTCCACCAGTTGAAGGCGGCGTCGCAGGTGCCCTGGCCGAGGCCGATCACCGCGTTCTCGTGGCTCCCGGAATAGACGATCTTGCCGAAATGGGCCTCGGGGTCGATGCCGAGCTTGTTCATGGCGAAGCGCGGCACGTTGTTGCCGGAGGCCGAATTGGGGTCGACGAGGCAGAGGTTCCGGCCCCGGAGGTCCGCAAGGCTCTGGGCCGGGTCGGCGGCGCGCACGTAGAGCACCGAATAGTAGCCGATGGCGCCCTGGGAGTTGGCCATGGTCACGAGCGGCTCGACGCCGTTCTGGGTGACGATGGCGGCGCGGGCATAGGCGGCCGGGCCCATATGGGCGAAGTGGACCTGTCCGGCGCGCAGGCTCTCGATCACCGCGGCATAGTCGCTGGCGACCCTGAGGGTCACCTTCACGCCGAGGGCCTTCGACAGGTAGGCCATGAAGGGGGAATAGCGGTCGAGCACGCCCGAGGAATTCTCGGACGGAATGATCGAGAAGACGAGTTCGGGATGGGTGCGGCGCCAGTCCTCCGCCTGCCCGAGGGCCGGCGCGGCGAGGGTCAGACTGGCGGCGAGGGCCAGGGCGAGCCGGCGCGAGAGCATGGCGGATGTCCTGGGCGTGTCTTCGGAACGACGAGGGGCTCCCGCGCGGCGGGAGCCCCGGTTCATGCCGTCAGGAGCGGGCGCGGCGCATCTGATCGACGAACTTCTGAAGTTCCACGACGGGGATGTAGTCCTGATGCGTGACCTTCTGGAAGCCGCGGTCCTTGCCGTCGGAGAGGCGGTCGAAGGCGGCCTTGTCCTTCTGCGGAGCCTCGAGGAAGGCCTTCAGGATGGCGGCCTTGGCGTCTGCCGGCAGCGCGGTGAGCCAAGCATAGGGCGACCCCGCGATCAGGTCGGACTTGAAGATGATCTTGAAGTCCTCGTTGCGCACCATGTTCTTGTTGACCATGCGCGAGAAGTTCGAGTCCTGCTCGGAGTTCCACCAGTTGAAGGCGGCGTCGCAGGTGCCCTGGGCCACCGCCGTGATGGCATTCTCGTGGCTGCCCGCATAGACGACGCGAGCGAAATGCTGGTCCGGATTGGCGATGCCCATGCGGCTCATGGCGAAGCGCGGCACGTTGTTGCCCGAGGTCGAGTTGGGGTCGACGAGGCAGAGATTCTTGCCCTTCAGGTCCTGGATCGAGGCGGCGGTGCTGTTGGCCTTCACATAGAGCACCGAATAGTAGCCGATCGAGCCGTCGGAATTGATCGTCGTGACGAAGGGCTCGACGCCGCCGTTGGTGACGGTGTGGGCGCGCACATAGGAGGAGGGGCCATAATACCCGAGATGGATCTGGCCGGCACGCTGGCCCTCGATCACCGCGGCATAGTCGTTGGCGATGCGGAGCGTCACCTTCACGCCGAGCTCCTTCGACAGGTAGGCGTTGAACGGCGCCATGCGCTCGGTGAGGCCCGAGGCGTTCTCTGCCGGCACGACGGCGAAGACGAGCTCGGGAAAGCGCGTCTGCCAGGCGCCCTGGGCGGAAGCGGCAGCGGAGGCGAAGGGAAGGCCGGCGAGGCCGGCGACGATCTGGCGGCGGTCAAACATGGGATGGTCTCCGGGACCCGGGGTGGATGAGGGAATGCGTCAGGCGAAGGCCGCCGCCGGCAGGGCCGGGGCAGGGACGGGAACGGGCGTGTGGCCGTCGAGGACGTCGCCGGATTCGATGCCGTAGAGGTCGCGGGCGACGTCGTCGGTGAGGTCAGCGGGCGCGCCGTCGAAGACGACACGACCCTGGGCCATGCCGACCAGCCGGTCGCAATAGGACCTGGCGAGGTCGAGGGAATGGAGGTTGCAGACGACGGTGATGCCGTAGTGCCGGTTGATCCGCTGCAGCGCATCCATGACGATGCGGGTGTTGCGCGGGTCGAGCGAGGCGATGGGCTCGTCGGCGAGGATGATCTTCGGTTCCTGCACCAGGGCGCGGGCGATGGCGACGCGCTGCTGCTGGCCGCCGGACAGGCTTTCGGCACGCTGCGCGGCGAGCGAGGCGATGTCGAACTGCTCCAGGGCGGAGAGGGCGATGGCCTTGTCCTCGGCGCTCCAGAGCTTGAGCAGCGAGCGGGTCTGTCCCACATGGTTGAGACGGCCCATCAGCACGTTGGTCAGCACGTCGAGGCGGCCGACCAGGTTGAACTGCTGGAAGATCATGGCGCAGGACTGGCGCCAGTCGCGCAGCGCCGCCCCCGAGAGGGCGGTGACGTCGCGGCCTTCGCAGAGGATGCGACCGGAGGAGGGTTCCTGCAGGCGGTTGATCATGCGCAGCAGGGTGGACTTGCCGGCGCCCGAGCGGCCGATGATGCCGACGAAGGCGCCGCGGGACACATCCAGCGAGACGTCGTCCACCGCGATCTTCGCCCCGAAGCGTCGCGACAGCCCGTCGATCGTCAGCATCCGCCAGCTCCCGGTGAACAGCGAGGCGGCAAAGGGACGAGCCTTCGCCTGCCCAGCGCTCTAGGCCAGCCGAATTACAGTCGTGTGACAGGTTTCGGGCAGAAGGCGGCCGCGCGATTTCTGGGGAATACAGCGGGGCCGTCATGCGCCCGTCATCATCGCGTCATCCGTGGCGGGGACGTGCGGCCCGCGCACGCAGCGCAGACAGGATTATGCCGCCATGAGCAAGCTGGGTCCCGAACCCTCGATCCATCCCACCGCCAACGTGCGGGACAGCCGGCTCGGCGCCTATACGGAGGTCGGCGCCCGCACCGTGATCGCCGAGACGGAGATGGGCGACTATTCCTACATCGTCCAGGACGGGCAGATCGACATGTCGACCATCGGCAAGTTCTGCTCCATCGCCTCCCATGTGCGGATCAACCCCGGCAACCACCCGATGGAGCGGGCGAGCCAGAGCCACTTCCTCTACCGCGCCTCGCGCTATTTCGACGGCGAGCCGGACGAGGCGGGCTTCTTCGACTGGCGTCGATCCCATGCCGTGACGATCGGCCACGACGTCTGGATCGGCCATGGCGGCGTGGTGCTGGCGGGCAAGCATGTCGGGACCGGCGCGGTGGTGGCGGCGGGCGCCATCGTGACCAAGGACGTGGCGCCCTACACGGTGGTGGGCGGCAATCCGGCGCGGGTGATCAAACGTCGTTTTTCGGAAGCGGTCGCCGAACGGCTGGAAGCGCTCGCCTGGTGGGACTGGGACCACGAGCGGCTGCGGCAGGCGCTGCCGGACTTCCGCACGCTGCCGGTGGAGGCTTTCCTCGAGAAGCATGGCGGCTGAGCCGCGTCGGCCTTCCTAGCGTCATGTGTGCGGTGCAGCATTGATCCATGTCGTCGCGCCCGGCGGGTGATCACGACGAGATGGCGGCGCCGGTCTTCCTGCGCCGCCGTCCTGTGCCTAGAGTGCGCCCCCGGCCTCTGCCCCCTCGCCCCGACGGAGACCCGCCATGTCCCTCTATCGTCTCGACCGGTTCTTCGCGCCGCGCTCCGTCGCCGTCGTGGGCGCCACCGACCGGCCGCACTCGATGGGGCAGGCACTGATGGCCAACATGAAGCGCGCCGGGTTTACCGGCCAGCTCCTGCCGGTCAATCCGAAACACGGGAGCGTGGCGGGCCTCGCCGCCTTCCCCTCCCTCTCCAGCCTGCCGGTCGTGCCCGACCTCGCCGTGCTGGCGACGCCTGGGCCGAGCGTGCCGGCGCTGGTGGAGGAGGCGGCGCGGCTCGGCGTGCCGGCGGCGGTGGTCATCTCCGCGCTCGACCGCAAGGGATACGAGGCGGCGAGCGGCCGGCTCGGCGCCGCGGTGCGCGAGAAGGGGATCCGTCTCGTCGGGCCCAACTGCTTCGGCGTCATCGCGCCCCATGGCGGCGTCGATGCGAGCTTCGCCTCGCGGCGGACGCGGCCGGGCTCGCTGGCACTGGTGTCGCAGTCGGGTGCCATCGCCGCGGCGCTGCTCGAGTGGGCGGAGGTGCGGCATATCGGCTTTTCCGGCGTCGTCACGCTCGGCGACCAGCTCGACGTCGATACCGGCGACTGCCTCGACTATTTCGCCGCCGACTATCGCACGCGCGCGATCCTCGTCTACATCGAGGCGATCAAGGACGTGAGGAAGTTCATGGCCTCCGCGCGCGCGGCCGCGCGCTCGAAGCCGGTCATCGTCCTGAAATCGGGCCGCAGCCTCCAGGCGGCGAGCGCTGCGAAGTCCCACACGGGCGCGCTCGCGGGCGCGGACGACGTCTACGCCGCGGCCTTCGCGCGCGCGGGCCTCGTGCGAGTCAACGACCTCGACGAACTCATCGCCGCCGCCGAGACCCTGTCGCGCTATCCGACGTTCTCCGGCGACCGGCTCGGCATCGTCACCAACGGCGGCGGGCTCGGCGTGCTCGCCGTCGACGCGCTGGTGGATCACGGCGGCCGGCTCGCCGGCCTCGGCACGGCGACGAAGGCGACACTCGACGCCGCCATGCCGCCGACCTGGTCCGGCGGCAATCCCATCGACATCATCGGCGACGCCGACGCGCCCCGCTACGCCGCTGCCATGGAGGCCGCCCTCGACGACCGCGAGATCGACGCGGTGCTGGTGATGAACTGCCCGACGGCGCTGCTGCCGAGCCTCGACGCCGCCGAGGCGGTGGCCGGCGTCATCACCGCCCGCAAGGCCCGCGGCGGCCGCATGAAGCCGGTCTTCACCGTCTGGCTCGGCGACCAGGAGGCGGCCACCGACCTCTTCGCCAAGGCCGGCCTGCCGAGCTATCCGACGGAATCGGAGGCGGTGCGCGGCTTCATGCACATGGTGCGCTACCGGCGCGGCCAGGACGCGCTGATGGAGACACCGGAAAACGCCGAGATCGTCTCGCCGGAGGACCTCGCGGCGCTACGGGGGGAACTCGACGCGGCGGTGAAGGCGAGCAAGCGCTGGCTCGACCCGATCCTCGTCGACCGCATCCTCACCGCCTACGGCATCCCGACCGTGCCGGTCGCCGCAGCGGCCTCGGCCGGCGAGGCGGGCGATTTCGCCGAGCCCTTCCTGAAGGCAGGCCAGGCCATCGCCGTGAAGATCCTCTCCCCCGACATCACCCACAAGTCCGACGTCGGCGGCGTCAGGCTCGGGCTCGCCACCCGCGCGGCGGTGGAGGCGGCGGTCAGCGAGATGCTCTCCCGCGTCGCCGCCGCCATGCCGAAGGCGCGGATCGACGGCGTCATGGTCCAGCCGATGATCCACCGCCCCGGCGCCATCGAGCTCATCGCCGGCCTCGCCGACGATCCGACCTTCGGCTCGGTGATGCTGTTCGGCCGCGGCGGCAAGGCCGTCGAGCTCATCAAGGACCGCGCCCTCGCGCTGCCGCCGCTCGACATGCGCATCGCCCGGGACATGATCGCCCGCACCCGCATTTCGAAGCAGATGGCCGGCTATCGCGACGTGCCGCCCGTGGACACGCCGAAGGTGGCCGAGATCCTGGTGCGGCTGTCGCAGCTCGCCGCCGACCTGCCGCAGGTGGCCGAGATCGACATCAACCCGCTGCTGGCGGATGCCTCCGGCATCCTCGCCCTCGACGCCCGCATCGCCGTCGGCGCGCCGAAGGCGAGGGGCCTGGTGCGCGGCGGCCATCCGCGCTTCGCCATCCGCCCCTATCCGAAGGAATGGGAGCAGGACCTCGTCACCGAGAGCGGTTTCGCCTGCAGGGTGCGTCCCGTCCGCCCCGAGGACGAGCAGCTGTTCCGCTCGTTCTTCGAGCGGGTGAACCCGGACGACGTGCGCCAGCGCTTCTTCGCCCCGGTGAAGGAATTCTCCCACGCCTTCATCGCCCGCCTCACCCAGATCGACTATGCCCGCTCGATGGTTCTGGTGGCCCTCGACCCGACGGGGGGCGACATGCTCGGCGCGGTTCGGCTCCACGCCGACCCGGACAACGAGAACGCCGAGTATGCGATCTTCGTGCGCTCCGACCAGCAGGGCCGCGGCCTCGGCCTGTCGCTGATGAAGATGATCATCGCCTATGGCCGCCGGCAGGGAACGAAGCGCATCTACGGCCAGGTGCTGGCCGAGAACGTCCGCATGCTGGCCCTGGCCCGCGACCTCGGCTTCGTGGTCGGCCCCGATCCCGACGACCACGCCCTGCAGAAGGTGGTGCTGGAGCTCGGCGAGGGGGGATAGATTTCGCGGCAAAGCCAGGCGGCGCCTGGATTCGGGTGGAAAGTTATCATGCAGCGTCACGCTGGGTGGTAGGATTTCGGTCAGGTTGGGGAGGTGCGCCGGAAGCCCTCTCGTCGCTCAATCGCCGGACGGGTTTCAGCGTCCCCGTCATCCCCGGCGAGGCCGAAGGCCGGCTGATGGGGCCATTGCGCCCTGTTCCCTTGCATCGGCGCAAGCCCGACTTGGGCGCAGGCGGCTTGTCTCGGCCGGCCAACGGGACGAGGCTCATACCCGCCCCGTTTCCCCGAAAGGAGCTTTCCCATGACCACCGCCGCCATCGACGTCGTCGACAACCCCGAGGCCCAGCAGTTCCAGGCGCGCATCGACGGCCATCTGGCCTTCGCCGAATACCGGCTGATCAAGGGCGCCATCATGTTCACCCACACGGAGGTGCCCTCCGCCCTCGGCGGGCGCGGCATCGGCTCGGCGCTGATCCAGGCCGGGCTGAAGGCGGCACGGGAGCGCGATCTCAAGGTCATGCCGGTCTGCCCCTTCTTCGCCGCCTGGTTCGGCAAACATCCGGAGGACCGCGACCTGCTGCACCCCTCCTACAAGACGGCCCTCGGTCTCTGAGCCGTCCCTTCGGCCGATGGCCGGGGGGAGCCGCCCGTGGCAGTGTCGCCGAACCCGCGACCCTGCCGGAGAGCCGCCATGCCCCGCCACGCGCCCTCGACCCGCCTCGCGACCCACGAGGTGACGAACCAGCCGCCGGATTTCGCCGGCCGCAACCTCTTCACCAGCGACCCCGTGCTGCGCCACTGGGCGCTGCGCGAGGGAGGCGACTGGGTCGACGGGCCCCTGACGGCGCTCGGCGCCGCCGTGGGCTCGGAGGAGGTGCTGGCCTTCGGCGAGGAGGCGAACCGCTATCCGCCGGAACTCACGGTTTTCGACCGCTATGGCCGGCGCATCGACGAGGTGCGCTTCCACCCGAGCTACCACCGGCTCATGGACCTCGCCATGGCACACCGGATCCATTCCATCGCCTGGGCCGAGGAGCGGCCGGGCAACCACGTGGCCCATGCCGCGCTGCTCGCCCTGTTCACCGAGGCCGAGCAGGGCACGATGTGCCCGATCTCCATGACCTATGCGAGCGTGCCGGCGCTGCGCCACCAACCCGACGTCGCCGCCGCCTGGGTGCCGAAGATCGTCGACGGCACCTATGACGCGCCGCTGAAGCCCATCGCCGAGAAGCGCGGCGTCACCGTCGGCATGGCGATGACCGAGAAGCAGGGCGGCAGCGACGTGCGCGCCAATACGACCCGCGCCGTCCGCGACGGCGAGGCCTTCCGCCTCACCGGCCACAAATGGTTCTGCTCGGCGCCAATGTGCGACGCCTTCCTGACGCTGGCGCAGACGGAGAGGGGGCTCTCCTGCTTCCTGGTGCCGCGCATCACGCCGGACGGCGAGCGCAACAACCTCCACGTCATGCGGCTGAAGGACAAGCTCGGCAACAAGTCCAACGCCTCCTCCGAGATCGAGTATCACGACACCCATGCGGTGCTGCTCGGCGAGGAGGGGCGCGGCGTCTCCACCATCATCGAGATGGTGCACCACACCCGGCTCGACACCATCGCGGGCACGGTCGGCATCATGGGCATGGCGCTGGCGCAGGCGCGGCACCACGTGGCGAACCGCCGCGCCTTCCAGAAGACCCTGATCGACCAGCCGGCGATGCGGGCGGTGGTGGCCGATCTCGCGCTGGAATACGAGGCGGCGGTGGCGCTGACCATGCGGGTGGCGCGGGCCTTCTCCGGCACGGGGGAGGGCGAGCGGGCCTTTGCGCGCCTGGCGGTGGCGGTGGCGAAATACTGGCTCACGAAACGCAACCCGAACTTCGTCTACGAGTGCATGGAGTGCCACGGCGGCGCCGGCTACGTCGAGGAAAGCCCGCTGCCGCGGCTGTTCCGCGAAAGCCCGCTCAACGCCATCTGGGAGGGGTCCGGCAACGTCATTGCGCTGGACATCCTGCGGACGCTCGGCCGCGAGCCGGCGGCGCGGGAGGCCTTTGCGGCGGAGGTGACGGCGGCACGGGGGCAGAGCCCGGTGCTGGACGGGGCGATCGAGGAGCTCTTCGGGATGCTGCGGCGGGTGCCGGCCGAGGCCGAGGCGCGGCGGGTGGCCGAGCGCATGGCGCTGGTGCTGCAGGGGGCGCTGCTGGTGCAGGGAGCGCCGGCGGCGGTGGCGGAGGCCTTCATCGCCACGCGGCTCGGGGCCGAGGGCGGCCGCAGCTTCGGGGTGCTGCCGGCGGGAGCCGACGTGGACGGGATCGTCGCCCGCGGCGCGGGGTAGGGGCGGTTGCCTCGGCGGGGCCCGGCCGCGGAATGCCCCACCCGCACCCTCCCCGCCGTCGCGGGGAGGGGACGTCGACGTCGCGGCCGCTTCGCGTCGGACAGACCTCGCCCCGGCGACCT
The DNA here is from genome assembly GCF_003008515.1 of Phreatobacter cathodiphilus. NCBI lineage: Bacteria > Pseudomonadati > Pseudomonadota > Alphaproteobacteria > Hyphomicrobiales > Phreatobacteraceae > Phreatobacter > Phreatobacter cathodiphilus. The sequence continues at coordinate 2,696,146 of NZ_CP027668.1, read as the reverse complement.
AAGTTCCGGCGGGGAAGACTTGTGTGGGCGACATTCGTCCCACTCGAAGGGCCGGGCCTGGCACACGCCCGACGGCATGGGCGCGAGGCGGTAGTCTCCCTCTCCTCGCGCAGCGAGGGGAGGGTACGGGTGGGGCCATTTTGGTGGCAGGGCTCTCCCCCTCCCCCGCATCGCTGGCGCTCGTCGACGTCTCCTCGCCGGGGAGAGGTGAAGCGGCGGGGAGGCGGCGTCGCATACATCAATCGTGAACGGTGCGGGAGTGCGGCGGCCTTGACCGCCTCCGCCGCTTCGGGCATCGCTCCCGCTGCGATTGACGCGGCGCAGCAAGCCGCGGCCTCGCCGGCCACGAGGCTCTGGACATGAACAGCGTTCCGCAGGCGGTGGAGTTCGACGTCGACGACGAGGAGACCTTCGTCCCGGCGCTGGGCGAGACCCATTCGACGCGGGCCAAGCAGATCCTCAAGGCCCATCCGGAGATCCGCGGGCTGATCGGCCGCAATCCCTGGACGGCAGCGATCACCGCCGCCTATGTCGGCGTACAGATCGCCGTCGCCGTCGCCTTCGGCTGGGCGGGCGCCTCGTACTGGTGGCTGGCGCTGATCGTCGCCTACGGCTTCGGCGCCTTCCTCAACCACGGGCTCTACGTCGTCGTCCACGACGCCACCCACAACCTGATCTTCCGCAGCCGCCTCGCCAACCGGCTGGTGCTGCTCGCCGCCGACGTTCCGCAGGTCCTGCCGGGGGCCATGGGCTTTCGCGCCTGCCATCTCGCCCATCATTCCCATCTCGGCGAGATGGACGGCGACACCGACATTCCGCACGAATGGGAGGCCCGGCTGATCGGCCATTCCACCTGGCGCAAGGCGCTGTGGTTCCTGTTCTTCCCCGTGTTCCAGGTGCTGCGGGTGACGCGGGTGAGGGGGGTCGCCACCTTCGACCGCTGGACGCTGGCGAACTGGGCGGTGAACTTCGGCTTCGCCGCGCTCCTCGGCTGGCTCGCCGGCTGGACGGCGGTGCTCTATCTGTTCGCCTCGTTCTGGTTCGCCATCAGCCTGCATCCCCTGGGCGCGCGCTGGGTGCAGGAGCATTTCACCGGCGACGAGGAGCACGACACGGCCAATTATTACGGCCCGCTCAACGGCGTGGCGCTCAACATCGGCTATCACAACGAGCACCACGACTTCCCGTCGATCCCGTGGAACCGGCTGCCCGAGGTGACGCGGATCGCCCCGGAATTCTATCTGAACCTGCCGAGCCATTCGTCGTGGACGCGGCTGCTCGTGACCTTCATCACCGATCCCGCGCAGTCGCTGTGGACGCGCACGGTGCGGCCGGAGCCGGGCGGCGCCTGAAGCCGGCGCCGGTGGCCTAGTCCATCGGGCCGAATGGCGCTTCGCCGCAGGCCGCCCCAGGGTGCCCCATGGGCAACCACGGTCCGCGCGCACCGGCGCGCCGGGTCGACACGGCAAGGGCTAGGGACTTCCATGCTGCGCGTGATCATCGTCTTCGGACTGCTGGCCGTCGTCGGCGGCATCGCCACCTGGCGGCCGGACCTCGCGGAGAAGGCCTATCACCAGGCCCAGGCCTTCATGGCGCCGAAGCCCGCCGAGACGCCGCAGGCGCAGGGACGCCGCCCCGCCGGCGGCCCGCCGGTCGCCGTCACCATGGCGCGCGCCGAGAAGCGCCCCATGCCGATCGTCATCGAGGCGGTGGGCACGGTGCAGCCGATCGCGGCGCTGCAGATCAAGTCGCGGCTCGACAGCCAGGTGATGGCCGTCCACGTGGCCGAGGGCGCGGCGGTGAAGGAGGGCGACCTGCTGTTCAGCCTGGACGACCGGGTGCTGAAGGCGCAGCTCGCGCAGCTCGAGGCGCAGATCCTGCGCACCAAGGCCCAGCTCGAACAGGCGCTGCGCGACCGCGACCGCGCCATCGACCTGTCGCGCCGCAGCGTCGGCACCGAGGTGGCGCGCGACAACGCCATCACCAACGTCAAGTCGGTGGAGGCCCAGCTCGCCTCCGACGAGGCGAGCCGCAACAACGTCCAGACCCAGCTCAGCTACACGCAGATCCGCGCGCCGATCTCCGGCCGCATCGGCTCGATCGCCGCCAAGGTCGGCACCTCCGTGCGCAACGCCGACACGACGGCGATGGCGACGATCAACCAGATCGATCCCATCCACATCGCCTTCGCCGTGCCGCAGTCGGTCTTCTACGAGATGCGGGCGATGCTCGGCGACGACCCGTCGCGCATCAAGGTGGAGGCGAGCGTCGGCGGCCGTATCTCCACCGGCGGCATCGCCTTCGTCGAGAACCAGGTCGACCTGACGACCGGCACGGTGACCGCCAAGGCGCGGATGGAGAACGGATCCGAACAGCTCTGGCCGGGCTCCTTCGTGCCGGTGAAGGTGACGCTCGGCGTGCAGGACGACGCGGTGGTGATCCCCGCCGTGGCCCTGCAGGTGGGGCAGAACGGCCCCTATGTCTTCGTCGTCCGCGACGGCAAGGCGGCGGTCGTCACGGTGCAGGTCGCCCGCACCCTTGGCGACCTCGCCATCCTCGCCGACGGTCTGGCGGGAGGCGAGCAGGTGATCACCTCAGGCCAGCTTCGGATCGCCAACGGCACGCCGGTGGCGGCGCGCCCCGCCGGCACCGCCGAGGGCGCCGCCCAGCCGCGCGCCCCGCAGAGCTGAGGAGACAGGGCCATGCTCTCGGAGCTCTGCATCCGCCGTCCGGTCATGACCATCCTGCTGATGGTCTCCTTCCTCGCCGCCGGCATGTTCGGCTACCGGCAGCTGCCGGTGGCGGCCATTCCGCGCGTCGAGTTCCCGACCATCCAGGTGAGCGCCCAGTTGCCCGGCGCGAGCCCGGAGACCATGGCCTCCTCGGTGGCGCTGGTGCTGGAGAAGCAGTTCTCCACCATCGCCGGCGTCACCTCGATGACCTCGACCTCCTCGCTCGGCAACACCTCGATCGTGCTGCAGTTCGACCTCAACCGCTCCATCGACGGCGCGGCGCTCGACGTGCAGTCGCAGATCTCCACCGCCATGCGGCGCCTGCCGGCCGAGCTGACGACGCCGCCGAGCTTCAGGAAGGTCAATCCCGCCGACCAGCCGGTCATCTTCCTCGCCATCTCCTCCGACGTCGCCCGCCTCTCCGACGTCGACCGCTTCGCCAATTCCTCCATCCTGCCGCGCATGGCCTCGCTGCCCGGCGTCGCCCAGGTGCTGATCTACGGCACGCAGAAATATGCCGTGCGGGTGCGGGCCGACCTCGAACAGCTCGCCGCCCGCGGCCTCACCCTCACCGACCTGCAGAACGCCCTCGCCAACGCCAACTCCAACCGCCCGGTCGGATCGGTGAACGAGGGCGGCCGCGCCGCCATCCTCGACGCGACCGGGCCGATCACCCGCGCCGCCGATTACGGGCCGGTGGTGGTCGCCTGGCAGAACGGCGCGCCGGTGCGCGTCTCCGACGTCGCCTCGCCCATCGACGGGGTGGAGAACGACCGCATCGCTGCCTGGCTCGACGGCAAGCGCGCCATCGTCCTCGCCGTGCAGCGCCAGCCCGACGCCAATACGGTGGACGTGGTCGACCGCGTCAGGGCGCTGCTGCCGCAGATCCAGGGGGAGGCCCCGGCCTCCTACAACATCACCGTCCTCAACGACCGGTCGAAGTCGATCCGCGAGTCGGTGGCGGACGTGGAGTTCACGCTGGCCCTCGCCGCCCTGCTCGTCATCATCGTCATCTGGTTCTTCCTGAAGAGCTGGCGGGCGACGCTGATCCCGGCCCTGGCACTGCCGATCTCCATCGTCGGCACCTTCGCGGTCATGCACGTGCTCGGCTATTCCATCGACAACATCTCGCTGCTCGCCCTCACCCTGGCGGTGGGCTTCGTGGTCGACGACGCCATCGTCATGCTCGAGAACATCATGCGCTACATCGAGGAGGGCATGGATCCCTTCAAGGCGGCGCTGGTGGGCTCGCGCGAGGTCGGCTTCACCATCATCTCCATGACCATCTCGCTGGTCGCCGTCTTCATCCCCGTCCTGTTCATGGGGGGCGTCGTCGGCCGCATGTTCGCGCAGTTCGGCGTCGTCATCTCCACGGCGATCCTGATCTCCGGCATCGTCTCCCTGACGCTCACGCCGATGCTCTGCTCGCGCGTGCTGAAGCCGATCGACCACCACGCCAAGCCGATCTTCCTGCTGCGCTGGTTCGAGGCCTTCTTCTCGGCGATGACGCGCGGCTACGGCTGGTCGGTGCGCAAGGTGGTGGGCATGCCGGTGATCATGATCGGCATCACGCTCGGCACCTTCGCCCTCACCTATGTCCTCTTCCGCGACATCCCCAAGGGCTTCTTCCCGACCGAGGACAACGGCCTCATCACCGCCGCGACGGTCGGCCCGGACGACGCCTCCTTCGAGGCCATGGTGGCGCGCACCCAGGCGCTCGCCGCCGCCATCCGCACCGATCCCGACGTGGCCATGGTCATGGCCAATGCCGGCGGCGGCAACGCGGCCAACACGCAGAATGCCGGCCGCCTGTTCATCACCCTGCGCGACAAGCCGGAGCGCAAGGATTCGATCCAGGTGGTCATCGCGCGCCTGCGCCGCATCGCGGCCCAGGTGCCGGGCATCCAGATCTTCTTCGTGCCTGTCCAGTCGATCAATGTCGGCGCCGTGCAGAGCCGCTCGCAGTACCAGTACACGCTGACCGCGGCCGACCTCGACCTGCTGCGCCAGTATGCGCCGCTGGTCGAGCAGCGCATGCGCACCCTGCCGGGCATCCTCGACGTCAATTCCGACCTGCAGATGCGGGCGCGCTCGACCTCGGTGGAGGTCAACCGCGACGCCGCCTCGCGCCTCGGCGTGACGGCGGACCAAATCCGCTCGACGCTCTATTCGGCCTTCGGCTCGCGCCAGGTGTCGACCATCTACGCCTCGGAGGACACCTACCAGGTGATCCTGGAGGCGGACCCCAAATACAACGATACCGCCAACATGCTGCGCCGCCTGACGGTGCGCTCGTCCTCGGGGGCCATCGTGCCGCTCGACGCGGTGGCGAGCCTGCGCGAACAGCCGACGGCCCTGACCGTGGGCCATCTCGCGCAGCTCCCGGCGGTGACCATCTCGTTCAACCTGCCGCCGGGCGTCGCCCTGTCGCAGGCGGTGACGCTGATCGAGGGGGCCGCCCGCGAGGTGGGCCTGCCGGCGAACATCGCCACCAGCTTCCAAGGGACAGCGCAGGTGTTCCAGCAGGCGGTCGCCAACCAGGGCCTCCTGCTGTTCGCCGCCGTACTGGTGATCTACATCATCCTCGGCATCCTCTACGAGAGCTTCATCCACCCGCTGACCATTCTGTCGGGCCTGCCCTCGGCCGGCATCGGCGCGCTGCTGACGCTGCAGCTCACCGGCTTCGACCTCTCGGTCATCGCCATGATCGGCCTCGTCATGCTCATCGGCATCGTCAAGAAGAACGCCATCATGATGGTCGACTTCGCCATCGAGCGGCGCAATGCCGGGGCCTCCGCCAAGGAGGCCATCGTCGAGGCGGCGGTGCTGCGGTTCCGCCCGATCATGATGACGACGCTCTGCGCCATCCTCGGCGCCGTTCCCATCGCCATCGGCCATGGCGCGGGCGCGGAGCTGCGCATGCCGCTCGGCGTCGCGGTGGTCGGCGGCCTCGCGGTCTCGCAGCTCCTGACGCTCTACATCACGCCGGTCGTCTATCTCATGTTCGACGGGCTGTCGGGGCTCATCTCGCGGCGCGGCAGCGTCGGCGAGCCGGCTCCGGCGTCGGCGCCCGCCGGTGCGGTGCACGGTCAGCCGGCGGAGTGATCCGGCCGGCGACACGACAGGTTCGCGGGGCCGTGATGGGCCCCGTGCGGCGCGCGCATTGACAGCGATCCCGCGCGGGCCCTAGGGCTTGCGTCCATGTCGCGTATCGCCGTCATCGCCGACGACCACGGAATGTACCGGATGGGCCTCGCCTTCACGCTGAAGGACAGGCTCGGCTTCGACACCGTTGAAGAGGCCGCCTCGCTGGACGAGGCGCTCGCCCGGCTCGGCGAGACGGAGGGCATCGCCCTAGCGCTGTTCGACCTCTCCATGCCGGGCATGCAGAGCGCTGCATCGCTGGCCGCGGTTCGCGAGTGCTATCCCGACCTGCCCATCGCCGTGGTCAGCGGCTCCGACAACCGGTCCGACGTGCTCACCGCGCTCGCCGCCGGTGTCAACGGCTTCGTCCCCAAGGGCCTGCGGGACGACGACCTGGTGGCGGCGCTGAAGTCGATCCTCGGTGGGTCCATCTACGTGCCGGCGAGCCTGGCGCAGGGCGCCGCCGCCGGGACCGAGGCCGGCGCCGGCACCATCGACCTCGCCCGCCTGACGCCGCGCCAGCGCGACGTTCTGGGCCTTCTGGTGGAGGGGCGGTCCAACAAGGAGATCGCCCGGGCGCTCGACCTCGGCCACGGGACGGTGAAGATCCATCTGGCCGCGGTGTTCCGCCATCTCGGCGTGTCGAACCGGGCCGCGGCGGTGGCGGTCGCCGCGCCGCTGCTGGCGCGCGGCTGAGCCCTCAGCCCACCAGCCGCGCCAGCGCCGCACGCAGAACGGGAACCGCCACGGGCTTGGTGAGCCACGGCGTGCCGCTGGCCTGAAGCCGTGCCAGGGTCTGCGGATCGGTGGCGCCGGTGACGATCAGGGCGGGCCGGGCGAAGGCGCGATCCCGCCGCCAGCACTCGATCAGCTCGAGCCCGTCGACTCCGCGCTCGAGCTGGAGATCGATGACGGCAAGGTCGACCGCCCGCCCGCCGGCGAGCGCCTCGGTGGCCTCGGCACTGCTGCAGGCGGCGGTGACGGTGGCGCCGTCGTCGCGCAGGGTGCGGGCGAGAGCGTCGACGATCATCGGCTCGTCGTCGAGCACGAGGATGTGGCGGCCGGCCAGCGACAGGTCCGGCTGCACGGCCGGCGCCTCGACGAGCGGCAGAGCTCTCGCCGCGAGCGGCAGTTCCACGCGGAAGACCGTGCCGCGGCCGTGGCGGCTCGTCAGCAGGATGCGGTGGCCGAGCAGGGCGCAGAGGCGCCGGACGATGGACAGGCCGAGGCCGAGGCCGTCGTTCTGGCCGTGGGCGGCGGCCTTGGTGCGCTCGAACTCCTCGAAGACGCGCTCGCGGTCCTCTTCCGGCACGCCCGGCCCGGTGTCGTGGATTTCCAGCACGGCCATGTCGCCGCGCCGCCTGACGCCGACCAGGACCTTGCCGGAGGCGGTGAACTTCAGCGCGTTGCCGACGAGGTTGCGCAGGACGGTCTCGATGAGGATCGGGTCGGAGACGACGGCGAGGCGGGAGGGAACGAGGCGGAATTCCAGGCCGTGGGCGGCGGCCTGGGCGCGGAAGCCGGCGGCGACGCGCTCGAGGAGGTCGCCGATGACGAAGGTGCGCGGTTCGGCGACGACGATGCCGGCGTCGAGCCGGGAGACGTCGAGCAGGGCGTTGAACATGTCCTGCAGAGAGCCCAGCGTCGTCTCCATATTGGCGACGAGGCGGCGCGGCTCCTCGCCCTGCACCCGTCGCGAGAGGGCATTGGCGAAGAGCGAGAGGGCGTGCAGGGGCTGGCGCAGGTCGTGGCTGGCGGCGGCGAGGAAGCGTGACTTGGCGGCGGTGGCGGCGACCGCGTCGTCGCGGGCTGCGGACAGCGCCCGGTTGGCCGCCTCGAGTTCGGCGGTGCGGACGGCGACGCGATGCTCCAGCGTGTTGGCGAGGTGTTTCAGCGCCTCCTCGTTGTCGGCGAGGCGGTCGATCATGCCCTGCAGCGAGGCGGCGAGGGAGACGATTTCGCGGGAGGAGGATTTCGGCACCTCGATCTCGACGCCGTCCAGGGCCTCGGCGAGGCCGACGCGGTCGGCGCGGGCGGCGATGGCCTGGAGGGGGCTGGCGATGCGGCCGGCGACCCACCAGCCGGCGGAGAGCACCATGAGGCCGACCAGGCCGCCGGCGGTGATGATCTGGCGGCGCAGCTCGTCGACGGGCGCGAAGGCGACCGCGGCGCTGGAGGTGACGACGATCTGCCAGCCGAGGCCCTCGATGCCGCGGCCGCCGGAGGCGCGGCTGGTGCCGATCACCATGGTGCGGCCGTCGGGCAGGGTGTCGATGGCGAAGCCGTCGGGGCGCTGGGCGATCTGGCGGGCGAGGGTGGCGCCCAGATGGTTCTGGTCGCCGATGACGGTGCGGCCCTCGCGGTCCAGCACGATGACCTCGAGGTCCGACTGGCGTCCCTGCGAACGGTCGAGCAGCGAGCGCCTGAGGTGGCCGAGCCAGTCCCAGCTCACCAGCATGCCGAGGACGCCGACCGAACCGCCGGAGGCGTCGCGGACATTGACGCCGATCTCGACGACGCGCTCGCCGGGCGTCGTCTGGATCGTCGGGCGCTCGGGCTCGCCGGGGGCCGGCGACGGGCGCTCGCGCGCCGCGGCGAACCAGCGCCGATCCGTCACGTCGGCCGCCTCGTTGGCACCGCCCGAGCCGACGGTGACGCGGCCGGAGAGATCGGCGAAGCCGACCCAGACGATCTCCTCCACGTTGCCCTTCAGCCTGTCGAGGATGACGCGCTTGCCCGGATAGGCGCTGGCGGGGTTGGTGAAGGCGGGCAGGGTCGAGAGCGTGCGGGCCGAGCGCCAGCGCTCGAAGACGTCGCTCTCCAGCGCCTCGCGCATATAGGCGGCGAGATCGCCGAGCGAGCGGCCGATGGAGCGCTGCGCCTCGCGGGTGGCGGTCCAAACTACCACGGCGGTGACCGAAAGGATGAGGGCTGCCGTCAGCACCGCCAGCGTGCCGGTGAGGATGCCGCGCAGGCCCGGCCGGGTCAGGGAGGTCGCATAGGTCGCCATGGCCGCACTGTCTGCCCTTCGGGACAGGGCGGCAAGGGGGCGCTACTCCGCCGCCAGCACTCCGGCACCGCCGGCGAGGTCGCGGGCACCGGCGACGATGAGACCGGTGGCGAGGTCGGCATAGGCCTCGCGCGACATCGGCCCGTCGGCGCGGAACCACATGCAGTGCCAGTTGAGCATGCCGAAGAGCGACATGGTGACGGGGGTCAGGCGGGGCGAGCCGTGAAGCTCGGGAACGGCGGCGAGGAGGGCGTCGGAGAAGATGGCGACGAGCTCGCGTTCCACAGCCATGAGCGAGGCCTGTGCTTCGGCGGGCAGGCGCGAGAGCTCGTTGATGTGGATCTTGTGGAGGGCGTCGGTCTGCCGGTAGCCGTCGAGCAGGGCCTGGGCGACGGCGCGCAGCCGGCCGTCCGGCGTCGCCCGCCGCGCCGCCCGGCGGACCCGCTGGGTGAGGTCCTCGATATGGTCGGCGATGATGGCGACGAGCAGATCCTCCTTGCTCGCCACGTAGTGGTAGACCAGCGGCTTGGACATGGCGCAGGCGCGGGCGATGTCGCCGATCGCGGTGCGGTCGTAGCCTTTCTGCGCGAACAGCAAGGCCGCCGCCGCGCGGATCTGGCGGCGCTTGTCCTCGAAATCGGCGGCGCGGGGGCGCGGCATGGGTCAGCCCGTCGGTCGGCCGGGGGAGCCGGCGGCGAGCCGATTGAAATGCCCCCTCCGCCCGGGTGTCAACGCGGGCGAAGGGAGGGGGCGCGCCTCAGAACCGGACGGTGGTGAAGAAGCGCACGCCGCGGCCCGGCATCAGCACCTCGTCCTTCTTGAAGGACACGTGGTTGCGGATGTCGGCGTTGAGCAGGTTGGTGCCGACGAGGCCGAAGGTGAGGCTCTGCGCGCCCCGGCCGGGCTTCAGGTCCATGCGGTAGCTGATCTCGGCGTTGAGCAGGTTGTAGCCGGCCGTGGCCGTCTCCTCCGCGGCGATCTGGTTCTGGGCGAAGGCGTGCAGCAGGCTGACGCGGGCGAACCAGTTGGCGTCGCGCCAGAACAGGCCGCCGCCGAGGCGGTGCGGCGGGATGCGCGGCACGTTGGTGCCGTCGGCGAAGGTGGCGCGGACGAAGTCGTACTGGCCCTCGACGCCGAAGGTGCCGCCGGCGATCTCGCCGAGGTCGACCTGGCCGCGCAGCTCGACGCCGTAGAAGGTGGCGTCCTGCTGGGAGAACACGAGCTGGCGCAACTCGGTGCCGCCGCCCGAGCCGCAGGTGGCGAAGTCGTCGTCGCAGGTCAGGCCCGTGAGGCGCTTGTAGATGAAGCCGGAATAGCGGGTGTAATAGGCGGTGGCGTCGACGCGCCAGGCGCCCTGCGCCCGGCGCAGGCCGAGTTCGATGGTCTGCGCCCGCTCCTTGGACAGGTTGGGATTGCCGATCTCGAAGGTGCCGGAGGCCTCGTGCGGCCCCTTGGAATAGAGCTCCTGGGCCCGCGGGGCGCGCTCCACATATTGCCCGGTGAGGCTCGCCACCCAGCCGCCGGGCAGGGTCTGCAAGAGGCCGAGGCTGGCGCTCATCGGCGTGAAGTTGCGCACCGCACCGAACTCGACCGGCGCGCCGCCGGCGGGATCGAACCCGGCCGGGAAGAGCGAGGCGGTGCCGGAGACGCGCGCCTGCTCGATGCGGGCGGCGGCCTGGAGGCGCGTCGTCTGGGTCAGGGCGAGTTCGTTGAAGAGGAAGACAGCGGCGGTGCGGGTGTTGGTCGGCGCGAGCAGGCCGCCGGCCTCGCCCGACGTGCCGAGGCTCTGGGCGCCGAACTGCACGCCGACGGTGGTGTTGAGCGTGCCGAGCCCGGTCTGGAACGGCCGGAACGCCGTCTCGACGCGGCCTTCCAGCTCCTGGTTGCGGAAGGTGGAGGCGGTGGCGAAGGAGCCGAGCTCGAGCGCCTGCTCGTTGTGGCGGTAGAGCGAGCCGCCGAGCCAGAAGCGGACGTTGTCGACCACCGAGCCGTCGAAGCGGATCTCGCCCCTGGAGGCGAGGCGCGTCTGGATCATGTCGATGCGCACCCGGTCCGGCGCCGAGCTGGCGCCGGGAATGCCGTAGAGCGAGCGGAACTGCGAGATGGCGGCGCCGATATAGCCCTGGTCGAAGAAGTAGGAGGCGCCGAAGGAGCCGCCGAAGGTGCGGGCGAAGGAATTGTCCTGGCGGCCCTGCGGGGTCGCGTAATCGCCGGCATTGCGGCCGAAGACGTCGGCCGAGAAGGCCCATTGGCCGGACGAGCCGCGGACGCGGGCGGCGCCGTCGATGCCGCGATCCACGGAGGAGAGGCCGCCGGTCATCATGCCGGAGACGCCGGGCGGGCCGAGGCGGGTCGGGATACGCTCGTTGGTGACGTTGACGACGCCGCCGATCGCCTGCGAGCCGAAGCGCAGCGCCGCCGGGCCGCGGACCACCTCGATGCGCTCGGCGGCGAGCGGATCGATGGGCACGGCATGGTCCTCGGAGAGGTCGGAGACGTCCTGGGCGCCGATGCCGTTCTCCTGGACGCGGATGCGGGCATTGTCGAGGCCGCGGATGATCGGCCGGCTGGCGCCGCCGGGGGCGAAGCTCGATCCGGTGACGCCCGGCGTGGTGGCGAGCTGGTCGCCGAGCGTGCCGCCGCCGTTGCGGCGGATTTCCGCCTCCGGGATCACCGTGACGGGGACGAAGGCGCGGTCGATCACCTGCAACTGGCCGTCGGTGAGGCCGAGGTCGCGCGTCGCGCCGTCGGGATTGCGCGGCGCCTCGATCAGGATCTCGGGCAAAGCCGTCTGTGCCGCGGCCGGCGTGACGGCCACGGCGAGGATCAGGAGGCTTGCCGACGAGAGGGCGAGACGGGCGGGGCGCATGACAACTCCGGCGCAATGCAATGTTACAACGTAACTTAATCCGGTCCGCCGCCGCCGCTGTCAAGCGCTCTCCGCACGGGCCGGCGCGGAGCAGCCTGCCGGTGTTGCTTTTCAGTCCTGAAACGGCAGCGGCGGCACGGGCCGCCCGGCTGAAACCGCGGCGAGCCACAAGCCTCCCCGAACGCGGGCCGTCGCCCGCACCCGGAGATCATCCCATGACCACCCTCATGCTGCGCCAGGCGAACCGCCGCCGCGTCCTCGCCTCCCTCGCCGCCGGTGCGGCCGTCATCCCCTTCGCGCTCGGCCCGGCGCTGGCGCAGCCCGCGGCCGCCGTCACTCTCTTCAACGTCGTCGGCCCGCGCGACACGATCGTGGTCGGCCTGACCGCGGCGGAGACCGCGGCGCTCGGCAGCGGCAATCCGGTCGAGGCGCTGGCGCGCAAGATCGCCGCCGAGGGGCAGATGACCGTCTGGCAATATGGGGTGCGCCGCGGCGACGGCGGCGCGCTGGTGATGGCGCCGACGGGCAAGGTGGCGCTCATGGCCGCCGGCATCGTGCGCATCGAGCCCTATCGCGCCGCCCATCCGGTGGTGGCGCCGCAGGGCTGAGGCCTTCGTCGCCGCTCCTGTGTGCGTTGTCATCTCGTCAGCCGGCCTGCATCGGCCGAGTGCGTCCTTCGAGGCTCGGGCCTTGCCCTCGCACCTCAGGATGAGGAACTTGGCGATCGGCATCGGGGTGCGGCTGCAGTGCACCAGTGGGACTCACCGGGATCGGTGCAGTTCACAACCCTCCTCATCCTGAGGTGCGAGCCCCGGCAATGCGCCAGCATGTCCGGAGGCGAGCCTCGAAGGACGCACTTGCGCCCATGCAAGGCACCGCCACTCATTTCCGAGTGCTTGCGCGCTCGCCTACCGGTCCGCGACCTGGAAACCCTGCCAGTAGGGGTCGCGGTGGTCGACGAAGATGGTGTTGATGCCGGTGACGCGGGCCCAGCCCTCGATGGAGGGGATGATGGCGTCGAGGCCACCAACCTTCGCCCGCCCCTCGATCCGTCCGGTGAAGGTCGAGCCGATGATGGATTCGTGGACGAAGGCCTCGCCCTCCTTCAGCCGGCCGGTGGCGGCGAGATGGGCCATGCGGGCCGAGGTCCCGGTGCCGCAGGGAGAACGGTCGATGGCCTTGTCGCCGTAGAAGACGGCATTGCGCGCCGTGCCGCCGTTGCGGGGCGCGCCGGTCCACAGGACGTGGGTCAGGCGGTCGAGTGCCGGGTTCTCCGGATGGACGATGGCGTGGCGGGCGTTGAAGGCGCGGCGCAGGAGCCCTGAGAAGCGGATGACCTCGGAGGGCTGGAGGTCGTCGAGGTCGGCGTAACCCGGCTGCGGCTCGACGATGGCGTAGAAGTTTCCGCCATAGGCGACGTCCACCGTGAGCGTGCCCAGGCCCTCGACCTCCACCTCGTAGCCGCGCCCGAGCAGGAAGGACGGCACGTTGGTGAGGCGCACGCTCTCCACATAGGGTCCGTTCTGCACGTAGCGCGCCTCGACGAGGCCGGCCGGCGTGTCGAGCATCAGCACGCCCGGCGTCTTCGGCGTCACGAGGCCGTGCTCGATGATGGTGGTGACCGTGCCGATGGTGCCGTGGCCGCACATGGGCAGGCAGCCCGAGGTCTCGATGAAGAGGATGCCGACGTCGCAGTCGGGCCGCGTCGGCGGATAGAGGATCGAACCCGACATCATGTCGTGGCCGCGCGGCTCGAACATCAGGCTGGTGCGAATCCAGTCGTGGCGGGCGAGGAAGTCCTGGCGGCGCGCGAACATGGTGTCGCCGGCGAGTTGGGGGATGGAGCCGCCGGTGACGATGCGGACGGGATTGCCGCAGGTATGGCCGTCGATGCAGGTGAAGGTGAAGCGGGTCATGGCGGCAGGATCCCCTCGTCTCTGTGCACGAGGGTATGCGGCCCCGCAGCCTGCCGTGCAACCGCGTCTCAGGAGGGGTTGAGTTGCAGCGTCGCCGGCAGCGGCGGGCCCGCGGTCGGCACGATCGAGGGCGAGGGTCCGACCGCCGTGCCGGCCATGACGACCGAAGGGGCGCCGCGACCCTTGGCCGTGTAGAGAGCAGCGTCCGCGGCTGCCAGCAGGCTGGTCGCCTCGCCGCCCTGCTCGGGAGCGAGGGCGACGCCGACGCTGACGCCGATGACGCAGTCGTGCCCGTTGACGCTGTAACTGCGGGCGATCTCGCAGCAGAGGTTGTGGCCGAGAGCGATTGCGCCGGCGCGGTCGAGCCCGTCCGCGAGCACGACGAACTCGTCTCCGCCGAGACGGGCGGTGACGTCTCCTGCCCGGACGGTGGCATTGATCTGCTCGGACACCAGTTGCAGCAGGCGGTCGCCGGTGCCGTGGCCGAAGGTGTCGTTGACCTGCTTGAAGCCGTCGAGGTCGAGGTAGAACAGCGCGAGCCCCCGGGGACGCTCCCGGGTCAGGCGTTCGCCGAGCTGGGTGATGAGGTGGGCGCGGTTGCAGAGGCCCGTCAGGTCGTCGTGGGTCGCCCGGTGGCGGTTCTCCTGCTCGGCGACCATGGCGGAAACGACCGTCGCGTTCATCTGGAACGCCGACACGCTCATGGAGAACAGGAAGAGGGGGACGAGGAGCGTCACGCCGAGGAGGGCCGACTCGCCGGACATGAGCGTGGCGACAGGCATCGGCGAGAGCGAGAGCGCGATCATCGTGGAGGCGAGGCGGGGGGCGGCGAAGTTGCGGAAGCAGATGCCGCCGACCATGGCAGCCGCCGGGACACAGGCGATGGTGGCGATGAGCCAATCGCCGGAGAGGATCGCCATGAGGCAGCCGAGGCCGAGATTGGCGCTCCAGGCCAGGGCCATGACGATGTGGAGGTCGGTATAGGTGCGCTCGCCGCGTCGCGCCGCGCGCCGGCCGTGGACGAGCACGCCGAGGCGCACGGCGCAGATGACGGCCTCGACCATCAGCCAGGCGATGAACCAGACGCTGGGCTTGAAGACGACGACGCTGAGGGGGCCGACCACCGTGGCGATCAGCCCGCCGAAAAAGACGGGAAGATTGCCGAACAGCTCCGCGACCAGCCGTTGCCGGATGGTGTCGGGCGTGCCCTCTGGAACAGCAGCGAGCCAGCGCGTCAGGCGCCAGGTCGGTGCGGAAAAAACGACGTCATCAGTCTGCATTCGCGCAACTCCGCCAGGGTTGGGCGGACTGATGACGGACGCGCCTCAACGCCGCGTAAATAGCGGTATAAAAAAACCGGCATAGGCGCGTGATCGAACTGGTAAAATAGTAGCCCATCAGCCGGCGCGGGCGAGATGGTGGTCGTGGGGCCCGGCGCCGGCCCGCCGCATGGCCTCCCAGAGCGAGCGGGTTTCGCCGTCGACCTCGCTGGCGAGGGCGACGGAAGCTTTGCCGCGGGCCTTGGCGACGTAGAGAGCGGTATCGGCCCGCGTCATCAGCGTGTCGGCGTCGGCGCCGTCGCTGGGTGCGAGGGCTACGCCGATGCTGACGCCGATGCGCGCGGTACGGCCATCGGCTAGCGGATAGGGTGCGGAAATCGCCGAGAGCAGAAGGCGGGCGAGGCCGAGGGCCTGGAGTTCGCTGCCGCCGGCGGCGAGCACCACGAATTCGTCGCCGCCGAGACGGCCGGCCGTGTCGCCCTGCGAGAGGCTCTCGCGCAGTCGCTCGGCCGCCATGGCGAGCACCCGGTCGCCGACGAGGTGGCCGTGGGTGTCGTTGACCGCCTTGAAGCCGTCGAGGTCGAGATAGAGGAGGGCGAAGGCCTCCTCCTGTGCCGCAGCGCGGGCGAGGCGCGCGTTCAGGTCGTCGGCGAGGCCGTTGCGGTTGGCGAGGCCGGTGAGCGGGTCGAGCCGGGTGCGCAGGAGATGTTCCCGCTCCGCCATCATGGTGGCGACGAGGATGCGGTGGAGCTGGAAGGCCGCCATGCTCATGGCGACGAGCAGGGCCGGGGCCTGGACGGCCGAGACGAGCAGGATCGGGTTGCCGGAGAGGAGGGCACCGGTGGTCGCCGGCAGCAGCGCGCCGGCGATGACGGCGGTGGCCAGGCGCGGGGCGCCGACATAGCGGAAGCACATGCCGCCGACCATGCCGGCGGCGGAGATGCAGACGACGATGGCGGTGGGCCAGTCGCCGGTGAGCAGGATGAGGCAGGCGCCGAGGCCGGTGGTGAAGCCCCAGGCGACGGCGAGGACGATGCTGAGGTCGGTGAAGGTGCGTCCGCCCCGGCGCGCGGCGCGGCGGGCGTGCAGCATGACGGCGAGGCGGGTCAGGGAGATGACGACCTCGAGGACGCACCAGGCGATCAGCATCGGCGCGGGATGCCACAGCGTCACGAGGACGGCGATGGTCATGGTGTTGGCGACGCCGCCGAGGAAGATGGGCATGGCGCCGAAGAGGGTGGCGACGAGCGCGGCGCGCACGTCGTCCGGCACCGGCTGGCCCGAACTCGCCAGCCAGCGGGTCAGGCCCCACCGCGGGGGGCTGAAGATCGGTTCGGCGTCGGCCATTCCACCCTCGGTTGTCGTGTATTCGACCACGCTACAACCGAAGAATGGGTTAATCCTAACCGTGGCGCCCGCCCCTGTCGGAGCGGGCGCGCCGCGGCGATCGTCAGGCGGCGACCTTCAGGCCGACGTCGGGCAGTTTCGGGCGGTTGGCGAGGGCCTTCGCCATCATCGCCTGCACCTCGGCCGCCTCGTGCGGCAGCAGGGCGAGGCGCGGCGGACGGGTCAGCGCGGTGCCGCGACCCATGATGTGCTCGCACAGCTTGATGCACTGGACGAGGTCGGGCCGGGCGTCGAGGTGGAGCAGGGGCATGAACCATTCGTAGAGCGGCATGGCCTCCTTGAAGCGGCCGGCCTTGGCGAGGCGGAACAGCGTCTCGCCCTCGCGCGGGAAGGCGTTGGACATGCCGGAGACCCAGCCGACCGCGCCCATGGCGACGCTCTCGACGATGACGTCGTCGAGGCCGGCGAAGAGCACGAAGCGGTCACCGACCATGTTGCGGGTGTCGATGAAGCGGCGGGTGTCGCCGGAGGAGTCCTTGAAGCAGACCACGGTCTCGACGTCGGCGAGGGAGACGAGGATGTCGGGGGTGACGTCGTTCTTGTAGATCGGCGGGTTGTTGTAGAGCATGACCGGCAGGTCGGTGGCGGTCGCGACCGTGCGGAAATGCTGCGCCGTCTCGTGCGGCTTCGAGGAATAGACCAGCGCCGGCATGACCATGATGCCGTCGATGCCGATGCGGGCGGCTTCCTTGGCCGTCTCCACCGCGAAGGCGGTGGTGAACTCGGCGATGCCGCAGAGGACCGGCACGCGGCCGGCGGCGACGGATTTTGCCGTCTCCATGATCGCAATCTTCTCGCGCCGCTCGAGCGAGGTGTTCTCGCCGACCGAACCGCAGACGATGAGGCCGGACACGCCGTCGCGGATCAGGTTGTCCATCACCTTGGCGGTGGCGTCGATGTCGAGGGAGAGGTCGTCGTGGAACTGGGTGGTGACGGCCGGGAAGACGCCTTCCCAGGAAATGCGGGGTGCCATGGGGTTTTCTCCAGATGATCGGTCGTGGCGCGGCGGCGTCAGGCGCCGCCGGCGGTGATGGGGGAGGCTCGACGGCCCGTCACCCCCGGCGAGGCCGAAGGCCGAGGGAAGGGGGTCCAGGGGCCGCGAACGCGAGCGCTGCAACGCCTGGATCCCCTTCCCCTCCCTCGCTCACGCTCGGTCGGCCGGGGATGACGGACGGTGTTGGTGCGGCTCAGAGCGCCGCGCCGGCCTTGCGCAGGTCGGCAAGGATGGGGGCCTTGGGCAGCCAGATCTTGTCGAACTCGGCGACGACGGCCGCGGCGTCCTTCGGATCGGCGTTGCGGAAGGGGATGCCGGTCGCCTTGAACTGGTCGACGAGCTTCGGCTCGTTGCCGGCGAGTTCGTCGATCTGCTGGTCGAGGGCTCCTTTCACCGTCCTGGTGATGAGCTCGCGGTCGGCGGCCGAGACCGTCTGCCAGACGCGGCCGGAGACGAGGGCGATGACCGGCATGAAGACGGCGTTCATCTGCAGGATCGACTTCGACGGCTTGTCGAAGCGCTGGTTCCAGGAGAACTCGAGGTCCGCCTCCAGGCCGTCGACCTGGCCGTTGGTCATGGCGTCGAAGACCTGCGGCGTCGGGATCGGGGTCGGGGCGGCGCCGAGAAGCTGGTAGAAGTCGCGATAGACCGGGGTCGGGTTGATGCGCAGCTTCATGCCGCGGATGTCGGCGACCTTGGAGATGTCCTTGGCCGCGAAGACGGCGCGCATGCCGGTGATGCCCCAGGCGAGGCCGATCGTCCCGGTCTCGCGGGGAAGCACCTCGAAGAGCTTCATGGCGACGGGATCGCGCACCAGCTTGGCGATCTTCGGGGTGGAATCGACCACGTATGGCGCCGTGATGGCGGCGATGGTGGGCACGCGCGAGCCGAGCTCGGCGGCCATGATCCAGCCCATGTCGAGGGCGCCCGACTGCATCTGCTGCAGCATGGCGGCTTCGTTGCCGAGCTGGCCGGAGTGGAAGACGGTCAGCGTCAGGCGGCCGTTGGTGGCGGCCTTCAGGTCCTCGCCGACCTTCAACGCGGCGCGGTTCCAGGGGTGGCCGGCGGGGGTGAGGATGCCGAGGCGGAACTCCTTGGCCTGGGCCAGCGCCAGCGAAGGAGCGGCCAGCGGCAGGGCGGCGCCGGCGGCGAGGAGATGGCGGCGGGAGAGGGTCATGGTCATGCTCCTGAGGGGTTGGAGGGAGGCATTCACTTGATGAGGGCGAGGGACAGGAAGGGGTAGAGCGAGAGCAGGATCAGCAGGATGCAGCTCACCCCGAAGAAGGGCATGGTGACGAGGAACATCTTCCCCGGCTTGGCGCCGGTGACGGCGGCGGCGACGAAGAAGCACAGGCCGACCGGCGGAGAGAGCAGGCCGAGGACCAGGTTGATGACCACGACGACGCCGAAATGGCGGGGATCGATGCCGTAGACCTCGGTGGCGATGGGCAGCAGGATCGGCACGGTCATGATCAGGCCCGGTACGCCGTCGATCACCGTGCCGATGACCAGGAGGATGACGTTGGTCAGCAGCATGAAGGAGACGGGGTCCTTCGCCACCGTCTGGATCCAGGCGGCGGTCTCCTGCGGCACCTTCCCGTAGATGAGGATCCAGGAGAAGACGGCGGCCGCCGCCACCAGGAACAGCACGATGGCGGAATAGACGCCGGCGCGCAGCATCATCTCGGGCAGGCGGGAGAAGGAGAACTGCTTCGTCCAGAAGCGGCCGACGAGCGCGGCGGCGACGGCGCCGACCGCGGCGGATTCGGTGGCGTTGGCGAGCCCGCCGAGGATCGAACCGACGATGACGACGGGAATGGCGAGCGTCGGCGCCGCATCGAGGATGGTGGCGATGCGCTGGCGCGCGGTGCGCTTCTCGGCCTTGGGGTAGTTGTAGACATAGCCCATCAGGGCGATGACCGCGAAGAAGAGGACGGTCAGCAGCACACCGGGGACGATGCCGGCGATCAGCATGTCCGAGACCGAGACCTGCGCCAGCACGGAATAGACGACGAACATGACCGAGGGCGGGATGATCGGCCCGAGCATGCCGCCATAGGCGGTGAGGCCGGCGGCGAAGGTCTTGTCGTAGCCCTGCTTCTCCATCTCCGGCACCATGATCTGCGACATGATCGCGACCTGCGCCGTGGCGGAGCCGAGGATGGAGGCGACGAACATGTTGGCGAGGATGTTGACGTAGGCGAGCCCGCCGCGGACCGAGCCGATCACGGCCATGGCGAGGTCGACGATGCGCTTGGTGATGCCGCCGCCGTTCATGATCTCGCCGATCAGGATGAAGAGCGGGATGGCGATCAGCCCATAGCTGTCGACGCCGCCGAACATCTGCAGCGGATAGGACTGGAACAGCAGCGGGTTGCCGGAGGCGATGATGTAGACGATGCCGGCGAGGCAGAGGCACAGGCCGATCGGCACGCCGACCAGCATGACCGCGAGGAAGGCGGCGGAGGTGATCATCAGTTCACCCCGTCCACGTCGGAGAGCACAAACCCCTTGAGGGCGGCGGGCGGCACCAGGCCGAGATCCTCGACGAGGTTGGCGAGGCCGTGGATGGTCATCGACAGCGCGAAGATCGGCAGGATCAGATAGAGCATCCAGGTCGGCCAGTTCAGCGTCTGGGTGCGCTCGGTGTAGAGGAAGTTGAAGGTCTCGCCGGCGAAGGCGCGGGCGTCGAAGCCGGCCCGGGCGATGCCGACCGGGTCCATCCACAGCCAGCACATGGCCGCCAGCGACAGGCCGAAGACGACGACCATGCCGGTGGCGATCACCTTCGCCGTCTTCTGTCCGCGCTCCGACAGGCGCTCGGTGAGCATGGAGACCGCGAAGTCCAGCCGCAGCCGCGTCATGGCGGAGGCGCCGATGAAGGTGAGCCAGACGACGGAGTAGATCGCCGACTCGTCCACCCAGTAGATCGGCCTGCCGCTGTAGCGGGTGACGACGTTGAGGAGGATCAGCCCGGCCAGGAGGAACATGAACCCCATGATGGCCAGGCGCTCCACCGCCAGCAGGGTGGCGGAGAGGGACTGCAGGGCCTCGGCGGGCGCGATCATGCGCCTGGAAGACATGGCCTGGTTCGCCATCGGTGCATCCCCGATGTGTTTTGCTCTGGAACTTTGGTATCGTAGATTTTATACAATTAGCGAGTCAATGCCTTCGGACCGACTTTCTCGCCACTTTGCCGATGCCGCGTCGCGGCACCGGTGCTGCACCTGCGACGGATGGGCAAGCGGGGAAATTCATGGTCCGATGGCGCGTTCGGGGGTTTTCAGAATCGGATGTCAGCACCGCTCAAGCACCGCACGCTGTCGGCCGCCATCGTCGACCGGCTGCGCCAGGCCATTCTGGCGGGCGAGCATCCCGCCGGCACGCAGCTCCGCCAGGACGCGCTGGCCGAGACCTACGGGGTCAGCCGCATTCCCGTCCGCGAGGCGCTGTTCCAGCTCGAGGCGGAAGGCTTCGTCCGAATCGTCCCGCACAAGGGCGCCATCGTCTCGGAACTGTCGCTCGACGAGGTCAACGACGTCTTCGATCTGCGCTGCCTGCTCGAGCCACGCCTCCTGGCGCAATCGGCGCCCCGATTCGCGGAGGGCGATTTCGCCGTGCTCGACGCCATCCAGTCGCGCTTCGTGGCGGCGATCGCCGCCGGCGATGTCGGCCAGTGGGGCGTCATCAACGCCGAGTTCCACATGGCGCTCTACACCAAGGCGCGGCTGCCGCGGACCCAGTCCATCGTCGCCGCGCTGTTGCAGACCAGCGACCGCTACACCCGCGTGCAACTGTCCAACACGGCGGCCATGGGCATAGCCGAACAGGAACATGCCGCCCTGATCGGGCTGTGCCGCGCCGGGCGGTTCGACGAGGCCTGTTCCTTCCTCGAACGCCATATCGGCGCGGTGAGGAGCGACCTGCTGCGGGTGCTGGTGCGATCGGGCGCCGCGGGCACAGCGGAGAATTGACGGCACGCGGCACTGGAATGGCTGCCAAGCGTCAACCATATGTCACGACATGGTGGTTTGACGTTGACGTTCCGTGACGCTTTCTGTACCGGGATGCAGTCGCGACGAGGCCTCCGGCAACCCGGGGCGCGCCTCCCGCCTGCGACGACCCTCCACCGCCCCTGAACCAGACTGAACGAACCAAGGATCACTGCCCTTTGTCCATCCATACCCAGAACGGCCTGTCCGAACGCCTTGAGACCGCCCAGAAGGCTAAGCAGGCACTGTTGGAGAAGTTCCGTTCGCGCCCGGGTCCGGATGATCCGGAGTTCCAGAAGCGCCAGGCCGAGCGCCGCGCCATCGCCGAAGCCCGCGCCGCGCGCGAAGCCGCCAAGGAAGCCATCCGTCGTGCCGAGGCCGAGCGCCTGGCCGCCGAGGAGGCCGCCCGCAAGGAAGCCGAGCGCATCGCGGCCGAAGAGGCCGAGCTGAAGCGTCTCGAGGAAGAAGAGGCCCGCGCCAAGGCGCGTCCGAAGCAGATCTATCGCGAGATCGCGGCCTATGCCGAGGCCCGCGCCAAGGCGGCTGCCCGGGGTGGCCGCCGCTGAGTCGGGCCCGGCCCGTCTGACGACTCCAGGGCCGCCCGCCAGGCGGCCCTTTGCTTTTCGGCGCCACCCGGCGCCTGCGCGGTCATGTCCCCTGGAACTCTGGGGGCTTCCGGCCGTTGCTAAGACCGCGCCCCGCATCGGCGCGTCACCCGGGGATTCCTCCACATGGCCGAGACGGGCATTTTCGGCATCGACGGCACGCCGTCGGTCGCCGTGCTGGCCAACAGCCGATCGGGCTTCGGCGGCCGGGGCAGCCGGGCGGTCGAGGCGATCGTCGCCGCCATCACCGGCCGGGGCATCTATCCACGCATCTTCATGGCCGGCGGCGGCCGCCTGTCGGAGGCGATCGCCGCCTGCAAGGCGCAGGCTCCCGACATCGTCGTGGTGATGGGCGGCGACGGCACCATCCTGGCTGTCGCCGAGGCCTTCTGCGACACGAAGACGGCGCTCGCCATCATTCCCCAGGGCACCGTCAACCAACTGGCGCGCGATCTGCTCATTCCGCTCGATCCGGTGCTCGCCGTCGGCGCGCTGGTGGAGGGCGAGCGGCGCGCCATCGACGTCGGCATGGTCAACGGCAAGCTGTTCCTCTGCACCAGCGTCATCGGCCCGCTGGCCAAGCTGCAGCGCTACCGCGAGGAGGCGCGCGGCCGCATGGGCGCCACCATGCTGTCCTTCCTGCGCACCGGCATGAAGGCGATGACCCTGCGGCCGGCGGCTCTCGCCCTCCGCGACGACCGTAGTTCCTGGACCGAGGAGACGCGCGGCGTCATCGTCTCGGTCAATCCGCTGGCCGAGATCGTCTCGCGCGTGCCCTTCCGCGAGAGGCTGGATGCCGGGCTCCTCGCTGTCTATGCGGCGCGGGAGCGGGGCTACCTGACGCTGTTCAAGCTGGCCGCCTCCATCTTCGGAGGGAGAGCGCGCAATGATCCCGACATCGCCTATCGCGAGACGCCCGTCCTCACCATCGACGCCCGCCGCCAGTGGCTGACCATTCTGAACGACGGCGAAATCAGGCGCGTGAAGACGCCGTTGCGCTTTGAGGTGAAGCCGGGCTCCCTCGCCGTCATCGTGCCGCGGCCGCCGGACCCGCCGGCATGACGCTCTCGTCATGACGGTGGTGGCGCACATCTCCGACATCCATTTCGGCCGCGAACTGCCAGGCGTGGTGGAGGCGCTCCTCGCCGACCTCGCCGCCGCCTCACCCGACGTGGTGGTAATCAGCGGCGACATGACCCAGTTCGCCAGCCACGGCGAGTTCACCGCCGCCCGCGCCTTCCTCGACCGCATCGTCGCGCCCTATCTGGTGGTTCCGGGCAATCACGACATCCCGACCATCCCGCTGTGGGAGATGGTGTTCCGGCCCTTCCGCCGCTGGCGGCGCTACATCACCGAGGGCCTGGCTCCGGAATGGTCCGGCGGGACCGTGCTGGTGAAGGGCATCAACAGCGCCCGGCCCTATGGCCCCTATCTCAACTGGTCGCGCGGGCGCATCGCTCCGGCGCAGATCGAGGCGGTGGCGACCGCCGAACGCGACCCGCGGGCCCTCGTCGTCACCGCTCACCACCCCGTCGCCTATGGCGACGACACGGAGCACGATTACGATCTGGTGACGCGGGGCGAGCTGCTGCTGGCGACGATGGCGCGGCGCCCGCGCAGCCTCCTCCTGCTCGGCCACCGGCACCGGGCCTACGCGAGCCTGTGGAATCCTGCCGAGGGCGAGCGCACCGCGGTGACCGGCACGTCGATGGCCCGCGACGACGTGCTCATCGTCCATGCCGGCACGGCCACCTCCGACCGGTTGCGCGGCCAGGTCAACAGCTGGAACCTCATCACCCTCGCCGAGCAGGGCGTCGGGATCGAGGTGCGCCAGTTCGCCGCTAACGCCTGGGGCACGGCCTCGCGGCTCGCCCTGCTCTGGCCGGAGCGCGAGCCGGAGGTGGTGGGACGTTGAGGCTTGAGCCTTCAGCGCACCAGGATGTTGCCGTCGACGGTCTTGATGTCGCGCAGGCCGCAGAGCGCCATGGTGATGTCGAGCTCCTTGCGGATGATCTCGATGGCGGCGGTGACGCCCTCCTCGCCGTTGGCGCCGAGGCCGTAGAGGAAGGCGCGGCCGATATAGGTGCCCTTCGCCCCCAGTGCGATGGCCTTGATGACGTCCTGGCCGGAGCGGATGCCGCCGTCCATGTGGACCTCGATCCGCGAGCCGACCTGCTGCACGATGCCCGGCAGGGCCTCGATGGAGGACATGGCGCCGTCGAGCTGGCGGCCGCCGTGGTTCGAGACGATCAGCGCATCGGCGCCGGAGCCCAGCGCCAGCTCGGCGTCCTCGGCGTCGAGGATGCCCTTCAGGATGAGCTTGCCGCCCCAGCGGTCCTTGATCCACTTGACGTCGTCCCAGTTGAGCGCCGGGTCGAACTGCTCGGTGGTCCAGGAGGAGAGCGAGGACATGTCGTCGACGCCCTTGGCGTGGCCGACGATGTTGCCGAAGGTGCGCCGCTTGGTGCCGAGCATGCCTAAGCACCAGCGCAGCTTGGTGGCGAGGTTGATCAGGTTCTTGAGGGTCGGCTTCGGCGGGGCGGAGAGGCCGTTCTTGATGTCCTTGTGGCGCTGGCCGAGGATCTGCAGGTCGAGGGTGAGGACGAGGGCCGAGCAGCCCGCCTTCTTGGCGCGGTCGATCAGGTTCGCCGCGAATTCGCGGTCGCGCATCACGTAAAGCTGGAACCAGAAGGGCTTGCCGGTGGCTTCGGCGATGTCCTCGATGGAGCAGATGCTCATGGTCGACAGGGTGAAGGGGATGCCCGCCTTGTTGGCGGCGCGGGCGGCAAGGATCTCGCCGTCGGCGTGCTGCATGCCCGTGAGGCCGGTGGGGGCGAGGGCCACCGGCATGGACACGGGCTGGCCGATCATCTCGGTGGCCAGCGTGCGGTTGCGCATGTCCACGGCCACGCGCTGGCGCAGCTTGATCTTGGCGAAGTCGGTCGTGTTGGCGCGATAGGTGCTCTCGGTCCAGGCGCCGGAATCGGCGTAGTCGTAGAACATGCGCGGGACGCGCCGCTTGGCGAGGATGCGGAGATCTTCGATGCTGGTGACGACTGACATCCGAGCCTTCTCTGGGGATCTGGGGATGCGGGGAAACCGGGGAGCGTCACCGGTCTAGCACCGGCGGTCCGTCGCGACCAGACGCCGCGGCGGTCAGCCTGTGCAGCGCTGCGGCGCGGCGGCGTCGAGGGAGAGGCCCGCGAGGCCGTGGCGGATCAGCGAGGAGTTGCGGTAGCGCCGGTCCCAGGTGACCTCGCGCCCGACCCAGTCGGGAAGGGTGATGACCTCGTCGGCCCGCTCCAACTCGACCTCGGCGACGACGAGGCCGGCAAGCGCGCCCTCGAAGGCATCCACCTGCCAGAGCTTGCCGGCATGGACGATCTCGTGGCGCTTCTTGACGATGGGAGGCTCGGGGCAGAGGCGCAGCATGGCCTCGGCATCCGCCAGCGGCACGGCATATTCGAACTCGTCGCGCACCAGCCCCTCGGCCTCTCCCTTGATGGTGAGGGTCGCCGCGCCGTCCTGGATGCGGATGCGCACCGAGGCCGGGTCGGCGGCGAGATAGCCCTGGGCGATGGCCCGCACGCGCGGCGCCGCCTTCCAGCCGTTCCCGACGACCAGGAACTTGCGCTCGATCTCGGTGGCCATGCCGTCTCCCGCGCCGCGACGGGCGACATCAAGCCCGAGGAAACGTTCCGGCGCAACGGCGACCTTCGATGCGCCGCTGGCTGCCCTGCGGCGGGCGGGCTCGCCTCGCCGCACGGCCGGTGGTCTGATGGACCGGCCACGGCGCGACGGCGCGGCGGACAAGAGCCCGGAACAGGGCCGGCATCGGGAGGACGATCCATGGACTTTCGCGAACTCGCATCGGGCCTGCTCTTCCCCGAGGGGCCCGTCATTCTCGCCGACGGCACGGTGCTGCTGGTCGAGATCGGCCGCGGCACGGTGACGAAGGTCGCTCCCGACGGCACGGTGAGCCATCTCTCCCGTCAGGGCGGCGGCCCGAACGGCCTCGCGCTCGGGCCGGACGGCAAGCTCTACATCTGCAACAACGGCGGTTTCAAATGGACGCCGCCGGGGGATGCCCGCGGTCTCCTGCCCATCGGCCAGGCGGACGATTATTCCGGCGGGAGGATCGAGCGGCTGGACCTTTCCACCGGTGCGCTGGAGGTGCTCTACACCGCGACCGAAGCCTGCCCGTTCAAGGGCCCGAACGACATCGTCTTCGATGCCGAGGGCGGCTTCTACTTCACCGATCTCGGCAAGGCGCGGCCGCGCGACATGGATCGCGGCGGCGTCTATTACGCCAGGGCCGACGGCTCCTTCATCACCGAGCTCGCCCATCCCATGGTGACGCCGAACGGCATCGGCCTGTCGCCGGACGGGTCCGTCCTCTATGTCGCGGAAACCGAGACGGCGCGGCTCTGGGCCTTCGACCTCGACGGGCCGGGCAAGATCCGCCGCCATCCCTTCCCCTCGCCGCACGGCGGGCGGATCGTGGCGGGGATCGGCGGCTACAACCGCTTCGACTCGCTCGCCGTGGACGCCGACGGCAATGTCTGCGTGGCGACGCTGGTGAACGGCGGGATCACCGTCATCGCGCCGGACACGGGTGCGTTCAGGCACATTCCGGTGCCGGGCGAGCGCTGGGTGACCAACATCGCCTTCGGCGGGCCGGAGCTGCGCACCGCCTATATCACCCTGTCCTCGACGGGCCGGCTGGTGGCGACGGAGTGGGAGACGTCGGGGCTGATGCTGAACTTCCAGCAGGCGTGAGGGGGAAGAGTTGCCTGAGGCCTGATGGGTTTGCTTCGCTCTGCACGGCAGAAGTGCGTCCTTCGAGGCTCGCCTCCGCAGATGCTGGCGCACCGTCGGGGCTCGCATCTCAGGATGAGGGACGTCGTGAACTGCACCGCGGGAAAAAGGCGGGATGGTTGGGCTGCCTTCGGCCTTCATGCCAAGCACAAACGCTCCTCATCCTGAGGTGCGAGCGTCAGCGAGCCTCGAAGGACGCACTTGCCTGATGCAAGGCGCGGGTCGCCCTACAGCCGCTTGAACCGGTGCCCCACCGCCACCTCGCCGAAGCGCACGCGGTGGGGGTGCAGACCGGGGGGCAGGTGGGCGCGGAAATGGCGCATCAGGTCCTCGCGCGTCAGGCTTTCGCCAGGGCGTAGCTGCACCGTCACCTCGATGTGCTCGCCGGTGATCGGGTTGCGCCCGCCCCAGGCGCTGGCGAGGTCGACGGAGGGGTGAAGGAGCGCCACGCGCTCGATCTCGCCCGGCAGGATCTTCTGGCCGCCGACATTGATGACGTCGCTGGTACGGCCGACGATGCGGACGAGATCGCCCTTCGTCTCCACCACGTCGCGGGTGTCGTACCAGCCGTCCTCCGAGAAGGGCGAAGGGGCGTTGAGGTAGCCGATCATGCGGTTCGCGGCGCGGATCTCCAGCACGCCGTCGGGCCTGACCCGCGTCTCCACGCCCTCGCCGCCGACCTTCATGAACAAGCTGTCGCGCGCCTCGGACTTCACCCGGAGAATGCCGAGTTCGGACATGCCGTAGGTCTGGCGGAAGTCGACCGCCGGCAGGGTCGCGCAGAGCGCCGAGAGCGTCGGCTCGTCCATGCGCTCTGTGCCGTAGGTGACGACGCGCAGCGCCGAGCCGGAAAGGCGGGGAAGGAGACCGCTCATCAGCGCCATGCGCAGGAAGGTCGGGGTCGTCGGCAGCAGCTCGACGCCGTGGGCGACGATCTCGGCGATCACCGCCTCGGCGGTGCGCTTCGAGGGTACGACGATCAGGCCGTTGTTGAACAGCGTGTGGAGGAGCGTGTTGATGCCGCCGATATGGTCGAACATCAGGAAGCTCATGGTCACCAGCGCCTCGCGCGGGGTGCGGAAGCGGGCGAGGAAGGGCGCGAAGTCGTGGAGAATGGCCTTGGGCCGTCCCGTCGTGCCGGAGGAGAAGAGCACGAGGCCGGCATGGCCGCGGGCGCGCAGCTCGGCGAGCATCGGGTGGTCGAGGCCGGCCTGGGGGCGGCGGGTCACCGCGCCGCCGTCGATCACCACGTTCACATGGGCGGCGTCATGGAAATAGGGATGATCGGCGGCCGTCTGGCGGGTCAGCGGCACGATGACGGCCCCGGCATCGACGAGGCGCAGGAGGGTGGCGACGCTGTCCGGCTCGAAATCGCCGACGAGCGCGACAACGTCGCCGGGCTGGATGGCCGACAGGTCCGGACCCTTCGCCGCGACGATGTCGGCGAAGGCGAGACTGCCGGCCGCTGCGACGAGAAAGGGCCGGTGCGGGTCGGCCTGGCGGGCGAGGATCTCGTCGACGAGCCCGGTCATCACGCCCCGCCGACGGAGAGGACCTGGCCGGAGATCATCGCGGCCGCGTCGGAGAGGAGGAAGGCGGCGATGTTCCAGACATCGTCGGGCGTGCCCTTCCGCTGCACCACCTGGCGGCGGACGATGCGGTCGATGGCCTCGGCCGGCACCTTGGCGATCAGGTCGGTGTCGATCGGCCCCGGCGCAATGCAGTTGACGGTGACGCCGAAGCCCGCGACCTCGCGGGCGAAGGTGCGTGAGAAGCCTTCGACGCCGGCCTTGGAAGCGACGTAGACGGCTTCGCCGGCAAGGCCCAGCGGCACGGCGATGGTGGAGAAGTGAATGATGCGCCCGGCCTTGGCGCGCACCAGCGCCGGCGCGAAGGCCTGGGAGACGTGAATGGCGCCCATCAGGTTGGTGGCGATCACCTTCTGCACGGTGGCCGGCGGCGTCATCAGCGCGAGGTTCATGGAGGCGATGCCGGCGGCGTTGACGACGCCCCAGAGCGGCGTCTCGCGCGGCAGCGAAGCGGCCACCGCCTTCACCGCGGCGGCATCGGCCACGTCGCAGGCATGGATGGGGAAGGGCGCCTCGACCTCTGTCCGGGCGATGCCGATGACGTCGTAGCCGGCGGCGAGCGCCCGCTCGGCGATGGCGCGGCCGAGGCCGCGGCTCGCGCCGGTGACGAGGAGGGTGCGCCTCACGCGCCGTCCACCATCTGTGCGCCCATGTGGGCTGCGAGCGTGCCGATGGTGCGGAAGGGGCTGCGGGAGGAGGAGAAGGCGGCGTCGTTCATCCAGTCGAAGGGCTTGCCGAAGCGCTCGCCGGCAAAGTCCTCCAGCCCCAGCATGACCTCCAGCAACCCTTGCGAATCCACCACGGCCCTTTCGCCGATGAGCGGGGATGCCGCGTCGTAGCCCGCAGCGTCCTCGCCGGTGATGAAGGCGACGAGCTCGCGGATCTTCATTTCGATGTCGCGGGCCGCCGCGTCTGCCGTCATGTCCTGCCCCGATTCGCCCGGGGCCCATCATAGTCGATCCGCGCCGCCGCCGCTGCAGGGCGGTCAGCCGCCGGGGACCCTCACGCACTGCCGAAACAGGTGCTCGTACCAGAAGCGGTCGGCATGGTCGGAGACGAAGGCGACGCGGGTCTGTCCCTCCTCGGTCAGCACCGACACGGCGGCGATGGTGTGGTCGTTGAGGTCCATCACCTTGATCAGGGTGCCGCCGATGAGCGGCGACCGCCTGACGAGCGGGTTGCGCGTGTTGAAGAGGCTCTCGACGCAGGAGGCGATATAGGAGGGCGGCAGGTCCGAGTGGACGGTCAGCGGCCCCTGCGTCGCATAGTTCGACGCGCAGCCGCCGAGGACGAGCGCCGCGACGGCGCCCGCCAGACCTTTCGCCGTTCGACGGGTCCGCGGTTGGGGCATGACGGATCAACGCGGCGGGTGCCGGGGTGTTCCCGCCTGACCGGTCCCGCTAGCGCATCAGCTTGGGCAACCAGAGGATCAGCGGCGGCCAGGCCATGGCGATCACCAAGGGAATGAGCTGGATCATCATGAACGGCGTCACGCCCCGGTAGATGGTGCCGATGGTGACGTGGGGCGGGCAGATGCCCTTGAGGTAGTAGAGCGACGCCCCGAAGGGCGGCGAGATGAAGGATGTCTGCAGGTTCACCGCCACGAGAATGCCGAACCAGATCAGCGTCTCCTCGCGTGACAGCCCCATGCCGAAATCGAGGTCGGCGACGATGGGCGCGACGAGCACGATCAGGATGAAGGTGATCTCCACCCACTCCAGCACGAAGCCGGCCGGATGCAACCGGCTGCGGTCCGGCGGGTCGCTCCGTTCCGTCGGCCAAGCTCTATCTCCGGAGCTCCACAAACAGAAGCGGCTTCGGCCGCGACCCCGGGACGATGCCGGCTCCCGGCGGGTGGCGGTGGGCGGCCGGTTCGAACTCGGCTGGGCGGGGCAGGAGAGCCCGTCCTTCCACCAGGGCCGCGCCGGCATCGGCTACGCAGTGCTGCGCGTCGCCGGGCATGAGGATCTGCCCGACGTCCTCGGCTTCGCCTGAGGGGTCTGCGGTTCAGCCGGCCGCTCGCCGTTCCGGTGTCCGGCGGTCCCCTGCGATCCGGGCGATGCGCGACTCCAGACGCCGGGCATCGGTGACGGCGTCATAGGTCTCGGCACGGCCGCGACCACCCTCCTTCGCCCAGTAGAGCGCCTTGTCGGCGCTGGCGAGAGCTTCCGCCAGGGTCTCTCCGTCGGCGGGGCAGAGCGCGCCGCCGATGCTGGCGCTCAGGTCGATGCGCCTGTCCGACCAGGTCATGGGCCGGGCCAACTCGGCCGCGAGCCGCGTGCAGAAGGCGGCGAGAGCGCGTTTGTCGGCCATGGGACCGGTGATGAGCGCGAATTCGTCACCCCCGAGCCGCGCGGCGAGCCGGCAGTCGGAGCCGAGCGCCGACAGCCGGTCCGCGGTCGTGGCGATGGCGGCATCCCCGGCGGCATGGCCGAGCGTGTCGTTGATGGTCTTGAAATGGTCGAGGTCGAGCAGCACCACCCCGAACATCTCGCCCGGCGTGCCGCGCGCTTCCGCGAAAGCGGCCTCGAAGCTCCGCCGGTTCGGCAGGCCGGTGAGCGCATCGGTCATGGCGGCGTGCCGTGCCGTCGCCTCCAGGCCGAGGAGCCGACGCAGAAGACGGCGCAGGCCGCCATAGGCCGAGGCCGAGACGAGGAGGAGGAGAAGGACGGAGATCACCAGCACCGGCAGGAAGGCTTCGAGGACGCGAGCGCCCGGCCGGTCCGGTATCCAGCTCATTGCGCCCACGGGCCTGCCGTCGCGGTCGTTGAGCGCCAGCCGGGCGGTGCCCGGTTCAGGTACCGCGCCGTCGGCGGCGACCTCCAGGGCGGGAAGGGACGCCAGACGCGCGAGGCTCTGGGTGGTTGCCGCGTCGAAGGGCGTCACATGGACCAGAACCGGAACGGGAAGCTCCATCTCGGTGCGGGCGAGCGCGGGGGCGATGGCGATCGCCGTCACGAGCGCCGGCGCCTGCCCGAGCCGGACGAGGTAGTGGCTGTAATGTCCCCGATGCAGGTCGCCTTGCGCCTGGGTTTTCAGGTCCCGATCGAGATCGGCCTGCAACCGGAGCAGCAGGGGCTGCACCGCCGCCAGCATGTCCTCCGCCACGTCGGACATTCCGGCCCTGCCGTTGCCCTTGGCCGCCATCACCCGGCCGTCCCGGCCGAGGAGAAAGCCCATCTCCCGGGCATCGAGGACCGTGGCCGGCCAGAAATGGTCCTCGATCCAGCGGAGATCGGGGGCGCCGGACACGGCGTGGTACAATTGCTGAAGGTTGGCGATGACCAAATGCTCGGCGGCGGTGGTCTCGCCGAGCAGCACGATGGCGCTGGTCAGCCGGCCCGCCTCGCGCTGGTAGGAGCGCTCGTCCACGGCTTCGACGATGCGCCAGACGTCATGGGTGAACAGACCGATGGCCACCGCGACCACGGCGGTCATCGCGAGCCTGAGCTTGGCGACGGCCGAGAGCCGTTGCGCGGGAAGCGAGCTCGTCATGACGATGCGGCCTCTGAAGAAGGGACTTAGGCCGCCAACAATCCACGAGCGGAATTAAGGGAGGATCAATGAGGTTGGTCGCGACGCAAGTCAGGGGTCGGCCTGCGCGCCGCCTCCCTGCACCGGGCTCGCGCGGTCAAGGCATGTCGCTCGAGACCACGAACACGACGATGTCGATACATCGCGCCAGCGCCTCGATCACCTCGCAGAGCGCCGTGCCGACCTGCACGGTCAGCCCCCCGGCCCGCGTGTTCTGCACGATGAAGTCGCGATGATCCAGCAACTGATGCCGCAGCCTCAGCAACTGGTCGACCGATATGTCGAGGCCGGCATCGGGGAGGGACGGCGCGGGAGACCGTAGCGGCGGGAAGGGAATGATGGCGGCGGCCATGGCTGCTGTCCTGATCGGGAGGCGACGAGGGGCCTGCGGCGCCGGAGGTTCCGGCGCCGCCATGGTCGGATGTCACGCCGCCCGGACGGTCGCCAGGAAGCGTTGCAGCTCGGTGGAGAGCCTCGCCGAGTTCTGCGACAGCTCGGAGGCCGACGTCAGGACCTGGGACGCCGCGGCGCCGGTGCTGGAGGCCGCCTGGCTGACGCCCTCGATGTTGGACGAGACCTCGCTGGTCCCGGCCGAGGCCTGCTGCACGTTGCGGGCGATCTCGCTGGTGGCCGAGGTCTGTTCCTCGATGGCCCCGGCGATGGACGTGGAGATGCTGTTCATCTCGCGGATGGTCGCGCCGATCGCCGTGATCGCATCCACCGCGGTGGTCGAGGCGAGCTGGATCTGGGCGATCTGTGCGCCGATCTGGGCGGTCGCCTTGCTCGTCTGTTCGGCGAGCAGCTTGACCTCGGAGGCGACGACCGCGAAGCCGCGGCCCGCCTCGCCGGCGCGGGCCGCCTCGATGGTGGCGTTCAGCGCCAGGAGGTTGGTCTGGCCGGCAATCTCGTTGATGAGGTTGACGATCTCGCCGATGGCCTGGGTCGATTTCGCCAGTTCCGCCATCTTGGTGGAGGTCTCGCCGGCCTCGACGACGGCCTGGCCGGCGATCTGGGTCGACTTGGCCACCTGCGAGGCGATCTCCCGCACCGAGACCGACATCTCCTCCGCCGAGGCCGCGACGGTCTGGACGTTGGCCGAGGTCTGTTCCGAGGCCGTGGCGACGGCCGAGGACTGGATGGAGGTCTCCTCGGCGGCCGAGGTGAGGGTCTGCGCGGCCGCCTCCAGTTCGGTCGCGGCGGAGGACACGGCCGCGACGATCCCGCCGACGGCCTGGTCGAACTGGTCGGCGAGCTGGTTCATCGTGGCGCGCTTCTCGTCGGCGGCGCGGGCGGCGGCGGCGGCCTGCTCGGCCTCGAGCCGCAGCTTCTCCTCGCCGTTCTGCTTGAAGACCACGGCGGCGCGGGCGACGTCGCCGACCTCGTCCTTGCGCTCGGTGCCGGCGATGTCGACGGCAAACTTGCCCGAGGCGAGGGTCTGCAGGGTCTCGACGATGGCCCGGATGGGCCGGGCGATGCCGAACTGGCCGATGAAGAAGCCGAGACCGAGGCCCAGGGTGATGCCGATGGCGGCGATCGCCACCATCAGCGTGGAGCTGCGCTGATACTCGGCGGTGGCGGATTGCGAGACCTTGCTGACGTGGCTGTCGAGTGCCTCCGCAAGTGTCCGCACCGTTCCACGCAGACGGGCCACGACGTTGCGGCTGCTCTCCACCGATTCCCGCACGAGGCGCATCTCGGCCGACATGTCGAAGCTGCGCACCCGCGAGGCCTTCTCGAAAGTATCACGCAATTCACGCTCGTAGTCGGCGAAGGCGGCGTCGATTTCGGCCAGTTTCGGGCGCATTTCAGCGGGCAAGCTGCGCTCGATGCGCGCCCGACGTTCGCGATAGGCCTTCATCTCTTCCTCGACGGCCGCACGGGCCGCGCGCACGTTGTCGGCGCGGGCATCGGCGGAGATGTCGACCTCCGCGCGGTTCATGGCGAGGACGTTGGCGTTCATGCGCGCCGCGAGCAGGGCGTTGTCGGCGGCCGATTCCATCACGTCGGTCGCGTCGTTGAGGGAACCCAGCGACCGCGCGCCGACGAAGGCGATGGCGGCGGAGACGATGGAGAGGATCGCAATGACCGACAGGATCTTCGTCAGGATGCGTAGATTGCTCAAGAATGTCACGGTGGCCCCCAAGCGCTCGTGTCTGATCTCGTCCACGGACCCGAAGGGCGGGCCCGGCAGCTGACCTCCAGCGGCGCGGGCAGTGGAGCGGGGGGCGCGTTAACCAGCCATTTACCATGCGGCTCGCGCATAGCTGCGAGCTGACCATTTTTGCTGCACCAGGCTACCCCCGTTTCAAGTTGTGGATTCCGGCGGCGAACGACATTCCGCCGTGCGCGGAGCCGTGCGCGGAGCCGGGCACAGAGACGGCGAGGAGAAGGCAAATCGTCATACAGTCCATTCTTGCGCCGCCATCGGCCGGGAGACACGAACGTCCCCGGGAACGTAGGGGAATATCCAGATCAAGATTTGCGATATCTGAGGGCATCGCTCATGATTCAGGCGCCTTCCGCCGCACGCCTTGGCGCGAGCATGGCGCGACGAGAATGTGACTGAACGATCACTTTTGTCGTAACGTCAGTATTGTCACGGCGTTAGCACGGGTGCGGCGCGTGGAAATGAATGAATCCACGGCAATGTCGCGCAAGCCCGCGCGTAGGCACGGGTATCCCCCGAGCAGGAATTCGAGCACCCTCGATGGTAGGTGGACACGCCCGCGGCAAGGTGATGTCTGCCGCCCGTCCGGCGTCGTCGACATCCTCAGCTATGGCTTCAGCAGTACAGATTCCCAAGAATATCTCGTCACGAGACCTGTTATCGAAGGTCGAGTCGATCGGTCGTTTCGGAATTTGGGTCTATGACGTTGCGTCGGGCCAAGCGCATTGTTCGTCCGGCGTCCATCACATCCTTGGGGCGGCGCCGCTGAACCGGCCCTTTCACCCCTCCTCGATCACCCGGATGGCTCATCCCCGCGATGCCGGGTCCGCGGTCGACGTCTTTTCGCTATCGCTGCGCGGTACGCCTTCGCAGCAGACCTTCCGCATCGTGCGCGCCGACAGGACCGTCCGCTGGATCCACACGCTGGCCGAGCCCGTGCTCGGCGACAACGGCCTGGTGGCGAGTGTCGTCGGCATCGTCACCGACGTGACGGCGCAGGAGGAGGCGGCGCGGCTGCTCGCCCTCAACGAGCGGCGGCGGCACGGCCTGTTCGATCACCTGGCCATGAGGACGTGGAGCGTGGATGCGACCGGCCGACCCATCGACGGCGCGCCCTTGGCCGGCCCGGCGCCCGGCCGCCGTTCATCGCCGGAGGAACCGCGTCCCGACGCGTCTTTCGAGGACGCCCTCCTGCTCGACAAGGTGCGCGGCGCCATCGCCCAAGGGCGCCCCTTTTCCCTCTGCCACCTGGTGCTCGACGAACGTCACCGCCGGCGCATGCCGCTTCTCCTCGGCGGCGCTCCCATCCTCGACGACGAGGGGCAGGTCCTCGAATGGCACGGCTTCACCTTGCGCATGAAGGCGGGCGGCATGCCGCAGGTGAACATCCGGCACATCGAGCCCCAGCACGTGCGGGCAGCACGCGCATTGATGAAATGGTCGGTGCAGGAACTGGCCCGCCGCGCCGGCGTCTCCGTCTCCACGGTGCAGCGGCTCGAATCGGACACGAGTTCCCGACCCAGCGACCCGCTGGTGACCCGGATCATCGAGGCCCTGCGCGAGGGCGGCGCGACCCTGTGCTATGGCCCTTCGGGCAATATCTGCCTGCTGGACGGTTAGCGCGCCGCACAAACGGAAAACCCGCCGGATTGCTCCGGCGGGTTTTCCGTCTGTGACGCTGCCGCCAGTATCCATCCAGCTTGACGTTCGTTGTGGCCCCTCTCGCGGTTTGCAGGCAAACGGCTGCCGGGCAAGGGATGCGATGCTCCACAACGTCGCGCTGAAGGACCTTCTGGGAAAGAGGTGGTGACGCTTGGCTAGCCGAGCGGAGAGCCGTCGCGAACGGCGTTCGTGTAAAGCCACTTGGCTCTGCCACATGACGATGAGGTGCAAAACGACGCGCGACCTGGTTGCCGCAGCGCTCGCAGCAATGAGGAATCGTCTTCAGCAAAGACTGATGTCATCAGGATCCGCCGGCCCCGTGCAGGCCGCCGGCGGACCAAGTTGCCGTGCTGAACCCATATGGCCGGCTACGCGTTGATGTGCCATGACAATTCGAGGCCCCAAGACGGCGCGGTCCGACCCTGATCCCGGTCTCGTTTGCGAGTTCGCACTGACGCCATCCATCCCTCGTCAGAGAACGGTGGACTGAAGCAGCGTCACGCCTCAAGAGCGGACATTGAGCGCCGCCCGCGGAGCGGGCATCCAACGTCCTTCAGGAGGTGATTGGTTCTTGGCGCGGTTGCACCGGTGAGGGGACCTGACCTGCAATCGTCCGTTACAATGCCGCGACGACCCGATACATGGGTCAGGTTAGACCTAAAGACCCGATCGAAGGACTTGCCGTTCTTGGAAACACCCGCCAGACCGGACGCCGACTTTGCGTCGCTCCTCGTCGTGGATGACGACGGGGAGATCCTGTCGCTCGTGGCGAAATTCCTTCGGAGCAACGGTTTTCGCGTTCACACGGCGCGCAACGGCGTCGAGATGACGGAGATGCTTGGCCGCACCTCGATCGACCTCATCGTCCTCGACCTGATGCTTCCCGGGACCGGCGGCCTCGACCTCTGCCGCAACCTGCGCCGCACCTCCTCGATCCCGGTGGTGATGCTGACGGCCAAGGGCGACGACATCGACCGCATCATCGGGCTGGAGGTCGGCGCCGACGACTACCTGCCGAAGCCGTTCAATCCCCGGGAACTCCTGGCGCGCATCAATGCGGTCCTTCGCCGGTCACGCAGCGCCAGCCCATCCGCGGATCGGACCGGTCGCGGCTTTGCCTTCGACGGCTGGAGGCTCGACACGCTGAAGCGCGAACTGACCAATCCGGCGGGCGTGGTCGTCGATCTGTCGACCGGCGAATATGACCTGTTGTTGGCCTTCCTGGAGGCCCCGCAGCGGGTGCTGTCGCGGGACTTCCTTCTCGACGCCGCCCGCAACCGCACCGCCGAGGCCTTCGACCGCACCATCGACGTGCAGGTCAGCCGGCTTCGTCGCAAGATCGGCGGACCGGCGGATCTCATCAAGACCGTGCGCGGCGCCGGCTACATGTTCACTGCCGATGTCTCGCGCTTCTGAGCCCGGGCCGCCGTCTCGGCTCGCCAACGTGATGGCGCGCTTCGACAGCCTGACGGCGCGAACCGTGCTGGTCGTCCTGCTCGGCATCGGCATTGTGCATCTCGTCAGCCTCTGGACCTACCAGATCAGCCTCGACCGCGAGGCGGCGCTGTCCAGCGATGCGCGGCTGGCCGACCGCCTGCTCGCCATCAAGCG
The DNA here is from genome assembly GCF_003008515.1 of Phreatobacter cathodiphilus. NCBI lineage: Bacteria > Pseudomonadati > Pseudomonadota > Alphaproteobacteria > Hyphomicrobiales > Phreatobacteraceae > Phreatobacter > Phreatobacter cathodiphilus. The sequence goes on along the minus strand of NZ_CP027668.1, from coordinate 2,658,816 downwards.
GGCCGTCATGCGGGTGCCGCCGGGGGAACGCGAGGCAGTCGCCCACGACCTCTCCGGCGGGTCCGTGGATGCGCACTGGAGCCGGACGGAGCATGCGGTGGCTGGCGGCGCCGACGCAGCCCGATGGGACAGCCTCGGCCGGCGGCTCCGCGAGATCCTGCCCGAACTTGCGGAGGACGGGCTCGTCATCGGCGCGAACCGCCGCGGCGCCGACGATCCCCATCTGGCGATGATCTCCATACGGTTGCCCGACCAGAGCTGGGTCAATGTCGGTCTGGTGGCGCCGCCGGTGCATGCCTCGGGCTCCCATGGCACCCTCCTCTCGACGTCGCTCATGGCGCTCGGCGCCCTCCTCGTCTCGGTCCTGCTCGTCGGGTGGCTGACGCGGCCTCTGTCGCTTTTTGCGGAAGCCGCGAAAGGCTTCTACCGCAACCGCTCCGTCACACCCCTGCCGGAGACCGGCCCGCGGGAGGTGCGCGACCTCGCCGCCGCCTTCAACGACATGCAGCGACGCATCGCCTCCCTGATCGAGGACCGCACCCAGGCCCTGGCCGCCGTGTCGCACGACCTCAAGACGCCGATCACCCGGCTGCGCTTCCGCATCGAGGACCTGGACGATCCCGGCGCCCGGAAGGCGATCGCGGCCGACCTCGATGACATGGAGCGGATGATCGACCAGACGCTGGCCTTCCTGCGCGGCGAGCGGGCGGACGAGGAGGTCCGCAGCGTCGATCTCGTGGCGATCCTGCAGACGATCACCGACGACATGACGGATCGCGGCCGCCATATCGGCCTCGGCGGGCTGTCGTCGGCGGTGATCGCCGGCCGGCACCTGGCGCTGAAGCGCGCCTTCGGCAATCTCGTCGAGAACGCCGTCAAATATGCCGGAGAGGTCGACGTGACGGTGGAGCGGGAGGCAGACCGCTTCGTGGTGACGATCAACGACGACGGCCCCGGCATCGCGCTGGCCGACGTGGACAGGGCCATGTCGCCCTTCGTGCGGCTCGAACCCTCGCGCAACCAGTCGACCGGCGGATTCGGCCTGGGCCTGCCGATCGCCAAGGCGATCATCGAGGGACATGGCGGCACGATTGCCCTCGGACAACGCCCCGCGGGTGGCCTCGCGGTCACCGTCTCTCTTCCCGAGGGCGGCCCGGTGCCCTGATACAAACTGTAACGGTCGCGCAATGCGAGGTGACGGCCGCGCCGCTAGTCGGGAGTCATGAGACTCCACGCATCACCTGGCCTCTGGCTTCTTCTGCTGACCCTCGCCATCGGCGGCGACGCCCTGCCGGCCCGTGCGCATGAGGGCCACGATCACGGTGCGCCGCCGCCGCCCGTTTCCGCCACCATTGCGCCACGCGCCGACGCCTCGTCAGAGGACTTCGAGATGGTCCTCGTCGCCCGCGACGGCCGGTTGCAGATCTATCTCGACACCTTCCGCGGAAACGAGCCGGTGGCCGACGCCGCAATCGAGGTCGACGGACCGGACGGCACCGTCAAGGCAGAGCCGGACGGAGCCGGCGGCTATGGGCTGCCCGCGCCCTGGCTCGCCCGCCCCGGCGACTACGCCCTCGCCATCACCGTGCAGGCGAGGGGACTGGTGGACGTCCTTACCGCCTCGCTGACCATCCCCGCGCCGCCCGCCGAGACGCCGGCGGCGGACCGGCGCTGGGGGGGCCTCATCGACAGCGCCCTGGCGGCAGACCTGCGCAACCGGCTGGCGGACGGCGGAATGACGATCTACGGCGCTCTGGTGGCGGCCTTCGCGGCCGGCTTCCTCGCCGCCCTGCTCGTGCGCCGCCGCTCGCGCGTCGCCGTGGTCGCCCTGGTCGCGGCGTTGGCCGCCCCGCACGACAGTCACGCCGCCTCTCCGACGGCCGCGCCACCTGGATCGGCGGCGGCCGCGGCGCCCCGCGACATCGCCCAGCGATTCCCGGACGGAGCGCTCTTCGTGCCGAAACCGACCCAACGAATTCTGGCCATCCGCACGCTCTTCACCGAGGAGCGCACCTATCCGCGCAGCGTCCAGATGCCCGGCCGCGTCATTCCCGACCCAAACCGTGCCGGCTATGTGCAGGCCTCCGTCGCAGGCCGGCTCATCCCGCCCCCCGGCGGTTTCCCGCGGCTCGGGGCGCGTGTTGCCGCTGGCGACGTCCTCGCCCTCGTCCAGCCGGCGATCAATTCCGCCGACGCCACCACCCAGCAGCAGCAGGCGCGCGAGCTGGACCAGCAGATCACACTGGTCGAACGTCGCCTCGAGCGGCTGCGGCAGATCCAGTCGGTGGTCGCCCGCGCCCAGATCGAGGATGCGGAGCTGGAACTGGCGGGTCTGCGCCTGCGCCGCGCCAATCTCGACCGCGCCCCGCGCGAGCCGGAGAAGCTCGCGGCACCGGTGAGCGGCGTCGTCGCGTCGGTCCAGGCCATTGCCGGACAGATCGCCGATCCCGGGACAGCCATCTACCTGATCATCGATCCCGATGCCCTGTGGGTGGAGGCGCTCAGCTACGAGGTGCACGCCCTCGCCACCGAGGCGTCGGGGCGGATGGCGAACGGCGGCACGCTCACGCTTCACCATCGCGGCAGCGGCCTTGCCGACCGCAACCAGGCGGTGCCGGTCCAGTTCAGCATCGAGAGCGGATCGGGCGCGCTTCGCCCCGGCCAGTTGCTGACCGTCCTGGCCCGGTCCACCGAGGAACGCCGCGGCATCGCGCTTCCCCGCACCGCCGTCGTGCGCGGCGCCAATGGCCAGTCCATCGTCTACGAGCACTCCAACGCCGAGCGCTTCGTGCCGCGGGAGATCCGCGTCGCGCCGCTCGACGGCGAGCGTGTCCTCGCGATCTCGGGCATCGAGCCGGGCCGGCGCATCGTCGTGCAGGGTGCCGAGCTCCTGAACCAGATCCGCTAGGGCGCCGCCATGTTCAACGCCCTCGTCACCCAGTCCCTGCGGAACCGGCTCTTCGTGCTGGCGGCTGCCGCCATCCTCATCGCCTTCGGGACGATGACGGCGATGCGCCTGCCCGTCGACGTCTTCCCTGACCTCAACCGCCCGACCGTGACCATGATGACCGAGGCGGAGGGACTGGCGCCGCCGGAGGTGGAGCAACTCGTCACCTATCCGATCGAGACGCAGATGAACGGCCTGCCGGGTGTCTCCCGGGTGCGCTCCACCTCGGGCATCGGCCTGTCCATCGTCTATGTCGAGTTCGACTGGGGCACCGACATCTTCCGCAACCGCCAGCAGATCGCCGAGCGGCTGTCGCTGATCCAGCCGCAACTGCCGACGGGGGTCGCGCCGCAGATGGGCCCGATCAACTCCATCATGGGCCAGATCATGCTGGTCGCCGTGACCGGGCCGGAGACGGTCTCCCGCATGGACCTGAGGGAGCTCGCCGACTTCACCATCCGGCCGCGGCTGCTAGCCATCCCGGGCGTCGCCCAGGTGATCCCCATCGGCGGCGAGGTCCGCCAGTTCCGCGTCTCGCCGAACTCCGCCGCGATGCGGGCGTCGGGCGTCAGCTTCGAGCAGGTGGAGCGCGCCCTTTCGCAGTTCGGCACCAACACCGGCGGCGGCTTCACCGACCAGTACAGCCGCGAGTTCCTCATCCGCAACGTCGGCCGCAGCCGCAGCCTCGACGACCTTCGCAGCGTCGTGGTCGCAAGCGTCGCCGGCCAGCCGGTACTGCTGGGGCAGGTGGCCGAGGTGGGCTATGCCGCGCGGGTGAAGCGGGGCGAGGCGGGCTATCAGGGGCGGCCGGCCGTCATCGTCTCCATCGAGAAGCAACCGGGCGTAGACACGATCCGGCTTACGGCGACCATCGAGCAGGCGCTGCGCGACATCGCCGCGACACTGCCGGGCGGCATCCGCGCCGATCAGGTCCTGTTCCGGCAGGCCACCTTCATCCAGACCTCCATCGACAATGTCATGAAGGTGCTGGTCGAGGCCATCGCCGTGGTCGCGATCATCCTCTTCGTCTTCCTCCTCAACGTGAGGACGACGGTCATCTCGCTCACCGCGATCCCCGTTTCCATCCTGATGACCGCCATCGTCTTCCAGGTCATGGGGATGTCGATCAACACGATGACGCTGGGAGGCCTCGCCATCGCGATCGGCGAACTGGTCGATGATGCGGTGGTGGACGTGGAGAACATCCTCAGGCGGCTGCGCGAGAACCGCGAGGCGGGCAATCCCCGCTCGGCCTTCGCCGTGGTCGTCGCGGCGAGCCAGGAGGTCCGCTCGGGGATCGTCTACGCGACGATGATCATCGTCCTCGTCTTCGTGCCGCTCTTCGCCCTGTCGGGCATCGAGGGCCGTCTCTTCGCGCCGCTCGGCCAGGCCTACATCATCTCCATCCTGTCGAGCCTCGTCGTCGCCGTCACGCTGACCCCGGTCATGGCCTACTATCTCCTGCCCCGCATGCGGCGGCTGGACGAGCGCGAAAGCTGGCTGATCCGCAAGCTCAAGGCCGGCAACCGCATCCTCCTCGACGGGGCCTTCCGCCGCCCCCGGCTTCTGATGAGCGTCACGCTCGCGGGCGTCGTGGCGGCCGGGGCGCTTGCCGCCCAGCTGCCGCGCGCGTTCCTGCCGCCCTTCAACGAGGGCACCCTCACCATCAACATGCTGTTCAATCCGGGAATTTCGCTGGCCGAGAGCCACCGGGTCGGGCTGATCGCCGAGCGGCTGATCCTCGATGTGCCGGAGGTGGAGCGCGTCGGCCGGCGCACCGGCCGGGCCGAACTCGACGAACACGCCGAGGGCGTCCATTCCTCGGAGATCGAGGTGGCGCTGAAGCCGGGCCGCCCGAAGGACACCATCATCGCCGACATCCGCTCCCGGCTCGCCGTGCTGCCGGTGGCGACCAATATCGGCCAGCCCATCTCCCACCGCCTGGATCACATGCTCTCGGGCGTGCGGGCACAGATCGCGCTGAAGATCTTCGGCGAGGATCTCGACACTCTGCGCTCTCTCGCGGAGGACATGCGGCAGAAGCTCGCGGCCATTCCCGGCATCGTCGACCTCCAGGTCGAGCGCCAGGTCCGGGTGCCGCAGCTCGAGGTCATCGTCGACTATCGCCGCGCCGCGCTCTACGGCATCCAGCCGGCCGCCGTGACCGAACAGCTCGAGCGGCTGTCGAATGGTCGCGTCGTCTCGCGCATCATCGACGGCAATCGCCGCTTCGACGTGGTGCTTCGCCTCGACGACGTCCAGCGTACCACCCAGGGTCTCGCCGACCTCCTGATCCAGACGCCCGCCGGCTGGGTTCCGGTTCGCCAGTTCGCCGATATCGTCGAGACCGACGGCCCCAACCAGATCCTGCGGGAGAACGGCCGTCGCCGCGTGGTCGTTCTCGCCAATGCAGAGGGCAGCGCCGACATGGCCGCCGTCGTCGCCAGGGTCCGCGAGGTCATGGCCGCAACGACCCTGCCGCCCGGCTTCTTCGCCAGCCTCGAGGGCACCTTCCAGGCGCAGGAAGAGTCGATGCGGACCATCGGCCTCCTGTCGATCGTCTCCCTCGCCATGATCTTCGCCATCCTCTTCGCCCGCTACCGGTCAGTGATCTTCGTCGCCATCATCATGACCAGCGTGCCGCTCGCCCTCATCGGCTCGGTGGTGGCGCTGTGGATCGCCGGCCAACCGCTGTCGGTCGCCTCGATGATCGGCTTCATCACCCTCACCGGCATCGCCGCCCGCAACGGCATCCTGAAGATCAGCCACATGATCAACCTGGCGATCCAGGAGAACATGCCCTTCGGGCGCGACCTCGTCGTCCGCGGCAGCCTTGAGCGCCTGACGCCTGTGCTGATGACGGCCCTCTCGGCCGGAGTGGCGCTCATCCCGCTGATGATCGATCCGACCGCCCCCGGCAAGGAAGTGCTCCATCCGGTCGCAGTCACGATTTTCGGCGGCCTCGTCAGCGCCACCCTGCTCGACACCCTTCTCACGCCGACCCTGTTCCTGCGCTACGGCCGTGCTTCCCTCGAGCGCCTCGTCGCCGAGTCCCGCCTCGCGAGCGCCGAGCAACTGCCGCAGGACCGCACGGCCGAATCGTTCTGAACCATCGTCAGCAAGGAGCTATCGCCATGTACCGTCTGCTCGCCGTCGCCCTCGCCGCTCTCCTCCTGTCCACCAGCGCGCAGGCCCATGCTCCCCAGGCCGGCCCCAACGGTGGCAAGGTCATCCATGCGGGCGCGAACTACCATGTCGAACTCGTCGCCTCGGGAACGACCGAGGTTGTGCTGCACCTCACCGACATGAACGACAAGCCCATCGCCGCCGACGGGTACCGTGCGACGGCGATCCTCGTCGTCAACGGCCAAACCATCCGGTTCCCGATGCAGCCGGGCGGCGGATCTCGCCTCGTCGGCACGGCTCCGGTCGCCGTTCCCGCTGGCGTCCGTGGCGCGGTGCAGATCACCACGCCGCAGGGCGCGACCGTACAGGCACGCTATTGACCGCTCCCCACCATCTGCATCCGACGAGAAGGAACCTTGTCATGACGTCGCGTATTGTATTGCCCGCTCTGGCCGGCTCCCTGCTGCTCGCCGCCGCAACCATGGCGATGGCCCAGCAGCATGGCCACGGACACCATGGCCAGGGCCATCACGGCCAGGCATCGCCTGCCCCGCAGGGAGGCGCCGGCGCTCCAGCAGCCCCCCATCAGCACGGCGGGGCGGCGAGCGCTCCCGCCACCGGCGAGCATCCGTCAGTCGCGGCGTACCGGGCGGCCAACGACCGCATGCACCGCGACATGGACATTCGCTTCTCGGGCAATGCCGACGTCGATTTCGTCCGCGGCATGATCCCCCATCACCAGGGCGCCATCGACATGGCCAAGGTCGTCCTCGAACACGGCAGGGACGAGCAGGTCCGCAAGTGGGCGACGGATGTCATCCGCGAGCAGGAGCGCGAGATCGCCGAGATGCGGGCATGGCTGGCGAGGAACGGCCAGCAGTAACGACACGGCGCCACCGTCCGCCTTCGTGCTCGGTGACATGCTTCCGCCGAGCCGAATCCGTTTCAAGGGAGTGCTTTCCGGTGCGCTGGTTCCCCAGGCGCCGCGCTCCCTCGATCGGAAGGCAGACGCCGCATCGTCGGCCGCATGCGCCGAAGTGACCCCGCGCACAGTTCGGGATTGCCCCATCGTCCCCGGCATTGGAGCCTTGCGCCAAGACCGCGGCCGCGCTCCCCATCACCCGGCCGCTGCACAGCCAGAGGTGTTCGCGACGGCGCCTTGACCTTCCCACTATGGGAAGGATGCGACGGACGCCTTTTGCCGACAGGGCGGCACCTCAGGACGTCCCCGAATAGGAAGGCGACTGGAAATATAGCAATGCATTGACATTTATCGGCCTCGGGGTATCGTCCCCCCGTTGCGCTGTTTCCAACCCCCGGCAGGCCCGCTCGCATGATCCTCGATGAAGAGCAGAGCCAGATCCGGGACGTGGCGCGGCGGTTCGCCCGCGAACGGCTGTTGCCGGCCTACCAGCAGCGCGAGACAGACGCCTGCGTGGAACGCGAAGTGATTGAGGAGATGGGCGCGCTCGGCCTGATCGCGCCGGAGCTTCCCGAGCATCTTGGAGGCCTCGGTCTACCCAGCGTCACCAGCGGCCTCATTGCCGAGGAGATCGGCTATGGCGACATCAATGTGGCCTATGTCCAGATTCTCGGCTCGCTGAATGGCGCGATCATCGCTCAGCATGCGTCCCCGTCGCTCGCGTCGGAATGGGTCTCACGAATCGTCTCCGGTCGGTCCATCGTCTGCATTGGGCTGACCGAACCCCGGGGCGGCTCTGACGCGGCCAACCTCGCACTGTCAGCGCGCCGCGATGGCGACCATTATGTCCTCAAGGGTGAGAAATCGTCGATCAGCATGGCCGACCAGGCCGACGCCATCGTGCTGTTCGCACGCACGGGCAAGCCCTCCGACGGCGCCCGCGGCGTGAGCGCCTTCCTCGTGCCCATGGATACCCCCGGCGTGTCGACCTCGCGCTTCACCGATCTCGGATCGAAGGCGATCGGTCGCTCCTCCGTCTTCTTCGACGATGTGCGCATCCCCGTGTCGCACCGTCTCGCCGACGAGGAATCAGGCTTCATCCAGGTCATGCAGGGCTTCGATTTCAGCCGCGCCCTCATCGGTCTTCAATGTGTCGGCGCGGCCCAGGCCTCGCTCGACGAGAGCTGGGCCTATGTCCAGCAGCGGGAGGCCTTTGGCGCTCCACTTGCGAAGAACCAGGGCATCACGTTCCCTCTGGCCGAGGGCGAGGGTCACATCGCCGCCATTCGCCAATTGTGCCTGCACACGCTGGCGCTGCGCGACGCCAGCCAGCCTCATACGTCGGAGGCGGCCATGTGCAAGTGGCTCGCCCCGAAGACGGCGGTCGACGTCATTCATCAGTGCCTCCTGACCCACGGCCATTACGGCTGGTCCCTCGACCTGCCCCATCAGCAGCGGATGCGGGACGTCATGGGGCTCGAGATCGGAGATGGCACTGCGCAGATCATGAAACTCATCGTGTCCCGGGAGAAATTGCGGGCCGCACACAGCTGACCGACGACGGGCCGCCCAAGAGCCCGCGTCAATCGGAGGAAACACCATGTTGGTGACGAATGACGTGCTCGCCCGCCGGCGCAGCGCGGCGGGATCCTTCTGGCCCAATCGGACACTGCTCGACCATCTCGCGCACGCTGTCGCCGCGACGCCTGACAAGGTCGCGGTCGTGGCGACCCGCAGCGAGACCGGCGCGGCCCGCCGCATCAGCTATCGCGATCTCGACCTTATGTCGGGAGCCGTGGCGGGCGCCCTGGCAGCCCGCGGCGTCGGGCGTGGCGATGTCGTGTCGTTCCAGCTGCCGAACTGGTGGGAGTTCACTGTCCTTCACCTCGCCTGTCTGAAGCTGGGCGCTGTCTCCAACCCGCTGATGGTCATTTTCCGAGAGCGCGAACTCACCTTCATGCTGGGGCTTGCCCGTTCGAAGGTCCTGGTCGTGCCCGCCTCGTTCCGGGGCTTCGACTATCCCGCCATGGTGGCGGGCATCCGCTCGGACCTGCCCGGCCTCGCGCATGTCTTCGTGGCGGGAGCTAGCGGACCAGACGCCTTCGACCAGCTTCTTGGCGGCGCGCCGCAGCCGCCTGCGGCCCTGCCCCCCGATGACGTCATCCAGCTGCTCTACACCTCCGGCACGACCGGGGAGCCCAAGGGCGTGATGCATACGTCCAACACCATGCTCTCCAACCTCGGCCCCTTCGCCAAACGGCTTGGGCTGTCGGCCGATGCCATCATCCACATGCCTTCGCCGATGGCGCACCAGCTCGGCTTCATGTACGGCCTCGTCCTCCCCGTCATGCTGGGTGCGACGGCCGTCCTCCAGGACATTTTCGTGGCCGAGGAGATGGCGCGGCAGATCATCGGCGAGCACGCCACCTTCACGATGGGCGCCACGCCCTTTCTCAACGACCTTACCGAACATGTCGCAGCCTCCGGCATAGGCACGCCGAGCCTGAGGATCTTCGTATCGGCCGGCGCACCGATCCCGCGGGCGCTCGTCACCAAGGCCCGGGCGACCCTGGGTGCTGCCATCGTGTCTGCCTGGGGCATGTCGGAGAACGGAGCGGTCACCACCACCCGGCCCGAGGATCCCGAGGAAAAGACGACGATGACCGACGGCGTTGCGCTGCCCGGCATGGAGGTGCGCGTGCTCGATGCCTCCGGCGCCGTCGCGCCCGCTGGCGAGGAGGGACAACTGCAGGTGCGCGGCTGCTCCAATTTCATCGGCTATCTGAGGCGTCCCGAGCTCGACCCGAAGGACACCGACGGCTGGTTCGACACCGGCGATCTCGCCCGCATGGACGAGGCCGGCTACATCCGCATCGCCGGGCGCTCCAAGGACATCATCATCCGCGGCGGCGAGAACATTCCGGTCGTCGAGGTCGAGGGTCTCCTGTTCAAGCACCCGGCCGTCGCGGCGGTTGCCATCGTCGGCTACCCGGACGAACGGCTCGGCGAACGCGCCTGCGCCTTCGTGGTGCCGCGCGATGGGCAATCGTTCAGCTTCGAGGCTATGGCGGCCTATCTCGCCGAGCAGCGGATGGCGAAGCAGTACATCCCTGAGCGGCTTGAGATCGTCAGCGAACTCCCGCGCACGCCCAGCGGCAAGATCCAGAAATTCAAGCTTCGCGAGACCGTGCGCAAGGCCTGATCGCGGCTCGGCAGCACCGACCAACCACAACAATCGAGGGAGGACAGCATGATCAATCGACGGAAACTGATCGCCGGCGGCCTCGGGGCTGCGGCCCTGGCACCGATGAAACTGCGCGCCCAGACCGACCGGACGATCCGGATCGGCGTGATTACCGACATGTCGGGCGTCTATAAGGATCTGTCAGGACCGACATCGGTCGCCTGCACGCGGCAGGCGGTGGAGGAGTTCACCGGCGCGAACCCGGATATCAAGGTCGAGGTCCTCGTCGCCGATCACCAGAACAAGGCCGATGTCGGCCTGTCGCTGATCCGGCAGTGGTTCGACCAGGCCGGCGTCGATATCATCACCAATGTCGGCAACACCTCGATCGCCCTCGGGTCGCGCAGCGTCATCGAGGAAAAGGACAAAGTATCCCTCGTCACGGTGGCCGGAAGCTCGGACCTTACCGGCAAGAGCTGCAGTGCCAACATGGTTCATTGGAGCTGGGACTCCTGGTGCCTTGCGCACTCGACGTCGACTTCTCTGGTGCGCAACGGTGGCGACAAATGGTTCTTCATCACGGCTGATTACGCCTTCGGCCACGCGGCGCAGGCGGACGGGACGCGCTTCGTCGAAGCGGCCGGCGGCAGCGTCGTCGGTTCTGTCCGATATCCTTTCGGCACGACGAATGATTTCTCGTCGTTCCTGCTGCGCGCCCAATCGAGCGGGGCCAATGTCATCGCCTTCGCCAATGCCGGCGCGGAGCTGATCGCCTGCCTGAAACAGGCGCAGGAGTTCGGCATCGGCCAGGATGGCAAGCAGCGCCTGGCGTCGATGATCTGCTTCATCACCGACATCCAGGGCATGGGGCTGCCGGTGGCCAAGGGACTGGCCCTCACCGAGACGTTCTATTGGGACCTCAACGATCGCACCCGTGCCTTCACCAACCGGGTGCGTCCGAAGCTTGCGGCCGGTGCCATTCCGAACATGAGCCAGGCGGGGGACTATTCGGGAGTGCTGCACTATCTCAAGGCGGTGAAGGCGCTGGGCGTTGATCGCGCCAAGGCCTCGGGGAGGGCGGTCGTTGCGCAGATGAAGGCAATGCCGACCGACGACGACTGCTTCGGTACCGGCAGCATCCGCATGGATGGCCGCAAGATCCACCCGGCCTATCTGTTTACGGTCAAGGCTCCCGCGGAGAGCCGCGGTCCCGGCGACGTCTACAAACTGGTCTCGCAACTGCCGGCCGAACAGGCATTCCGTCCGCTCACCGAAGGCGGATGTGCGCTGGTCCGGGCCTGATGGCTTTCGCTGCTCAGGCCCCTTCGGCCTGGGCAGCATCCTCCTCGACGCCAAGCGCGGCGAGCCCGTCCTTGAGGCGGTCGAGCAGGCGGTAGAGCGCCAGCTGCTCTTCCGGTGACAATCCCGCCAGCGATGCCTCGTAGAACTCGCCGATGGCGACCAGCATCTCGTCCCATATGGCGACGCCCTTGGCGGTGAGGCGGCTTCGCCGGCTCCGGCCATCGGCCGCATCCTTCACCTTCTCGATCCAGCCCCGCGACTCCAGCCTGTCGAGCACAGCCGACAGGTTCTGACGGCTGAGCATCAGGAAGCCGATCAACTCCTTCACGCTCATGCCCTCGTTGCGCACGCGCGGCCGCGCCAGCGCACCCATGACCGCCCATTGCTGTGTCGTGCTGCCGAAGCTCGCCACCGCCTTGGTGCCGTTCTTATGCATCAGGTTAGAGCTCTGATAGAGCCGAAAAAACAGGCGGTTGGCGACATCGAAACGGAGGATGTCCACGGTATGGGCGGCGTCAGTCTTGAGTTTCAAATTCAGCCTCCCGACCGATATAGCAATGTATTGCTATTTCTAGTCGACACGGTATGGTCGATCCATTCTCGACGCAATCGGAACCTGCGCCATGACGGATTTCAAGGGTAGGACGGCGATCGTCACCGGCGGTGGCGGCGGCATTGGCTCGGCGACCTGCCGGAGACTGGCCGCGCGTGGCGCGGCGGTCGCCGTCTTCGATCGTGACGAGGCGGCGGCACGGGCGGTTGCCGACGCGATCGTTGCCTCCGGCGGCACGGCGCACGCCTTTGTCTGCGACATCACCGACCGGCCCGGCGTCGACGCGGCCGTTTCGGAGACCGAGGCAAGTCTCGGCCCCATCTCGATCCTGGTCAACAATGCCGGCTTCGACATCTTCAAGCCGTTTCTCCAGACAAGCCCTGCGGAATGGGAACGGCTCATCGCCGTCAATCTGACCGGCGCGCTCCACATGCACCATGCCGTACTCCCTGGCATGGCCGACCGCAAACACGGTCGCATCGTCAACATCGCCTCGGACGCGGCCCGTGTCGGCTCGACCGGGGAGGCGGTCTATGCGGCCTGCAAGGCGGCACTGCTCGGCCTGACCAAGACGCTCGCCCGCGAGCATGCCCGCGACGGCATCACCCTCAATGTCGTCTGCCCCGGCCCGACCGACACCAATCTTTTCGAAGAATTCCGCAAGGGCGCGTCAAATCCGGAGAAGCTGATGGAGGCTTTCCGGCGCTCCATTCCTCTCGGACGCATCGGCAAACCCGATGATCTGCCGGGTGCCATCTGCTTCTTCGCCAGCGACGACGCCGCCTATGTCACGGGACAGGTCCTGTCCGTGTCCGGTGGCCTGTCGATGGCTGGTTAAAAACACAGCCACAGAACCGGAGGTCAAGAGATGTCCGCTGAGCCCGCAGCCTACACCGACATTCTCTACACGGAGCGGCCCGATGGCGTGGCCTTCATCACCATCAACCGACCCGATCGCTACAACGCCTTTCGCGGCCGGACGGTCGAGGAGCTCATCGACGCCTTCCAGCGGGCAGGCTGGAATCGCGACGTCGGCGTGATCGTCCTGTCGGGGGCAGGGGACAAGGCGTTCTGCACCGGCGGCGACCAGGGCGCCCATGACGGCCAGTATGACGGCCGCGGCACGATCGGTTTGCCGATCGAAGAGCTCCAAGCGCTGATCCGCGATGTGCCGAAGCCCGTGATCGCGCGCGTGCAAGGTTTCGCCATCGGTGGCGGTAATGTCCTCGCGACCCTTTGCGACCTGACGATTGCATCGGAGCGTGCCCAGTTCGGGCAGGTCGGGCCGAAGGTGGGATCCGTGGATCCGGGATTCGGCACCGCCTATCTGGCGCGCGTCGTTGGTGAGAAGAAGGCCCGCGAGATCTGGTACCTGTGTCGCCGCTACACGGCCGACGAGGCCGAGCGCATGGGCCTCGCCAACTGCGTCGTCCCCCATGACGAACTCGACGCCGAAGTCGACCGCTGGTGTGCTGAGATCATGGAAAAGAGCCCGACGGCCCTGTCGATCGCCAAGCGGTCCTTCAACGCCGACAGCGAGAACATCCGCGGAATCGGTTCGCTCGGCATGCAGGCCCTGAGCCTCTATTACGACACGGACGAGTCGAAAGAGGGCGGCAAGGCCTTCCGGGAGAAACGAAAGCCTGACTTCCGGCGGAGAGGCTGAGTCGGCACAGCTCTGTCTGTGGCTGCGCCAACGTCCTCTTCGCGTTTCCAATGCGGGCATTGCTTGGGGACCGGGCTCTCGCAGGTGGTTGTTCAAGCGCCCGGCCCTATGGCTCCAAGAGTCTCTGCCAAGGTCGGTGGAGATGAAGCGCAGCAGCGGGGTGGCGGTTCGGTAACACCGCGCCGATCGGAAGGGCAGTGGGAACACCGTCGTCTGACCGGTCGCAAGGGCCCGCTGGGGTCATGTGGGGCCGGCCGCGACCGGGTCAGTTGCAAGATGCTGCTGCGCCAGCTTTTCTGACGGGCCAGGATCGGCCCGGTCAGACAACATGTTAATCGCTTCTCTCGACGTACAGCTCTCCGTTGCCGACACCGCCTATCGGCAGATCCGTGAGGATGTTCTGTTTGGCCGCCTGAAGCCTGGCCAGCGTCTGAAGCTCGACCGCCTGCGCGCCGAGTACGGCACGAGCGTCTCCACCCTCAGGGAAATCCTCAACCGGCTGGCATCCGAGGGCCTCGTCGTCGCCGAGGGACAGAAGGGCTTTGAGGTCGCGCCCGTGTCGGTTGCGGACCTCAAGGAGGTCGCGGAGATGCGGCTCTTCCTCGAGCACCATGCCCTCGAACTGTCCTTTGCGAAGGGTGACCTTGAATGGGAGGGCCGGGTGGTCGCCGCCCACCACAAGCTGGCCCGAATCGAGCAGTGCCTGCTCACCGGAGAGAATGCCGATCCCGCCGAGTGGAAGCGCTACGACTGGGAGTTTCACCACAGTCTGGTGTCTGCTTGCGGATCGGCGGAACTCCTCGATATCCATGCGGGGGTCTACGACAAATACCTTCGCTACCAGATGGTCGTCGGCATCTTCCGCGGCGATGTCGCCGCGCGTGAGCATGCAGACCTTCTCGCGGCGGCGTTGGCGCGTCGGACCGGCGAGGCCAAAGCGATCCTGGCCACCCACATCCGCGCCTGCGTCGATGCCATCGAGGCGCGCGAGGTGCTCCCCCCGGCGCGGGTCGCAGCATGAGCCCTGATCTCTTCACCTCGGCCGGCGAAAGCGCCTACAAGCGCATCCGCACCGACATCATCACGGGACGCCTCGCACCGGGGCGACGGCTGCGGCTTGACGCGCTCCGACACGACTATGGCGCCAGCATCAGCACGCTGCGAGAGACGTTGAACCGCCTCGTCTCCGAGAAGCTTGTCGTCGCCGAGGGACAACGCGGTTTCGAGGTCGGCCCGATCTCGGCCGCCAATCTCCGCGAGATCGCCGCGCTCCGGCAGTTGCTCGAATGCCATGCCCTGCGCCAGTCCTTCGCCCAGGGCGATCTAGAATGGGAAGCGCGGGTCATCGCGGCCCATCACAAGCTGGCCCAGATGGAAGCACGGATGGCCAGCGGCGACCGCACCGATACAGATCTGTGGAAGCGCTACGACTGGCAGTTTCACCAGGCGCTCGTCTCGGCCTGCGGCTCGCAAGTGCTGATGCACGCCCACGCGGCCATTTTCGAGCGCTACCTGCGCTACCAAATGATCGCCCTGAGCTATCGCGGCGCCATCGCCGCCGCAGAGCATCTGGCGATGAAGGATGCGGCCCTGCGCCGGGATGCGGATGAGGGGTGCGCGCTCCTCGAACGGCACATAGCGGGGGGCGTCGACCATGCCTTGGCGACAGGGGTGATTTCCTGAGTCTATGATGTTTTCTTGAATCTCATATGAAATCGGCTATGACTGATGGCCTCGATGCTCCCACGAGGGCGGGGCGACCCCCATGCATGTCAAGCTCGGCCTGATCGGCGACAAGATCCAGACCTCGCGGTCTCCCGACCTTCATCGCCTCGCAGGCCGCCTTTGCGGCCTCGATGTCAGCTACGACCTGCTCATTCCCCCGGCCCGCGCCGAGACCTTCGATTCCGTCCTCGATCATTGCCGCACGGGCGGCTATCGCGGCATCAACGTCACCTTTCCCTACAAGGAGCGCGTGCTGTCGCAACTGGTCGCGCCGGGGCCGGAGCTTGTGGCGCTCGGCGCCTGCAACACCGTCGTCTTCGATGCCGATGGTCCTCGCGGCGCCAACACCGACTGCACCGGCTTTGGCTCCGCCTTTCGCCACCGCTTCGGCGAGGCCTCGCCCGGCGTCGTTGCCATGGCGGGAGCCGGCGGCGTCGGCAAGGCCATCGCCTTCGCCCTGGTCACGCTGGGGGCGAGCGAGGTCAGGCTCTGCGACGCCGATCGCGGCAAGGCCGAGGCGCTCGCCGCAACCCTCGCGCCGCGTGCCGAGGGTACCCGCATCGTTCTCTGCGACGACATGACAGAGGCAGCCGAGGGGGTCGACGGCATTGTCAATGCCACGCCCCTCGGCATGGCAGGCGTCGGCGGCAACGCCATTCCGGATGCGGCACTTGAGGGAGTCGGTTGGGCCTTCGATGCGGTCTACACACCCGAATGGACCGAGTTCCTCAGCCGGGCGCGCGAGGCCTGCCTCGACATTCTCAGCGGGTACGAGCTCTTCCTGTTCCAGGGCATCGACGCCTTCCGCATCTTCACGGGGCACGAGGTCGATGCGGAAGCCTTGCGCCGCGAACTCGCAGGCGCGGCGCTGAGGGAGGCGTCCTGATGCTCACCTCCATCGCGACGGTATCGGTCAGCGGCACGCTTCCGGAGAAGATCGCTGCAATCGCCGCTGCCGGCTTCGACGGGCTCGAGCTCTTCGAGCAGGACCTGCTCGTCACCGACGAGACGCCGGCGACGGTCCGGCGCATGATCGAGGATCATGGCCTCGCCCTGACCCTCTACCAGCCGTTCCGGGATTTCGAGACGCTGCCAGAGCCCTATCGGGCGGCCGTCTTCGATAGGGCCGAGCACAAGTTCGACCTCATGCAGCAACTGGGCGCCGACCTCATGCTGGTCTGCTCCAGCGTCTCTCCGCAGGCTCTCGGCGGCATCGAGCGTGCGGCGGCGGATTTTCGCGAACTCGGCGAGCGGGCCGCGCGGCGGGGCCTCAGGGTGGGCTATGAGGCGCTGTGCTGGGGCCGCCACGTCAGTGACCATCGCGACGCCTGGGAGATCGTCCGCCGGACCGACCACCCGGCCATCGGCCTCGTCCTCGACAGCTTCCACTCGCTGGCGAAGGGGATCGATTCCGAAACGATCCGCTCCATCCCCGGCGACCGCATCTTCATCGTTCAGCTCGCCGATGCGCCGCTCATCCACATGGACCTGCTGCACTGGAGCCGCCACCTGCGCAACATGCCGGGCGAGGGCGACCTGCCGGTCAAGGATTTCGTCAAGGCGATCTATGCGACGGGCTATCAGGGCTACCTCTCGCTCGAGATCTTCAACGACCAGTTTCGCGGCGGATCGGCGCGCGTCGTCGCCAAGGACGGCCACCGCTCGCTCATCCACCTGATGGACCAGGTCTCGCGAGAGAGCCCGACAGGCCGGACCCCGGCGCGTGTCCTGCCCGACCGGTCCGTCGTGCATGGCGTCGAGTTTGTCGAGTTTGCCGCCGACGAACGCCGCGCGGACGCACTCGCGTCGACCTTGCACACTCTTGGTTTCCGCCGGACCGGGCGGCATCGCTCCAAATCCGTCGATCTGTTCCGCCAGGGCCAGATCAACCTGGTGGTGAACACCGAACAGGCCGGGCAGGCGCGCTCCGCTTTTCTCGCCCATGGCACGGCCGCCTATGCCATCGGGCTGCAGGTGGACGATGCACAGGCGACGCTGGCACGGGCCGTGGCACTGGGCGCCGAGCCTTTCGACCAGGACCCGAACCCCGGCGACATCCGCCTGCCGGGCATCCGCGGCATCGGCGGGAGTGTCATCTATTTCATCGATCGCTCGCCCGATCTCGTCCGGCTGTGGGAGCACGAGTTCGTCAACGTCGCCGACGGTGCCGTCTCCATCGATGCGGGGCTCGAGCGCATCGACCATGTCGCCCAGACCATGTTCGTCGACGAGTTGCTGACGTCGCTGCTGTTCTACACCTCGCTCTTCGACGTCCGGAAACTTCCGATGGTCGACGTCGTCGATCCCGGCGGTCTCGTTCGCAGCCAGGTCATCGAGAACGCGCGGGGCGGGCTGCGCCTGACGCTCAACGGCGCGGAGAACCGGCGGACGCTCGCAGGGCATTTCGTCAGCGAGCTCTTCGGCGCCGGCATCCAGCACATCGCATTTTCCACCGGCGATATCAGGCGTACGGCGCAGGCACTCGCCGCCAACGGCTTTGAACCCCTTCGGGTCTCGCCCAACTACTACGCCGATCTCGCCGCGCGTTTTGGCCTGCCGGCGGTCGAGCTCGAGGCGCTGCAGGCGGCGGGCATCCTCTATGACCGCGACCCCGGCGGAGAGTTCTTCCAGCTCTACGGCCGCACCGGCGGTGATGGCTTCTTCTTCGAGGTGGTCGAGCGCCGGGGCTATGCGGGCTACGGCGCCTTCAATGCGCCGTTCCGAATCTCTGCGCAAAAGCGGCATCTGGCGCCGACGACCCTGCCCCGGCTGCTGGCTCGGGAATGACCATATGAGAATTCACGAATCATCCGATGAAACGGGGACTGTCTGTTGCGTCGGGATGAGGATCGGGCGATAATGTCGAAGACGAGCCCCGAAAAGAGGGCCAAGGGAGGAATGATGATGAGCATCGATCGTCGACTGTTCATGGCGGGCGCCGCGGCTGCCGGCCTCGCCGGCTCCGCCACGGGCGCCATGGCCCAGGCCAAGCCAAACCTGCGCTTCTCCGCGGTGTTCTCAGAGCAGGACATCCGAGCCGACATGGTCAAGCGCTTCGCCGAGGCCATCAAGAACGACTTCACGCTGCAGCCCTACTACGGCGGGACGCTGTTCCGGCAGGGAACCGAACTGGTCGCCATGCAGCGCAACAATCTGGAGATGGGCAACATCGCGCCGCAGGACATCTCCAACCAGATCCCGGCCTGGTCGATCGTCACTTCGGCCTACCTCTTCAAGGATGCCGATCATCTGAAGCGCGTCTTCGCCAGCGACGTCGGCCGCGACCTCAAGAAAATGGCCGAGGAGAAGCTGAACATCCGCATCCTCGGGCCGACCTATTTCGGCGCCCGGCAGGTAGGCCTGAAGCCGAAGACCCGGATCACCACGCCGGCCGATATGGCCGGCATCAAGCTGCGCATGCCCGGCGGCGACGCCTGGCAGTTCCTCGGACGCTCGCTCGGCGCCAACCCGACGCCGATGGCTTATGGCGAGGTCTATACGGGCCTCCAGTCCGGCGCCGTTGACGGGCAGGACAACCCGCTGCCCAACGTGCAGAACATGAAGTTCTACGAGGTGATGTCGCAGATCGTGCTGACCTCGCACCTCGTCGGTTTCGACCTTTTGTGCATCACCAATCGCGCCTGGAACGCCATGAACGCCCAGCAGCAGGCGGCCTTCCAGCGCGCCGCCGACGCCGCCATCGACTGGAGCACGGCGGAACACGTCAAGCGGGAAGGCGAGCTCGTCGACTTCTTCAAGAAACAGGGCCTCGACGTCTACACGCCCAACCTCGCCGCCTTCCGCGAGCATGCGCAGAAGATGTACCTTGCCTCGGATCTGGCAAAGTCCTGGGTGCCGGGCATGCTGGAGAAGATCAACGCACTCTGACGCGGCCTGCCGCGGAAACTTCCCTCAACCGCGCTGCGCGGGCCGGAGGCGCTCCCCGTGAAGTCCACTCTCCACAGCTGGGCGCAATGGCTCGCGCGGCGTGCGGAAAACGTCGCCGTGCTCATGCTGGCGGCGCTCTTCCTCGCCTTTCTGATCCAGATCGCCTTTCGCTATCTCTTCAACCTGCCGATCGGCTGGACCCACGAGATCAGCGTCATCCTCTGGCTGTGGCTGGTTCTCTGGGGGGCCGCCTTCGTCCTGACTGAGCGCGAGGAGATCCGCTTCGACCTCCTCCATGCGGCGGTCGGGCGGCGGGTCCGACGGGTCATGGGAGTGGCGACCGCGCTCGCCGTCGTCGTGCTCTACGGCACGGCGCTGCCGGCCATGGTCGACTACGTGTCCTTCATGAAGGTGGAACGCACCGCCTACATGAAACTGCCCTTCTCCTGGGTCTATGCGATCTACATCGTCTTCGCGGTCGCGGCGATCATCCGTTACCTCTGGCTCGGCTTCGCGGCCCTGCGGGGCGATGAACCCGGGGATGACGACCCGACCAAGATTGGATCGGGCATATGAGCATCGCCTTCCAATGCGCGGTGGGGCTCATCATCGCCCTGTCGCTGTTCGGCCTGCCGATCGGCCATGCCATGATCGCCGGATCGATCCTCTATCTGCTGGTCGCTGGACAGGACCTCAGCATCGCCGCGGAGCAACTGCTCAACGGCATGTACACGAACTACGTCATCCTGGCGGTGCCGCTGTTCATCCTCGCCGCCGAACTGATGAACATCGGCTCGATGACCGAGCGCCTGCTGAAGTTCTGCGACGCGCTGGTCGGGCGCTTCCGGGGCGGTCTCGCCCAGGTCAACATCGTCCAGAGCGTCATCTTCGCGGGCATGTCGGGTTCGGCCATCGCCGATGCCGCCGGCACCGGGCGGATGATGCAGGCGATGATGACCAAGGACGGCAAGTATCCGCCGGCCTTCGCCGCCGCGCTGACCGCCGCGTCCTCGGTCATCGGCCCGATCATCCCGCCGTCGATCCCGATGGTGCTCTATGCCCTCGTCTCCGATGCCTCGATCGGCTTCCTCTTCCTCGGCGGCGTCATTCCAGGCCTCCTCCTCGGGCTGAGCCAGATGGGCATCGTCGCCGCCACGGCGCGGCGGCGGAACTTCCCCGTCGAGGCGCCGGTGCCGGTGCGGGCGCTGCCGGGCATCACCTGGCGCGCGCTGCCCGTCATCCTCATGCCGGTGGTGCTGCTCGGCGGCATCTATGGCGGCGCCACCACGCCGACCGAGGCCGCGGCCGTCGCCGCCGCCTATGCCCTGGCAATCTCAGTCATTCTCTATCGCAGCGTTAGCTTTCCCGACTTCTACCGCTCGCTCGCCTACAGCGCCCGCACCACCGCCTCCATCGGCATGCTCATCGCGGGCGCGCTCGTCTTCAATTACGTCGTCACCATCGAGAACATTCCAAACGCGCTGCGGGTGCTGCTGACGAGCTGGGACCTTTCGCCGCTCACCTTCCTCATCATCGTCAACGTCCTGCTTCTGGTGCTCGGCTGCCTGCTCGAGGGCACCACCATCCTGCTCATCATCGTGCCGGTGCTGATCCCGACCGCCAAGGCCCTCGGCATCGACATGGTCCATTTCGGCGTGGTGGTGGTCATCAACATCATGCTGGGGCTGATCACGCCGCCCTATGGCCTTCTGCTGTTCATCATGAAGCAGATCGCAGAGGTGCCGCTGCGTGATCTCGTGCGGGAAACGCTGCCCTTCCTCTGGGCGATGATCGGCGCGCTGGCCCTCATCACCTACTTCCCTTCCCTGGTCCTGTGGCTCCCCCGTCTGCTCGGCTACCAGGGCTAGCCCCGTGCGGCGCCGCGGCGCCGCTTCCGACGTCTGCCAGGACTGATCCCATGACGCTGCGCATCACCATCCTCAACGGCCCGAACCTCAACCTCCTCGGCACGCGCGAGCCGCACATCTACGGGCACACCACGCTCGCCGAGATCGAGGCCATGTGCGTCAAGCGGGCAGGAGAGCTCGGCCTCGACCTCACCTTCCGCCAGTCCAACCACGAGGGCGTCCTCGTCGACTGGATCCAGAAGGCCCGCGAGACGGCCGACGCCCTCATCATCAACCCAGCGGCCTATTCGTTCCGGTCGGTGGCGCTGATCGACGCGATGAAGGCGCTCGGCAAGCCGATCATCGAGTTGCATGTCTCGAACATCCATGCCCGTGACGAGTTGCACCGCCATTCCATCACATCGACTGCCGCGACCGCCGTCATCTGCGGTCTCGGCCCCTACGGCTACGTCGCCGCCCTCGATGCGGCCGTCCACCTCGCGGGTGGCGGTCGATGATGATGGGCCAGGGGTTCCTGGCGATCTGGAGTGATGTCCCGGTCGAGCGGGAGACGGATTACCTGCACTGGATGACGCGCGAGCACGCGCAGGAACGGCTCGCCATCCCGGGATTTCGCAATGTGCGCCTGTTCCGGAGCACCAGCACCGAGCATCGCCGCTTCTTCATCCTCTACACGCTGGACCATGGGGGGGTGATGGCAAGCGCCGCCTATCTGGCGCGCCTCAACAACCCGACGCCCTGGTCACAGCGCATCATGCCCATCCTGAAGAATTTCCGGCGTGGAGGCGGCCGCGTCGAAGCCCGCGAGGGCCGCGGTCATGGCGCCGTGATCGTCCCGCTCCTTGCCCATCAACGCCCCGCCGTCGCTCCGGTTCAATTCCCCGAAATCGTCGCCCGCGACCGAATTGTGGCGGCATCGCTTCTTCACTCCGATGCCGGCGCAACCCAGATCCAGACGGGCGAAAAACAGCTCCGATCCCACGATCATGGTTTTGACATGCTCACGCTCGTCGAGGCGCTTGATGCTGACGCGCTGAGGGCGCTGCTCACCGACGAGGCGGAGATTTTCGAACAGATATTTGCCCAGGACGGCACGCAGTCCAAACTCTGGCCGTAGCCGCCCCGAATGCCGACATTCCACACGTCAGCTTGGGGCCCCAGCGGCTATTCAGCCGGCCTGTAAGTGTGAAAGTCTGATTCCCACTATCGCCGCTCCTGCATCGGTGCGCCTGCCTCTTCGTTCACCTGAGCTGCTGTGTCGCAAATTCGTCACCGGTGGGGGCCGCCCATGACAGATTCCGGTTTGGCCAAGTTGCTAGAAAGTAGCTAGCGAGAGCGCCTCACAGCTCGCAGCCCTAATGTGTCGACTGCCCCAAAAGAAAAACCCCCGCCAAACCAGAGGTTTGGCGGGGGTTTTGAATGGTGGGCACGACTGGGATCGAACCAGTGACCCCTACGATGTCAACGTAGTGCTCTCCCGCTGAGCTACGCGCCCTTTGGCGATCCGGGGACCGCGAAAGCGAGGCGCACCGTATAGCGGGGGTCGCGCGAGCGTGCAAGAGGATCGCGCGGCCCAAATGCGCCGCTGTGGACGAGGCTTCAGGCGGCCTGCTGGAGCATCTTCTCGACCTCGTTGACGAGGTCGCGCAGGTGGAAGGGCTTGGAGAGGATCTTGGCGTCCTTGGGGGCCTGCGAGTCCGGCTGCAGGGCCACGGCGGCGAAGCCGGTGATGAACATCACCTTGATGTCGGGGTCGAGTTCGGTGGCGCGGCGGGCGAGCTCGATGCCGTCCATCTCAGGCATGACGATGTCGGTGAGCAGGAGCTCGAAGGGTTCCTCGCGCAGGCGGTGATAGGCGGACAGGCCGTTGTCGAAATGGGCGACGTCGTAACCGGCGGTCTGCAGCGCCTTGACCAGGAACCGGCGCATGTCGTTGTCGTCTTCGGCCAGCAGAATCTTGCCCATGCTGAATGCGGTCCTTCGTCCGTCCGTCGTCCGGGAGGCGGTGTACCGAACCCGGTGCCGCTTGTGCCTCATCAAGCACGAAGATGGTAAATGTGCGGTGAATTTCCACAGGCCGGGCCGGCTCAGGCCGCGGGCGGCGCCGTACCGCCGCCCGCCCGCAGGAAGTCGACGAAGGCGCGCAGCGGCGCCGGCATGTGGCGGCGGCTGGGATAATAGAGGAACGGGCCGGGGAAGACCTGCCACCAGTCCTCCAGGACGGGCACGAGGCGGCCGGCGGCGAAGTCGGCCGCCACCGCCTCCTCGAAGCTGGAGAGGATGCCGAGCCCGGCGCGGGCGGCGGCAAGCTCGAGGTCGATGGACGAGGCGAGGAGCGGCCCCTTCACGGCGACGCGGACGATCTTGCCGGCCCGTTCGAACTCCCACGGCAGCATGGCGCCGCTGGCGAAGCGGTGCCGGATACAGCTGTGGTCGGTGAGGTCGCGCGGGTGGCGGGGCGTGCCGCGGGCGGCGAGATAGGCGGGAGCGGCGCCGGTGACGAAACGCTGGCGGCGGGGGCCGAGCGGCACGGCGATCATGTCGCGTTCGAGCCTTTCGCCGTAGCGCACGCCGGCGTCGAAACCGGCGGCGAGGACGTCGACGAAGGAATCCTCCGCCAGCACGTCGAGGGTGATGCCGGGATGGGCCTGAAGGAAGGGCACCGCGATGTCGGGCAACAGGGCGCGGGCGACGATGATCGGCACGTTGAGGCGCAGGGTGCCGGTCGGGCTGTCGCGCAGGCTGTTGACGTCGTCCAGCGCGGCGCGGATCTCCTCCATCGCCGGCCCCAGACGTTCCAGCAGGCGGCGGCCGGCTTCGGTGGGGGTGACGGAGCGCGTGGTGCGGTTCAGCAGGCGCAGTCCTAGCCGCGTCTCGAGCCGCGCCACCGCCTCGCTCAGGCTCGAGGCCGACGTGCCGCTCACCGCCACGGCGCTGCGGAAGCCCCGGGATCTGGCGACGGCGGCGAAAGCCTGGAGATCGGCGAGATCGGCCCTGTCCATTGTTCGAATATCCGCACAAACCGTTTCGGTCGTCATGGATTATCGAACGGAGGCGACCGCGGCAATGTCCCCGTCATCACGGCGCGTCGGCGCCGACCGGGAGATATGACGATGAACCTTCGCAAGCTCGGGGCTACCGGCCCCACAGTGTCCGCCATCGGCCTCGGCGCCATGGGCATGTCCGGCATGTACGGACCCTCCGATCGCCGGGAGAGCATCGCCACCGTCCATGCGGCGATCGATGCCGGCGTGACGTTGATCGACACGGGCGACTTCTACGGCATGGGCCACAACGAGATGCTGCTGGCGGAGGCGCTGAAGGGCGTGCCCCGCGACAGCTACCAGCTCAGCGTCAAGTTCGGCGCCCTGCGCGACGCCGTGGGAGGCTGGAACGGCATCGACGGCCGGCCGGCGGCGGTGAAGAACTTCGTCGCCTATTCGCTGCAGCGTCTCGGCGTGGACCATATCGACATCTACCGCCCGGCACGGCTCGATCCGGACGTGCCGGTGGAGGAGACGGTGGGGGCCATCGCCGACCTCGTCGCGGCGGGCCAGGTGCGGCACATCGGGCTGTCGGAGGTCGGCGCCGGCACCATCCGCCGGGCGGCGGCGGTGCACCCGGTCTGCGACCTGCAGATCGAGTACTCGCTGGTTTCGCGGACGGTGGAGGCCGAGATCCTGCCGACCCTGCGCGAGCTGGGCATCGGCATGACCGCCTACGGCGTGCTGTCGCGCGGCCTGATCAGCGGCCACTGGCAGGCGGCGCCGACGGGCGCCGGCGATTTTCGCGCCCACAGCCCGCGCTTCCAGCCGGGCAATGTCGAGGCCAACCTCCGCCTGGTGGAGGCGCTGCGCGCCGCCGCCGCGGCGCGGGGCGCCACCGTCGCCCAAGTCGCCATCGCCTGGGTCGCCTCGCGCGGGGAGGACATCGTGCCGCTGGTCGGCGCCCGCCGATGCGACCAGCTCGCCGAATCCCTCGGCGCGGCGGAGCTCGCCCTGTCGCCCGAGGACCTCCAGCGGATCGAGGCCGCCGTCCCCGCGGGCGCCGCCGTCGGCGAGCGCTATCCCGCACACGCCATGGCCGCGCTCGACAGCGAAGACCGGGGCGTCTGATCCCGGCTCGCGTCTCTGGCCTGCCGCCGAAGCGGGTTCACAGTCCGCTGCGCCCCGCGCTAAGGTGCGGGGCATGCAGCACGACGGACGCGCGATGACCGAAGCCGAGATCTGCGACATCGACCCGGCCTTCGAGGCGATCGAGCCGGCCGAGACGCGCGCCCCCGTCATCTTCAACTCCCCCCATTCCGGCCGGGTCTACCCGCCGCATTTCATCGAGCAGGTGCGGCTCGACCTGCCGCTGCTGCGCCGTTCGGAGGATACCGGGGTCGACGCCCTCTTCGCCGGCGTGGTGGAGCGCGGCATGCCGCTGATGCGCGTCCATTTCCCCCGCTCCATGGTGGACGTGAACCGCGAGCCCTACGAACTCGACCCGCGCATGTTCGACGGGCGGCTGCCGACCTTCGCCAACACCCGCTCCATGCGCGTGGCGGGCGGGCTCGGCACCATCCCGCGGGTCGTCGGCGAGGCGCAGGAGATCTATGCCCGCCGCCTGCCGGTAGACGAGGCGCTGGTGCGCATCGAGACGCTCTACAAGCCCTATCACCGGGCGCTGCGCCGCCTCATCGCCTCGGTGCACCGGGCCTTCGGCGAGGCGCTGCTGGTCGACTGCCACTCCATGCCGTCGATGGCCCCGGTGCGCGAGGACCGCCCGCGCGCCGACATCGTCATCGGTGACCGCTACGGCACGAGCTGCTCGCCCGCGGTCGGCGATCTCATCGAGGGGGTGCTGCGGGCGCGCGGCTACAACGTGGTGCGCAACAAGCCCTATGCCGGCGGCTTCATCACCGAGCATTACGGCCAGCCGCAGACCGGCGTCCACGCCGTGCAGATCGAGATCAACCGGGCCATCTACATGGACGAGCGGACCTATCGCCCGACCGCCGATTTCGCCCGCCTGCAGGCCGACCTGATGACGCTCGCCGAGGCGCTGGCGCGGCTTCCGCTGGACCGCGCCGGCGACTGGCGCATCGCTGCGGAATAGCCACGGCAGCTCCGTCATTTTTGCATAACGACACTTTTTGCGCGGTCCGGAGCGGAATCGTCTTGCCGGCTCCACGGGGCGACTGATCGCTTGATCAGGGTGCGGCGCACAACGAGTCGCGGCTGTTTTCGATTGTATACGATGCCGGGCGCAGACCTTCCGTGTCACGGAAACGACCGGTTACATCGTTGAAAACGCAACGGAAATTCCGGCGGCGCCAAAGAAAGAGGCCGCTCACTTTCGTGAGCGGCCCAAGTCTAGGGAGGAAACGCCCAAGGAGGGCTGCGGGGCATCGCGAGGCGATACCGCGCTGCAACAATATGCCTAGGCTCTCCGGAAAAGGCAAGAAGGCTGTCCCTTTTTTTTGCGGCCGTCGTTCGGCGGATGGGGCGTCTCGCCTCAGGCCCCGGGACGGCGGGGTTCCGGGGCAGTGAGATAGACCAGCGTCGCCACCGCGAGGAGCACCGCCTGGATGGCGAAGGCGACCTGGAAGGCGGCGACCGGATAGACCGCCGCACCGTCCGCCACCTGCTTCACCGCGAGGCCGGTGAGCCACTGGGTGACGAAGGTGCCGCTCATCGTGCCCATGTTGATGAAGGACAGGCCCCGCCCGGTGATGTCGGGGGGAAAGAGCGATTTCGAATGGGCGACGAGGACGGGCGTGAAGGCGCAGGAGAAGCCGAGAAGCGCGACGAGCGTCGAGGCCCGGGTGGAGCCGTTATGGCCGGTGGCGATCAGCGCCGCGAGCAGCCCCAGCGTCAGCACTGCACCGGCGACGGCCAGCGGCTTGTAGGCGCCCGTCAGCCGGTCGGCCGAGCCCCAGGCGAGGGTGCCCACCACCTGGGCGATGGCCATGACGAAGAGGGTGCGGCCCTGCGCCGCGAGGTCGGCGCCGTGGACATGGGCGAGATAGGGGCCGCCCCACAGGCCGATGAACAGGGCGAAGGTGGAGAAGGTGGAGAAGGACATCAGGAAGAGCGGCCCGAAGCCGGGCGTGCGCATCACCGCGCCGACCCCGGCAAAGGCCTGCGCCAGCGTCTCCGCCGGCCTGCCGGCGAGACGGCCGGTGGCGCCGCCGCGCACGCCGAGCACGATGCCGGCGAGGAGCAGGGCCGAAACGAGGCCGGCGAGGAGGAAGGCCGAGCGCCAGCCGAAGGCCGCGGTCATCCAGCCGAGGGGGGCGGTGGCGAGGATGGTGCCAAGGCTGGAGAAGGCGATCTGGAACCCTGCGAGGCTGGCGAAGACGCTCGGCGGAAAGGCGCGGGCATAGATGACCAGCGGCGCCATGAAGAAGGTGGAGCAGCCGATGCCGAGGAGCAGGCGCCCGGCGATGAGGCCGGCCTGGCCCTCAGCCTGGGCGAAGACCAGCGCGCCGGCGACGGTGAAGAGGCCGGAGGCGAGCAGGGCGACGCGCGGCCCCCAGCGGTCGATGACGATGCCGACCGGGATCTGGCAGAGGGCGAAGATGAGGAAGAAGGAGGAGGCGACGAGACCGAGCTGGTCCGGGTCGAGCCCGAGCTCGGCCGCCAGCGTCGTGGCGATGACGCCGACGGAATTGCGGAAGAACTGGCTCAGCGCCGTGGCGGTGGCGAGCACGCCGACGAGGGCGACGACGGCGGGGCGCGTGAGGCCGGCGGAGCTGGCGCCCCCTCGCTTGGCTTGTTCTGGCAACGTCGTCCTCCGGGGCTGGGAAACTGCCCTCGCCGCCGCCCGGCGGCAAGGGCGGCGCCGGCACGTCAGGAACCCCGCCGGCGCATGGAACCGGGCGGTTGCCCCCCGGCGGCCCCGTGCCTATAGGTCTCACCCCTGCATGGCGAGGAGACGAACCGTGAGCGCTGTGGATTTCGAGAGCTTCGTGCGCGAGCTCGCCCGCCTGTCGGGTGAGGCGATCCTGCCCTTCTTCCGCACCGCCATCGGCGTCGAGAACAAGGCCGGACTAGGCCATTTCGACCCCGTCACCGAGGGCGACCGGGCCGGCGAGGCGGTGATGCGCCAGATGATCAAGCGCACCTTTCCGGACCACGGCATCATCGGCGAGGAATATGGCGAGGAGAACGCCGGGGCCGAGAACGTCTGGATCCTCGATCCGATCGACGGCACCAAGGCCTTCATCGCCGGCATTCCGGTCTGGGGCACGCTGATCGGCCTCGCCCGCCACGGCGCGCCGGTCTTCGGCATGATGCACCAGCCCTTCATCGGCGAGCGCTTCTGGGGCGACGGTGCCGGCGCCCGCTACGAGGGCCCCGCCGGCAACCGCAGCCTCATGGTCCGCCCCTGCGAGGGGCTGGAGGCGGCCACCATCATGACGACGTCGCCGCGCCTCTTCGATTCGGAGACGCGCGGCCGCTTCGACGCGGTGGAGGCGCGCTGCCGCACCTATCGCTACGGCGCCGACTGCTACGCCTATTGCATGCTGGCGGCCGGCCATGTCGACCTCGTGGTGGAGGCCGGCCTCAAGCCCTACGACATCGTCGCGCTGGTGCCGATCATCGAGGGCGCCGGCGGCATCGTCACCACCTGGGACGGCGGCCCGGCCAGCGCCGGCGGCCGCATCGTCGCCGCGGGCGACCGGCGGGTGCACGAACAGGCCCTGGCGATCCTCAACGCCTGAGCGTCAGAGGAACGGCATCTCGCCGGGCACGAAGGCGTCGAAGGCGGCCCAGAACTGGCTGCGGATCTCGTCGCGCTCCTGCATCAGCTCGTGCAGCGCGCCGGGAACCACCACCACGCCGCCGGTCTTCAGCCGGTGGGCGAAGTCCTCCACGGCAGGCGTGTCGACGAGGGGGTCGCGGGCAGCACCGATGATCAGCATGGGCTGGCGCATGCCGCGGGTATAGAGCGGATGGGCGAAACGCCCGGTGACGGCGAGGGCCTCGCGGACCCAGGCGACGGTCGGCGCGCCGAGGCCGAGCCTCGCATCGGCCTCGGCATAGGCGGCGACACGGGCATAGCGCACCGGGTCCGAGGTGACGGGGTTGCCCTCGAAGGGCTTCAGCGCCACGGGTCGGGCCGAGCCGCCGGGAACGATTCCGCCGCCGAGCCCGGCGAGGCTGAGGGCCGCCAGAACGGGGCGGATGAGGCCCGGCCGCTTCACCTGGGCGAGCGCCACCATGGGCGCGGCCAGCACCATGCGGTCGAACCAGGTGCGGCCGTCATGGGCGGCCTCGATGAGGATGGCGCCGCCCATGCTGTGGCCGAGGGCGTAGAAGGGCGGCCGGCAATCGGGCAGGCCGACGATCGCCATGACCGCCTCGAGGTCGATCTGATAGTCGGAAAAGCGGCGGATATGGCCCTTGCGCCCGTCGGCGAGGAGACGCCCGGAGCCGCCCTGGCCGCGCCAGTCGAAGGCGAGGACGCCGAAGCCGCGCTCGCGCAACTCGTCCACCACCTCGAAATATTTCTCGATGAACTCGGCCCGGCCCTGGCAGATGACCACCGTGCCGCGCCGCGGCGCCCCCGTCGCCTCCCAGCGCGCGTAGCGGATGGGCACGCGGTCCGTGGTGGTGAGGGTGCCGGCCCGCACGCCCGCGGGAACCGGCCTGTCGGGCAGCGCTACCAGATCCATCGGGAACGAGGGCTCGCAAATGACGAAGCGGGAGCATCACCATGCCCCCGCCGCGCTAACATCGCCTGAACGGATGCGGTTCAGCGCAGGATGCGCATGTCGCGGCCGGTATAGGGATCGCGCTCCCAGCCGGGTGCCGGCGGACGGCGCGGGCGGTAGCCGCCGTCGTCGTAGGACCGGCGCGGCGGGGGGCGATAGCCGCCATCGTCGCGCCAGCCGCGGCGCGGCCCCTCGTCCCAGCCGCCGCGACCGTATCCGGGCGGGCAGGGGCGGGGCCGCCAGTATTCGGTCTGCACGCCGCTCAGCGCGTCGGTGTAGACGCCGCGCACGGGCGGGCCACAGCCCTGGACCGGCACCACATAGCCCGACCCGACGGGCGGGAGCGGGGCAAGCGGCATGGCCCCGGCAAGGGCCGGCGCGGCAGCCAGGGCTGCCATGGCAAGGACGAGCCGTCTCACGGGGATCTCCTCTGTTGTCGTTGCCGCAATTGTTCGGCAATCGGGCCGCTTCCGCAACGTCGATGTTGCGGGCGGATCACTGCGGCGCGGATGCGGTCGCCGCCCGTTCCGTCCAGGCCCGCCAGGACGCGGCGCGGCGCGGCGCACGGCGTTCGCCGATCACCCTGAGGCCGATGATCTCGCCGTTGCGGGCGTCCATCACCAGCCGCAGCCGCTGGCCGTGCTTGTCGCTGCCATGGGCGAGATAGGTGCTGCCGCGCCGCACCGGCGGCTCGCTGACGGCATAGCCGCGGGCGGAGAGCCGGCCCGTCACGTCGCCCGCCGAGAGGGTCGCCTCGGCCCGCGCGTGGCCGCTGGTGCAGGCGATCACGGCGACAAGGAGCGCCATGCCGACGGAGCCGGCGAGCGCCCCGAGGGCGAGGCCCGGCAGGAAGGTGGCGCGCGGCGCGCGGCCCGAGAGGCGCAGCGCGCCCGAGGCGAAGGTGGAGGTCATCTGGGCCATGCGGGTCTGTCCCGATCCCGGTCTGCCGTGGAATGAGGCCACGGCCATCTTGGGGAGAGATTGCGCGCCGGCGGCTGAACCGCCCCGGAAGCCTCCATTCACCCGATCTTCATCCGGTGAAGCTTGCCGCAGGCCCTCTTGCGCGGCCCGAATAGCGTTCCTAACTCTGGTCTCGTGCAGGCCCGACGCGGCTGCACGTCACGACAGGCCCGGCCGTGCCGGCGGGCCGCAACTCTGGTGTCGCTTGAAGGAGGACATCCCATGCGCAGCTTCGATCTTGCTCCGCTCTATCGCTCGACCGTCGGTTTCGACCGCCTCTTCTCCATGCTGGACCAGGCGTCCGGCCTCGAGGCTCCCTCGCCGACCTATCCGCCCTACAACATCGAGCGCACGGGCGAGAACGCCTATCGCATCACCGTCGCGGTCGCCGGCTTCACCGACAAGGACCTCTCCATCGAGGTCAAGGAGCAGGCGCTGACCATCCGCGGCGAGAAGACGGCCGGCGAGGCCGAGGCGAAGCCCGACTATCTCCACCAGGGCATCGCCGCGCGCGCCTTCGAGCGCCGCTTCCAGCTCGCCGACCACGTCTCGGTGAAGGGCGCCGCCCTCGACCACGGCCTGCTTCACGTCGATCTCGTCCGCGAGATTCCGGAGGCCATGAAGCCCCGGCAGATCCCGATCAACGGCGGCGCCGCGCCGCGGGTGATCGAGAGCTCGGCGAACCGCCAGGCCGCCTGACCCGCATCGGAATGACGGCAGGGCCGCCCTCCAACGGCCCCTCCTGAGATGCACGAACGCCCCGGTGAGGCATCACCGGGGCGTTTCGTCGTGGGGCGGGACGTCGGGATCGTCAGTTCGACGACGGGGGCGTCACCTGGCGCACGCCGGGGGTGGCGGCCGGGCCGCCGGTGGGCGGCAATTGTTCGCCGTTGGGGCCGAGGAAACGGCCGTCGATCAGCACGCCCTCGCTCTCGCCGGGCTTCTGCGCGGTTTCGGCGGAGGGAGCAGTCTCGCTGCGCTGCGGCTCGGCCGGAACGGACGGCACGGCCGAGGGGTCCACGGTGGGAGCCGCCGGGGCGGCCGGCATCGGATCGGGCACGGCCTGCGGGAGAGAGGCGGCCGGGGCGGGAGCGTCCGGGGCCGGGGCCTCGGGCGCGGCGACGGCGGGCGGAGCCGGCCCCACCTGCGGGGCAGGGGGCGTGGGCGCCGGGGGCTCGGCCTGAGGCGGTAGCGCCGCGGTCGGCGGCTCGGGTGCCGGCTGCTCCGCCTGCGGCGGGGTGGCGGCAGGCGGCGTGAAGGGCTGGGTCGGCTGGACGCTCAGCGGCGAGGGCGGGGCCGCCGGCGGATCGACACGGCGCGGCAGGCTCGCCGCCGGCGGCGGCGCGGCTGGCGTCTCGGCGGCGGGAGGCTGGGCCACCGGCGGCACCGGCGGGACCACCTGCGGGCGCGGCGTCAGGTCGCCGTCGATGTTCGGTCGCGGCGTCGGCACCGGCACGACGCGGGCGGTGATGTTGGGCGCCGGGCGGGCCGGGCGCTCCGGACGCTCGAGGCCGTCGGGATCGAGCCGGCCCTCGCGCTGGAGCGGCGGGCGCGGGGCGTCGCCGAAGCTCGGCCGCTCGTCGGACCAGACGGGCGGGGTGGGGAAGCGCTGGCCGCCGGGCTCCAGCTCGCGGATGTTGATGGGCGCGCCGGTATAGGCGTGGATGGTGACGCGGGCGCGCTGGCCGGCGCCACCCACGGTCTCGACGACCCAGACACGGCCGGCGAGGCGCGGCCGGCTGATGGCGCGGTAGCCCATGGACCGGGCGATGGCGATGGCTTCGGAGGCCGGCAGGACGTCCTCGACCTCCGGCACGACGTAGCGGCGGCGATAGACCGGCGGCTCGTCGTCGTAGTCGTAGACGCGCGGCGGGCCCCAGCCGCCCCAGTATTGCACCTGGACGGCGGCGGCGGGAGCGGGCGCGGCGGCGATCCCCGCGGCGAGCGGTCCCGCGGAAGCCTGGCCGAGACCGGTGGCGAGGGCGGCGGCCGCCGCCGTCATGAACAGTGAATGGCGCACGCGATCGTGTCCTTCTTCCCCCTCGAGCCCCGAGCATAAGGTTTCGGCAAGGAGAACGGCGATTTCAGGGCGGGCGCGTGTCGCTTCTTGTCGGTTGCGCTCACTCCGCCGCGAGGGGGGCGGCGGCGCGGGCCGCCACCGCGAGGAAGCGGTCGATGTCCTCGTCCCGCGTGGCGAAGGAGGTGACGAGGCGCATCATGACCTCGCCCGGGCGGGCGCGCTCGGCCTCCGGCAGGCCCTTGTCCGGCCAGGGATAGAAGGCGGCGCCCTCGGCCTTCAGCGCGTCGACGATCTCCTGCCGGAAGATGGGGAAGAGACCGTTGGCCTCGGGCTTCAGCGGCAGGCGGATGCCGGGAATGGCGGCGAGCCCATCGGCGAGGCGCGCCGCGGCGCGGTTGGCGTCGCGGGCGAGGTCGAGCCAGTGGCCGCCGTCGAGGAAGGCCTCCATCTGGGCGGCGAGGAAGCGGTGCTTGGAGAGGAGATGGCCGGCGCGCATGCGGCGGCGGACCATTTCGGCGCTCTTCGCGGGATCGAAATAGATCAGCGCCTCGCAGGCGAGGCCGCCGCCCTTGGTGGTGCCGAAGGAGAGCACGTCGACGCCGGCCTTCCAGGTGATCTCGGCCGGCGAGCAGCCGAGGGCGGCCACGGCATTGGCGAAACGCGCGCCGTCCATGTGGACGCCGAGGCCGTGGCTCTTGGCGATGGATGAGAGCGCCGTCACCTCGGCGACGGAATAGACCTGGCCGAGCTCGGTCGACTGGGTGATGGAGAGGGCGTGGATCGGCGCGTTGTGCGGCACGCGGCGGCCGAGGCCGGCGATCGCGGCCTCCAGCGCCTGCGCGGTGATCTTGGCGCCGCGGCCGGGAATGCCGACGAGCTTGGCGCCGCCGGTGAAGAACTCCGGCCCGCAGCACTCGTCCTCGATGACGTGGCTCTCCTCGTGGCAGAGCACGATGCCCCAGGGCGGGGTCAACGTGGAGAGGGCGAGGCCGTTGGCCGCCGTGCCGGTGGCGACCATGTAGACGCCGACATCGCGCTCGAAGAGGTCGCAGAGCTTCTGCACCACGGCCTTGGTCGCGTCGTCGTTGCCGTAGCCGAGGCGCGCCCCGCCGTTGGCGGCGGCGATCGCCTGCATGACCTTGTCGGAGGCGCCGAGGCCGTTGTCGCTGGCGAAGAACATGCAGGGCTCCGGATGTCGATGAGATGCTGACCCATCACAAGCCGGTCAGGCCTTCCGCCGCAAGGGGGAAGGGCGCATGAGCGGGGTGTGGGGAGAGGTGAGGATCGTGGGGCGCTCGACCGCCGGAACGGAATGCCGCCCTTTCCGCGTCATGCCCGGGATGAACCCAGGCATGACGGTGGAGGAAACGGCGCAGCCGACCCCCAATGGGTCTTCTGCTGGAGGGCGAACCAAATGCCCCACCCGCACCCTTCCCTCTGGCGAGGGGAGGGAGACCATGATGTCGCGGCTTGACGTCAGATCAGGAGGCTCGCCCAGCCGAAGAGAGCGCTTGGCAGCTGGGCCAGGCTCGACCCCTCAGAGAAGGCGCGAGGCAGAGGTCTCCCTCCCCGCGTAGCGGGGAGGGTAAGGGTGGGGATCCTTCGGGATCTGGCTCCACGGGGCATTCAGACGGACAGGACCGTCGAGCCGTCCCCGCCGCTCAGCGCGGCAGGGTGGTGACGCCGACGAGGTCCTTGTCGATGGCGTGGGCGGCCTGACGACCCTCGCGGATCGCCCAGACGACCAGGCTCTGGCCGCGGCGCATGTCGCCGGCTGCATAGACCTTGTCCACCGAGGTCCGGTAGTCGTTGGTGTTGGCCGCGACGTTCTTGCGGGCGTCGAGCTTCACGCCGAGGCTCTCGACCATGCCCTCGTGGACCGGGTTGACGAAGCCCATGGCGAGCAGGACGAGGTCGGCCTTGAGCTCAAACTCGGAGCCGGCGATCGGCTGCATCTTCTCGTCGACGCGGACGCATTTCAGGCTCTTCACCCGGCCGTTCTGGCCGGTGAACTCCGTGCTCATCACGGCGAAGTCGCGCTCGGCGCCTTCCTCGTGGCTGGAGGAGGTGCGCAGCTTCAGCGGCCAGAGCGGCCAGACGAGAGCCTTGTTCTCCTTCTCCGGCGGCTTCGGCATGATCTCGAGCTGGGTGACCGAGAGGGCGCCCTGGCGCACCGAGGTGCCGATGCAGTCGGAGCCGGTGTCGCCGCCGCCGATGACGACGACGTGCTTGCCGGAGGCGAGGATCGGCTCGTTGGTGCCGATGGGCTCGCCGGAGACGCGGCGGTTCTGCTGCGGCAGGAAGTCCATGGCGAAATGGACGCCCTCGAGGTCGCGGCCGGGGATCGGCAGGTCGCGCGGCTTCTCCGAACCGCCGGTGAGCAGCACCGCGTCATAGGTGGCGGTGAGCTCCTCCACCGGGCGGGTGACGCCGATATGCTCGTTGTAGTGGAAGGTGACGCCCTCGGCCTCCATCTGGTGGATGCGGCGGTCGATGAGCCGCTTCTCCATCTTGAAGTCGGGGATGCCGTAGCGCAGCAGGCCACCGGCCTTGGCGAACTTCTCGTAGACGTGGACGTCGTGGCCGGCGCGGGCGAGCTGCTGGGCCGCGGCGAGGCCGGCGGGGCCGGAGCCGACCACCGCGACCTTCTTGCCCGAACGCGTCTTCGACGGCTCCGGCGTGATCCAGCCCTCGTTCCAGGCGCGGTCGACGATGGCGCATTCGATCGTCTTGATGGTGACCGGCGTGTCCTCGATGTTCAGGGTGCAGGCGGCCTCGCAGGGGGCGGGGCAGATGCGGCCGGTGAATTCGGGGAAGTTGTTGGTCGAGTGCAGGTTGATGGAGGCCTCGCGCCAGCCGCCGTTGTAGACGAGGTCGTTCCAGTCGGGGATCTGGTTGTTGACCGGGCAGCCGTTGTGACAGAACGGAATGCCGCAGTTCATGCAGCGCGCCGCCTGGTTGCGGGTGCCTTCCTCGCTCAGCGGGATGACGAATTCACGGTAGTGGCGGATGCGGTCGCCGGCCGGCGCATAGCGCCGGTCCTGACGGTCGATCTCCAGAAAGCCGGTTACCTTCCCCATTGTCTTATTCTCCTGCCAGCGCGAGCGGACGCTGGGCCTGTTCCATTTCCTGAAGGGCGCGGCGGTATTCGACCGGCATCACCTTCCTGAATTTGGGCAGCATCTCCGACCAGCGGTCGAGGATGTCCCGGGCGCGCCGGGAGCCGGTGTAGCGGGCGTGGTTGGCGATGAGCTGGTGCAGGCGCTCGGCGTCGAACCGGCTCATGTCGCTCATCACGTCGACGCGGCCGTGGCTGTCGAGCCCGCCGGTCTGGTGATAGACGCGCGACAGGAGGTCGTCCTCCTCCGGCACCGGCTCCAGCTCGACCATGGCCATGTTGCAGCGGCGGGCGAAGTCGCCCTCCTCGTCCAGCACATAGGCGATGCCGCCGGACATGCCGGCCGCGAAGTTGCGGCCGGTCTGGCCGAGCACGACCACGACGCCCCCGGTCATGTATTCGCAGCCGTGGTCGCCCGTGCCCTCCACCACCGCGATGGCGCCGGAATTGCGCACGGCGAAGCGCTCGCCGGCGATGCCGCGGAAGTAGCACTCGCCCTCGATGGCGCCGTAGAGCACGGTGTTGCCGACGATGATCGAGTTGTCGACGTCGAGGCTGGTGGCCTCGGCCGAGGGATAGACGATGAGCCGACCGCCCGAGAGGCCCTTGCCGACATAGTCGTTGGCCTCGCCCTCGAGCTCTAGCGTGACGCCGCGGGTGACCCAGGCGCCGAAGCTCTGCCCGGCGGTGCCCTTCAGCTTCACGTGGATCGAGTCGTCGGCGAGCCCGGCATGGCCGAAGCGCGTGGCGACCTCGCCCGACAGCATGGCGCCGACCGAGCGGTTGACGCTGCCGATGGCGGTCTCGATGACCACAGGCTTGCCCTCGGTGAGGGCCGGCATGGCCTCGGCGATGAGCTTGCGGTCGAGAACCGCCTCGAGGTGGTGGTCCTGCGTCTCCGAGTGGAAGACGCCGACCTCGGCCGGCACGTCCGGCTTGTGGAAGAGGCGCGAGAAGTCGAGCCCCTTGGCCTTCCAGTGGTCGATCGCCTCGCGGCGGTCGAGCATCTGCATCTGGCCGACCATCTCGTCGATGCTGCGGTAGCCCATGGAGGCCATCAGCTCGCGCACTTCCTCGGCGACGAAGAAGAAGTAGTTGATGACGTGCTCGGGCTGGCCCTTGAAGCGCTTGCGCAGCACCGGGTCCTGGGTGGCGACGCCCACCGGGCAGGTGTTGAGGTGGCACTTCCTCATCATGATGCAGCCGGTGGCGATGAGCGGCGCGGTGGCGAAGCCGAACTCGTCGGCGCCGAGCAGGGCGCCGATGACGACGTCGCGGCCGGTCCTCAGGCCGCCGTCCACCTGCACCGCGATGCGCGAGCGCAGGCGGTTCAGCACCAGGGTCTGGTGGGTCTCGGCGAGGCCGATCTCCCACGGCGAGCCGGTGTGCTTGATGGAGGTCAGCGGCGAGGCGCCGGTGCCGCCCTCGAAGCCGGAGATCGTCACGTGGTCGGCGCGCGCCTTGGCGACGCCGGCGGCGACCGTGCCGACGCCGACCTCGGAGACGAGCTTCACCGAGACGTCGGCGCGCGGGTTGACGTTCTTCAGGTCGTAGATGAGCTGCGCCAGGTCCTCGATCGAATAGATGTCGTGGTGCGGCGGCGGCGAGATGAGGCCGACGCCCGGCGTCGAGTGGCGCACCTTGGCGATGACCGCGTCGACCTTGTGGCCGGGCAACTGGCCGCCCTCGCCGGGCTTGGCGCCCTGGGCCATCTTGATCTGCATCATGTCGGAATTGACGAGATATTCCGTCGTGACGCCGAAGCGGCCGGAGGCGACCTGCTTGATGGCCGAGCGCATGGAGCGCCCGTCCGGCAAGGGCTGGAAGCGCTCGGCCTCCTCGCCGCCCTCGCCCGTGTTGGACTTGGCGCCGATGGCGTTCATGGCGAGCGCCAGGGTGGTGTGGGCCTCGCGCGAGATGGAGCCGTAGGACATGGCCCCGGTGGCGAAGCGCTTGACGATGGCGGCGGCCGGCTCGACCTCGTCGAGGGGCACGGGCACGCGGCCCACCTCCTCGGCGGTCTTGATGCGGAACAGGCCGCGGATCGTCTGAAGCCGCGAGGTCTGCTCGTTGATGAGGCGGGCGAACTCGCGGTAGCGGTCCTGGCTGTTGCCGCGCACCGCGTGCTGGAGCGCCGCCACCGTCTCCGGCGACCAGACGTGGTCCTCGCCGCGGATGCGGTAGGCATATTCGCCGCCGACCTCGAGGTTGGCCTTCAGCGTCGGATCATCGGAGAAGGCCGCGGTGTGGCGCGAGACCGTCTCCTCGGCGACCTCCGGCAGGCCGACGCCGCCGATGCGGGTGGCGGTGCCGGTGAAGTACTTGGCGACGAAGTCGTCGGCGAGGCCGACGGCGTCGAAGATCTGCGCGCCGCAATAGGACTGGTAGGTCGAGATGCCCATCTTGGACATCACCTTCATGATGCCCTTGCCGATGGACTTGATGAAGCGCTTGACCACCTCGTGAGCGTCGACTTCCGGAGGCAGCTCACCCTTCTCGTGCAGCTCCTCCATGGTCTCGAAGGCGAGATAGGGGTTGATCGCCTCGGCGCCGTAGCCGGCGAGGCAGCAGAAGTGATGCACCTCGCGCGCCTCGCCCGTCTCGACGACGAGGCCGGCGGCGGTCCTCAGACCCTTGCGGATCAGGTGGTGGTGCACGGCGGCGGTGGCGAGCAGCGCCGGGATCGGGATGCGGTCCGGGCCGACCATGCGGTCGGACAGGATGATGATGTTGTAGCGGCCGTGGACGGCGGCTTCCGCGCGGTCGCAGAGGAGCTGCAGCGCCTCCGCCATGCCGGCGGCACCCTTGGCGGCGGGATAGGTGATGTCGAGGGTCTTCGTGTCGAAGGAATCCTCGCGGTGGCCGATGCAGCGGATCTTCTCCAGATCCTCGTTGGTGAGGATCGGCTGGCGGACCTCCAGGCGCTTGCGGCGGGAGGTTCCGTCGAGGTCGAACAGGTTCGGCCGCGGCCCGATGAAGGAGACGAGGCTCATGACGAGCTCCTCGCGGATCGGATCGATCGGCGGGTTCGTCACCTGGGCGAAGTTCTGCTTGAAGTAGGTGTAGAGGAGCTTGGACTTCGACGAGAGCGCCGAGATCGGGGTGTCGGTGCCCATCGAGCCCACGGCCTCCTGGCCGGTGGTGGCCATGGGCGCCAGCAGGATCTTCACGTCCTCCTGGGTGTAGCCGAAGGCCTGCTGCTTATCGAGCAGCGGCACGTCGGTGCGCGAGGCGCGCGGCTCCACCGGCGGCAGGTCCTCGAGGATGAGCTGCGAGCGCTCCAGCCACTCCTTGTAGGGGTTGGAGGCGGCGAGCTGGGCCTTGATCTCCTCGTCGGAGATGATGCGGCCCTCGGCGAGGTCGACGAGCAGCATCTTGCCAGGCTGCAGGCGCCACTTGCGCACGATCTCGCTCTCCGGAACGGGCAGCACGCCCATTTCGGAGGCCATGATGATGCGGTCGTCCTTGGTGACGAACCAGCGGGCGGGCCTGAGGCCGTTGCGGTCGAGCGTCGCGCCGATCTGGCGGCCGTCGGTGAAGGCGATGGAGGCCGGGCCGTCCCAGGGCTCCATGATGGCGGCGTGGTATTCGTAGAAGGCGCGGCGCTGCTCATCCATGCTCTTGTTGCCGGCCCAGGCCTCGGGCACCAGCATCATCACCGCATGGGCGAGCGAGTAGCCGCCCTGGACGAGGAACTCGAGCGCGTTGTCGAAGCAGGCGGTGTCCGACTGGCCCTCGTAGGAGACCGGCCAGAGCTTGGAGATGTCGTTGCCGAAGAGCTCGGAATCGACGCTGGCCTGGCGCGCCGCCATCCAGTTGACGTTGCCGCGCAGCGTGTTGATCTCGCCGTTGTGCGCGACCATCCGGTAGGGGTGGGCGAGCGACCAGGCGGGGAAGGTGTTGGTCGAGAAGCGCTGGTGGACGAGGGCGATGGCGCTCTCGAACGTCTCGTCGTGCAGGTCGGGGAAATAGGAGCCGAGCTGATCGGCCAGGAACATGCCCTTGTAGACGATGGTCCGGCACGACAGCGAGACGGGGTAATAGCCCTTCGTGCGCGCGTCGTTCATGTCATAGACGAGGTTCGAGATGACCTTGCGCAGCACGAAGAGGCGGCGCTCGAACTCGTCCTCGTCGGCGACGTCGGCGCCGCGGGCGATGAAGATCTGCCGGTGCAGCGGCTCGGTCGGCTTGACGCTCTCGCCGAGGGAGGAGTTGTCGGTCGGCACCTCGCGCCAGCCGAGCAGCACCTGGCCCTCGTCGGCGACGACCTTCTCGATCGCCTCGCGGACGATGGCCTGGCCCTCGGGGTCGCGCGGGAAGAAGATGAAGCCGACGGCATAGTGGCCGGGCGCGGGCAGGTCGAAGCCGAGCTTGGCCGCTTCCTTGCGGAAGAAGGCGTCGGGGATCTGCACCAGCATGCCGGCGCCGTCGCCGGCGCGCGGGTCGGCGCCCACCGCGCCGCGATGCTCGAGGTTGAGCAGAATCTGGATGCCGTCCTGGACGATCTTGTGGGACTTGCGGCCCTTCATGTCGGCGATGAAGCCAACGCCGCAGGCATCCTTCTCGTTCAGCGGGTCGTAGAGGCCCTGCGCGGCGGGCAGGCCAGGGTCGATCACGGCGCGCGTGCGGTTTTTGACGCGGGCGGGCACATTGGCTTTCGTGGCGCGATTCGTCCGCGCCCCGATCTCCACACCCGACATCGCACCAATCCGCTGCGTGCTCATCATCCACCTCGTTCTGCGGCGCGCGCGCCGCGGTTCGTGCCCTCGATCGTGACACGGGAAGCCGGCACTGGCGACGGAGGACATCCGCAACCGGTCCGGCATGCAAACTCGGGGCCTCACGTCCTCCCCGACGCCCCTGTTCCGGG
Organism: Phreatobacter cathodiphilus; assembly: GCF_003008515.1. Lineage (NCBI taxonomy): Bacteria > Pseudomonadati > Pseudomonadota > Alphaproteobacteria > Hyphomicrobiales > Phreatobacteraceae > Phreatobacter > Phreatobacter cathodiphilus. The sequence goes on along the minus strand of NZ_CP027668.1, from coordinate 2,617,963 downwards.
GTCATTCTGGATAGGGCAGCGATGCTGACCTTTCTCAAGCCGTTATTTGACAGATTTCAAAGAGCCGCACAAGCGCCAATACGTCCCGCAGGCCGGGATGGGATCATGTTTATTGCCGTGCCCCGCGCAAGGCCGGTCGAAATGGATAAAATCTCCGATCTCCGCGCAATTTTATGACTATGGCCGCGGGGCCTGGGGGGCCGGAGGCGCGCCCGCGGGAGCTGCTGCGGGCGCTGCCGGGGCGGGCGTGCGGGGCCAGCGGAAGTCGTCGATCCGGCCGGCGACGGCGGGCGGCGCCTCGCCGCGCACCAGGACCGAGGCGGCGATGCCGGCCGGCGGACGGGCGCCGGCGGCGCCGGCGAGCTGGGCGGGTTCGGATGCGGCCGGGGCGGCGGCGACACCGGCGGGCAGGGTCGGCGTGCCGTGCAGGGTGAGGACCGGCCCCGCGGCGGGGCGCGGCGCCACCGGCAGCGGCGCATCGGGCAGCGCCGCCTGCGGCTGGCCGGCCGGGTCCGTGCCGCCGGAGGGCAGGGCCGGGGTGATCCGCCCGAGCAGGTCGCGGCGCAGGTCCTGCTCGAGGAAGAGGGCGAGCTTGCGGGCGCCGGCGACGGTGAAATGCACGCCGTCGGCGGTGCGCAGGCGGCGGATCTGGCCGGCGAAGTCCGGGCCGAACTGGGTATAGGCGCCGTGCTCGTCGATGAAGCCGTTCCAGACGTCGACGAAGTTGACGCCGTTCTTCTCCGCCCGCTCCTTGTAGATGGCGTTGAGGAGCTGCATGTGCGCCGAGGTGCGCTGGCCGCGCAGCGGCGGCACGCCCACCCAGTAGACCGGCACGCCGCGCGCCTTCATCGCCTGCATCACCTGGTCGACCCGCTCGGCATAGAGGCCGCGCCAGCGCTCGTTGTCGGGATCGATGGAGTCGCGCTCGATCCGGATCGACTGGCGGTCGTTGGAGCCGAGCATCATGACGATGAAGTCGACTTTCTCCTGGCCGGCGAGCGTCTCCGGCACGGCGCGCACCCAGTCGTGGAATTCGGGCCGGGTGAGGCCGGAGGACAGGCGGGTCTTGTCCACCACCCCCAGCTCGGGGACGTCCTCGAAGGCTTCCTCCAGCCCATAGGCCAGCCATTCCGCGAGATTGTCGCCCATGACGAGGACGAAGGTGGTGGGGCCTGAGGGCGCGGCGGCGGGGGCGGCGGGATCAGTCGCCGCGGCAGGGGGCGCCGCCGCCTGGTCGCGCGGCGGGCGGACCGACTCGGACGGCCGCGCGGCGCGCGGCGCCGAGGGACGCGACCCCTGCGGAACGGTGATGATACGGGGGCGCTGGTCGCGCGGGGCGAAGAGATGCGGATAGCGGTCGTCGACATAGGACGACTGGGCATGGGCCTCGGGAGCGAGCGCCGGCAGGGCGGAGCCCGCCGCCAGGGCGAGGCATGCCCACAAAACCAATCGCTGCAACCCGGCCACGGTCATCCCGCTCTCCGTCCGAAACCACGCCAGTCTAGCACCGGTCGGGATTTCGGGGACAACAGGGGGCGCGAAATCGGTCAAGCCCGCGGCAATTCACGGTAAAATAACCGACGGGGCCGGATTCTGTCCCCGGCCTCAGCCGCCGCGGCGCAGCCGCTGGAGCAGGGCGGCGGTGGGGAAGCCGTCGGCCGGCATGCCGGCGCGGGCCTGAAAGCGCTGCAGTGCCTCCCGGGTTCCGGCGCCGAGCTTGCCGTCGACGGTTCCGGTATAGAGCCCCACCTGGGCGAGGCGCTGCTGCAGCTCGATGCGCTCCTGCTGGGAGAGCGCCCGCTCGGCCGTCGGCCAGGCCTGGGCGAAGCCGCCGCCGCCGCGCAGCCGGTCGGCGAGATGGCCCACCGCCATCGCGTAGTTTTCCGAGTTGTTGTACTTCATGATGACCCGGAAGTTCGGGAGCATCAGGAAGGCCGGGCCGCGGGCGCCGGCCGGCAGGTGCAGGAAGGCCGGGTCCGACTTGCGCGGAAAGGCGCGGCCGCCGACGCGGCGCACGCCCCGCGCCTCCCACTGGGCGATGGTCTGCGGCCGGTCGCGCCCGGCGAGGGTGAAGTCGAGCCCCTGCGGCACGACCACTTCGTAGCCCCAGCCTTGACCTGCCTGCCAGCCTTCGGCGCGCAGCAGGTTGCCGGTCGACATCAGCGCGTCGGGCACCGAGCCCAGGAGGTCGATGCGCTGCGATCCCGTGCCGGAGCGGGCGGCGCGCAGGAAGGTGGAGGGCATGAACTGGGTGTGGCCGAAGGCTCCGGCCCAAGAGCCGCGGAAATTCGCCGGCGAGACGTGGCCCTGATGGATGATCTGCAGGGCGGCGACGAATTCGCCGCGGAAGAAGTCCTGGCGGCGGCCGTAGCAGGCGAGGGTCGCCGTCGCCCTGACGACGCTGGTATTGCCCTTCGATTTGCCGAAGCTCGTCTCGATGCCCCAGATCGCCGCGATGACGTGGCGGTCGACGCCGGTCTCGCGCTCGGCCCGGTCGAAGGCGGCGCGGTGGGTCTGCAGCATGCGCCGGCCCTCGGCGACGCGGTTCGCCGCCACGAGGCCGTTGATGTACTCCCAGGGCTGGCGGGAGAATTCCGGCTGCCGGTCGAGCAGGGCGAGGATGGAATTGTCCGGCGTCAGCCCGGTGGTCGCCTGCTGGAACACCTGCGGCAGCACGCCACGGGCGCGGGCCTGCTGTTCGAGGCCCCGGAGGCAGTCGGAGAAGCTTCCCTGGGCCGCCGCCGGAGCCGCTGCTGCGAGGGCGGCGACCATCGTCAACACCGCCGGAGAGAAATGTCCGCTGATCATGCCAAGCGCCTCACGTCCCGAACCCCCGCTGAGGCTCCAGTGGAACAACGTGCATGCTTGACGAACAGTTAAGCCACGGCCGGCGGCACGGGTCCAGAGGCTTCAGACGCGCTCCAGGCGCAGGTCCACCTCCGCCTCCACGTAGTGCCATTCCTCGGTGGCCCGGAGCCGCGACACCATGTGCTCGAAGGCCTCGGCGTCGGCGGGGGCATATTCGAACCAGGTGAGGAAATCGAAGGGGCCGCCGATGTCGCGGCAATGGTGCAGCCGCCGCGCCACCTGCGGCAGATAGTCCAGGCCGATGGCGGTGTGGTGCGAGCGCTCCTCGAAGACGGCGCGCCGCTCGTCCTGGGCGAGGGCCCACCAGGCGGCGGACTTGCGGATCGGAATGAGGGCGGCACGGGTCGCCGCCGGCCTGCCGAGCCCCTCCTGGCGGGCGGCGAGGGTGGCGGCTTCGGCGCGGGTCGCATAGCGCGTGTTGCTAGTGACGCCGGTGAGCGTCCAGACCCCCTCCGGCGCCGCCGAGGCGGCGGTGACGGCAAGGCGCGGCGCCGCGCCGAGGGCGGGGCCGGTCACCGCCGTGCAGGACAGGATGCGCCAGGCGCCGGTCTCGCCGGCGGTGAAGGCCACGGTCTGGGGATGCATGTCGCCACCTCGTCTGGCGCTGCCGCATTCAAGCGGCGTGCCAGAAAATCCGCATCATCCCCGGCGCAGCCGTTCCAGGAAGGCGCGGTCCGCCTCGCCGGTCTGCTCCATGCCGAAGCGCCCCTGCATGGTGCGGACCGCCGCCTTGGACTTGTCGCCGAGGATGCCGTCGACGTCGCCGAGGTCGAATCCGAGCCGGTTGAGACGGGTCTGGATCTCCTCGCGGTCGGCATGGGTGAGCCCGCCCTCGCCCGGCGGCCAGGGCTTGGAGAAGCGGCCGGCTCCCTTGATGCGGTCGCCGAGATGGGCAACCGCCAGGGCGTAGGAATCGGCGTTGTTGTAGCGCTTGATGACGTTGAAGTTGCTGGTCACCAGCAGGTGGGGTCCGCCCTCTCCCGCCGGCTTCCAGAGGGAGGCCTGGGCGCCGCCGGACATCGGGCCGCCGCCGATGCGGCGCACGCCCGCCGAAGCCCAGCCGTCCAGGCTCCTGCGCTGCGAGCGGTTGCCGGGAAGGCCCGGCGCGTGGACCTCGAAGCCCCAGGGCACGCCCGGCGTCCAGCCGTTGCGGCGCAGATAGTTGGCGGCCGAGCCCATGGCGTCGGGGATGGAGGTCCAGATGTCGCGGCGCCCGTCGCCGGTGAAGTCGACGGCGAAGGCGTGGAAGCTCGTCGGCATGAACTGGACGTGGCCCATGGCGCCTGCCCAGGAGCCGATCATGTTCTGCGGCGTGGTGTCGCCCGCCTGCAGGATGCGCAGGGCGGCGATCAGCTCACGCCGGAAGAACTCGGCGCGGCGGCCGGCGGCGGCCAGCGTCGCCATGGCCTGGATCACGTAGTGCTCGCCGCGGGCGGTGCCATATGAGGTCTCGTTGCCCCAGATCGAGCAGACGATCTCGGCCGGCACGCCGAAGCGGCTCTGCACGGCGGAAAAGGTGGCGCCGTGCTGGGAGAGGGCGGCGCGGCCGTTGTTGACGCGCTTGTTGGAGGCGCGCACGTCGACATAGTCGCCCAGCGTCCGGCGGAATTCCGGCTGGCGCTGCGACAGCTCGATGACGCGCGGATTGGGCTGGACCCCGGCGAAGGCGCGGTCGAAGGCGGCGCGCGACACCCCGGCGGCCGAGGCGGCGGGCCAGAGGCCGGCGACGAAGGCCTCGAAGGAGCGCGCCTCGGCCTCACTGCCGAAGGCGGGGAGGGCGAGGGTGCCGGCGGCGGCGACGAGGGCGCGGCGGGTGATGAGGTTCATGTCGGCTCCCGGAGGTCCGGCGGGGGAGCGCCGGTTTGATCAAGCGCATGGAGGGCCTGATGAGTCGCGCGGAAAGATAGCGCGGTTATGGCAGACGGGCATCCCGGCCGCGCCGGATGGATCGTCACAGGCCGGAACGAAGGTGCCCGCGGACGGTTTGTCGAGGGACCGAATGGAGGAGACGACATGAGCGAGATCAGGATTCCGCGCGATGCGCTGGTTTTCGTCGGCGACGGAACCAAGGCCCTCTTCCTGCGCAACAAGGGCGATGCCGAGCTCGTCAACCTGGTGGTCGAGCGCATCTTCGAACAGGACAACCCGGCGACCCGCGACCAGGGGACGGACCGCCCGGGCCGCTCCTTCGCCAGCGCCGGCACCCATCGCAGCGCCATGGAGGAGACGGACTGGCACCAGTTGGCCGAGGACCGCTTCGTCGGCGAGGTGGCCGACACGCTCTACAAGCACGCCCATGCCGGCCGCTACCAGTCGCTGATCGTCGTGGCGCCGCCGAAGGTGCTCGGCAGCCTGCGCAAGGCTTTCCACAAGGAGGTGAGCGACAAGGTGAGCGCCGAGGTGCCGAAGGAGCTGACCTCGCATCCGATCCACGAGATCGAGAAGCACCTCGCCGCGTGACGACCGGCGCGGGGGCTAGCCGCCCCCGGAGGCGGCGCGCAGCGTCATCGCGGTGTCCGCCGGAACCGCCAGCGCCGGCGTGTCGGGACCGCAGGTGCGGTTCCGGCCGCTGCGCTTGGCGCGGTAGAGGCGCTGGTCGGCGGTGGCCACCAGCTGCTCCCACGTCTGATCAGCGTCCGGCAGGCGCACCGCGACACCGAAACTGGCGGTGACGACCATCCGGGGCGCCCCCGGCACGGAGAGACGCGACAGCGCGCGGCGCAGTCTTTCGGCGAGCGCCATGGCCAAGGCGTCCGTCGTATCGGTCAGCAGCACGATGAACTCCTCGCCGCCGTAGCGGGCGAAGGGGGCCGTCGCGTCGAGTTCGGGCGCCAGGTGACGGCCGATGGCGGCGAGGACCGCGTCTCCCGCGGCATGGCCCTGGCTGTCGTTGATGGCCTTGAAATGGTCGATGTCGAACAGCAAGACGCCGACGGCACGAGCCTCCGCGTCTGCCGAGGCGAGGCTGTCGAGGGCCAGCTCGTTGACGGCGCGGCGGTTGAGCAGGCCGGTCAGCATGTCGGTGCGTGAGAGGTGGCGCAACTGCTCGGTGAGACGCCGCTGCTCCTCTTCCAGTTCGACGCGCCGGCGCTGCTGCGCCCTGAGCAGGTCCAGCCCCTCGAACATGCCGCGCACCTCGGCGCTGACATGGGCCATGACCGGCGGGCCCGTCAGGTCGCCGTGGGCGATGGCGATGATCTGCTGGCGGGCGGTGATGAGCGGCAGGAACAGGCCGTCGCGGAAGGCAATGCCGATGACGGCGAGGGCGATGATGACGACCAGCGTCAGCAACAGGGAGGCGAGGACGAAGCGGGACGCTTGGTCGCGGAGCTGGTCGATGGTGGTCTGCGACCGTTCGGCGATGAGCTCCCGCAGGTTCTCCACAGGTCGCATGCCCGGGACATAGGCGCGGGTGAAGGTGGCGGCATCGGGTGCGGCGGCGGGCTGGAGGGAGGCGACCGCCCGGGCATAGGGCAGGGCCTCGCCGAAATAGACCTGGTTGACGGTGCCGACGACGGCGTCGACCTCGCCGCCCTTGAACAGGGCGCCGGCGAAGCCGCCGAGGAAGCGGCGCATGTCCTGCAGCCTCGTCTGGGTCTCGGCGATGTTGGCCTCGAACCGCTCCCTCAGGGAGCCGTCGGAGGTCAGCAGCATGACGACGTAGGAGCCGAGGCGGCCGGCATCCTCGCGCATCCGGCCCGCGACGTTGTTCAGCACGACATGGGCGGCGATTTGCGGGGTGTCGGCGACGACGGCGCGGCCGAGCTGGTCGCGCAACGCGATGGCGGCATCGGCGGCGGCGAACATCATCTCGATGGCGAAGGCGACGTCGTTTCCTACGCGCTGGCCGGGAGGAGTTGAAATCACGGCGTCCACTGCGGCGCGGCCCTGGCCGAGCCTGAGGTGGAGTTCGGCCTGCAGGTGCTGGACCTCGGCCGCGGCGGCGCGTTCGCCGGCAAAAAGCGCCTCGACGCCGGCAATCTTGCGGTCGGTGTCGGCTCGCTTGGCGGCAAGGGCGGCCGCGAGGGCGGCCCGGTCGCCGTCCGCGCCGCCCATGGCGCTGTTGGCCGGGCCGCGCTCGGCGGAGACGGCGTTGGCGGCGACGAGCACGGCGTTGTAACGGGCGAGCTGCTCGCCGCCGTGGCGGTAGCGCTCGTGGTCGGCGAGGTTGCTGCGCAGCGACATGCCGCCCAGAGCCAGACAAGCCGCAGCGGCGAGGATGCCGCCGAGCCATTGCAGGTGCTGGATCTTGAAGGGCAAGGGCGGTGACCGTGGGCTAGGGGGGGCCGAGGCGGTGGTCGGACGGCTGTAGCATGCAGGCGCTAAACAATTCTGAACCTGCCGTACCCCGGTGCCGCCGGCGCGGCCGCCTTTCATTCTCCGTGTTTCGGGACTATCAGAACCCGTCGGGGAGTCCCGCGCGCCCGGGTGCGCGTGACGACACCCCGACCCGTTCCAGCTAAACTGCCGGACCGAATCGCGCGCGCGGCTGCCGGGACGGCGCCGCGCCTGCTGAAGGAGAGACCGAGGCTCATGGCCGAACCTGTTCGCACCGAGATCAACGAAGCCGATTACGGCGCCGACAGCATCAAGGTCCTCAAGGGCCTCGACGCCGTGCGCAAGCGGCCCGGCATGTATATCGGCGACACTGACGACGGCTCGGGCCTGCACCACATGGTCTACGAGGTGGTGGACAACGCCATCGACGAGGCGTTGGCCGGCCATGCGACGGAAGTCACCGTGACGCTCAACGCCGACAATTCGGTGACGGTCACCGACAACGGCCGCGGCATCCCGACCGACCTGCACCCGACCGAGGGAATCTCCGCGGCCGAGGTCATCATGACCCAGCTCCATGCCGGCGGTAAGTTCGACCAGAATTCCTACAAGGTCTCCGGCGGCCTGCACGGCGTCGGCGTCTCGGTGGTCAACGCCCTCTCCACCTGGCTGAAGCTGTCGATCTGGCGCGCCGGCAAGGAGCATTTCGTCGAGTTCCGCCACGGCGACCCGATCGCCCCGCTGATCGAGATCGGCCCGTCGAACGGCAAGCGCGGCACGGCGGTGACCTTCCTCGCCTCCACCGACACCTTCACCATGGTGGAATACGATTTCCCGACCCTGGAGCACCGGCTGCGCGAGCTCGCCTTCCTCAATTCGGGCGTGCGCATCGTTCTGACCGACCGGCGCCACGCCGAGGAGAAGCGCGTCGAGCTGTTCTACGAGGGCGGGGTCGAGGCCTTCGTGCGCTATCTCGACCGCAACAAGACGCCGCTGGTGCCGAACCCGATCATGCTCAAGTCGGAGCGCGACGGCATCACCGTGGAGGTTGCCCTGTGGTGGAACGACAGCTACCACGAGAACGTCCTCTGCTTCACCAACAACATCCCGCAGCGTGACGGCGGCACCCATCTCGCCGGCTTCCGCGGCGCGCTGACCCGGCAGGTGACGAACTATGCCGAGTCCTCGGGCGTCACGAAGAAGGAGAAGGTCGACCTCACCGGCGACGACTGCCGCGAGGGCCTGACCGCCATCGTTTCGGTGAAGGTGCCGGATCCGAAGTTCTCCTCGCAGACCAAGGACAAGCTGGTCTCCTCGGAAGTCCGCCCGGTGGTGGAGAGCATCCTCAACGAGGCCTTGTCGACCTGGTTCGAGGAGCATCCGGCCGAGGGCCGCACCATCGTGCAGAAGGTGGCGGAAGCCGCCGCCGCGCGCGAGGCCGCCCGCAAGGCGCGCGAGCTCACCCGCCGCAAGACCGCCCTCGACGTCGCCTCGCTGCCCGGCAAGCTCGCCGACTGCCAGGAGCGCGATCCCGCCAAGTCCGAACTCTTCATCGTCGAGGGTGACTCGGCCGGCGGCTCGGCCAAGCAGGGGCGCGACCGCGCCTTCCAGGCGGTGCTGCCGCTGCGCGGCAAGATCCTCAACGTCGAGCGCGCCCGCTTCGACAAGATGCTGTCGTCGGAGATGATCGGCACGCTGATCATGGCGCTCGGCACCGGCATCGGCCGCGACGAGTTCAACATCGACAAGCTGCGCTACCACAAGATCATCCTGATGACGGACGCCGACGTCGACGGCTCGCACATCCGGACGCTGCTGCTGACCTTCTTCTTCCGGCAGATGCCGGAGATCCTCGAGCGCGGCCACGTGTTCATCGCCCAGCCGCCGCTGTTCAAGGTGAGCCGCGGCAAGAGCGAGACCTACATCAAGAACGAGCGCGCCCTGGACGATTACCTCGTCAACGGCGGCCTCGAGGACAGCCTGCTGGTGCTCGGCACCGGCGAGATCTGTGCCGGCGCCGACCTCGCGGCCATCGTCGAGGAAGCACGTCAGGTGAAGAACCTGATCGGCGCCGTTCACTCCCGCTACAGCCCCTCGGTGGTGGAACAGGCCGCCATCGCCGGCGCCCTCAACGCCGAGATCATGAAGGACCCGGCGCGGGCGCAGGAGCTGGCGGTGAAGATCGCCCAGCGGCTCGACGCCATCTCCGACGAGATCGAGCGCGGCTGGGAAGGACATTTCGACGGCGAGCGCTACCGCTTCCAGCGCACCGTGCGCGGTGTCGCCGAGGTCGCCATGCTCGACGCGGCGCTGATCTCCTCGCTGGAGGCGCGCAAGCTCGACGAGCATTCCGCCCGTCTCGGCGTCGTCTTCGACAAGCCCGCGAAGTTCCGCCGCAAGACCCAGGAGACCCAGGTCGACGGACCGATCTCGCTGTTCGAGATGGTCAAGGAGGCCGGCGCCAGCGGCATAAAGCTGCAGCGCTACAAAGGCCTTGGCGAGATGAACGCCGAGCAGCTCTGGGAGACCACCCTCGACCGCAACGCCCGCTCCCTGCTGCAGGTGAAGGTCAAGGAGGTCGACGAGGCCGACGACATTTTCGTCAAGCTGATGGGCGACGTGGTGGAGCCGCGCCGCGCCTTCATCCAGGACAACGCCCTGAGCGCTACCGTCGACGCCTAAGGCCGGCCGCTACGCCAAAGCCCGTCCGCGCGGCCATGCCGCGCGGTCACGGCGTCGCGCCGCCATCTCCCGAGGCGAGCAGGACGAGGAGGCAGATGCCGAAATAGATCAGGGGCACCGTGTAGCGCAGATTGCGGCGCGCCTCGATCAGCAGAGCCGGGTAGCGCCGGGCGATCGCCGAGCCGTGCTGGTTGAGCAGCAGGTCGAGCAGAAGGACGAGGACGAGGTAGAAATATCCCATCGAAATCATCGTCGCGATGGGCGAGTTCATCGAGATGGAGCCGGGAAAGCTCGATTCGAACGTGAAGCTTAGAGCCGCGAGCGCCAGCAGCGAGGAGAACACCATCGGTGCGCGCTGGGTGTTGGAGATCACCCGCTCCGGTGCCCAGAGGAGAAAGAGCGACAGCGACATGATCGCGAAGTAGGGGACGAAGACACGCAGGACGTAGCGCTGCCAGTTCCGCCAGACCTCCGCCGCCACGGTGAGGCGCGAATAGGGGCGGGCGTTCCAGCCGTAGAACGTGTCCTGCCGGAAGCCGAGCCTGACGGGGATCCAGTTCACCGCCGAGATCACCGGAGCAAGGCTGGAATACTGCCGGTCGAACTCGGTCGTCGTCAGGACCACCTCCGCCGCCGGGTGGCGCGGCGGGACGAAACTGAGGGTGAGCGCCTGCCGGTCGAACGGAAAGGCTCCCATCGCGACCTGGACGCGGAAATCGGCGTCGAACCGGCGCAGCAGCACGACACGGCCGTCGTGGAACAGCGACAGCGACACGGTCTTGGTGCGCGGCACGCCGATCATGCTCTCGATCACCAGATCCGGGGACCACATGGTCCGCAGGCGTTCCTCCGCCTCCGGTCCGACCAGATCGATCCGCTCGCTGCCCCGCTCGACCCGGTCGAAGCGGATCGCCGGATCGAACCATCGCTGCGTGAACTCGACGGAGGCTCCGACCTCCCCCAGGACTTCGTGAAAGCGCGTGATGTTCAGCACGCGCACGGCGAGGCGGACCTGAACCGGAAGCTCGACGCCTTCGGGCAGCGCCGCCTGCGCGAGGGCGGGACGGTCCGTCGTCGCCAGCGCGGCGAGCCCGATCGACAGAAGCGCGAGGAGGCACATCAGAGCCCGCGGCGTCACGCCGAAGCTCCCTGGCTCTTGGCCGGGTCTGCGGCATCGGCGCGCCGGTTCGCGAGGCTGTCGAAGGCGGTCAGGGCCCGGCGCAGCTCGCGGGCTCCGCCCAGTTTCGGCGGTTCCGGCGGTGTGAGGGATGCTTCGAGCTTCTCGGCATAGTCCACGACCATCTGCAGAGGCCCGAGAATGAAGGCGCGGAGCGAGACCATGACGACGGAGAAGGCGATGATCGCGCCGGCCAGCGCGACGAACCCGAAGATCAGCGCGTCCCTTCGGTAGGCGGCGTGGAGCGCGGAAAAGTCCTTTGCGCCGACCATGCCGCCGATCATGCGCCCGCTGAAGTCGAGCAAGGGTTCGATGACGACGCCCCATCGATCCGGGCCGATGGTCGCCTCGAACTGGACGGAATCGCGGCCGAGGCGGAAGCCGGCCGCATTGGCGACCGACGCGAACAGGCGCGAGTCCGTCGAATCCTTCAGTTGAACCTCGTCGCCCCCGCCGGCCTTTCCGGCGTGCTGGGTCATCGCGGTCGAGACGAAGATGCCGATCTCCGCGCCGCTTCCGATCTTCACGCTCTGCAGAAGGGACCGCAGGTCGAAGCCGATCTCGGCCGTGCCGACGAATTCGCCTCCGCGATGGACCGGCGCAACGCCACGCAGCGCCAGGATTCCCGTCGGGCCGATCTCGATCCCGCGCTGGCCACGCCGGGAGCGGTTCGCGGCGACGACGATCGGCCTGATCGCCGAGACGTCGTCGTTGGAGCGGGAGGGATCGTGCAGCCGGATGAGCGTGCGCAACCCGGCGGTCTGGAACTGCATGATCTCCAATCCGGCCTCGGCGCGCAGGAAGCCGAAGGTCTCACGGAACCGATCCAGCACGGCTTGACCGTTCGAACTCGCCATCGCCTCTCGCAGCTCGTTCTGGCGGGCCATCGCCTCGACCTCGATCAATGCATAGGCGCTGCTGCGATCGAGCGCGGTGCGCAGCAACACGCCGACCGTGTTCAATTCGCTGCGCTGGCGGGCGACCAGGTCACGCTGTGCGGCGAGGAGGGCGAGCGCGCTCAGGGTGCTGAGGAGCGCGGCGAGAACCGCGGCCAGGATGAGCGAGAGCCGGGTCGAGAAGGCCATGGGACGAACATTCTTCGATCGAGTCACGGAGCGGCCCGGCGGCCGAAGAGGCCGAGAGCCGAGGTGAGCGGCTAGGGCTCGAAGCCCGGCGGCTTCTTCGCCCAGGGCGCGTTGCGGAGAATTTCGGAGCGGCCGTGCTCGAACAGCGCATTCATGTAGGTCCGATCGAACGGCTTTTCGTTCGAAAGCGTGAAACGGCTCGTCACGTGCGCCAGGTTGAAGTCGACGCTGTCGCGCCGGTTGACGAGGTACATGCGATAGATGTCGCCCATGGAATTGGCGGCGATCATGGTCGAGATCGACCTCTGGGCGAGGGGCACGAGGCCGCGCTCGACCTGCACGGGCCGTTCCAGCGTCCGGCCGTTGCGAATGATCCAGGCGACGCGGCGACGGGCGCCCACATCCCGCGGCAGATCGCGCAGCGGCACGTTGGCGGGATAGAGGAACGCCTGGGTGGTGGCGCCGCCGTCGACATGCAGTTCCTGTCGCCTTTGCCCCCCCACCTCCACGTCGATGGGAACGGGTGGGAAGAACGCGGGAATGGAGGCCGAGGCCAGAAGCACCTTGCGGATTGCCTCCCCCGCAGCGGGATGGCCGCTCGCGGCGATGGCTCCGATGTTCCAGACGACCGGCTGGCCGAGGTCGAGATCGGTGGTGCCGATCAGGAGGAGCCGCCCGCGCCGGTACTCGTTGCCGATCTTGTCGATCATCTCCTGGGTGACGTGACGGGCGATCAGTCGCGCGAGAGGGGCGGTGTCGGCCAGCGAGTCGCTGGTGAGGACGGCGAGGGCCTGCCGCTGCACGGCGATGTCGGTCTGGTCGACCGCGGTATAGACCGCCTTCAACGGCTCGTCATAGTCACGGCCGAGGAAGGCGAACGGCGCGATCAGGGCGCCCGTCGACACGCCCGTAACGAGAGCGAACTCCGGCCTGTCGCCGCGCTGGGACCAGCCATACAGGATGCCGGCGCCGAAGGCGCCGTTGTCTCCCCCTCCCGACAGGGCCAGCATGTGCTCCGTGTCGAGGCGGCGGCCGCGGCTGCGGGCGAGACGCCGCTCGGCCGCCAGCCACACCTCGCGGAATCGCGCGGGCTCCGTCGTCAGGTGAAACCGTGAATCGGGAATGCCGAGGAAAGCGACGGAGAGGGCCTGGTCGCCCGGGACGGCCGGAAGCCGGTCGTGGGTCGTACAGGCGGCAGCGCTTCCCAGAACGAACGCCAGCGCGAGGGCGCGAAAAAAGGACCCGAACATGGATGACCGGCACGTTATGAGCATGTAACAAGGTCAAGCGAAGAGAACGGGGCGCGAATGCGCCGCCGCATCTTGCGGTGAACTTGACGAACCCAAGCAAATCCGCGTTGCGCTGTCTTGACCTAAAGCGAAGGACCGGGGACAAATCGCAACCGCTCCGCCCGTTCATGGGGCGACGGTCCTCTCGGTTCGACGATGGTCTCATCCTCGCCTGCCTTCCTGCACGTCTCGACGGTCGCTCATCCCGGCAGGGAGAGTGTCGAAGCCTGGCGGGAGCTGTTCGGGCATGCGATCTGCGGGCTGGATATCGAGCCCCTCGGCAACCGGCCCTTCGTCTCGAAGGCGGTCGTGCGCGTGCTGCCGGGCCTCGGCGTCGCACAGGGCATGTCGTCCGGCGCCCATTACTGGCGGCCTTCCCACCGGATCAACAGCGACGATCTCGTCTTCGTGGTGAACCACTCGGGGCACGATCTGGCGCGGATGGAGCGGCGGGAACAAACCCTGTCGCCGGGTCAGGCCATCCTGTTCGCCGCCGATCGTGTCGGCGGCACGACCAATGCCGGGACGTCGCGCTTCACCACCCTGCGCATCCCCCGCCCGGTGGTGCCGGGCGCCGACGACAGCATTCTGCGCATCGTCGCCCCCGACAACGAGGCGCTTAGTCTCCTCGGCGCCTATCTCGGCGTGCTGGGTGACGCGGAAGCGCTCGCCGCGCCGGACACCCAGGAACGGATCGTCGGCCATGTCCACGACCTCATCGCCATGGCGGTGGAGGTGCCCGGCAAGGGTCCGCCTGCGGAGGAGCGAGGCGGAGTCGCGGCGGCGCGGCTGCGGGCCATCAAACGGGACATCGCGACGAACGCCGCCGACATGGAGCTCGATGTCGGGCAGATCGCCGCGCGCCATCGCGTGACGCCCCGCTACGTCCAGATGCTGTTTGCCCAGACGGGCACCCATTTCTCCGAATATCTGCGCACCTGCCGCCTCGCTGCAGCGCACCAGATGCTGCGCGCCGCGGCCCATCGCAGCAAGAGCATCGGCGACATTGCGCTCGATGTCGGGTTCGGCAACATCTCCTACTTCAACCGGGCGTTCCGGCGGGAGTTCAACGCGTCACCATCCGACGTGCGTGCCGGCGTTCGGACGGACCCGTGAAGCCCCGCATTGGGAGCGGACCCTTCGACCGGGCCGCAGGACCCGGTCGGTGGCCGGAACGGTCAGTAGCGCGCCGAGATCGGCTGCCGGTGGCCGTGGTGATGCGGGTGGCGGTACGGATGCTCGGCATGGGCGCGGCCGACCGGCACCCACCGTTCGGTGGCGGGGGCGACCTGAACCCGGCGGGCCACGACCCCGTACTGGGCCGGCTCGACCGCCGTCGCGACGCTCTCCGGCCGGACCACGACCGTGCGGGCGACGGTGCCGTAGCGGGCGGGAACGTGCTCGTGGACGATCCGCTCCGGTCGCACCATCACCTGCCTGGCGACGGTGCCGTAACGGGCAGGCTGGGTGGTCTGGCAGAGAACCTCGCGCCCGTGGGCATCGCGGCGATAGGTCCAGCCGCGGCTCGCGGGAGCGAGCTGCACGGTCTCGTGAACCACCCGGTACTCGGCGGGTATGCGGCGGGCCAGCGTCATGGCGGGGCTGACCTCGACGGTCTGGTGGACGACGCCGAGCTGCGCCGGGACGCGGTAGGCGACCGTACGGGCCGGACGGGTCTCGACGGTTTCCTGCACCAGGCGGTACTGGGCCGGCCGGACCTCGCGGCGATAGCAGGTCTCGCAGGTGCCGGACGCGACGGCGGGTCCGGCGACCGAAAAGGATATGGCGGCGACCGCGCCAATGGTGAACCAACGCATGGGCTACTCCCTCCATCCGGCCCCAGGTCAGATCGCCCGCAAGGGGCGGGCGTGCCGGGCCGGCTTCCCTCCTCTGGTCACATCATACCGCAATCAACAAGACCGTCGCGGAATTTACCCTAAGGATCGACGTTAACGCGCGGCGGGAGGAGGGCTAAACCTCCTGTTAAGCCTTCCGGCAGGAAGGGTCGCGCAAAAATGTCGCATTAAGGTCCGGGGGGTAGACAGGTCGGGCGGAAACCGTCTTGCCCGCAGGAGCCCTCCATGGCCGAATTCGACGTCGCGATCGTAGGCGCTGGGGCCGGCGGCGCGCTCGCCGCCGCGATGCTCGGCCGCGCCGGCCATCGCACCTGCCTCATCGATCCGGCGCGCCAGGTCGGATCGCAGTTCCGCTGCGAGAAGCTCGAGGCCGCCCATATCGGCGCCCTGCGGCGCGCCGGCCTCCTCGCCGAGATCGCAGCCCAGGGCGAGCGCTACGACACGATCTGGATCGCCCGGCAGGGCCGCCTGGTGGAGCGCCGGCCGCGGACCGAATACGGCTTCGATTATGCGCAACTGGTCACCGCCCTGCGCGGTGCCGTGCCGGAGACGGTCGCGCGCATCGCCGACCAGGTGACGGCCGTGACGCCGGGGGCGGAGGCCTCGACCCTGGCTCTGTCCGAGGGCCGGACGCTGAGCGCGCGGCTGGTGGTTCTGGCGACCGGCCTCCAGCCCGCTCTGGCCGAGAGCATGGGCATGACCCGCCGGGTGGTGAGCGCCAGCCACTCCCTCTCCATCGGCTTCGACGTGGCACCCGTCGGCCGCGCCCACTTCGATTTCGAGGCCCTGACCTATTTCGGCGAGCACCCCGAGCACAGGGTCTCCTACATCACCTTCTTCCCCCTGCACGACCGTATCCGCGCCAATCTCTTCGTCTACCGCGACAGGGGCGATCCCTGGCTGGATCGCCTGCGCAGCGACCCCGTCGCCGCCATCCACGAGGTGCTGCCGCGGCTTCGCCGGCTGACCGGCGAGTTCGCGGTGCTCGATACGCCGCGCATGCGTCCCGTCGACCTCGTCGATACGGTGGGCCTGGACAAGCCGGGCGTCGTGCTGATCGGCGACGCCTTCTCGACGGCCTGCCCGGTGAGCGGGACCGGTGCCGCCAAGGCGCTGGTCGACGCCGAGCGGCTGTGCAACGGCTTCGTCGCCGACTGGCTGCGGCAGCCCGAGATCACCGCGGCCGACGTCGCCCGCTTCTACGTGGACCCCGAGAAGGTCGCGAGCGACCAGTTCTCGCGCAACCTCTCCCTGTCCGCCAAGCGGCTGGCGCTCGAGCCGAGCCTCGCCTGGGAGGCCTACCGGTGGGTCCGCTTCGCCGGATCGATCGGGCGCAACGCCGTGTCGGCGCTGCGCCACCCCCACGGCTCCCACCGCGTGGCGAGATCCTGATGAGCGCGATGGCCCTCCACCTGCGCGAGCCCCTGGCCGCCGACGCGGCCGCACCGGTCGCAACCTGGGCCGGCTACGCGCTCCACCGCGCGGCCTCGCTCCCCTCCCTGGAGGCGGACTGGCGCCGGCTGGAGGCTTGCGGCGGCACCACCCTGTTCCAGAGCTACGCCTATGTCGACGCCTGGGTGGCGCTCGCCGCCGCCGGGCACGGGGAGACGCCGATCTTCTTCACGGGCAGCCGCGACGGTCTCGTCTGCTTCATCCTGCCCATGGCCATCACCCGCCGCGCGGGGGTTCCGGTTCTCGGCTGGCTCGGGCAGGCCCATGCCAATTACGGCATGCCCGTCGCCGCACCCGGCACCTTCGCCTCCGCCGACGGCGACGTCGACGCGCTGATCCGGCAGGTCGCCGCGCTGGCCGGGGCCTCCGTGGTCCATCTCGACAGGCAGCCGGAGGAATGGGCCGGGAGCGCCAATCCCTTCGCGACCGGGCACGGCAGCCGGCGGGGAGCCAACGACACCTTCGTTCTCCGCCTCGGCGAGGATTACGCGGCGCTGCACGGCCGCCTGTTCTCCTCGCGCACCCTGTCGAGCCTGAAACGCAAGCAGCGGAAGATGGAGGAGCTCGGAGCGGTTGCCTTCGACGCACCCGCCGAGCCCCCGCGCCGCCATGCCATCATCGACTGGTTCTGTACCGAGAAGCGGGAACAACTGGCGCGGACCGGCCGGGCGAGCCCCTTCGACGATCCCCAGATCCAGGCTCTCTACAAGACGATGGCCGAGGACGAGGCGATGTTCCAGGCCGACGAGCTGGTGGTGGGCGGCGAGCGCGTCGCCGTGGGGCTGACCGCCTATCACACCGGCGTCGCCACCCTCATCAACACCGCTCATGTCGGGGGCACCTTCGCCCGCTTCTCGCCGGGCACCCTGCTGATGCACCACATGGTGGCGACGGCCCATGCCAAGGGGGCGCGCACCTATGATTTCGGCCCGGGCGAACTTCCCTACAAGCTCGAATGGGGCCCGCAGATCATCGGCCTGAGGTCCACGACGCTCACGGTCCACTGGAGCGGGCTCGCGCTCGCCGCCGTGCTGCGTACCATGGACTGGGCCAAGTGCCGGGTGAAGCGCGACCCGCGGCTGATGGCGCTCGTCCAGCGCCTGCGACAGCTTCGTTCGACCCCGCGTTCCTGAAGCGCCGCGCAGGCCCTCGGACGGAGAGGAACGGCGCGATCCGTCCCTTCCCCGACCCGCCGCCGCGGCCGACGCCTGAACGCCTGGACGCGCCGGTTCAGGCTTCCTCCGCTTCCAGCCTGTCCGCAACGAGCCCACCCCGTTCCTCGGGCGCGAGCGCCGGGGCCACCATGCGCTTCAGTCCTGCGATGGCCCCGACCGGTTGCGGCCGGCCGAGCAGGTAGCCCTGGGCCTCGTCGCATCCCTCGCGGGCCAGCAGGTCGAGCTGGTCCGCGGTCTCCACGCCCTCCGCCAGCACGGGCACGTCGAGGCTCCGACCGAGCGCCAGGATGGCCCTCACGATGGCCTTGGCCTGGGGGCTCGTCTCCACCTCGGTCATGAAGGACCGGTCGAGTTTGATCTTGTCGAAGGGGAAGGAGCGCAGGGTCTCGAGCGAGGAATAGCCGGTCCCGAAATCGTCGATCGCCACGGTGACGCCGAGGGCCTTGATGTCCCGCAGCGTGGCGAGGGCACGCTCCCTGTCGGCGATGATGGTCGATTCCGTGATCTCGAGCTCCAGCCGCTGCGGCGACAGGCCGGTCTCCGTGAGGATGGCGGCGAGACGGGCGACGAAATCGGGCTGGCTGAGCTGGAGCGGCGAGAGATTGACGGCGATCTTGCAGGCCGAGGGCCACCCGGCGGCCTCACGGCAGGCGGCCCGGAGCACCCAATCCCCGAGGGGCAGGATGGCGCCGCAGCTTTCGGCGAGGGGGATGAAGTCGGCAGGCGGCACGTTGCCTCGTTCCGGGCTCTGCCAGCGCAGCAGCGCCTCGTAGCCGGTGACCTCACCGGTCGCGACCGCCTTCTGCACCTGGTAGTGCAGGCGGAACTGGTCCTGCGCGATGGCGGTCCACAGATCCTTGGTGAGCGCGCGTCGCTGGCGCACCTGCTCGTCCATTCGGGCCTCGTAATAGGCCGTCGTCTGGCCGATCGTCGCCTTGGCGCGATACATGGCGAGATCCGCATTGTTGACGAGCTGGTCGCGGCTCGTGGCGTCGTCCGGGTAGATTGCGATGCCGATGCTGGCGCCGGCGGGGATCACGTCTTCGCCGACGATGATGGTTCCCGACAGGGCGGTTTCCAGGCGCTGGGCGAAATCGGCCAGTTCGTCCTGGGTCTGGAAGCGCTTGAAGGCCGCGAATTCGTCGCCGCCGAACCGTGCGGCCATCTCGCCGGGAGCGAGGCATGCGCCGAGCCGGTCGGCCAGGGCTTGAAGCATCTTGTCGCCGACGGCGTGGCCGCGCAGGTCGTTGACCTCCTTGAACTTGTCGAGATCGATGCCGACCACGGCGATCCTGCCTGAGCCCTCGGCGAGGGCCGCGTCGAGCGCGGCGTTGAAGCTCAGCCGGTTCGGCAGTCCGGTCAGCGCATCGTGGCGGGCCATATGGGCGATGCGCGCCTCGGAGCGGCGGCGCTCCGTCACGTCCTCGCAGGTGGTGACCCAGGACCCGTCGCCGATGGGCCAGTGGGACAGCGAGATGATGCGGCCCTCGCCGAACTGTTCGGTGAGCGTCTCCGGTTCGCCACGGCGGATGATGGCGAGATGACGATCGGCCATCTCTTGCGCCGTAGCCTCGTCCGGGCAGACGAGGCGGCAGATGTCGCGGAAGGACTGTCCGGCGACGCAGGGAGAGTCCACCCAGGCGAAGATGGTGGCGAGGCGACGGTTGCGCAGGATCAAGCGACCGCCGGCGTCGAACAGGCACAGGCCCTGCGACATGTTCGAGAGGGCGAGGTCGAGCCGGCGGGTGCTTTCCTTGAGCTCGTCCTCCCAGGATTTGCGTTCGGTGATGTCGCGGCAGATCTTGGCGAAGCCGACCAGTTCTCCGGCCTCGCCGTGAATGGCGTCGATCACCACATGGGCCCAGAACCGGGTTCCGTCCTTGCGCAGGCGCCAGCCCTCCTGTTCGAAACGTCCCTCGGCCCGCGCCGTGGCGAGCGCGGCCTCGGGAAGGCCGGCCTTGCGGTCCTCGGGGGGATAGAAGCAGGAGAAGTGCCGGCCGACGATCTCCGCGGCGGCATAGCCCTTGGCGCGGCGGGCCCCCTCGTTCCAGTTGGTCACGGTGCCGTTCGGGGCGAGCATGTAGAGCGCGTAGTCGGTGACCCCCTCCACCAGGATGCGGAACATGCGCTCCTGTTCGGCCTGGGCGGCGCGGCTGCGCCGCGACATCACCGCCGTAAACAGCGCGAAGGCCAGGACCAGCATGGCGCAGAGGCCGACGGCGAGAGCGAGGGATTGCGGCGCCAGGGTCGCGGCGGAGATCGGACGGGCCGGATCCGGGGTGACGGTGATGGCGCCCATGCCGGTGAAGTGCAGCGAACAGACCGCGAGGGTGAGCAGCAGGGCGCCCTGCCATTTGCCCAGACGGTCGCGACGGCGGGCGGCGAGGAAGGCGGCGGCCGAGAGGCCGGCGCCCGCCAGCACCGACACGGCCACGAGGTCTCCGGCCCAGTCCATGCGGCCGGGAATCTGCACCGAGGCCATGCCGAGATAGTGCATGGTGGCGATGCCGAGGCCGACGACGACACCGCCCGTGGCGGTGCCGGCCGGGCCGGGGACGGAGAGAGCAACGCTCATGCCGGCCGCGGTGATGAGCACCGCGACGGCGAGCGAGGCGGCGGTGAGGCCGATGTCGTAGCCGATGACGACGCCGGGGTCGTAGGCGAGCATGGCGATGAAATGGGTCGCCCAGACGCCGAAGCCCGCCGTGCCGCCCGCCGCGGCGATCCAGCCGAGACGGCTGCGGCCCTGCGAACCGTGCGCCAGGCGCCCGATGTCGATCACGGCGTAGCTCGAGACGAGGCAGACGAGGGCGGCCATTCCGACAAGCCACACATTGTGCGCGTCGGCGAGGCAGGTCAGGACACGGTACATCGGGGGAAAAGCACCTGTGAGTTTCCCCAGAGCTAGCGGGGCACACCTTAAGGAAAACTCTCGGCTGCCGGCCGCCCCGCCGCAGGGTTAAGACCCGGCTAAGCGCCCCGGCCGCGATGACGCGCGGCGGGCCGGCTTGACTTCGGCCCGCGCCTCTCTGTAAGTAACCAGTCAGTGAATTAAGGCTCCGGTGAGAGCCGTCGGGAGAGACGCTCATGGTTCGGGTGACGATGGCAGGGCGGCGCCGATGAGCGCGCCGCGCATCCGCCTGTCCGATGTCGAAGCCTTCGCGCGCTGGACGCCCTTCGTCCGGCCGTTCCGCTTCGGCGCGGTCACAGTGGAGGGCGCCTTCCAGGCTTTCGTGAGCGTGGTCGTCGAGGTCGAGGGCCATGGCCGCGCCACCGGCATGACGGCCGAACTGATGCCGCCGAAATGGTTCGACAAGCGGCCGGGACGCAGCCCGGGCGACACGGTGCGGGACCTCGTGGCGAGCCTCTCCGAGGCCGTCGCCCGGGCGAACGCCATCCGCACCTCCGACACGGCCTTCGGCCATCACGCGGCGCTGCACGAGAGGCAGATCGCCTGGGCCCGCGCGGCGGACGTCACCCCGCTCTCGGCGGCGTTCGGCGTGGCGCAGGTGGACAAGGCGGTGCTGGACGGGCTGTCGAAGGCGCTCGGCCGCAGCTTCGTGGCGGTGCTTGCGGGCAATGCCGCCGGCATCGACACGCGGTTGACGCCGGACCTCGCGCAGGCCGCCGTCGAGGCGCGCCTCGCAGCGCTCTCGCCCGCCCGGAGCATCGCCCTGCGCCACACGGTCGGGTTGATGGACCAGATCGACGGGCCGGACAGCCTCGCCGGCGAACTCGACGCCGCTGATCTCCGCTTCTTCAAGATCAAGCTCGGCGGCGATCCCGCGACCGACTGCCGGCGGCTCGCCAAGATCGCGGGCCTGCTGGACGGGCGCGGCATCGACTACCGCGTGACGGTGGACGCCAACGAGCAATATGCCCCGGACGCGCTCGCGGACCTGCTGATACGGGCGGATGCCGAGCCGCGGCTCGCCGGCCTCATGGCGCGGCTCCTGTTCATCGAGCAGCCCTACGACCGGCGCGTCACCTTCGAGCAGGGGCTGAACGCGGGCGTCGCGGCACGCGGCGTGATCATCGACGAGGCGGACGATGCCTACGACGCCTTCCCGCGGGCCAGGGCACTCGGTTACAGCGGCGTCTCCTCCAAATGCTGCAAGGGCTTCTACAAGGCACTGCTGAACGCCACGCGCGCCGCCGTGTGGAACGAGGAGGCCGGGGAGGGGCGTTTCCTGGTCTCGGCCGAGGACCTGACCTGCCAGCCGGGCCTCGCCGTGCAGCAGGACACAGCCTTCGTCGCCGCCCTCGGCCTGACCCACGTGGAGCGCAACGGCCACCACTACGTCGACGGCTTCGGCCCCGCGCCCGAGACCGAGGCGCAAGCCTTCCGTGCGGCCCATCCCGGTCTCTATGCCGCGACCGACCGCGTCCGCCTGGCGGTCGCCTCCGGCCGGCTCGATCTCTCATCGCTGGACTGGCCGGGCTTTGCCTCGGGCGCAATGCCGGACCTTTCCTCGCTCCAGCCCCTTTCGATCGTTTTCGCAGAAGGACAACCCGCATGACCAGGACTCTCGGCGTCGTGATGCACGGCGTCACCGGCCGCATGGGCACGAACCAGCATCTGGTGCGCTCCGTCGCGGCGATCCGCGCCCAGGGCGGCGTGCTCATGTCCGACGGCACGCGCGTGCAGCTCGACCCGATCCTCATCGGCCGCAACGCCGACAAGGTGGCCGCGCTCGCCAAGGCCAACGGCGTGGAGCGCTGGTCGACCGACCTCGACGCGGCCATCGCCGATCCGAAGAACCAGATCTTCTTCGACGCCGCGACGACGCAGATGCGGCCGACCCTGCTGGAACAGGCGATCAACGCCGGCAAGCACATCTATTGCGAGAAGCCGATCTCGACCAATCTGCCGGAGGCGCTGCGCATCGTGAAGCTCGCCCGCGACAAGGGCGTCAAGAACGGCACGGTGCAGGACAAGCTGTTCCTTCCCGGCCTGATGAAGCTCAAGTCGCTGCGCGACTCGGGCTTCTTCGGCAAGATGCTCTCGGTGCGCGGCGAGTTTGGCTACTGGGTCTTCGAGGGTGACTGGCAGGCGGCGCAGCGGCCCTCGTGGAACTACCGCAACGAGGACGGCGGCGGCATGATCCTCGACATGGTCTGCCACTGGCGCTACGTGCTCGACAACCTGTTCGGTCAGGTTCAGTCGGTATCGTGCCTCGGCGCCACCCATATCCCCGAGCGCTGGGACGAGAACGGCAAGCCCTACAAGGCGACCGCCGACGACGCGGCCTATGCGACCTTCGAGCTCGAGGGCGGCGTCATCGCCCACATGAACATGAGCTGGGTGACGCGCGTCTATCGCGACGACCTCGTCACCTTCAACGTCGACGGCACGCTGGGTTCGGCGGTGGCGGGCCTGCACGACTGCATGATCCAGCCGCGCAACGCGACGCCGCGCCCCGTCTGGAACCCGGACCAGAAGCAGACGATCGACTTCCGCTCGACCTGGCAGAAGATGCCGGACAACCAGGTCTACGACAACGGCTTCAAGACCCAGTGGGAGATGTTCATCCGCCACGTGGTGGAGGACGCGCCCTATTCCTACACGCTGATGGAAGGCGCCAAGGGCGTGCAGCTCGTGGAATGCGCGCTGCAGAGCTGGAAGGAGCGCCGCTGGATCGACGTTCCGAAGCTGACGGTGTGAGGTCGATGGAGCGCGGCCCGGTGGGAGCCTCCGCCGTCACCCCCGGTGAGCCCCAAGGGCGAGGGAAGGGGGTCCAGGAGCGGCGTGCTGCAACCCCTGGATCCCCTTCCCCTCGGCTTCGCCTCGGCCGGGGATGACGGACTGAGCGGCGGGTCCGGCAAGGGGCTCTCCGATATCAACTGAGAAGGAGCGGACCATGCTCGACAAGCCGAAGACCGCCGCCAGCGTGCGGCTGCCCACCGCCGGCGGCGGGATCGAGACCTACCGGCTCTCGGTGCCGAAGGCCTTCCCGGACAGGATCACACGGCCGCTGAACCGGGTGGCGCTGGCGGCGACCCACATGGTCGCCGACCCCTTCGCCGACAACGATCCCTGGCTGACCAACGCCATCGACTGGGACCGGACCATGGCCTATCGCGACTATCTCTGGGGCCTCGGCCTCGGGGTGGCGGAGGCCATGGACACGGCGCAGCGCGGCATGGGCCTCGACTGGGCCGGCGCGCTCGACCTCATCGCCCGCTCGGTGCGGCAGGCGAAGGCGACGCCGGGCGCGGTGGTGTTTTCAGGCGCCGGCACCGACCATCTCGATCCAGCCCAGGCGCGCTCTGTGGACGACGTCATCGGCGCCTACGAGATGCAGTTCGAGGCCATCGAGGCGCTCGGCGGGCGGATCATCTTCATGGCCTCGCGGGCGCTCGCCCGTGTCGCCAGCAGCCCCGACGACTACGGTCGCGTCTATGACCGCATCCTGTCGCAATCGGCCCAGCCGGTCATCATCCACTGGCTCGGCGACATGTTCGATCCGGCGCTCGCCGGCTACTGGGGCACGCCCGACCTCGACGCTGCCATGGATACGGCCGTCGATGTCATCAACCGCAATGCCGGCAAGGTCGACGGCGTCAAGATCTCCCTCCTCGACAAGGACAAGGAGATCTCCATGCGCCGCCGGCTGAACCCGGCGGTGAAGATGTATACCGGCGACGACTTCAACTATGCGGAGCTGATCGCCGGCGACGAGAAGGGCTTCTCCCATGCCCTGCTCGGCATCTTCGACGCCATCGCCCCGGCCGCCGCGGGCGCGCTCTCGGCGCTGGCGGACGGCGACACCGCCACGTTCCACGACATCTTCGCGCCGACCGTGCCGCTGTCGCGGCACATCTTCAAGGCGCCCACGCGGTTCTACAAGACCGGCGTCGTCTTCGTCGCCTATCTCAACGGCCACCAGGACCATTTCACCATGGTCGGCGGCCAGGAGAGCACGCGCTCGACCCGGCACCTCGCCGAACTCTTCCGCCTCGCGGACCAGGCCGGGATCTTCCGCGACGCCGACATGGCCGCGGCGCGGATGGCGGCGGTGATGGCGACGCGTGGGGTGGCCTGACCCGATGCGCGATTTCTCCACCGACCATTCCCTCCTCTCCATCAACACCGCGACGGTGAGGAAGCAGGGCGATCTCCTCGCCATCATCGAGGCCTGCGCCCGCCACGGCATCCAGGCCATCTCGCCCTGGCGCGACCAGGTGGCGACGGTGGGGCTCGACGCCGCCGTGGCGGCGGTCAAGACCCACGGCCTGAAGCTCTCGGGCTACTGCCGGGGCGGCATGTTCCCGGCCGATGCGTCGAAGCGGCAGGAGGCGCGTGACGACAACCGCCGCGCCGTGGACGAGGCCGCCGCGCTGGGAGCGGCCTGCCTGGTGCTGGTCGTCGGCGGCCTGCCGCATTACTCCCGCCCCGGTTCCGCCGTCTCGCACGACCTTGCGGGAGCGCGGGCACAGGTCGAGGACGGCATCGCCGAGCTGCTGGACTACGCCCGCGCGGCGCGGATGCCGCTCGCCATCGAGCCGCTGCACCCGATGTATGCGGCCGACCGGGCCTGCGTGAACACGCTGGAACAGGCTCTCGACATCTGCGACCGTCTGGACCCCGGCCGGAGCGGGGCGCTCGGAGTCGCGGCGGACGTCTATCACATCTGGTGGGACCCGAACCTGTTCTGCGACATCCGGAGGGCGGGGCGCGAGCGGCTGCTCGCCTATCACGTCTGCGACTGGCTGGTGCCGACCCGCGACCTCCTCACCGACCGCGGCATGATGGGCGACGGGGTCATCGAGCTGAAAAAGATCCGGGCGGCGGTGGAGGCGGAGGGCTTCGCCGGCTTCTCGGAGGTCGAGATCTTCTCCGAACTCGACTGGTGGCAGCGGCCGATGGACGAGGTGCTGGCGACCTGCATCGAGAGGCACAAAAGCGTGGTGTGAGGGCAACCCCTGATCGTGCCTCCGGACGTCACCCCCGGCGAGCCCGAAGGGCGAGGGAAGGGGGTCCAATCCTGGACGCTCCGCGCGCTTGAAAACCTGGATCCCCTTCCCCTCGCGTCGCTCGGCCGGGGATGACGGGCATTGCCGCTGAGACGGGCTGCGCGGACATCGTCCGGTGGCTAGGCCTTCACGCCCCGCAGCACGAAATCCACCACATGGGCCCGCCGCGCCGCGATGGAGACGGGGTCTTCCATGTCGGCGTCGAAGATCACCGACAGCGTGTAGATGTTGGAGAAGAAGAAGTAGCAGATGCCGATGATGGTGATCCACAGCTGGCGGGCGTCGAGCCCGGCGCGGATCGAGCCGTCTGCGTGGCCGCGGGCGATGATGCGGCCGATGGCGTCGATGACGGGGGAGTTCATGCGGTTCACCTGGCCTGACTTCTTCAGCACCTTGGCCCGCTGACGGTTCTCGGTGGCCAGCAGGTTGATGAAAGTACGGTCGCGCACGAAGCTGTCGAAGGTGAACTCGGTGAAGCGGGTGAGCGCCTCGACCGGCGTGAGCTGGTCGAGCTCCAGCTTCTGCTCGGCGGAGCGGGCGCGCTCGTAGGCCGCTTCGAGGACGGCGAGATAGAGCAGCTCCTTCGACGAGAAGTAGTGGTAGATCATGCGCTTGTTGATGCGCGCACGGTCGGCGATGTCGTCGGTCTTCGCCCCCTCGTATCCCCTGTTGGCGAATTCGCGGGTGGCGACGTTGAGGATGCGCGCGCGCGTGCCGGCGCTGTCGCGCCTGCGCACGGGCTTCGCCGCGCTGGTCTCGTCCGTCACGCTCTTGCCGTCGGGCATCCGCGATTCCTTGCCCGATTCGGCTCTGGCCCGACACTGGCACGCCGCGCCGGTCCGGTCACGGCGCGCCGTCCAGGGCCTCCATGAGGCCGCGCACATAGCCGGCGGCGCGGGCGGCACAGGCCTGGCCGTCCGGCTCGTAGATGAAGGGCTCGACCGCGATGTCGCCGCCGTAGCCGGTCTCGCGCAGCGCCCTCAGCACGCCGGCGAAGCGGTCCTTGCCCTCGCCGGGGCCGCGGCGGTTGGCGTCGTTGAACTGGACGTGGCCGATCAGGCCCGTCGGCAGCCAGCGCCGCACGAGATCGGAGACCGCTTCGGCCTCGTGGGCGGAGGCGGCGGAGGTGTCGATCATGGTGCGGAAGGCGGGATGCCCGATTTCTTCCACCATGCGCGCCGCCTCTGCGACGGTCTGGACGAAGACGTTGTCCGGCGGTGCGAGAGGCTCCAGGCAATAGGTGAGGCCGCGGGCTTCGGCCTCTGGCGCCAGCCCGGCGAAGAGGTCGCGCGCCCGCGCCCAGGCATCCTCCTGCGACTGCCCCTCGGCCGGCCGCCGCTGCGCCGGCGATCCGTGCACCATGACGCGGGCGCCGAGGCCCGCCGCGAGGTCGAGGAGGCCGCGGATGACGTCGCGGGTGCGGCTACGCACGGCGTCGTCGGGGCTGGTGATGGAGAGACCCTGCGGCGTCACCAGCAGCCAGTGGAGGCCGGTGACGGCGAGGCCGTGGTCCTCCATGGTCCGACGCATCGCCGCGACCTCGGCGCCGGCGAGGCGGTGCGGCTCTTCGGACAGCGTGAACGGGGCGATCTCCAGCCCGTCATAGCCGACCGCCTTCGCGAAGGCGCATTGCCGGGCGAGGTCGAGGGGCTGCAGCACTTCGTTGCAGAGGGACAGGCGCATGCGCGGATTTCATCATCGGTGACGGAGACATGCACCCTGCATCAAGGCAGCGCGTCCTTCGAGGCTCGCGCCCGGACGATGCTGCCGCATCGCCGGGGCTCGCACCTCAGGATGAGGGGGGGTGGCGACTTGCAGCGGGGCCGGATCAAGCGCCTCGCCCCAGTCCCATGCGAACGATGGGCAAGCCTCGACCTCCCTCATCCTGAGGTGCGAGCGAAAGCGAGCCTCGAAGGACGCACTCCTCTGATGCCAGCCATCGCCGGAGAGCGTCTCACTGGATGCGGATGTTCGCCTCGCGGATGACGTCGCCCCATTTCTTGACGTCGGCGGCATGGACGGCGCGCAGCGCCTCCGGCGTGCGCTGGGCCTCCACCGGCGCCTCGGCACCGAGCTGGAGGAAGCGCTCCCGGGCGGTCGGGTCGTCGATGGCCTTGCGCAGGGCGGCGTTGAGCGCGGCGACGACAGGGGCTGGGGTGCCCTTCGGGGCGAAGACGGCGTTCCACACCACCATGTCGACGCCCTCCATGCCGGCTTCCTTGGCCGTGGGCACGTTGGGCAGCACCGGCGAACGGGTGGGGGCGAGGACGGCGAGCGGCGTGATCGTGCCGCCCTGGACCTGGCTCATCAGGCTCGTCACCTGGTCGCAGATGTAGCCGACATTGCCGGCGACGAGGTCCTGGATGGCGGGGCCGGTGCCGCGATAGGGCACCAGGGTCGGCGACACGCCGAGCTTCTGGTTGAGCAGGGTGCAGGCGAGGTGCGACGTCGAGCCGACACCGGCATTGCCGTTGTTCACCGTCGTCGCATTGGCCTTCAGGTGGGCGGAGAACTCGGCGAGCGTCGTCGCCGGCAGCTTCTTGGCGGAGACCAGCATGATCGGCGCGGAGGCGGCGATGCCCACAGGCTCGAAATCGGTCAGCGGGTTGAAGGCGAGATTGGGATAGAGCGCCGGCGAGAAGCTCATCGTGCTCATCGGCCCCATCAGGATGGTGTGGCCGTCGGGCTCCGCCCGGGAGACGCGCGCCGCGCCGGTGGTGCCGGCGGCTCCCGCCACGTTCTCCACCACCACCTGCTGGCCGAGGCTCGCCGACATGCGCTCGGCGACGAGGCGGGCGACGATGTCGGTCGGCCCGCCGGGGGCGAAGGGCACCACCATGGTGATGGGGCGCGAGGGGAAGGTCTGGGCGGCCGCGGGGGCCACGGCGGCGGTTGCGAAAAGGGCGGCGAGCGCCAGCCTCCTGGTGATCACGGTCATCCTCCCGAATGCGGGATGCGTCGTCGCATCTCTTAGGGAAGGACGATAGCCAGCGCTCTGGCCAGCGTCAATCAAGTATGTAACCAGTGAGTGACTTGTGGCGTCCCGCGGCTTCGTCGCGCTCCCCGCTGCGGGGACCGGCGTCGGCCGGGCTGAGGCGGGGGCGCCACGCCTCAGTAGCCGCGCGCGCGGTCGACGAGGCCCGGCAGCGGCTCGCCGCGGCGGTGGCGGGCGATGGTGTCGAGGACGAAGCGCACCGCCGTTTCCGGATGGGTCATGCTGGCGATGTGCGGGGTGAGGATGATCTTCTCGTGCCGCCAGAAGGGATGGCCGGCCGGCAGCGGCTCGGGTTCGGCGACGTCGAGCATGGCGGCGGCGATCTGCCCGCCGTCGAGGGCGGCGAGGAGGTCGTCCTGCACCAGATGGCCGCCGCGGCCGACATTGACCAGCATGGCGCCGGCGGGAAGGGCGGCGAAGAGGCTGGCATTCAGGATGCCACGGGTCTCCGGCGTCAGCGGCAGCAGGCAGACGAGGATGTCGGTGCGAGCGAGGAAGGCGGCGAGGCCCTCGGCGCCGGTGTAGCAGTCGACGCCCGCGATCCGGCGGGGCGAGCGGTTCCAGCCGGCGAGCGGAAAGCCGAAGACCTTCAGGCGCTCCAGCACCCCTTGCCCGAGCTGGCCGAGGCCCATGACGCCGACACGCCGGCGGGCGGCGGCGGTGATCTGGATCTCCTTCCAGACCTCGCGCCGCTGCTGGTCGAGGAAGCGCGGCAGGTCCCGGTGCAGCGCCAGCACGGCGAGCGAGACATATTCGACCATGCTCTCGGCGATGTGCGGCTCCAGCATGCGCACCAGCGGCACGTGGGCGGGCACCTTGGTGAAGTCGAACTGGTCGACGCCGGCGCCCACCGAGAAGACGAGTTCGAGGTTGGGAAAGGTGCCGGCGATGTCGTCGGGCGGCACCCATGTCGCGAGGTGGCGCACGCTCGCGGGGTCGGGCTGATCCGGCCAGACATGGAAGGGCACGTCCGGGGCGAGGGCCGCGAAATGGCGCGCCCATTCCGCGCCGCGGACCGGGTTGGCCTTGTAGAGGAAGCTCATGGCCGCCTCAGAACAGGCCGACGGGGGCGAGCGGGCGACCGTCGACGAGACGCTCATAGGAATAGGCGCCGGGGTCGATGAGCGGGGCGTCGCCGGTCACCACGTCGGCGGCGAGGCGTCCGGCGCCCGGCCCGATGCCGAAGCCGTGGCCTGAGAATCCGGTGGCGAGAAAGAAGCCGGGGAGCTTGTCGACGGCCGAGATGACGGGGATCGTGTCCGGCGTGGTGTCGATGGTGCCGCCCCAGGCCTCGGCGATCTGGATGCCCTTCAGGTCCGGGTTCGCCGTGATGAGGGCGGCGAGGGCCTCCTCCACCAGGGTCATGTCGGGAGCGGGATCGCGCACGCGTTCGGCCTCGAAGGGCGAGGGCCGGTCGAGCGGCCAGTTGGTGCCGCGCAGGAGCTGGTCGAGGAAGGGTTTGCCGAAGGAGATCTTCAGCCCCTTCCGCCGCTGCCGGTAGGTCGGCAGGAAGGTGCGGGCATAGCGGATGAGGTCGGGCGTCAGCTCCACCGTGCCGCGGCCGCGGAGCGCCAGCGTCAGGCCACCGTCGAGCCGTCGCCGGATGCAGAAGAAGTCGGTGCCGAGCGCCCCGTCGGTGATCTCGGGGGCCGGCGTGGTGCGGCAGGCGGTGGCGTTGACGAGGCCGACCGGCAGGTCGATGCCGTGGCGGCGGCAGAAGAGCGAGGACCAGGCACCGCCGGCCAGCAGCACCGATGTGGTGCGGATCGTGCCCTTCTCGGTGACGACGCCGCCGACCCGGCCGCCCGCCGTCTCGAGGCCGCGGGCGGCGCAGGCCTGGTGGATGGTGACGCCATGCTTGCGGGCTGCGGTGGCGAGAGCCGGCACGGCCATGGAGGGCTCGGCGCGACCGTCGCTCGGCGTATGCAGGCCGCCGACCCAGGTGTCGGCATTGCCGGGAAGGCGCTCCTGCACCTCGGCGGGGGTGAGCACGGTGGAATGCACCTGCATCTCGCGGGCGATCTCCGCCCATTTCTCCCAGGCGGCGAGTTCGGCCGGGTTCTTGGTGAGGAACAGCACGCCGGTGCGGCGGAAGCCGGCGTCGCGGCCGGCGTCGATCTGCATCTCCTCCCACAGCCGCAGCGCCTCGCGCGCCAGCGGAATCTCGGCGCGGGCGCGGCCCTGCTGGCGGCACCAGCCCCAGTTGCGGCTCGACTGCTCGCAGCCGACATGGCCCTTCTCGACGAGAGCGACGGAGTGGCCCTTCTTCGCCAGGTGATAGGCGGCCGAGACGCCGATGACGCCGCCGCCGATGACCACGACGTCGGCGCTTTCGGGAAGGCGGTCGTCGCCCTGGATGCGGTCAAGCGGCGGTGACATGGGATGGGCTCCTGGCAATCGTCCGGTCAGTGAATGTCGAGGCGGGGGTCCAGCGCGTCGCGCAGGCCGTCGCCGAGGAAGTTGAAGCTGGTCACCGCGAGGGTGATGGCGACGCCGGGCGCGATGGCGAGCCAGGGCGCGCTCGTCATGTAGATCTGGGCGTTGTTCAGCATGTTGCCCCAGCTCGCGGCCGGCGGCTGGATGCCGTAGCCGAGATAGCTGACATAGGATTCCAGCAGGATCGCCTTGGCGACGTTGAGGGTCGCCGCCACGACGATGGCCGCCATGGCGTTGGGCACCAGTTCCTTGAACATGATGCGCAGGTTGGACGAGCCGAAGGCGATGGCCGCCGCGGTGAAGTCGCGTTCACGCAGGGCCCGGATCTGCGCCTCGACGATGCGGGCGACGCTCATCCAGGCGGTGACCGAGATGAGGATCGTCGTGGCGACGATGCCGGGCTCGATGAGGGCCGCCAGCGCCAGCAGCAGGAAGATGGTGGGGAAGCACAGCACCGCGTCGACGAAGCGCATGAGCGCGGCGCCGAGCACGCCGCCGTAGAAGCCGGCGAAGGTGCCGATGACGATGCCCACCGCCATGGCGATGACCATGGCGACGATGCCGATGGTGAGCGACACGCGCCCGCCCATCATCAGCCGCGCCAGCACGTCGCGGCCGAGCTCGTCGGTGCCGAGCACATGGGCGCCCGAAAGCGGCGGGGCGAAGCGGTGCATGATGTCGATGAACTTGTCGTCGAAGGGCAGCAGGAGGGGCCCGAAGACCGAGCCGAAGACCAGCAGCGCGATGATGACGGCGCCGGCCATGGCGAGGCGATGGCGGCGGAAGCGCTGCCAGGCGGCCCGGGCGGGGGTGACGTGGACGGGGTCCGTGGCGGGGATGGCGGTCACGGTTCAGCCCACCCGTATCCGCGGATCGACCACGGCATAGAGCATGTCGGCGATGAGCGAGCCGATCAGCACCATGGTGGCCGAGAACATGAGGATGCCCATCACCACGGGGTAGTCGCGGTAACCGATGGAATCGAGAAAGAGCCGGCCCATGCCGGGCCATGTGAAGACCGTCTCGGTGACCAGTGCGCCGCCGAGCAGGGTCGGAAACTGCAGGCCGGCGACCGTGATCATCGGCAGCAGCGCGTTGCGCAGGGCGTGTTGGGAGAGGATGCGCCATTCGGGCAGGCCCTTGGCGCGGGCCGTGCGGATGTAGTCCTGGTTGATGACGTCCAGCATGGAGGAGCGCATGAAGCGGCCCCACATGGCCGTCTCCACCAGCGCCAGCACGAGAGCGGGCGCGATCAGGTGGTGCAGCATGTCGAGGAGCGATCCCTCCTCGCCGACGGTGTGGCGGTTGCCGGAAGGCAGCCAGCCCAGATTGACCGAGAAGACGTAGATGGCGATGAGCCCGAACCAGAAGGTCGGGATCGACAGGGCCACCATGGCGCCGACGGTGGCGAACTGGTCGAAGATGGAATAGCGGCGGATGGCGCCGAGGATGCCGATCCAGCAGCCGACCACCACGGCGATGAGCGTCGCGGTCGCCATCAGCTCGAAGGTGGCGCCGAGATGGGCGCCGATGATCTTCAACACCGGCTCGCCGTCGCGGTAGGAGACGCCCCAGTCGCCGCGCAGCATGCGCCACAGCCAGTCGGCATATTGCACCGGCAGCGGCCGGTCGAGGCCGAGCTGGCGGGTGATGCGGTCGAGGTCCTCCTGCGTCATCTGCGAGGACAGGGCGAACTGCGACAGCGGCCCGCCGGGCGCGAGGTGGAGAATGGCGAAGCCCAGCATCGAGACGATGAAGAGCAGCAGCACCGCCTGTCCCAGCCGGTTGACGACGTAGCGTGCCATGTCAGGCGGGTCCTCCCCGCCGCCGCGTCAGGCCCAGTACCATTCGCGGATGTTCCAGCAGTTGGTGGAGGTGTTGGCGTTGGGGCGGAAGCCGCGGAGATTGGCCTTCATGCCCTCGGCGATGATCCCCTGGAACAGCGGCAGGATGGCGAGGTCGTTGCGGATGATGGTCTGCAACTGGCCGTAGCTCGCCTTGCGCTCGGTGAGGTCGAACTGCCGGGCGCCGAGGGCGAGGAGGCGGTCGGCCTCGGGGTTCTGGTACTGGTAGGTGTTGAAGCCGCGGCCGCCCTTGGCGGGAATCGCGCCCGAGCCGAAGCGCGGGGTGACGTCGGGATCGGCGCCGAGCATGAAGTTCACCGAGACCAGCGCCGAGTTGAACTTCGACTGCTGCCAGAACTCGCCCCACATGACGGCGGGCGGCATGTTCTGGATGCGCATGGCGGCGCCGATGCCGCGCCAGTCCTGCATCAGGAGTTGCTGGGTCTGCTCGCGGACGGCGTTGCCGGAGGTGGTGGAGTTGGTGAACTCGAGCCGCACGCCGCCCTTGGCGCGCACGCCGTCGGAGCCGCGCGCCCAGCCCGCCGCGTCGAGGAGCGCATTGGCCTTGGCGGGGTCGTAGGCATGGGCCGGCAGGCCCTTCTGGAACGACCAGCCCTGCTGCGGCACGAAGGTCTCGGTCGGCGTCGGCAGGCCGTAGTTGAGGGCGTCGATGATCGCCTTCTTGTTGATCGCCATGTAGAGCGCCTCGCGCACCGTCCTGTCGGCGAGCGGGCCGAAGTCGAGGTTCGGCGCGATGTGCTCCACCGAGGAGGTGGAGGAGACGACCACGGTGCGGTCGCGCAGGGTCTTCGCCTCGCGGACGAAGTTCGGCAGGATGCCCTGGATGCCGGTGTAGTCCACCTGACCGGTGCGGAACTGGGTGTAGAGGACCGTCAGGTCGGAAATGTACTTGAAGATCAACCGTTCAACATAGGGGCCCTTGCCGTGATAGGCGGGGTTTGCCGCGAGCAGGATGTTGTCGCCGGGCGTGCGCGAGCCCCAGCGGAACGGGCCGGTGCCGACGGGAGCGTTGTTCATCGGCGAGGTGTTGGGATCGGCGGCCTTCTCCATCACGTGCTTCGGCACGAGGAAGGTCAGCGACAGGATCGACAGGTAGGGCGAATAGGGCGTTTCCATCCGCCAGTGGATCTCGTCGGGCGAGACCACCGTGATGTCCTTGACGAGGCTGTGGCCGACGCGGTTGCGCACCCGGAAATTCGGGTTGTTGATGAGCTCCAGCGAATATTTGACGTCCTCGGCGGTGAAGGCCGTGCCGTCGTGCCATTTGACGCCGGTCCGCAGTTTGATCTTCCAGGTCAGGCCGTCGGCGGAGAGGCCGCCATTGGCCACCGTCGGCACCTCGCGGGCGAGATCGGGGACGAAGTTGCCCTCGGCGTCGATGTACCAGAGCGTCGAGAAGAGCTGCCACCAGACCGCCTGGTCGACCTCGATGCCGGGCATCAATGGGTTGAAGACGGTCGGTTCCTGCGACAGTGCGGCGACGATCTGCCCGCGTGGGCGGTCGGGCGGCGTCGAGGGGCGGGTGCCCTGGGCGAAGAGCGTGCCGGGGGCGGCGAGGCCTGCGGCGGCGCCGGCACCGAGAACCATGAGGACGCGGCGGCTGGGGCCGGTGATCGGAAGCACTGCTTTGACGCCGTTGGTCTCGTCGCTCATCATCGCCCCCTCAGGTGACGCCCGGCATGGCTCGCCCGTTCGCCGGAGGTCGTCCGGCGCCCGGCGGATCCTGTCCGCAGCGTTCAATGGTCTTGAATTGTCGCGACCAAACTTCAACACTGCTAAACAGAGCTGTCAATGGCACGGGGCGGGCCTCACGCCTGTCAGGGAAGAGGATCACCCCTGCATTTGCGCGTGGCAGGATGGGCTCCCTGCCATCCGGGCAAATGGGAGAAGGATGTCGCATGAGCGGTCGCAGCAGCGCAGGGCGGGCAGGGGCGGCGCCTGAGGACATGGCTGTCGCGGAGCCCCCCGCAGCGACGATTGCCGACGACGGCGACCAGCGCCTCGGCGAGACCATCCGCCTGATGCGCCAGCGCGCCGGCCTGTCGATCCAGGAGGTGGCGAAGCGGACGGGCCTGTCGACCGGCATGATCAGCCAGGTGGAGCGGGCGCTGGCGACGCCGTCCGTCCGCACGCTCAGGCTGCTCAGCATCGCCCTCGGCGTGCCGATCTCGTATTTCTTCGAGGACCACGAGCCGGTTTCGCCGGCCCGCTACATCGTGCGCAAGAACGACCGCCGGCTGCTCAGGCTCACCGCCAGCGGCGTGGTCAAGGAGGCGCTGACGCCGGCCGAGACCGGCGAGATCGAGTTCTACGAGCTGACCCTCAATCCCGGCGGATCCTCGGGCACCGACTTCGTGCGCCACACGGGCGAGAAGGCGGGTTACGTGCTGGCGGGCAAGCTGCGGCTGTGGCTCGACCACGAGGCCCATGTGCTGGAGCCCGGCGACAGCTTCCGTTTTCCGTCCACCGTGCCCCACATGTTCGACAATCCCTCCCAGCAGGTCGCCCGCGTCATCTGGGTGACGACGCTCGGTCCGCGCTGATCCGGCCCTCAGGGCGCGAGGTCGTGGATGCGCACGCCCGGCACGACGCGGGCGGCGATGTCGCAGAGATGGCGGTGGTGGGTGAAGTAGATCACCTGGCCGATGGCGCCCATCCGCCCGAACAGGCGGAACGCCTCTTCCGACCGCATCTCGTCGAAGGTCTCCATGATGTCGTCGGCGATGAAGGGAACCGGGGGGCGGACCGCCGCGAACTCCTCGTAACCGGCCAGCCTGAGGGCGAGATAGAGCTGGAAGCGCGTGCCCTTGGAGAGGTCCTGCGCCGCCTTCGAGCCGCCGTCGCGGGAGAGGGCGATCAGCACCTCGCGGTCCTTGTCGGCCCGCGTCGTCAGGCCGAGATAGGCCTCGCGGGTGATGAGGCGGAAGGCTTCGGAGGCGCGTTGCATCATCGAGCTGCGGTGCCTGTCGCGATAGGCGGTGAGCGCCTGGTCGACCAGCATCCGTCCGGCGCGCAGGCGCAGGAAGCGCAGCGCCAGGTCCTCGATCTCCAGGATCACCACCCGCCGCTCCGCCTCGATGCGGGCCACGGCATCGTCGCCGCCGATGGCCTGGAGCCGCTCGGCGGCGAGGCTCTTCGCGGCATAGAGGTCGCGCGCCTGTGCCTCGGTCCGGTCGAGGGTCGCCTCGATCTCCGCCGCTTCCGTCGCGAGCGCTTCGGCGTCGAGACGATCCAGCCTCTCCAGCGCCTCCTCGATCCCGGAGGCGCGCATCTCGCCGGCGATACGGTCGGCGAGATCCTTGGCCCGGCCGGCGAGGGCGTCGCGGCGCGCGCAGGTCTGCAGGCAGGTGCCGACCGCCACGAGATCGTCGACGCCGAAGAAGGTGAGGCGGGCGTCCCGCTCGGCCTCGTGCGCCCAGACCTCCGCCTGCAGGGCCTGGCGTTCCTCCCTGAGCCCGGCGAGCTTGCCGTGCATCTCCCGCCGCATCGTCTCTTCGATGCGCGCCTGCTCGTGGCGCCGCATCAGCATCTCCGCCGCGGCGAGCGCCGCCGGCTCCTCGAAGGGTTCGCCCAGCGCCTGGTGGATCAGCCCCAGTTCGGTGACGAAGCTGCGGCAATCCTCCTCCATGGCGGCGATGCGGTGGGCGATGTCGTCGCGCGCCTTCAGGGCGGCGGGCAGGCCGCCGGCAAGGTCGAGGATGGCGCGGACGGCTCCGGTGCTGCCGCCGCGGTCCGCGAACCAGGTCGCGGCGAGAGCCGCCTCCCAGGCGTCGGCCCAGGTCTGCATGGCGGCACGCGCCGCCTCGGCGCGGCGGGTGCGCGTGTCGAGGTCGCGCTGCCGGTCCCGCATGGCGTCGGCGGCGGCTTCGGCCTGTCGCGCCCGCTCGGCATTCGCCTTCAGCGCCGCCTCGGCGGCCTGGACGAGGGCGGGGAGGGGAAATGCTCCCGGCGTCAGGCCGATGGCTGACAGAGCCTGGGAGAGGCCGCGTCGTGCCGTGTCCTGCTCGGCGCGCGCCGCGGCGAGGCGCGTCTCCGCCTCCTGCAGGCGGTCGTGAGCCTCCAGCGCGGCACCGCGGCGGGCGGCCCAGCGTTCCGCGGCGTCGAGCCAGGCGGCGAGCGGCGCATCCTCGGGGAGCGCCTCCGGCACGGGGTGGCGGGCGCGGACCGTGCGGCGGAGGGCCGCCAGCGCCCCGTCCGCCGCCGCGAGGGCCTCGGTCTCGCGGTCGAGAGCGGCTTGCCGTGTCGAGACGGTGACGGCGTGGGTCCGCATCTCGGCGAGCCGGTCGGCATGGGCGGCGCGGGCGTCGGCGACGGCGTCGGCGGCCCGCATGGCGGCCTCGAAGGCCGCCGCCGTCTGGCGCCCGAGATCGCCGAGATGGGCGGCCCAGGCCGTTTCCCGCTCCGCCCTGAGCGCCATGGCGGCGGCGTCGTCGACGAGGCCGGCGGCGCTGCGCAGAGCGTCGCGCGCGGCGGCGGCCTGATCGCGCTCGGCGGTGAGGGACTGGGCCTGCCGGCGGCAGCGCGCCGCTTCCGCCTCGAGCTCCGCGGCCGAACGCCGCCAGGCGGCGATCTCCGCCGGCTCCGGCATGGCGAGGGCCGCCAGGACGGCGGGTTCGCCGGTCCAGGGCCGGAGGGTGGTCAGGGCGGCCTCCAACGCGCGGCGGTCCTTGTCGGCCTCCCGCTCGAGCATAGCCTCGCGCGCTGCGAGGTCGCCCTGCCGCAGCGGCGCGAGCGCAGTCTCCAGAGCGGCCACCGCTTCAGGTGCCAGGGCGGTTCCGGCCTGGACGAGGCGGCGATGCTCGTCCTCCGCGCGCAGCAGCGCCTCGCGGGCGTCGTCGACCTCGCGCGCGGCGCTCGCCAGCCCGGCGGCGACGCCGGACTGTTGCTCGATCAGGTCGCGGAGCTGGCCCATCAGCGCCGCCGGCAGGGCGAGAGCCGCCGGGTCGGCCTCGCCCGGCCGGCCGAGGGCGGCGGCGGTGGCGGCGAGTTCGCGGTCGGCCTCGGCGAGGGCGCGCCGGCGCTTCGGCAGGTCCTCGGCGGCGGTGCGATAGCGGGCCGTCGCCTCGGCGAGGCGCGCCAGCCGGTCGCCGAGGGGATGCAGCGCCGCCTCGGGCTGCGGCCTGTCCAGCTCCTCGG
Source organism: Phreatobacter cathodiphilus (assembly GCF_003008515.1). Taxonomy (NCBI): domain Bacteria; kingdom Pseudomonadati; phylum Pseudomonadota; class Alphaproteobacteria; order Hyphomicrobiales; family Phreatobacteraceae; genus Phreatobacter; species Phreatobacter cathodiphilus. The sequence goes on along the minus strand of NZ_CP027668.1, from coordinate 2,579,692 downwards.
CGAGGGCGGCGATCTGGGCGTCGAGCCCGCGCGCGCGGGCGGAGAGCTCGGCCTCGCGCGCGCGGAGCGCGGGCATGTCCGCGGACCAGTGCGCGGGCGGGCGCGGCAGGCCGGCGAGCGGCTCGAGTTCGACGAGGAGGCGGTCCCGCTCCGCGCGCAGGGGCAGCGCGCGGAGAATGCGCGCGAGTTCGTCCGCGCGGGCGCGCGCGATCCCGAGGTCCCGCGCCGCGGCGGCATAGGCCTCGTCCGCGCGCGCGAGGGCCTCCGCCAGACGGGCATGTTCGGAGGCCTGGACGTCGATCTCGTCGCGGCTCGCCTTTAGTTCGGTGAGCCGGCGCTTGAGGGCGGCGATGCGCGTCGTGCTCGCCCGCTTGCGGAAGATGCCGTCGGCCTCGGCGCTCACCGCGTCGAGCTTGCGCGAGAGGTCGGCGAGGCCGCTGCTGGCGGAGAACAGCAGCTCGCCGATGTCGCCCTGGCTGTCGAGGATCGCCTCGCCGCCGAGCTCCAGCGTCTCGTCGTCGAGCGAGAACATCATCCGGTAGCCGTCGCGGGTGAGGCCGCCGAGCGGGGCGGCGAGCAGCGCCGGCGGCAGCGGTTCGCCGCGGAGGTCGCGCAGGGAGTTGCTGCGCTGCTTGATGCGCCGCACCTCGTGGACGGCGCCGTCGACGTCTAGCACCGCCCCCACCTCCATCGAGGCATATGGATGCAGGAAGGCGTAGCGGCTCTGCTCCTGGATGCCGAAGAGCACGTCGAGATAGCCGTTGAGCGAGGTGGACTTGCCGGCCTCGTTCGGGCCGTAGACGATGTGGAGATCGGGGCCTTCCGCGGGCTTAGGGCCGAAGTCGATCGCCCGGTCGGTGAAGCGGCCGTAGCGGACGAGGTCGAGGCGCTGCAGCCGCATCACCGCTCTCCGCCGGCGTCGGCCTCGAGCCGCGCCAGCACGTCCTCGCCGGCCTCCCCGATGAGCGTCTCGACGAAGGCCTCGAACTCCTCCTCCGAATTGCCGGTGAAGCCGCGGGCATCGCCCGGCAGGTCGTCGCGCAGGTCGCGGACGAGGTCGCGCACCGCCTCGCGCAGGCCGTGCCGGCCGAGGGCACCGCCGCGCAGGAGGTCCGCGAGTTCGCGCACGGGATCGGCGGATCCGGGCTCTGCCGCCTGTTCCGGCGCCGCGACGGCGAGTTCGATCCTGTCGATCCAGGTCCGCCCAGCCGTCTCGACGCGCTGCTCGATCTCGGCGGTGAGCAGGTCACGGTCGCGCCGCAGCCGCCAGGCGAGCGGCGTCGCGCCGGAGAGCATCAGCCGCCCGACGAGATGGGGCGCCTCGGTGCGGTCGCGCTCACGGCCGATCGCCAGTTCGACGGCGTCGACGGCCTCGCGCCAGGTGGCGATGCCGCCGAGATCGACGGGAATGCGCTCGAACTGGGCGATGCTCGTCGGCCATTCCTCCACCGTGATGCTGCGGTCGTCGCCGATGGTGACGAGGGAGACGGATTTGGGGCCGGATTCGTTGATGTCGCGTCCCTGCGGCATGCCGGGCATCACGACGGCGCGCGCGCCGGCATGCTGGGCGCGTGCATGGACGTGGCCGAGCGCCCAGTAGTCGAAGCCGGATTCGTGCAGGTCCTTCACGGCGCAGGGCGCATAGGCGTCGTGGCCGGGCGCGCCGGCGAGGCTGGTGTGCATGATGGCGACGTTCACCGCATCCGCCACCGGGGCGCGGAATTTCGGCACCAGGCTCTCGGGCGCATGGGGCCGGGCGAAGCTGATGCCGTGGACGGCGATGTCGATCCCCTTGCCGGTGATCTCGACCGTCTCGCCGCGTCCGCCGAAAACCTTCACGCCCGGCGGCAGGATCAGCTCCTGGGTTATCTTGGACAGCGCGTCGTGGTTGCCGCGCACCTTGAAGACGGCGATGCCCGCCTGGTCGAGCCGAGCGAGCTGGGTGGCGAGGAAACGCGCCGTCTTCATCGAGGTCTGGTCGCCGTCGTAGAGGTCGCCGGCGATCACCAGGGCATCCACCTTCTGGTCGAGGCAGAGGTCGACGATGGCGACCAGCGCCTGCCGGGTCGAATCGCCGACGAGCGCGGCGAGCGCCGGATTGCGCAGCGCCAGCGATCGCAGGGGCGAATCCAGGTGGATGTCCGCTGTGTGGACGAAGCGGAATGGCAAGGCGGTGTCCTCGGGAGCCGTCGCGGAATCGGCCGCCGACCTTGCCCGTTCGCGGCTCCGGGCTCAACCGGCGGCTGCGACACCGCCTGCCGCCGCTGCCCCTGCGGCGCAATGTCGCCCATCCGCGTCACCCGGGGAACACATCCCACCATCATCTGTTGGAGAGGGTCGGCATGCCCTCCGCCGGGTGCCCGACGCCTCCTGCCCGCCGCCGGCCCCGAGGCCGTCGCCGGCGCGACCCCTTCCCGCCCGACGCGGTCGCGCAGCAGCGTCTCCCCCGAGAGGACTTCATGACCGTATCGACCGTGCGGCGTTCCGCCCTCGTCCTGTTCTTCCTCGTCCTGGCCGCCGCCAGCGTCTGGTGGATGCAGCCCGCCTTCCTCGGCCTGCCCGGCGGTGCGGCGGAGACGGCGCGGCCCGCCCGCCCGGCCGGGCAGGCCCTGCCGGTGGAGGTGGCGCGGGCGGCGCGCGAGCGCGTCGCCGACCAGGTTGACGCCATCGGCACGCTGGCGGCCAACGAGCAGGTCAACATCGCCCCGGAGGTCGCCGGGCGCATCGTCGCCTTCCATTTCCGCGAGGGTCAGCGGGTGGAGGCGGGCGCGAAGCTGGTCGAGCTCGACGCCACCATCGCCAATGCCGAACTCCGTCAGGCGGAAGCCAATCTCTCGCTGGCTCAGGACGTCTTCGACCGCAGCCAGACCCTGGTGCAGCGCGGCGCCGGCACGCAGGTCGCCCTCGAACAGGCGACGGCGCAGCTCGCGGTGGCGCGCGCCAACGTGGCGGCCGCGGAGTCGAAGCTCCGGCAGCTCACCCTCACGGCGCCCTTCTCGGGCGTCGTCGGCCTGCGCAGCATCAGCGTCGGCAACATCGTGCCGGCGGGACAGGCGATCACCACCCTGACGCAGCTCGATCCGATCAAGCTCGATTTCTCGATCCCGGAACTGTTCATCGGCGCGGCGACGGCCGGCCAGACCGTGGACGTGCGGGTCGACGCCTTTCCCGACCAGCGCTATCGCGGCGAGGTCTATGCCATCGATCCGGTGATCGACGCGGCCGGGCGGGCGCTGCGGCTGCGCGCCACCATCGCCAATGCCGACGGGGCGCTGCGGCCGGGCCTCTTCGCCCGGGTCTCGCTCACCACCGCCGTGCGCGAGGATGCGGTCGTCATTCCCGAGGCCGCCCTCGTCGCCTCGGCGTCGGGGCGCGATCTCGCCGTCTACGTGGTTCGCGACGGCCGCGCCGTGATGACGACCGTCACGGCCGGACGCCGTTTCGACGGCAAGGTGGAGGTCACCCGGGGCGTCGCGGCGGGCGACATGGTCGTCATCGCCGGCCAGATCCGCCTGCGCGACGGCGCGGCGGTGAACGTCATCGATGCGCCGCGACCGCCGGCCGCGGAGCCCCCCGCCTCCGCGGGTCCCACCGCCTCGGTCCGCCCGGAGCGGCGGCCATGAACCCCTTCGCCGTCTTCGTCCAGCGTCCGGTCTTCTCCACCGTCCTGAGCATCCTCGTCGTGCTGATCGGCGCGGTCTCCTATTCGCGCCTCGCCGTGCGCCAGTTCCCCAACATCGACGAGCCTATCGTCTCGGTCCGCACCACCTATCAGGGGGCGAGCGCCGAGATCATGGAGACGCAGGTGACGCAGGTGCTGGAGGATTCCATCGCCGGCATCGAGGGCATCGAGATCATCACCTCGGCGAGCCGCCAGCAGACCAGCAACATCTCCGTGCGCTTCCGGCCCGAGATCAATCCGGACGTCGCGGCCTCGGACGTCCGGGACCGGGTGTCGCGGGTGCGCGGGCGCCTGCCCGACGAGATCGAAGAGCCGATCATCGCCAAGGTGGAGGCCGACGCCCAGCCGGTCATCTACCTGTCGCTGACAGGGCAGGGGCTGAGTGCGCTGGAACTGACCGATTTCGCCAGCCGCTTCATCGTCGACCGGTTGCAGACGGTCACCGGCGTCTCCGAGGTGCGCATCCTCGGCCAGCGCACCTTTGCCATGCGGATCTGGATCGACCGGGCGCGGCTCGCCTCCTACCAGCTCACGGTGCAGGAGGTGGAGGCGGCGCTGCGGGCGCAGAACGTCGAGATCCCGGCCGGCCTGATCGAGAGCCGGTCGCGGGAGTTCACGGTGCTCACCCAGACGGGCCTGACGACGCCGCAGCAGTTCCGCGCCATCGTGCTGCGCGAGCAGAACGGCGCCGTGGTGCGTCTCGGCGACGTGGCGAAGGTGGAGATCGGCCCGCGCGACCAGCGCACCTCGGCCTGGTTCGGCGGCGTCCCCTCGGTGACCCTCGGCATCGTCAAGCAGGCCACCGCCAATCCGCTGGACGTCTCTGCCGGCGTGACGCGGGCGCTGCCGGCCATTTCCGACGATCTGCCGCCGGCCATGCGCCTCGCCGTGTCCTTCGATTCCTCCGTCTTCATCGCCCGCTCGATCAGCGCCGTCTACGTCACCATCGCCGAGGCGGTGGTGCTGGTCGTGCTCATCATCCTCCTCTTCCTGCGCTCGTTCCGCGCGACGCTGATCCCGCTCGTCACCATCCCGATCTCGCTGATCGGCGCCTTCGCGCTGATGCTCGTCTTCGGCTTCTCGGTGAACACGCTGACGCTTCTGTCGCTGGTGCTCGCCATCGGCATGGTGGTGGACGATGCCATCGTCGTGCTGGAGAACATCTACCGCCATATCGAGGAGGGCATGGCGCCTGTCGCCGCCGCCATGCGCGGCATCCGCGAGATCGCCTTCGCCGTCGTCGCAATGACGCTGACGCTGGTCGCGGTCTATGCGCCCATGGCCTTCGCCACGGGCCGCATCGGCAAGCTCTTCGTCGAGTTCGCGCTGACGCTGGCGGGCGCCGTCGTCGTCTCCGGCTTCGTCGCCCTGACGCTCACCCCGATGATGTGCGCCAAGCTGCTGCGCCGCCAGGAGAGCCACGGGCGCATCTACATGATCCTCGAGCGCGGCTTCGTCGCCATGACCTCCGGCTATCGCCGGTCGCTCCAGGCGGCGCTCTCCGCCCGCTGGCTGGTGATCCTCATCGCGCTGGGATCGGCGGGCATAGGCGCCTGGTCGTTCACGCTGCTGCGCTCGGAGCTTTCCCCCGTCGAGGACCAGGGCTCGATCCGCGCCCAGGGCACGGCGCCGGAGGGCGCGACGTTGAGCTTCACCGCCGAGCAGGCGCGGCGCATCGAGCCGGTGCTCGCCGCCATCCCCGAGGTCCAGGCCTATTTCTCCATCGTCGGCTTTCCCGACGTGACCCGCGCCATCGTCATCGCGCGGCTGAAGCCGTGGGAGGAGCGCAGCCGTTCGCAGCAGGAGATCGTCACCGAGATCAACCGCGAGCTGGCGAAGATTCCGGGCGTTCGCATGTTCGCGGCCAATCCGCCGGCGCTCGGCGGCGGCCGGCAGGGCAGCCCGGTGGAGTTCGTCATCCGCACCTCGGAACCCTATGCGAAGTTGAAGGAGTATTCCGACCGGCTGCTGGAGGCGGCGTCGGCCTCGCCGGCGCTGGCCAATCTCGACACCGACCTGATCCTCAACAAGCCGCAGATCCGCGTCGACATCGACCGCCAGCGGGTCGCCGACCTCGGCCTGTCCATCGAGGTGATCGGGCGGACGCTGGAATCGCTGCTCGGCGGCCGGCAGGTGACCCGCTTCACCCAGAACGGCGAGCAGTACGACGTGATGGTGCAGGTGGCGGACGCCGAGAGGGCGACGCCGGACGTGCTCAGCGCCATCTACGTTCGCTCGGCGCGCGGCGAGATGGTGCAGCTCTCCAGCGTGGTGACGGCGACCGAGACCATCGCCCCGCGCGAGCTCAACCGCTTCAACCAGTTGCGCGCCGCGACCATCACGGCGACGCCGGCGCCCGGCTATACGCTCGGTGACGCGCTGACTGCGCTCGAGACGGCGGCGCGTGAGGTGCTGCCGCCGACCGTTCAGATCGACTACGGCGGCCAGAGCCGCGAGTTCCGCCAGTCCGGGGCCAGCATCGTTCTGGTCTTCCTGCTGGCGCTCGGCTTCATCTATCTGGTGCTCGCCGCCCAGTTCGAGAGCTTCGTCGACCCCTTCGTCATCATGGTCTCGGTGCCGCTGTCGATCACCGGAGCGCTGGCGACCCTGTCGCTGACCGGCGGCTCGCTCAACATCTACAGCCAGATCGGTCTGATCACGCTGATCGGTCTCATCACCAAGCACGGCATCCTGATCGTCGAATTCGCCAACCAGTTGCGCGAGGAGGGCCGCGAGAAGGGCGAGGCCCTGGTGGAGGCGGCGATCCTCAGGCTCCGCCCCATCCTGATGACGACGGGCGCCATGGTGCTGGGCGCGGTGCCGCTGGCGCTCGCCTCCGGGGCCGGGGCGGAGAGCCGGTCGCAGATCGGCTGGGTCATCGTCGGCGGCATGACCTTCGGCACGCTGCTGACCCTCTACGTGGTGCCGGTCGCCTACAGCCTCCTGTCGCGCGCGCATACGCCCGCCGAGCCGGCGGCGGAAGGCGCCGCACAGCCGGCGGAATAGCGGGGCTCAGTAGAGGTTGGTCGTGTAGGCCGCCTCGAGCCGGGTGTTGGCGGCCTCGGCGTCGACGCCCTGGATCTGGTCGGCGAGGATGGTGCCGAGCAACGGGAAGTCCTGGCGGCTGACGCGCTTGTCGGGGTTCCACAGGTCGGCGCGCAGCAGCGAGCGGCCGCAGTGGAAATAGACCTGCTCGACGTCGATGCGCAGGGCCGAACTCGGCACGATCCGGCCCTTGATCGCCATGGCCTGGAGGAGCGCGGGGTCGGTGACGATGCTGGCCTTGCCGTTGACGCGCAGCGTCTCGCTCAGTCCCGGAACGAAGAACAGCAGCCCGACATCGGGGCGCGCCAGGACGTTCTGCAGCGTGTCGAGGATGTTGTTGCCGCGGCGGTCGGGCAGCAGCAGGGTCTTCTCGTCCAGCACCGTGACGAAGCCGGGCCCGTCGCCACGGGGCGAGCAGTCGGTTCCCGTGGCGCTGGTGCTGGCGATGGTGAGGAAGGGCGAGAGGGCGATGAAGCGCCGGCCATGGTCGTCGAGCCGGTCGAGAATCTTCTTCATCGTCATGTCAGCGGGCTGGTCATAGACCTGACGCAGCTCGTCCGTGCCGGTGATCGCGGTCTTCGCCTCGTTCATCTGCTCATCTCCCTCGCCTGTCCTGGCCCTGCCCGCATAGCATCGCAGCCGCCGCCGCGGCAGGGGCACCGGCGGGCGGCAGGCCGTCGCGCTCGGACGGATGGCCGGGGCGACGCGGGCCGGGGCTTCGTGCTAGGCCTCGCACGCAGCACGAGGACGGGACCAGCAGCCATGGCGAAGGAACAGCAGCGCGTCGCACTCGTCACCGGCGCCGCCCAGGGCATCGGCCTCGCCGCAGCGTCCCGCTTCCTCGCCGACGGCTGGTCGGTTGCCATGCTCGACGTCAACGGCACCGTGCTGGCCCAGGCGGCGGCCGGCCTCGGCGCGCCGGAGCGGATCCTCGCCGTGACCGCGGACGTGTCGAAGCCCGCCGACGCCGAACGCGCCCTCGCCGCCGTGAAGGAGCGGTTCGGGCGGCTCGACGCCCTCGTCAACAATGCCGGCATCGCCCATTTCGGGCCGCTGATGGAGACCTCGCTCGAGGCCTGGAGCGAGGTCATGGCGGTCAACCTCACCGGTCCCTTCCTGATGACCAAGGCGGCGGTGCCGCTGATGCGCGAGACCGGCGGCGCCATCGTCAATATCACCTCGATCTCCTCGCTGCGCGCCTCGACGCTACGCGTCGCCTACGGCACGTCCAAGGCCGGGCTCGGCCATCTGACGAAGCAGATGGCGGTGGAACTCGCCAGCTACGGCATCCGCGTCAACGCGGTGGCGCCGGGCCCGGTCGACACGGCCATGGCGAAGAAGGTTCATTCGCCGGAGATCCGCGCCGACTACCACGACGCCATTCCGCTCAACCGCTACGGCCTGCCGGAGGAGCTGGCGGACGCCATCGTCTATCTCTGCGGCCCCGGCGCGAGCTACGTCACCGGCCAGACCCTGGCGGTGGACGGCGGCTTCGACGCCGCCGGCATCGGACTGCCGACGCTCCGGCGCAGCCAGAACGGCTGAAGCGCGGCGGGAACCTTCGGCCTCCCCGGACATTGTGAAACCTCGGGCACCCTGCCGCATCGAGGGGGCGGACGGGCCTGTGGGACGCGGCGCACGGCCCCCGGCCTCCCGGGGGCGCGGGGCGACAGCCAGCCGCCGTCCCAACCAGGGTCCTCCTCCGCCTGCATGAAAGGGCCGCGCCGGTGAGCCGCGACCAGATCGTCATCCTCGTCATTCTCGCGATCGCCATCGGCATGTTCCTGTGGGGGCGGGTGCGCCACGACATGGTGGCGCTGGGGGCGCTGCTGGCCTGCGTCGCGGCCGGGCTGGTGCCGGGCGATCAGGCCTTCGCCGGCTTCGGCCACCCCGCCGTGATCACCGTCGCCGGCGTGCTGGTGCTGAGCAGCGCGCTGCAATCCACCGGCGCGATCGACGTGCTGGCGCGGCGGGTCCTGCCGCAATCGGCGAGCCCGGCGGTGATGATCGGTGCGGTCAGCGCCTTCGCGGCACTGCTGTCCAGCTTCATGAACAATGTCGGCGCGCTGGCGCTGATGATGCCCTTCGCGCTGCAGGTCGCCGCGCGGCTGTCGCTGCCGCCGGGCAGAATCCTGATGCCGCTCGCCTTCGGCTCCATCCTCGGGGGCATGACGACGCTGATCGGAACGCCGCCGAACCTCATCGTCTCCGGCTTCCGGCAGCAGGGCGGCGGCGCCAGCTTCGCCATGTTCGACTTCACGCCCGTCGGGCTCTCGGTGGCCCTCGCCGGCATCGCCTTCATCGTCCTCGGCGGGTGGCGGCTCGTGCCGGCACGCCAGCGGGCCGGCGCCGACAGCTTCGAGACCGGTGCCTACCTCACCGAGGCGCGGGTGACCGAGGGGTCGAAGGCGGCGGGCATGACGCTCCGCGAGGTCGAGAACGCCCTCGCCGAGGCCGACGCGCAGATTCTCGGCCTCGTCCGCAACGAGCGCCGCATTCCCGCTCCCCATCCCTATCGCGAGGTGCGCACCGGCGACGTGCTGGTCATCGAGGCCGAGCCCCAGGCGCTCACCAACGCCCTCACCAGCCTCGGGCTGGCGCTGGAGGAGGCGGTGGCGCCGCCGCCCCTGGAGGAGACGCAGAAGGCATCTCTCGCCGCGGCGACCGCCGAGGAGGCGGTGGCGGAGCCGCAGGTGGCGAAGCGCTCGGCCGATGCCGACGCGATCGCCTCCGAGCCGCCCACGCGCCTGCAGTCGGAAGAGGTGGCGCTGATGGAGCTCGCAGTCCGGCCGCGTGCCGAGATCACCGGGCGCTCGGCCAGTTCCATCCGCCTGCGCACCCGCTTCGGCATCAATCTGCTGGCGGTGTCGCGCCAGGGCAAGCCGTCGCGCGCCCGGCTGCGCACCATGACCATCGCCGAAGGCGACGTTCTGCTGGTGCAGGGGCCGCCCGAGGTGATCCTCGAATTCGCCAACCGGTTCGGCTGCGTGCCGCTGGCCGAGCGCGCCCTGCGCATCCCCCAGCCGCGCCAGGCCTTCATCGCCTCCCTCGTCATGGCCGCGGCGGTCGGCATCGCCGCTTTCGGCCTCATGCCGGCGGCGGTCGCCTTCGCCGGCGGGCTGCTGGGGGTGGCGGTGACCGGCGTCGTGCCGGTGCGGCGCATCTACGACGCCATCGACTGGTCGGTGATCGTGCTCCTCGCCGCGCTGATCCCGGTGGCGGGGGCCCTGGCGACCACGGGCACGGCCGACGTGATCGCCCAGAGCGTGGTTGGGACGCTCGCCGGCGACAGTCCGCTCATCGCCCTCGCGGTGATCCTCATCGTCACCATGACCCTGTCCGACTTCATGAACAACGCCGCCACGGCCGCGGTCATGTGCCCGGTCGCCATCGGCACGGCGTCGCAGATGGGGGCGCAGGCCGACCCCTTCCTGATCGCCGTGGCGGTGGGCGCCTCCTGCGCCTTCCTCACCCCCATCGGCCACCAGAACAACACGCTGATCCTCGGGCCGGGCGGTTTCCGCTTCGGCGACTACTGGCGCCTCGGCCTGCCGCTGGAGATCGTCGTGCTGGTCGTGGCGATCCCGACCATCGCCTTCTTCTGGCCGCTGCGCTGAGCGCTTAAGCCCGTCAGGCCGCGACCCGCGCTCCCGAGGCGATGGTGGGGGGTGCAGCGTTGAGCTGCTCGACGGCGAAGCCCGCGGCGGCCTTGTAGCCGGCCATGAAGGCCGTGCGCTCGGCGGCGGGAACGACGGCGTCGATGTCGTCGAAGGTGCCGCCGCAGCGCTCGTCGACGAGGTTGAGCAGGCCGAAGGGGCCGGCGCCGCGGTTGCGCAGCACCACCTGCGAGATGGGACCGCAGAGCTTCTCGTCATAGGCGGCGAGCGCCTCGGCGTTGACGCCGTGGGCAACCATGGAGGCGCCGAGGACCCGGGCGTCGACGATGGCCTGGCTCGCCCCGTTCGACCCCGTCGGATACATGGCGTGGGCGGCGTCGCCGAGCAGCACCACCGGCCCGTCCCGCCAGGTCGGCACGGGATCGCGGTCGATCATCGGGTTCTCGTAGACCTTGTCGGCGCCGCGGATGAGGGCTGGGACGTCGAGCCAGTCCCAGCGCCAGTCGGCGAAGTGGTGGGCGAAATCGTCGATGCCGACCTCGCGGAACCAGCCGCGCTGCTTCCAGCCCTCGGAATTGTCGACCACCACCTCGGCGATCCAGTTGATGGTGGCGAGGCCGTCGGCGTCGGGCGGCGAGATGGGATAGATCACCACCCGATGGCGATGGGTGCCGAGACCGATGAAGGAGGCGCCGGTGCGGATCGGCCGGCCGCGGCTGGTGCCGCGCCACATCAGCGCGCCTCCCCAGTGGATCGGCGGCTGGTCGGGATGCATCTGCGCGCGGACGGCGGAGTGGATGCCGTCGGCGCCGACGAGCAGCGTCCCGTGCTCCTCCGAGCGGCTGCCGTCCGCCGCCTCGACGAAGGCGGTGACGCCGCCGTCCTGCTTGCGGTAGCCCTTGACCTGCCGGCCGAGCCTGACGGCCCCGGGGCCGAGGCGCTCCACCACCTTGTCGTGGAGCAGCATGTGCAGGAGGCCGCGATGGACGGCGTATTGCGGCCATTTGTAGCCGGCGAGCAGGCCGCGCGGCTCGGCATAGATGTCGTTGCCGTTGAGGCCGACCAGCGCCCATTCCTTCGCCGGCAGGCCGACCCGGTCGAGATCGGCCTCGCCGATGCCGAGGTCGCCGAGCTCGCGCACGGCATTGGGCTGCAGGTTGATGCCGACCCCCAGGGGGCGCATCTCGCGTGCCGCCTCGAAGACGGTGCAGGGCACGCCGATCTGGTGCAGGGTCAGCGCGGTGACGAGGCCGCCGATGCCGCCGCCGGCGATGATGACGGTATGGTCGGTCATGACAGCTCGGCTCGCCAGGACGAAGGGACTGTCGGCGACCTCAACGCCGCCGCTCGCCATCGCCCTTAGCGATTTCCGGCGCGCGCGGCCAGTCCCTCATGCGCGGTGGGGCGTGAAGTCGCGGATCAACGGCGCGAGCTCGATGTCGTCGATGAGGCCCGCCGCCTCCGCCAGATCCATCCAGCGGCGCTCCCGGCGCTTGCGCTCCGGCCATGCGGAGTTCTGGCGTTTGACCTCCAGCGAGAAGACGTCGACGCGGCAGCGCGCCACCGCGCCGGAGGCGAGAACCTTGTCGTAGTGGTAGGAGCCGATGGCGCGCTTGCCGATCTTGCCCTCGACGCCGGCCTCCTCGGCCGCCTCCTGCGCCGCCACCTTGTGGGCGGGCCGCTTGCCCATGGGCCAGCCCTTGGGAATGATCCAGCGCCGCGTGCTGCGCGAGGTGATGAGCAGCACCTCGAGCCCGCCCTCCGACGTGAGGCGGTAGGGCAGGGCGGCGAATTGCAGGCGGTTCCGCTCGATGGGCCCGGCGTGCCCGAGACCGACCGACACGCCGTCGGCCTCCTCGCCCGCTTCCGTCGTCTCCCGGCGGTCCACCGCATGCATGATGAAAAGTCCCTCCCGTCGCCTGGTGGCGGCGACGATCACCGATGGCAGCGCCACATGGCCAGCTTAAGGCGGGCGATCGGGTATTCTGTTACAGATTCGTCATGGAATGTCCCATCGCACTGTGATGGAACGAGAATATCCCTAGGGGGCGCCGGCCTGTTTCTTTCCGCCTTTCCGCCGGCCGCCAGGCGGGCTGATGACGATCCGCAGGTCGAACCGCGGCAGCGTGGAGCGGTTGCAAGCGTGTCGGCACAGACCTGGACGGGACTTCGTGCCCTGTTGCCCTTCCTCCCCGCGGCCGCATGGCGTATGGCCCCCGGCAACACCAGTCACCGGGCAGTCCACGCGTATGATTCGACTCGAGAGCATCGGAAAGCAGAACGGCAAGCAGATCGTCTTCATCGAGGCTTCCGCCGCCCTGCAGCGGGGCGAGAAGATCGGCCTCGTCGGCCCCAACGGCGCCGGCAAGACGACCCTGTTCCGCATGATCACCGGCGAGGAGCCGCCGGACGAGGGCCAGGTCTCCACCGACCGCGGTGTCACCATCGGCTATTTCAGCCAGGACGTCGGCGACATGGCGGGCCGCAGCGCGGTGGCCGAGGTGATGGACGGTGCCGGCCCGGTGAGCGAGGTCGCCGCCGAGCTCAAGGCGCTGGAGGCGGCCATGGCCGATCCCGACCAGGCCGACCGCATGGACGAGATCATCGCCCGCTACGGCGAGGTGCAGGGCCGCTTCGAGGAGCTCGACGGCTATGCGCTGGACGGGCGGGCGCGCGAGGTCCTCGCCGGCCTCGGCTTCACCCCGGAGATGATGGAGGGCGATGTCGGCAAGCTCTCCGGCGGCTGGAAGATGCGCGTGGCGCTCGCCCGCATCCTCCTGATGCGGCCCGACGTGATGCTGCTCGACGAGCCGTCGAACCACCTCGACATCGAGAGCCTGATCTGGCTGGAATCCTTCCTCAAGGGCTTCGAGGGCGCGCTGATGATGACCTCGCACGACCGCGAGTTCATGAACCGCATCGTCGGCAAGATCATCGAGATCGACGGCGGGTCGCTCACCACCTATTCCGGCGACTATGCCTTCTACGAGCAGCAGAGGGCGCTCGCCGAGAAGCAGCAGCAGGCGCAGTTCGAGCGCCAGCAGGCCATGCTCGCCAAGGAGATCGCCTTCATCGAGCGGTTCAAGGCGCGGGCCTCCCACGCCGCGCAGGTGCAGAGCCGGGTGAAGAAGCTCGACAAGATCGACCGGGTGGAGCCGCCCCGCCGGCGCCAGACCGTGATGTTCGAGTTCCAGCCAGCGCCGCGCTCGGGCGAGGACGTGGTCTCCCTCAAGGGCGTCCACAAGCGCTACGGCAGCCGCACCATCTACGAGGGGCTGGACTTCCAGGTGCGGCGGCGCGAGCGCTGGGCGATCATGGGCGTCAACGGCGCCGGCAAGTCGACGCTTCTGAAGCTCGTCGCCGGTGCGACCGAGCCCGACGACGGCACGGTGGCGCTCGGCGCCAGCATCAAGATGGGCTACTTCGCCCAGCACGCCATGGAGCTGCTGGACGGCGAGCAGACCGTGTTCCAGTGGCTGGAGGAGTCGTTCCCTCAGGCCGGCCAGGGCTCGCTGCGGGCGCTGGCGGGCTGCTTTGGCTTCTCCGGCGACGACGTGGAAAAGCGCTGCCGGGTGCTCTCCGGCGGCGAGAAGGCGCGTCTCGTCATGGCGCGGATGCTCTACGACCCGCCGAACTTTCTGGTGCTCGACGAGCCGACCAACCACCTCGACATGGCCACCAAGGAGATGCTGATCAAGGCGCTGGCCGGCTACGAGGGCACCATGCTCTTCGTCTCGCACGACCGGCATTTCCTCGCCGCCCTCTCCAACCGGGTGCTGGAACTGACGCCGGAGGGCATCCACGCCTATGGCGGCGGCTACATCGAGTATGTCGCCCGGACCGGCCAGGAGGCGCCGGGCCTCAGGAGCTGACCGGAGCGGCGCGCCGGCCTATGGTCCGGCGACACGATGGGGGACGCGATGGCCGACCACGAGATCTTCGAGCTGAAGTCCTTCACGCTGCAGCGGGGCCTGACCCTGCCGCTGGCGCGCCTCGCCTACAAGACCTACGGCACGCTGAACGCCCACCGCAGCAACGCCGTCCTCTATCCCACCTCCTACGGCGCCCATCACAGCGACATCGACTGGCTGATCGGGCCCGGCCGGGTGCTCGACCCGGAACGCTGGTTCATCGTCATCCCCAACCAGTTCGGCAACGGGCTCTCCTCCTCGCCGAGCAACCTTCCCGAGCCCTTCGGCCTCGGCCGCGATCCCGTCTTCACCCATGTCGACAACGTCGCGGCGCAGGAGCGCCTGCTCCGCGAGGTCTTCGGCATCGAGCGCCTCGCCCTCGTCTATGGCTGGTCGATGGGCGGCCAACAGGCGCTGCACTGGGGCGCGCTGCATCCCGACCGGGTCGGCGCCATCTGCGCCGTTTGCACATCGGCGCGCACCAGCCCGCACAATCGGGTCTTTCTGGAGGGCATCCGGGCCACGCTCACCACCGACGCCGCCTGGCGCGACGGCCGGTTCACCGAGCGGCCGGTGAAGGGCCTGCGCGCCTTCGCCCGCGTCTATGCCGGCTGGGCCATGAGCCAGGCCTTCTACCGGGAGGAACTGTGGCGCACGGTCGGCTTCGCCTCGCTCGAGGACTTCCTGGTGCGGAGCTGGGAGGCGAATTTCCTGAGGCGCGAGCCGTCCGACCTCCTGTCGATGATCGAGACCTGGATGGCCTCCGACATCTCCGACAATGCGGTGTACGGCGGTGACCTCACGCGGGCACTGGGGGCGATCACGGCGCGGTCCATCATCATGCCGTCGGAGACGGACCTCTATTTTCCCGTCGAGGACAGCGCCATCGAGACGGCGCAGATGCCGAACGCCGAACTGAGGCCGATCCCGTCGATCTGGGGCCACCGCGCCGGCAACCCGTCGCTCAACCCCGAAGACGAGGCGGTGCTGCGCCGGGCGGTGGCGGATCTCGTCGGCGGCTGAGCGCGAGCGGTGGCCGGCCATTCGCCGACGCCGATGGCCAAGGGCGCAGTCGCGCGGCATGGTGTGCCTCCCATCAGGGAAGGAACGCCGATGATCTACGAACTGCGCATCTACAACTGCCTGCCGGGCCGCCTGCCCAAGCTGCTCGCCCGCTTCCAGAACCACACGCTGAAGCTCTGGGAGAAGCACGGCATCCGCCAGGCCGGCTTCTTCACCACCGTCATCGGACCGTCCAACAACGACCTGACCTATCTGGTGGCCTGGGAGTCCATGGCCGAGCGCGAGGCCAAGTGGGGCGCCTTCCAGCAGGACCCGGCCTGGATCGCGGCGCGCAACGAGAGCGAGGCCGACGGGCCGATCCTGGCCAACGTCGCCAGTTCCTTCCTGACGCCGACGGCATTCTCCTCCGTGAAATGAGGCGGACGGGGCGGGCTCTCGCGAACCCGCCCCAAAGCCTCACTCGGTGGTGAAGCGGGTGGTGCCGGCGGACCGGTTGTAGAAGATGGTGACGCGGCTGACCTGGCAGAGGTTGATGCCGCGGAACTCGGCCGTCTCCTGGTCGTCGTAGACCACCTTGATGTCGAACATGCACTGCGAGGTGTTGCGGGCGAAGCGGACGTTGAGCTGCTGGCCGTTTTCCAGCGAATCGTCGCCCATCAGGTCTTCTTCCCAGCTGTTGACGTTCGAGGCGCTGACATAGACCTCGTCGATCGTGTAGCCGGTCCGGTTCACCAGGACGAAATCCTGCTGGGCTTGGGCGCGCGCGTCGCCGGGCGCCATCGAGAGGCTGAGCGCGGCGAAGGCCGCGAGGAGGAAGGCTCGCATGAGGGGATCTCGAAATCCGCCGGCGGTGCGACGGCGGAGGGAGGAAGGGAGTGCACCGGGCGCGGACCCTGCGCCGACACCTTTCCCAACGTCAACGGGCGGCGCCGCCCGCCCGATGGCCTAGGCCATCGCGCCTCGTGCCGGGATACCGGCAGCCCCTCGTGACGCGGCTCAGCGTCCCGTCTCGAGCACGATCGGCTGGCCGTGCGGCGTCGCCTCGGCAGCGCGATGCCAGGCGGCGGTGGTGTCGTCGATGGCTGGCGCCGTGGTGACTCCGCGGGCGATCATCAGCCGCTCCAGCGCCCGCAGCCAGTGGCTGTAATAGGTCTCGCCGGTGTCGGGGTCGCCGGCGGCCTGGGCGGCGCGGATCTCCGCCGAGAGCGTTTCGGCCCATTCCGGCCAGGTGAACAGTCCCTTCGCGTGCAGGGTCACGGCGAGGGCGAAGGCATGGGCCTCCCAGGGCTCGCGGAAGACCGGCCCCTCGGCATCGCAGGGGATGTGGGGAAGGGCAGCGAGGTCGGGTGCGGGGAGGCTCGTCATGCCGGGCTCAGATAGCTGTCCCAGGCGTCGACCGAGACGCTGGAGGCGGGATCGGCCTCGGCGCCGAAGAGCTCCGGCCCGTCGAAGCGGACGGTGTAGAGCCATTCGGGCGCTTCACCCGTGCCGGTGGCGTTGACGTCGGCGAAGACATGGACGCCGTGGAGATGGGTCACCGTGCCCGTCTTGCCCTGGGCGTAGCGCGGCAGGCGCGTGTGGCCCTTCGGCGCGGGCATGGTGGCGGTCCTGACGCGGTCGCCGACGGCGAAACGGGCGGGGCTCGTCGCCTCCCGCTCGGTGGGGCCGCCGCGGGCCAGCACGGCGGGGACCCTGTCGGCGGTCAGGACCCGCGTCACCGGCTTCGCCGGATCGACGGCATGGCCGGCGGCGAGATCGGCCGCCGTGACGAGGCCGCGGTCGGCCATCAGGCGCTCGAGGCCGCCGGTCCACACCTCGTAATAGCTCATGCCGAGATAGCCCGGCTGCTGCTCGCGGGCGGCGCGCGACTGGTCGATGTTCCAGGAGCCGGTGGCGCCCATGGCGAGGGTGATGGCGAGGGCGCGGGCCTCCCAGGGGGCGTGGAAGAGCGGCTCGTCGCGTTCCGGCACGACGGGGCCGAGGCCTTTGCGGCCACCGAGATCGGCATAGGTCACATAGGTCATGCCGAGGCTCCCGCAGTCAGCGGCAGGCCGGTGCCGATCATGGAGTCGCGGGTGACGAGGGCGGCGAGCCTGGCCTCGTCCCAGCCCTCGGTGCCGGCGGGGCGCTCGGGGACGACGAGGTAGCGGATCTCGGCAGTGGAATCCCAGACCTTGATGGCCTTGCCCTCCGCCAAGGTCACGCCGAAGTCGGCGAGGACGCCGCGCGGATCGCGCACCGCCTTGGCCCGGTAGGGCGCCGACTTGTACCAGACCGGCGGCAGGCCGAGCACCGGCCAAGGGTAGCAGGAGCAGAGCGTGCAGACGACCATGTTGTGGGTATCGGGCGTGTTCTCGACCGCCACCAGATGCTCGCCCTGGCGGCCGGCATAGCCGAGTTCGGCGACGGCGGCGGTGGCATCCGCCATCAGGCGCGCACGATAGGCCGGATCGACCCAGCTCTTCGCCACCACGCGGGCGCCGTTGTGCGGGCCGACCTTCGTCTCATAGGTCTCGATCAGCACGTCGAGGGCGGCCGGATCGACATAGCCCTTCTCGACCAGGATGGTCTCCAGCGCCCGGACCCGGGCGTCCATGGGCGAGAGCTCGCTGTGGTCGTGGTGATGGTCGTGATGGTGATGGTCGTGGTGATCGTGATCGCTCATGGCACGCCTCTCGGACCGCCGGAGGCTAGCGTGACCCCGGCGTCAGGGAAAGGCGGCCGCCACGGGCGACCGCCGTCGCAGGACGACATGGCTCAGGCCTTGGGCGCCCGGGCCATTTCCTCGGCGCGCAGGTCCTTGCGCAGGATCTTGCCGACATTGGACTTCGGCAGTTCGCTGCGGAACTCCACGAGCTTCGGCACCTTGTAGCCGGTCAGGTGCTCCTTGCAGAAGGCGCGGATCTCGTCGACCGTCACCTCGGCGCCCGGCTTCTTCACGACGAAGGCCTTCACCGCCTCGCCCGCCGCGCCGTCGGGCACGCCGACAACCGCGACCTCGAGGATGGCGGGGTGCTTGGCCAGCGTGTCCTCGACCTCATTGGGGAAGACGTTGAAGCCGGAGACCAGCACCATGTCCTTCTTGCGGTCGACGATGCTGAAATAGCCGTCCTCGTCCTGGATGGCGATGTCGCCCGTGTAGAGCCAGCCGTCGCGCACGGTGCGGGCGGTCTCCTCGGGCTTGCGCCAGTAGCCGGCCATGATCTGGGGTCCGCGGGCGATGAGCTCACCCGGCTGGCCGGCCGGCACTTCCTTGCCCTCGTCGTCGACGCATTTGATGTCGGTGGAGGGGACGGGAACGCCGATCGTGCCCTCCTTCACCGCATCGAGCGGATTGAAGGTGAGCACGGGGGAGGACTCGGTGAGGCCGTAGCCCTCGACCACCGGCGTGCCGGTGACCTCGCGCCAGCGCTTGGCGACGGCGTCCTGCAGCGCCATGCCGCCGGCGCAGGAGCTCTTCAGGGTCTTGGGCGGGTTGTCGCGGAACCAGGGCTCGTTGTTGAGGCCGTTGAACAGCGTATTGACGCCGGTCATCGTCGAGATCGGAAACTTCTCGAAGGCCTTCTGCAGGTTGGTCAGCGGCCGCGGATTGGGCACCAGTACGTTGTGGGCGCCCAACACCCAGTAACCGAGCATGTTCACCGTGAAGGCGAAGATATGGTAGAGCGGCAGCGCCGTGAGGATGGTCTCCTCGCCCCGCACCATGTTCGACGCGACCATTTCCAGCGACTGCGCCATGTTCATGACGAGGTTGCCGTGGGTCAGCATGGCGCCCTTGGAGACGCCGGTCGTGCCGCCCGTATATTGCAGCACCGCGAGCGTATCGAGCCCGACGGTCTCGGCATAGGCGGAGACCTTGACGCCCGCCTTGCGGCTCTCGCCCGCGGCGAGGGCGGCGCGGAAGGTGGTGTGTTCCACCGGCACCGGCTTCACCGACTTGTCCTTGTACTTCTGTACCAGGCCGACCAGCGTGCCCTGCAGCCAGGGCATGAAGTCGGTGATCGAGGAGACGACGACGTTGCGCACCTTGTGCCGCGAGAAGGCGGCAGGCAGCTTGTCGGCGAACATGTCGATGATGACGAGCAGGTCGGGATCGCCGTCAGCGAAGACGTTGCCCATCTCCTCCGCCGTGTAGAGTGGATTGATGTTGATGAGGACGCAGCCGGCCTTGAACACGCCGAAGGCGACGATCGGGAAGGCCAGGGCGTTGGGCGTCTGCAGGGCGACGCGGGCGCCGGGCTCCAGCTTCAGCACCTCGCGCAGATAGACGGCGAAGTCGTCGGAGAGCCGGTCGATGTCGGCATAGGAGAGCGAGCCGCCCATGCCGTTGGGCAGGCAGAGCGAGAAGGCGGTCTTGGCCCCATAGGTGCGCGCGACGGAACGGACCATGGCGGCGAGGTTGGGATGCGGGGCCTCGTCGATCGTGTGGCGCATGCCGACCGAATAGAACTTCGTCCACGGCCTCGCGGGCGCGCTGTCGACGTGGGTCATGCCATCCTCCCGGTATCGTCTTTGGTCTCAGCCTATAATCCAATGCCGCTGGGGCCGCCAGCCGGCTTGATGCCGCGCCGGGACGAGGTCGCGCGCCGCCGGATCAGCGCAGCTTGCCCGCGGCGCGCAGCACGAAGCCGATGACCTCCGCGACGGCCCGGTAGAGCTCCTCGGGGATATGGTCGTCGATGGCGACGCCCGAAAGAGCCTCGGCCAGCAGCGGATTGCCCTCCACCGCCACGCCGTGCTCGCGCGCCGTGGCGATGATCTTCTCGGCGATGAGGCCGCGGCCGGAGGCGGTGACGCGCGGCGCCGCGTCCTTGCCCATGTCGTATTCCAGCGCCACCGCGACGGCGGGGCGGGGCGGGCTCTCCTCGCCGCTCATGACGAGCGGTCCAGGCGGTGGCGCGGCCGCTCGGAGGGCTGGCGCGGATCGGGCGGTGCGCCGGCGGCGATGGTCAGCCGGTCGATGGTGAAGGCGGAGGCGGCGAGGGCGTCGGAGAGGCCGGCGCGCTGGGCGTCGAGCGCGGCCGCGACGCCCTGCCTCTCGGCCCAGAGCTGGATGCCGACCCGGCCGTCGTGCCAGCGCACGGCGGCATGGATCGGCCCAAGCGGTTCGGCGTCGAGGGAGAAGCGCATGGTCCAGTCGCCGCCCTTGCGGGGGGCTGCCGGCCCCTCTTCCGGCTCGTCGCGATCGCGCTGAATCTGGAACTGGACGACGGCGGTCTCGACGCCGACGCGCATCGGCACCTCCACCGTCGCCAGGGCGAGGGGCTCGGGACGAACCACCTCGCGGGTGTCGGGAAGGGAGGCCGCCTGGAGGAGCGTGATGCGGGAGAGGGCGGCCTCGGTGCGCTCGGTGAGGAGACCCGCCACCTCGGCCGGCGTGGAGGCCGGGCCGAGGAGGCTGTCGCGCGCCGGTTGGCCGTGGGGCAGGGCGCCGCGCAGCGGTGGTCGCTCGTGGCCCGCCGGCTTCGGCACGCCCTGGCCCTCGGCGGGATCGAGTTCGGCGGTCCAGCCGGCGAGGGCGGTCTGCAGGCGCTGGAGCGAGGCCTTGAGGTCGGGAGGCAGCGGCATGCCGGGCGGCAGGGCGGCGAGGCGGGCCTCGAGCTGCGTGCCCGCATCGGCGAGGGCTGCGGCGAGGCCCGCGGGGGTTGCCAGGGTCTCGGCCGGGACGCGGAAGCCGAGCACCTCGGCCATGGCGCGGGCGACGGCCGGCGGGATCGGCGTGCGCGTGCGGCCCTGGGCGACGGCGGTCAGGTCGGCGAAGAGGCCGGCCATGCTGTCCTGCCGTCCGGCGGCGGCCCGCACGCCCTGGACCAGGGCCTCGCGCAGCGCCTTCGGCGGCGAGGCGCCGTCCTCGGCGGATTCGGCCTGGTGCGCCGGGTCGGACGAGGCCCGCGCGGCGAGTGCCACCTGCGCCCCGTCGGCGAGGCGCGGTGCCGCGGGCGCGACGAGGCCGCGGGCGAGGAGGTCGACGAGGGCCGCCGCCACGGTTCCGGCGGGCGGCGGCGCGGGAGCGGTCAGGGGCGCGGCGGCGGGCGCCGCGGCGGCCGCCA
Source organism: Phreatobacter cathodiphilus (assembly GCF_003008515.1). NCBI lineage: Bacteria > Pseudomonadati > Pseudomonadota > Alphaproteobacteria > Hyphomicrobiales > Phreatobacteraceae > Phreatobacter > Phreatobacter cathodiphilus. The sequence goes on along the minus strand of NZ_CP027668.1, from coordinate 2,558,364 downwards.
GCGCGGGGGCGGCGCGCGGCGCGGCGGCTGCGGGCTCGGCGAGGGTGATCCTGACGCCCTGGCCGCCGCGCTCGACCGTCAGCGTCACCTCGGTGCCCGGCACCAGCGGCTGGCTGGTCTTGACGTCGAGCGTGCCCGTGCCGACGGCGAGGCGCGCCATGCCGTCGGCGAGCATGGCGGCGACGCGGGCGGCCACGGCTTCGCCGGGCCGGGCGCCGACCGCTTCCAGGGCCGCGTGCAGCTGCACGGGTTCGACGGGTGCCACCGCTTGAGTGGGCCTGATGCTCTCCACGCTCACGGCGGTTCTCCCCGCGCGTTCTCAGGATGCGAGCCTGCCGGACAAATCATGACCGATTCGGAAAGGCCGATCTTGACTCGCGTTGCGATCCGCACCGAAATCGCCGTGAAACCCGTCCGTCCGGCCTGCTCGCGGCGCGCAGGCGCGGGGGGACGAGCCGACCGCGGAGCGGCGGCGACAGAGTGAGGGCGTCTTCCATGCTTCATCAGCCGCGTCGCTGGCTTCCAGGCCTGCTGCCGCTCGCCCTCCTCGCCGGCGGCTCGCTGTGGTGGAAACAGGGCGCCATCGAAGCCGATCTCGCCAGTCGCGCGACCCAGGCGATCGCCGCCACCTCGACCGTCGACGGCAAGCCCTGGGCGAGCGTCGCGGTGCGCGGACGCGATGCCGTGATCACCGGCACGGCGCCGGCGCTGGAGGCCGCGGCGGCGGCCGAGACCATTTCCGAGGGCCAGTTCGGCGTGCGCCGGGCGGACGCGGCCAACGACTTCCTGCCCGCCGCCAATCCCTTCGGCTGGTCGGCGCGGCGGCAGGACCAGACGATCATCCTCTCCGGCCAGGTGGCGCCGGACGGCTCGCGGGCCCGGCTCGTCGAGGCGGCCCGCAAGGCGGTCTCCGGCGCCGAGGTCTCCGACCTGATGACCCTCGCCCGCGACATTCCGGCGACCGCCACGCGCGCCGCCGAGATGGGGCTGGAGCAGCTCGCCCGGGTCAGCGCGGGATCGGCGACGCTGAGCGGCACCGCCTTCCGCTTCACCGGCACGGCGGGCGACGCGGCCACCAAGGCGCTCATCGAACAGGCGCTGTCGGCCCTGCCGCAGGGGATCACCGGCGGCGGGGTCAACGTGTCCGTGCCCGGCCCGGCCGCGCCGCAGGCGCCGCCGCCGCGGGCGATCCTGCCGCCGGAGGCCGACTGGACGGCGACCAAGAGCGCCGACGGCGCGATCCGCCTCGAGGGATCGATCGGCTCGCCCGAGGCCCGTGACCGCATCCTCGCCGCCGCCCGTGCCTCCACCACCGGGCCCGTCACCGACGGCATGACCATCATCGCGGGGCTTCCGGCCAACCTGGAAGCCAAGGCGCTCTCGGCCCTCGATCAGTTGAAGGGCCTCGCCAGCGGCACGGCGAAGATCGCTGGAACGGTCTATTCGTTCACCGGCGTCGCCGCCGACCCGCAGGCGTTCGACCGGCTGGCGGCGGCGGTGCGCGGCGCCGGTGACGGCTTCACCATGGGCGATCTCATCGTCGCGCCGCCGGTGGTCTCGCCCTTCAGCTGGAGCGCGCGGCGGACGCCCGAGGCGCTGACGTTGCAGGGCTTCGCGCCGTCGGAGGCGGCGAAGGCCGCGGTCCTCGCGCTGGCCCGCCGGCTTGCCGGCAACACCGCCGTCGTCGACGAGATGCGGCTCGCCGGCGGTTTCCCCGACGGGGTCGACTTCGCGGCGCTGACGCAGGCGGCGCTCGCTCAGCTTTTCAGGCTGAACGAAGGCTCGGCGCAACTGACCGGCAACCGTCTGACGCTGGCCGGCCGGGCGCCGGACGCCGCCTCGGCCATGGAGGTGCGGCAGGCACTCGCCGCGCTTGGTCCGCCCGTCGTCGCCATCACCGACCTCGCCTTGCCGCCGGCGGAGATTCCGCCACCGCCGCCCGCGCCGCCGCTCTCCGACGACCTCGCCCCGCCCCCGGCCGCGCGGCTCGAGACGCTGGCGCCGGCGGTACAGCAATTGCCGCTGCCGGTCGTGCCGCCGCCGCCGCCCTCGGTGGAGGCCATGGCCCCGCCGGTGCAGGAACTGGCGCTGCCGATGGTACCGCCCGCGCTGCCGCCCGCGGGCGTGATGGCGCAGGCGCCGTCCGCCGCCACGTCCGGGGCCTCGGGTGCCGGCACCGCGGCAACCGCCGCCGCGTCCGCACCGGCTGCGGCGCCGTCGTCCTCGGCTCCCCCCTCCTCGGCTCCCCCCTCCTCGGCTCCCGCGTCCTCGGCGCCCACGCCGACGGCGAGCGCCACCTCCGTCGCGGGATCGGGCGGCGCGGCGTCGACCACCGCCAGCCCGGGCCTCGCGCAAGGCGGGCCCGCCGCCATGCCGCCACCGCCCGCACCGGCACCGGTCTGGCTGCCGCCGCCCGACTGCGGCGCGATCGTGCAGACGGCGCTCGAGGGCGACCGCATCCTCTTCGACTACTGGAAGGCCGAGCAGCGCGCCGAGCACGGTCCGGTGCTCGACCGGCTCGCCACGGCCATCAAACGCTGCGGCGAGGGCGTCCGCATCGAGGTGGCCGGTCACACCGACAGCCACAACTGGACCGGACAGAACCAGAAGCTCTCCGAGGACCGGGCCGCGGTGATGCGCGACGAGCTGGTGCGCCGGGGCGTCGAGGCGGGCCGGCTGATCGTGGTCGGCCATGCCGCCACCCGGCCCGTCGCGTCCAACGAGACGGAAGAGGGCCGCGCCCTCAACCGCCGCGTCGAGTTCCACGTCCGGCCGCGGCCGTGAGGAGAGGGTGATGCCGTATCTCGTCCAGACCTTCGCCGTCCCGCTCCTCATCGCCCTCGCCGGTGGCCTCGCCGTCGGCTGGATCACCTCCGACAAGGAGGACGAGGGCCCGAGCGGTCTCGCTGCCGCGGCCATGGTGATCTTCGCGCTGATGGTGGTCGCCGCCGCCCTGAACTGGGTGCCGGGCCGCCCGGGCCTGTGGCTCGACACGGCGGTGCTGTTCGGCGCCGCCTATCTGACGGGCTGCATCGCGGGGGCCTTCGCCCGCGTCTTCACCGACAAGGTGGAGGAGACGGTCACCTCGCCGCTCGGCGACATGGTGGGGGCGGCGACGTCGGCGACGGGAGCGGTGAAGGCGGTCGCGGAGGCGACGACCTCCGTGGCGCGGCTGGTGGGCGATGCCGCCGAGCGCCGCAACGCCGCCGCCGCGGCCGCGCCCCAGGCTGCGTCAGGCGGCGCCCAGGCCGCGGCGGAGGCCATGGCGCAGGGCACCAAGCCCCACGGGCTCGCCGGCCCGCGCGGCGGCCGGCCGGACGAACTGGAGCTGATCAGGGGGGTCGGGCCGCAGAACGAGGCGCGGCTGCATGCGCTCGGCGTCTTCCACTTCGACCAGATCGCCGCCTGGACGCCGAAGGAGGCGCAGTGGGTCGGCGGCTATCTCGCCTTCCCCGGCCGCATCGAGCGCGAGGACTGGATCGGCCAGGCGAAGGTTCTGGCGGCGGGCGGCACGACCGCCCATGCCGATCGCGTCAGGAGCGGCGACATCGCCAGCACGCCGGACGGCAAGCCGCCGGCCGCCTGAGCGGCGGGCGGCCCGGCCGCGTCAGGTGAGGTAGTGGACGCCGGCAGCGATGATCAGCGTCCAGACGACGAAATTGGCGGTGATGGTGGCCAGGACGGCCTGGGACGGCGACATGGGCGACCTCATCGAACATTTGCTGTCGTGACGGGAACGAGCCCCTCCGTCTCCCTTCTCACGGAGCGGACCGTCGCGTCGACGACATGATGAAGGCAGGGTTAACGGCCCGTCCCGGCGCGGGGCGCGGGATCAGACGCTGCCGACCGTCTTCAGGCGCACGCGCGGATGGATTTCCGCCTGGCTGAGGACCGGCGTCTGGGCGCGGAAGCGCTCGACGATGGAGCGCACGAAGGGCCGGATGCCCGGGCTGGTGAGCAGCACCGGCGCCTCGCCCATGCGGGCCGCGTCCTCGAAGGAATCGCGCACCAGCATGATGAACTCGGAGAGCTTGGACGGCTGCATGGCGAGCTGGCGGTCGTCGCCCTGGCCGACGATGGAATCGGCGAAGGCCTGTTCCCAGACGGGCGAGAGCGCGATGAGGGCGAGGCCGCCGTCGTAGCCGGCATACTGGGCGCAGAGCTGGCGGGCGAGGCGGGAGCGCACGTGCTCGGCGATCTGCGCCGGCGAGCGGGTGAAGGCGACCGCCTCGGCGATGCCCTCCAGAATGGTCGGCAGGTCGCGGATGGAGACACGCTCGGCGAGCAGGGTCTGCAGGACGCGCTGGATGCCGGAAATGGTGATCTGGCCGGGGACGAGGTCCTTGATGAGATCGGCCTGATCCTTGGGCATTTCCTTGATGAGCTTCTGCACCTCAGAATAGCTGAGGAGGTCGGAGACGTTGGCCTTGAGGATTTCGGTGAGGTGGGTGGAGAGCACGGTCGCGGCGTCGACCACGGTGTAGCCGCGCACGCTCGCCTCCTCCTTCAGCGCCGCGTCGACCCAGGTCGCCGGCAGGCCGAAGGTCGGCTCGGTGGTGTGGACGCCGGGCAGGTCGACCTGGCCGCCGGCGGGGTCCATGACCATGTACTGCATCGGCCAGATCTGCCCCTGGCCGGCATCCACCTCCTTGACGCGGATGATGTACTGGTTGGGCGGGAGCTGGACGTTGTCGAGGATGCGCACCGAGGGCATGACGAAGCCCATGTCGGCGGCGAGCTGGCGGCGCAGCGCCTTGATCTGGTCGGTGAGCCGATCCGAGCCGCCCTCGGACTGGACGAGCGGCAGGAGCCCGTAGCCGAGCTCGATCTTGAGGTCGTCGATCTTGAGGACCGCGGAGATCGGCTCCTCGGCGGGCGGCGCGGCGGCCGCCGCCACCTCCGCCGCCCCGGCGGCCTCGGCGACGCGGGAGAGGCGCTTGGATTCCTCGCCGAGCGTATAGGCGGCCCAGCCGGCGAGACCCGCGAGGCCGGCAAAGGGCAGGAAGGGGATGCCCGGCAGCAGGGCCATGGCGCCCATGACGCCAGCCGACAGGCCGAGCGCCTTCGGATAGCCGGTGAGCTGCTTCATCATCGCCTGGTCGGCCGAGCCGGTGACGCCGGCCTTGGAGACGAGCAGGCCGGCGGCGGTCGAGATGACGAGGGCCGGGATCTGGCTGACGAGGCCGTCGCCGACGGTGAGGATCGTGTAGGTTCGCGCCGCCTCGAGGAAGGGCATGCCCTGCTGCGCGACGCCGATGATGAGGCCGGCGATGACGTTGATGAAGGTGATGAGCAGGCCGGCGATGGCATCGCCCTTCACGAATTTCGAGGCGCCGTCCATGGCGCCGTAGAAGGCGCTCTCGTCCTCCAGGTCCTTGCGGCGCGTCTTGGCGGTCTTCTCGTCGATGAGGCCGGCCGAGAGATCGGCGTCGATCGCCATCTGCTTGCCGGGCATGGCGTCGAGGGAGAAGCGCGCGGCGACCTCGGCGATGCGGCCCGAGCCCTTGGTGATGACGATGAAGTTCACGATCACCAGGATGGCGAAGACGATGATGCCGATCACGAAGGATCCGCCCATCACGAAGTTGCCGAAGGCCTCGATGACGTGACCCGCCGCGGCGGTGCCCTCGTGGCCGTGGGACAGGATGAGGCGGGTCGAGGCGAGGTTCAGCGACAGGCGCAGCATCGTGGCGATGAGCAGCACGGTCGGGAAGGATGAGAACTCCAGCGGTTTGTGGATGAACAGGGCCGTCATGAGGATCATGACAGAGGAGATGATCGACACCGCCAGCATCAGGTCGAGGACGATGGCCGGCAGCGGGAAGATCAGGATGATCAGGATGCCGATGACGCCGGCGGCCATCCACAGGTCGGGACGGCGCAGCCAGTCGGCCATCTGCCCGACGGACATGCCGCTGGCGTTCGATGGCTGTGGTCCGGCTGCCGCCACGTCGCTCATGCACAATCCCCGGCCGCAGGCGCGCGCGGCCCGCGTTGACGTTCCTGGGCAAGAATTGCCGGGTGGATGGTTAACGGGTGGTTACCGCCGCACCGCGGAGCGGGCGCTTGTCGCCGGAGCCGTGGGATGCGAAAGCTTCACGCCCGCGCCCAATGCCCCGAGGGAGCCCGCGAATGGCTGATTTCCGTCTGTCCGGCGCCGGCGGCACGCCCGGCGGCCTGATCCCCTTCTTCGTCGGCCTCGGCATGACGATCGCGGGGGCCTATCTCCTCACCAACCAGGTCTCCGTCCAGGGCGGATCCTGGACGCTCGGCGGCTATTCGGCCTTCGGCCTGTCGCTGCTGCCCATTCTCTTCGGCATCGGCATGCTGTTCTTCGACGGCTCCTCGCGCCTGGGCCTGCTGCTGCTCTTCGCCGGTATCGTCATCATCGCGGCGGGCATTCTCGTCAACCTCTCGATCTATTTCGTGCCGACGAGCCTGTTCAACACGCTCATGATGCTCGGCCTGACGGCGGGCGGAGTCGGTCTCGTCCTGCGCTCGCTGCGGTAAATTCGACACTCCGCCCCAAAACGCACGGCCGCGTTAACCATCCGGTAACCACCCACCCGGCAAATCTTGCCCAGCGACCGGCCCGATGCCGCGTCGCGCAGGACCTGACGGGCTGGTGGCGTCTTGAACGGCATTCTGGAGTTCATGAAGAAACTGGGGGCGCCCCGCCTCGCGGCGATGGGAGCGGTGTCGCTCGGCCTCGTCGGCTTCTTCGTCTACATCATCCTCCGGATGAGCCAGCCGCAGATGGCGCTGCTCTTTTCCGACCTGACGCTGGAGGATTCCGCGCAGATCGTGAAGGAGCTGGAGCGCCGGCAGGTGAAGTTCCAGCTCCGCAGCGAAGGCGCCCAGGTCTTCGTGCCGCAGGAACAGGTGGCCCGCGTCCGCCTGCAGCTCGCCGAGAGCGGCATGCCGCGCGGCGGCGGCGTGGGTTACGAGATCTTCGACAAGGGCGACGCGCTCTCGTCCACCTCCTTCGTCCAGAACATGAACCAGCTCAGGGCGCTGGAGGGCGAACTGGCTCGCACCATCCGCGGCATCGAGCGGGTGCAGTCGGCGCGCGTCCACCTCGTCCTGCCGGAGCGGGCGCTGTTCTCGCGCGAGCGCACCGAGCCCTCGGCCTCCATCGTGCTCCGGGTGCGCGGCGGGCTGGAGCCGCAGCAGATCAGGGCGGTGCGCCACCTCGTCGCCTCGGCGGTGAGGGGCCTGTCGCCGCAGCGCATCTCCATCGTCGACGAGGGCGGCCGGCTGCTCGCCGACGGCGCGGGCGACGCCTCCGGCATGATGGGCTCCACCGTCGACGAACGGAAGGCCGGCCAGGAGCGCCGCCTGCGCGAGCAGGTGGAGAGCATCATCGCCTCGGTGGTGGGACCGGGCCGGGCCCGCGTCCAGGTCGCGGCGGACATGGACTTCAACCGCGTCACCCAGACCTCCGACGATTTCGACCCGGAGCGGCGCGTCGTCCGCTCGACCCAGACGCGCGAGGAGCAGTCCAGCTCCAACGAGGGTCGCGGCGACGGCCAGGTGACCGTCGGCAACGAACTGCCCGGGGCCAACCAGACCGGCGGCGGCGCCAACGCCTCCCGCGAGGCGAGCCGCAAGACCGAGGAGACGGTCAATTACGAGATCGCCCGCACCCAGCGCACGGAGGTGATCGAGGGCGGCCGCATCAAGCGCGTCTCGGTGGCCGTGCTGGTCGACGGCATCTATGCCCGCGATGCCCAGGGCAACGTCAACTACCAGCCGCGCTCCGCCGAGGAGCTGGAGCGGATCGGCGCCCTCGTGCGCTCGGCCATCGGCTTCGACCAGCGCCGCGGCGACCAGGTGGAGATCGTCAACCTGCGCTTCGCCGAGGCGCCGCAGCTCGCCGCTCCCGAGGCCGAGCGGCCTTGGTGGATGGTGTACGAGTTCACCAAGGAGGACATCCGCTACGCGATCGAGCTGGCGGTGCTGCTGCTGGTGTCGCTGCTGGTCATGCTCTTCGTGGTCCGGCCGCTGCTGCGCCGCATCATGACGCCCGACGAAGCGCCGGCGGCGGCGCTGCCGGCCGGCCCGTCCGGCGCGGCGGCGGCCTCCGAGTCCTCGTCGGGCGGCGAGCAGGGCGAGCGCTCCGACGGCTCTGCCGTGGTGAAGGCGCCGCCGCTGGCGCCGGGGCTCGAGAGCGCCACGATGAAGATGATCGAGATGGCCCAGATCAAGGGCGAGGTGCACCAGGCCTCGCTCGCGAAGGTCGGCGAACTGGTCGAGAAGAACCCGCACGAGACCGTCTCGATCATCCGCCAGTGGCTGAACGACGGTGAGCCGAAATGACGATGGCGCAGATCGAACGCGAGGCGGAGTTTGGCAAGGCCCTGGCGGCCCTGTCCGCCGACGGGCGCATCAACACCCTCGCCGCCAAGGGCCTAACCGGCCAGCAGCGCGCCGCCATCCTGATGCTGACGCTCGGCGACAAGGTGTCGTCGCGCATCTGGAAGTTGCTTGACGACGAGGAGATCCGCGTCCTGTCCATCGCCATGTCGCAGCTCGGCACCGTCGAGCCGGAGGTGGTGGAGAGCCTGATGCTGGAATTCGTCGGGCGGCTGTCGGCAGCCGGCGGCCTGATGGGTAATTACGACGCCACCGAGCGGCTGCTGTCGCAGTTCATGCCCTCCGACCGCGTCGCCATCCTGATGGAGGAAATCCGCGGGCCGGCCGGCCGCAACATGTGGGAGAAGCTCTCGAACGTGCAGGAGCAGGTGCTCGCCAACTACCTGAAGAACGAGTACCCGCAGACGGTCGCCGTCGTCCTGTCCAAGATCAAGCCGGAACATGCGGGGCGGGTGCTCGCCATCCTGCCGGAGGAATTCGCCCTCGACGTCGTCGGCCGCATGCTGAAGATGGAGGCGATCCAGAAGGACGTGCTGGAGCGCATCGAGCAGACGCTGCGCACCGAGTTCATGTCCAACCTCTCGCAGACCTCGCGGCGCGACAGCCACGAAGCCATGGCGGAGATCTTCAACTCCTTCGACCGCCAGACCGAGACGCGCTTCATCACCGCGCTGGAGGAGCAGAACCGCGACTCCGCCGAGCGCATCAAGAGCCTGATGTTCACTTTCGACGACCTCGCCAAGCTCGACGCCGGCTCGGCGCAGACCCTGGTGCGTCAGGTGGACAAGGACAAGCTCGCCATCGCGCTCAAGGGCGCGAGCCAGACCATGCGCGACTTCTTCCTGGCGCAGATGTCCACCCGCGCCGCGAAGATGCTGCAGGACGACATGCAGGCGCTGGGTCCGATGCGCCTGAAGGACGTGGACGAGGCACAGGGCGTGCTCGTCAACCTCGCCAAGGATCTCGCCGCCAAGGGCGAGATCATGATCTCCAAGAACCGCGCCGACGACGAACTGGTCTTCTGAGGACATGCACGTGGCGGCACCGGTCAAATATCTCTTCGAGACGGAATTCGGGCAGGAGGCGAAACGCGCCGCCGAGCCGCGGATCACCCTCGCCGAGCACCAGCAGCTCGTCGCCCAGGCGCGCCAGGAGGGCCATGCCGCCGGCTTCGCCGCGGGCGAGGCCAAGGCCATGGCGGCGATCGAGCGGCAGCGGGCGCTCGCCCTCGGCCAGCTCGGCGACCGGCTGGCGGGGGCCGCCGCGGCGCTGTCCGGGCTCGAAGGCCGGCTGGAGGCCGAGGCCATCGACATCGCCGTGGCGGTGGCCCGCAAACTCTCCGACGCGCTGGTCGCGCGCGAGCCGCTGGACGCCGTCCGCGACCTCGTCGCCGACTGTTTCGCCAACCTGCGCAGCGCGCCGCATCTCGTCGTCCGGGTCAACGACGACCTGCTCGAGGACGCCCGCACCGAACTGACGAAGCTCGCCGCCGAGCGCGGCTTCGACGGCCGCCTCGTCATCATGGCCGAGCCCGCCATCGCGCTCGGCGACTGCCGCATCGAATGGTCCAGCGGCGGCATCATGCTCGACCGTGAAGAGACCGCCCGCCGCATTGCCGAGGCGGTCGGCCGCTACATCGCCTCCACCTCCGGTACCCCCGAGGCCCTGTCATGAGCACTCCCACCGATGGCGGCATGCCGCTGCCCGACCTCGAGAACGACGGCATGGACGTGGTCCCCGGCTCCAATGCCGGCATGGACGGCGGCGATGCGGGCGATGACGGCTCCAAGGACGCCACCGACCTGGAAGCGGTCTTCGACGTGCCCGTCAACGTCTCGGCCGTGCTCGGCCGCTCGCGCATGGACGTGGGCGAGCTCCTCAAGCTCGGGCCCGGCACCGTCCTCGAACTCGACCGCAAGGTGGGCGAGGCCATCGACATCTACGTCAACGACCGTCTCGTCGCGCGCGGCGAAGTGGTGCTCGTCGAGGATCGCCTCGGCGTGACCATGACGGAAATCATCAAAGCCGAGCGCTGAAGGAACCCGAACGATGCGACTGCTGATCGTCGGAACACTCAAGGGGCAGCTCTCCATCGCCACCAAGATGGCCGTGGACAAGGGCGCCGCCGTCACCAATGCCGAGGACATCGAGACGGCGCTGCGCGTGATGCGCGCCAAGGGCGCCGATCTCGTCATGGTGGACGTCGCCATGGACGTGAGGGCGCTGGTGCAGGCCTTCGCGGACGAGATGATCGCCGTGCCGATCGTCGCCTGCGGCACCTCCAACGACGCCCGCGCCGCGGTGGCCGCGATCCATGCGGGGGCGAAGGAATACATCCCGCTGCCGCCGGATCCGGAGCTCATCGCCGCGGTGCTGGCGGCGGTCGCAGACGACGCCAAGCAGCTCATCTACCGCGACGAGGCCATGGCCCGCGTGGTCCAGCTCGCCAACCAGGTTGCGGGGTCCGACGCCTCCATCCTCATCACCGGCGAGAGCGGCACCGGCAAGGAGGTGCTGGCGCGCTACGTCCACACCAAGTCGAACCGGGCCAAGGCCCCCTTCGTGGCGGTGAACTGCGCCGCCATTCCCGACAACCTCCTGGAGAGCGAGCTCTTCGGCCACGAGAAGGGCGCCTTCACCGGCGCCGTGGCGCGCCGCATCGGCAAGTTCGAGGAGGCCAACGGCGGCACGCTGCTGCTCGACGAAATCTCGGAGATGGACATCCGCCTGCAGTCGAAGCTCCTGCGCGCCATCCAGGAGCGCGTGATCGACCGCGTCGGCGGCACCCGGCCGGTGCCCGTCGACATCCGCATCCTCGCGACCTCCAACCGGACGCTGGCGGAGGAGGTGCGCAAGGGCACGTTCCGCGAGGATCTCCTCTACCGCCTCAACGTCGTCAACCTGAAGCTGCCGCCGCTGCGCGAGCGCCCGGCCGACATCCTCGAACTCGCCGGCCATTTCGCCAAGAAATATGCCGAGGCCAACGGCATGGCGCCGAAGCCCCTCTCGGCCGAGGCCCGCCGGCAACTCACCGTTGCCCGCTGGCCGGGCAACGTGCGCGAGCTGGAGAACACCATGCACCGCGCCGTGCTGCTCTCGTCGGGCCCGGATATCGGCGTCGACGCCATCCGCACGCCGGACGGCGCCCGGCTCGACGAGCGGCGCGGGCCGGATGCGGTGGCGGCGCAGGCGGCGATCGCGGCGGAGGCGGTCACCCGCGGCCTCGTCGGGCGCACCGTCGCGGACGTGGAGCGCGACCTCATCCTCGACACGCTCGGCCACACGCTCGGCAACCGCACCCATGCGGCCAATATTCTCGGCATCTCCATCCGCACGCTGCGCAACAAGCTGAACCAGTATGCGGACGAGGGCCACGCCATCCCGCCGCCGCCGCAGGGCGAGGCGCGCTACGAGATGCGCTACGGCTGAGGCCTCTCCCCGCCCTTGGCGAAAGGGCGGGCGCCGCGACACCGGTCCGAGCAGAAGCGGACCTCGTCCCAGACGCGCGCCCATTTCCTTCGCCAGGCGAAGGGCCGGCCGCAGGCGGCGCAGGTCTTCTGCGGCAGGTCCGCCTTGCGGATCATCTTCGCCATCGCCGTCCTTCCGTCTGAACCGCTGCCCCGCGCAGGCCGTATCCGCTCCACAGGGCCCGTGCGGGCCAGCAGGGCAAAAGCGGCATCATGGCGGACACCTTCCTCATCTACGGCGGCACGGGCGGCATCGGATCGGCCCTGGCGCGGCGCCTGCGCGGCCGGGGCCACGCCGTCCATCTGGTGGCGCGGGACCGCGACCGGCTGGAGGCGCTGGCCGCGGAGATCGGCGCCACCTTCTCCGTCGCCGACGTCGCCGACCCCGCCGCCATCACCGCGGCCGCGACGGAGGCGGGCGACCGGCTCGCCGGCCTCGCCTATTGCGTCGGCTCGATCAACCTGAAGCCGGTGGCGCGGCTGACCGACGCCGATTTCACCCGTGATTTCGAGGTCAACGCCCTCGGCGCCGTGCGGGCCGTGCAGGCGAGCCTCCCGGCCCTGAAGGGCCATGAGGGACCGACCTCGTCGATCCTCCTGGTCTCGACGGTGGCGGTGGCCCAGGGCTTCGCCGCCCATGCCTCGGTGTCGATGGCCAAGGGCGCGGTGGAGGGCCTCACCGTGGCGCTCGCCGCCGAACTCGCGCCGAAGATCCGCGTCAACTGCGTCGCGCCCTCGCTGACCCGCACGCCGCTCGCCCGTGGCCTCACCTCCAACGAGACCATGGCGAACGCCATCGCCGCCCTGCACGCCATCCCCCGCCTCGGCGAGCCGGACGACGTCGCCGCCCTCGGCGCGCTGCTGCTCGACTCCGAGGCCGGCTGGATCACCGGCCAGATCATCGGCGTCGACGGCGGCCGCTCCATGCTGCGGACGAAAGGCTGACGATTGGCGACCCTGCGGCTCATCCTCGGCGACCACCTGACCCGCGACGTCGCGGCCCTCGACGGCCTCGCGGCCGGCGACGTGGTGCTGATGGTCGAGGTGGCCGAGGAGACGACCTATGTGCCGCACCACAAGCAGAAGATCGTCTTCGTCCTCTCGGCCATGCGCCACTTTGCGGAGGAGCTGCGGCAGGAGGGGGTCGCCCTCGATTATGTGCGCCTCGACGACCCCGCGAACACCGGCAGCTTCACGGGCGAGGTGAAGCAGGCGCTGAGGCGCCACGCCGTCGACCGCATCGTCGTGACCGAGCCCGGCGAGTGGCGCGTGCGGGCGAAAATGGAGGACTGGCCGGCGGAGACCGGGCTGCCTGTCGAGATCCGCGACGACGACCGGTTCCTCTGCTCGCGCGGCCGCTTCGCCCGCTGGGCGGAGGGGCGGAAGAGCTTCCGGATGGAGTTCTTCTACCGGGAGATGCGTCGCGAAACGGGTCTCCTGATGGCGGAGGAGGACAAGCCGGTCGGCGGCCAGTGGAACTACGACGCGGAGAACCGCAAGGCGCTGCCGAAGGGCGCGCGGCCGCCGCGGCGGCTGCGCTTTTCCCCCGATGCAGTGACCCGGGAGGTGATGGACCTCGTCGCGCAGCGCTTCGCCGGACATTTCGGCGATCTCGAGCCCTTCGGCTGGGCGGTGACCCGCAACGAGGCGCTGAAGGCCCTCGACCATTTCATCGCCGAGGCCTTGCCGTTCTTCGGCGACGTGCAGGACGCGATGAAGCGCGGCGAGCCCTTCCTCTATCACGGGCTGCTGTCGCCGTATCTGAACGTCGGTCTTCTGACGGCGCGGGAGGTCTGCGTCGCCGCCGAGACGGCCTTCAAGCGCGGGGCCGCCCCCCTCAACGCGGCGGAGGGGTTCATCCGCCAGATCCTCGGCTGGAGGGAATATGTGCGCGGCATCTACTGGCACCAGATGCCGTCCTATGCGGAGACCAACGCGCTGGGTGCCGATCGGCCGCTGCCCTGGTTCTACTGGTCCGGCGAGACCGACCTCGCCTGCATCGCCGAGGTGGTGGGCGAGACGCGCCGCAACGCCTATGCGCACCACATCCAGCGCCTGATGGTCACCGGCAATTTCGCCCTCCTCGCCGGCATCCGTCCGGCCGAGATCGAGGCCTGGTATCTGGCCGTCTACGCCGACGCCTTCGACTGGGTGGAGCTGCCAAACGTCCACGGCATGGTGATGTTCGCCGACGGCGGGCTCCTCGCCTCCAAGCCCTATGCGGCGTCGGGCGCCTATATCGACCGCATGTCGGACTATTGCGCCGGCTGCGCCTACGACCCGAAGATCAAGGTCGGGGAGGGGGCCTGCCCCTTCAACCTGCTCTACTGGCACTTCATCGACGCCAACGCGGAGACCCTGAAGGGCAATCCACGCATGGCCATGCCCTATCGCACCTGGGAGGGCATGGACGGTGGGCGAAAGGCGCGGATCCTGACCGAAGCGCAGGCGTTCCTCGACGGGCTCTCGGCCGAGCCTGGTGCCACATCGCGGCCGGCGCAGATGACGCTCGACGTCTGAACGCAAACCGCCATCCGCCATCCGTCAGGGCTTTCGCCCAGCGGGATGATCGGCTTTGATGCGACGTGTCGATACACGACACGAAACAATTGGCCCCGGAACGCTCACCATGTCGCTTCCCGCTTCGCTCGCCAGCCGCCTGCAACTGCCGGCCATCGGCTCGCCGCTGTTCATCGTGTCGAACCCGGACCTCGTCATCGCCCAGTGCAAGGCGGGCATCGTCGGCTCGTTTCCGGCGCTGAACGCCCGGCCCGGCCCGGTGCTGGAGGACTGGCTGAAGCGCATCACCGAGGAACTCGGCGCCTATGACGAGGCCCATCCGAACGCGCCCTCGGCGCCCTTCGCGGTGAACCAGATCGTCCACAAGTCGAACGACCGGCTGATGCACGACGTCGAGCTCTGCGTGAAATACAAGGTGCCGGTGGTCATCACCTCGCTCGGCGCCCGGCCGGAGCTGAACGACGCCATCCACTCCTACGGCGGCATCACGCTGCACGACATCATCAACATCACCCATGCCAAGAAGGCGCTGGAGAAGGGCGCCGACGGCCTCATCGCCGTCGCGGCGGGCGCCGGCGGCCATGCCGGCACCCTCTCGCCCATCGCGCTGATCCAGGAGATCCGCGAGTTCTTCGACGGGCCGCTGGCGCTCTCCGGCGCCATCGCGACGGGCCGGGCGATCCTGGCGGCGCAGGCGCTGGGCGCCGACCTCGGCTATATCGGTTCGGCCTTCATCGCCACCAAGGAGGCCAACGCGACGGAGGCTTACAAGCAGGGGATCGTCGAGGGCACCGCCGGCGACATCGTCTATTCGAACCTCTTCACCGGCGTTCACGGCAACTATCTGCGCGCCTCCATCGTCAATGCCGGGCTCGATCCGGACAACCTGCCGGAGAGCGATCCCTCCAAGATGAGCTTCGGCTCCGGCGGCTCGGAGAAGAGCAAGGCCTGGCGCGACATCTGGGGCTCCGGCCAGGGCATCGGCGCCATCAAGGCGGTGGAGAGCGCCGGCGATCTCATCGCGCGGCTGAAACGGGAATATGCCGACGCCTACAAGGGCCTCGCCGCCGTCACCTCCTGGCCGCAGCGCGCGGCCCAGCGCCTCGCCGGCTGATCCACAGGCGGCTTGACGCGGCGCGCCGCCGCGTCATCCTCTCTGCACCCCCCGAAACCCGCCGGCCTCGACGCCGGCGGCGTCATGCCATGCGGGGAGGACCACCATGACCGACACGACGTCGCCGGGGATTGCGCCACGGCCGCGGGAGCCCGTGGTCAGGGCGGCAACGATCGAGGACATCAAGGCGGCTCTGGAGGCCGGCTGGACCGACCTCAAGGCGGCGCCTGCCCAGGGCCTGTTCTTCGGCGCCATCTACTGGCTCGGCGGCCTTGCGCTCATGATCCTGCCCGCCCGGTTCGGCTATGCCTGGGCGGTCTTCCCGCTCGCCGCCGGCTTCGCCCTCATCGGCCCCTTCGTGGCGGTCGGGCTCTACGAGGTGTCGCGGCTGCGCGAGGCCGGCGTCACGCCGACATGGGGCGCGGTGCTCGCCACCGTCTGGCGGCAGGGCGGGCGGGAGCTCTCCTGGCTCGCCTTCCTCACCATCTTCATCTTCATCATCTGGATGTACCAGGTGCGCATGCTCTATGCGCTGTTCTTCGGCTTCGCCAGCCTCGACCCGGTGCTCTTCGCCAAGGCCCTGTTCCTCACAGCCGACGGCTGGACCTTCCTTGCCGTCGGCACCGCGGTCGGCGCGGTGATGGCGCTCTTCACCTTCTCCATCACGGTGATCTCCTTTCCGCTGCTGCTCGACCGGGACCTCGACATCGTCACCGCCATCATCACCTCGGTCAGGGCGGTGCAGGCGAGCCCGCAGGTGATGCTGGGCTGGGGCGTGGTGACGGCGGCGGCGATCTTCCTCGCCATGGCACCGGCCTTCGCCGGGCTTCTGGTGGTGCTGCCGCTCTGGGGGCATGCCACCTGGCACCTCTATCGCAGGCTCGTCAGCTTCGCGGCGGACTGACCCGCGACACCACGTACGGTTCCTGTGGCAAAGTTCTTGCGTCGTCCCGCTCCGTGACAGTCCGGCCGCCCCCCGTTGCGGCCCTTCCCGCGGAGCCAGACCCATGATCACCCGACGCGCAGCCACCGCCGGCCTCGGCCTCGCCCTCTTCGCCCCGGCCGTCAGGGCGCAGGCCCTGACCCCCATCAAGTTCACGCTGGGCTGGAAAACCCAGGGCTCGGACGCGCCCTATTTCGTCGCCCGCGACAAGGGCTATTTCCGCGAGGCGGGCCTCGACGTCACCATCGACCAGGGCGAGGGGTCGGGTGCCACCGTCACGCGGATCATGGGAGGAGCCTATGATGCGGGCTTCGGCGACATCAATGCGATCATTCAGAATGCAGCGACGCGCCCGGCCGACACTCCGGTCATGGTCTATCAGATGTGGAACCAGCCGCCCTTCGCGCTGGTCGCCAAGAAGTCGAGCGGCATCGCCACGGTGAAGGACCTCGAGGGCCGCAAGCTCGGCGGCGCGCCCGGCACCCCGACGACGCGGCTGCTGCCGGTCTTCGCCAAGGCCAACAATCTCGACATGGCCAAGCTCACGGTGACCAGCATGGCGCCGAACCTGCAGGAGCCGATGCTGATCCAGGGCCAGATCGACGCGGCGCTGGTGTTCAACATCACCAGCTATTTCAACCTGGTGCTGAACCGCCAGGACCCGGACAAGGACTTCGTCTGGTTCGCCTTCGGCGACCACGGCCTCGACCTCTATTCCAACGGCATGATGGTGTCGCAGAAGCTCCTGAAGGACAATCCGAAGGCGGTGGCGGGCCTGGTCAAGGCGGTGAACCGCGCCAATGTGGAGGTCGCCGCCGACCAGAACATGGGCATGGCTGCGGTGCGCAACTACGACGGGCTGGTCAACATTCCCGTCGAGAAGCGCCGCCTGCAATATGCCTTCGACAAGCTGATCATGTCGCCGGAGCTGAAGGAGATCGGTGCCGGCGACGTGAAGGACGACCGCCTCGCCCGCGCCATCGGCATGGTGGTCACCGGCTACGAGCTGACCCGCACGCCGGCGCCGGCGGAAATCTTCAACCGGTCGTTCCTGCCGGCGCGAGCCGAGCGCGAGATGGCCTACAAGATGACCTGAGGCAGCTTTCGCCACGCGTCTTTCACGTCATGCCCGGGCCTGGCCCGGGCATCCACGCATGCTACGCCGACGACGATGGCCAGATCCCGGATGACCGGGACGAGCCAGGCCATGACGGGTGGCGTGGTGCCGTCCTTCAAGCTCCCCGCGACCCTGGCACGATCCCCTCGGGAAGCGCCGCGACATGGTCGGCGACGGCTCCCGCCGTCGTCAGCCAGACGTCGTCGCGCCGCGCTGCGATATGGGCGAGGGCGCGCCGCAACTGCCGCAGCCGGTAGGGCTGGCCGACGATGTAGGGATGCAGCGCGATGCCCATGACCAGCGGCATGGCCCGCGACTGCTCCAGCATCTCGTCGAACTGGTCGATGATCATGTCGGCGAACTGGCTGGCGGAATCCTTGCGCGCCACGATGGCGGGGATGTCGTTGAGCTCCTGCGGATAGGGGACGGAGAGGATGCGCCCGCCGCCGCGGGTAGAAAACCAGACCGGCTGGTCGTCCTGGCACCAGTCGAGGAGATAGCCGTAGCCGTTCTCGGCGAGGAGATCGGGCGTCACCGGGCTCTGGGAGATCCACGGGCCGAGCCAGCCCTTCGGCGCCTTGCCCTCGGCGGCGGCGATGACCGCGCTCGTCTCGGCGATGAGGGCGGCCTCGCTCGCCTCGTCGAGAATGCCCTGCCGCTCGGAATTGGTGCGGCCGTGGCCGAGGATCTCGTCGCCGCGCGCGCGGAAGGCCTCCATTACCTCCGGGCAATAGCCGTAGATGGAGGAATTGACGAGCACCGAGGCGGGCATGGCGAGGGCGTCGAAGAGCTCGATCATGCGCCAGACGCCGACGCGGTTGCCGTAGTCGCGCCAGGCGTAGTTGAGCACGTCCGGCTGCGGGCCGCCGGGGGCGAGCTCGGCGCCGAGGCCCGTGCCGAAGGCGAAATGCTCGAGGTTGACGCCGAGATAGACGGCGAGCCGTTTGCCGCCGGGCCAGTCGTAGACGGGGCGGCGGGTGATGGCGCTGTAGGCATAGCGCCCGTGGGAGGGCAGGTCCGGCGGCGTGGTCGGATGGGTCATGGTCGGCGAGGCGCTCCGGCGGGAACCACAGGGTGGCGAAAGGCCATGGGGGTTTGCAAGCGCCGTGCCGCAGCGGCGGCATGTGGACCACCCGTGCGCCGGGATTGCCTTCGCCGGGCACATGGGGATGATCGGCCGGCCCCTCGCACCGGATGATCCATGACCGCCTTTCCCGCCCTGTCCGACATCACCATCGGCTTCGGCCATTCCGCCTACCGGCTGGGCGAGGAGTTCGCCCGCCGCAACACCGGCATCCGCTTCGAGGAATTCCGGTCGGCCGCCGAGTTCCACCAGCGCATCGGCGATTTCGACGTGGTCTGCGTCTCGGCCTTCTGGCGCAATGCGCCGCTGGAGAACGCCGGCAGGCTGCGCTTCATCCAGTCGGTCAGCGCCGGCATCGACGTCTTCGGCCTCGACGCGCTGAAGGTGAAGGGCGTGCGCCTCGCCAGCGCCCAGGGGGCGAACGCCATCGCGGTGGCCGAACACGCCATGGGCCTGACGCTCGCGCTGTCGCGGATGATCCACACGGCCCGCGACAACCAGGCGCGCAAGCACTGGCGCGGCATGATCTCCGACCCCGCCGCGCGCGAGGACGAACTGGCGGCCAAGACCATGCTCATCATCGGCCTCGGCGGCATCGGCGGGCGCCTCGCCCGCTTCGCCAAGGCCTTCGACATGCGCGTCGTCGGCCTCAAGCGGGACACCTCGGTGAAGGTCGAGAACGTCGACGCGCTGGTCGGCCCGGCCGACCTCGACCGGGCGCTCGGCGAGGCCGACGTCGTGGTGCTGACCTGCCCGCTGACCTCGGAAACCGAGGGCCTCATCAACGCCGCGCGGCTGAAGGCGATGAAGCCGACCGCCCATCTCATCAACTGCGCGCGCGGCAAGGTGGTGGATGAGGACGCCCTGATCGCGGCGCTGAAGGCGGGCACCATCGCCGCGGCGGGCCTCGACGTGACGCGCGAGGAGCCGCTGCCCGAGGGCTCGCCCCTCTGGACCATGGAGAACGTGCTGATCACGCCCCATACCGGCGGCGAGACGGCCTCCTACGAGCGGCGTGTGATCGATCTGCTGGTGGAGAACATCGGCCGGCTGTCGCGTGGCGAGCCGCTGGTGAACGGCATTCTCTGAGGCCGGTCCGCCGCCGGCTCACCTTTCCAGGTTGCCTTTCCCAAGGGGATGCACCCACACTCGGCGGCTATGATTCTCTCCCGAGGTCGAGGTCGATGGCTGGCGACCGTCGCGGGGGTGGCGATGGCCCTCGCCGCTCCGGCAGGTGGTCCACGGCCTGCCGCGGCCCAGTCGGTGACGACGCTCACCTACCAGATGCCCGGCGGCAACCGCACCGTGCTGGTGACCGATTTCGCCCAGGGACGCCCGGCACCGCTCGTCATCGTGCTGCATGCCGCGGAAGGCTCGTCGGAACAGATTCGCCGCTATCTCACCTGGGACGTGATCGGCAAGCGCGAACGCCTCCTCGTCGTCTATCCACAGGGTGTCAGGGGCGGCTGGAACGACGGCCGGCCGGCCGACGGGCGACGCTTCAACCCGCTCGCCCGCGTCGACGACGTGGGCTTCATCCGCAACATGGTCGCCGACCTCAACAACAAGGGACGCATCGACCGGCGACGTGTCTATCTCATCGGCGTCTCGGCAGGCGGCCACATGACGAACCGGCTGATCTGCGAGGCGAGCGACCTCTTCGCCGCCGCGGCCCCGCTGCTCGCCACGCTCGCCGCGCGCTGGACCTTCCACTGCGCCGGCCAGCCCATGCCGGTGCTGATGGTCAACGGCACGGAGGATCCGATCACCCCCTGGGGCGGGCGCCCGGGTGGCGTCGATCCCGACGCCGCGCTGTCCTCCGTCAACGCCACCTTCGCCTTCTTCCGCAGCCGCAACGGCTGTGTCTCGGCCGGCGAGCGGCCGCTTCCGGAACAGGAAACCTCGGACAATTCCCGGGTGCACCTGGCCGAGGGAACGGGCTGCCACCATGCGACGCGTCTCTACCGCGTCGAGGGCGGCGGCCATCACACGCCGACGGGCCTGGAGCGGCGGCAACGCCCGCCGATCGGCGCGCTGCTCGGCCAGCAGAACCACGACATCGAGACCGACGAGGAGATCTGGGCCTTCTTCGCCGAGAAGCGGCGGCCCTGACGGGATCAGGGGACGAGCTGGGCCTTGACGGCGGGCCAGCGGATCTCGGCGCGGTCGAGCGCCTGTTCCGGGTCGGCGGCGAAGGCGTCCCGGTTCGCCTCGGAATGGAAGACGTAGAGGCGGTCGCGATAGAGCACCCAGACAGAGGGGTGGCCGGCGGTCGGCATTCCGTTGCCGATGGCGACGGGGTCGTAGCCGCCGAAGCGGGGCTCGTAGATCGCCGGGTCCTGCATGAACGCTTCGCGGTTGCCCTCGTTGACGAAGCGCCAGGTGGCTCCCGACCAGGAGAGTTCATAGGTGGGCAAGCCCTGCCGCGGCTCCCGCTCGGTGAAATAGGCGACGGGGTCGAAGCCGTAGATGGCGAGGCCGGTCAGGCGGTCGGTGACGATGCGTTCGGTGGTGGCGGCGCGGCTGCCGGACTCGCTCGTCATGCCGATGAGCACGGCGATGCCGGCATAAAGGCCGGTGATCGCGAGGGTCCAAGCGAGCGGGCGCAGGAATTGCCTCAACACCGACATGATCTCACCCGATTCTCGTCCCTCAAAGTCTCTGGACCATGCTTCCAGAGGGTAACTTCTTCCTTACCGCGACCGGCTAAATCCCGGTCTGGTGACCAGATGGTTACCATCTGCCGCTAGCCTGGATCAAACCGCCCGGGGGCCGTCCGGCCCCGGACCCTTTCGAGAGGTGAGCATGCGCCATCCCACGTCCTTCGACCGCCGCACGATCGTCGCCGGCCTCGGCGCGTCGTTCCTCGTCGGCCTCAGCCAGGACGCGCTCGCCCAGCGCTCCTACGATTCGCAGACGCCGCAGACCTTCTCGGGCAACGAGGTGGTCTCGGCCGGCCACCGCTTCTTCGGCGGCACCAGCCGCGGCCTCGCCAATCTGGTCGAGCGGGCGACGCGCCAGTGGGGCCGTCCGAGCGCCTATATCCTGGGACAGGAGGGCTCGGGCGCCTTCGTCGCCGGGCTGCGCTACGGCGAGGGCATGCTCTACACCAAGGGCGGCAGCGACGCGAAGGTCTACTGGCAGGGCCCCTCGCTCGGCTTCGACTTCGGCGGCGACGGCGCGCGCACGATGATGCTGGCCTACCGGGTCCGCGACGTGTCCGATCTCGAGCGCCGCTTCGTCGGCGTCGACGGCTCGGCCTATCTGGTCGGCGGCCTCGGCATGACGGCGCTGGGGGCCGACAACATGCTGGTGGTGCCGATCCGTACCGGCGTCGGCGCCCGGCTCGGTGTCAATGGCGGCTATCTGAAGTTCACCGCGCGCCCGACGTGGAACCCCTTCTGATCCGGGGTGACGAGGGCAGGCGCCGGACCTCGTGACTGACGCAGCGGCCGTGGCACTTTCCGCGGCCGTTTCGGCATGGCACAAGGGTGCTGGCCCGCGAGCAGGGGGAGACGCGCCATCGTGACCATCGAGACCGCCATGGTCTTCGTCCTGGGTTTCGTTGTCGCCGCACTCCTCTCGCTGGCGCTGATGGGCGCCGTCTGGCGTCGCGCGGTCCGCCTGACGACCCGCCGGGTGGAGAGCGCCGTCCCGCTCTCCATGGCCGAGATCAAGGCGGACAAGGACCAGGTGAGGGCCGAGGCCGCTCTCGCCATCCGCCGGGTGGAGATCGAGGCGGAGAAGCTGCGCGAGGCCGCCAACCTCCACACGATCGAGATCGCCCGCCGCACCGAGACGATCCGCGACCTCGGTCTGGAGCTCGATTCGCGGGCGGCACGCATCGCCGGGTTGGAGGGGGACAAGGCGCGCCTCGAGGGAGAGATCGCCGCGCTCCAGGCGACCGTGGCGGACAAGGCCGAGGAGATCGCCGCGGCCGGCCGTGACATCGCCGCCCGCGAGGCGGCCTTCGCCGCGCTCACCGCCGAGCACGAGGCCAAGGTGGCCGAGAGCGACGGCCAGCGGGTGGAGATCGTGGCGCTGCGGACCCAGGTCGACAATCAGCGCAATCAGATCGGCAAACTCTCGGCCGATCTCGCGGCCGCCGAGGCGGATCTCGCCGGCCATCGCATGTCCTATGCCGAGACGTCCAATCTGCTCACCTCCGAACGTCAGCGCCTCGCCGACCTCCAGGCCACGCTCCGCAAGGAGCAGGAGACCCAGGCGGCGCTGAAGGCGGACCTTGCCGAGACCGGCCGGAAATACGCCGAGACCGCGACGCAGCTCTCCGCCGAGCGCAAGCGCGCCGGCGAGCTGGCGGGCGAGGTCAAGGCGCTCCAGACCCGGCTGGCGGCGGAGGAGAAGCGGGCGGCAAAGCTCGAAGGCGAACGCGACGGGCTGCGGCAGGCGTTGGCGGAAGAAACGGAACGGGCGGGGCGCGAGCAGACGGCGCGCGATGCCGCGGAGCGCAGCCTCGCCAGGGTCGAGGCCGAACGCGACCGCACCCGCCGGGAGGTGGACGAGGTGAAGGAGCGCAGCGCGGAGACCGCACGCAAGCTGCAGATCGCGGCGGAGACGGCCTTGGCGGAAAAGAACGTGCTGGAAGGATCGCTCGCCAAGGTGCGCGAGGACCGCACCCGCATTCAGCGCGAGGTGGCGGCCCTGACGAAGCTCGCGGAGGGCGCTGCGGCGCGCGGGGCCGGCGAGGATGCCGATCTGCGCGCCCGCATCGACGACGTGGCGATCGAGGTGGCGCGGGTCACCGCCATGCTGGAGGGCCCCGGCTCGCGGATCGACCAGATCCTCGCTGCGAGCCCTTCGGGGCCGGGCGGCCGGCGGCGGCGAAACGATCTGCCGCTCGCCGACCGCATCCGGGCGGTGCTGGAGGCGAGCCGCGGCAACCAGGCCGCGGAATAGCGCCTCCGGCGATCAGGAGCCGCGGCGGCCGTAGCGGGCGACGCGCTCGATCTCGCCGCGCTGGATGCCCATGTCCTTGAGGAGGGCAGGGCCGACCTCGTTGAGATCACGGATGGCGCGGCGGATGCGCAGGTGCTCGCGGACTGCCGCGACGAGTGTCGAGACGCCCGCGGCGAGGCGACCGGTGACGGCAACCGGGGTCGAGAGGGCAGGGGACAGGGGGCTGGCGGACAGCGACATGGAAGGCTCCAACGGTTCGGTTCGGATGGGTCTCTTGTCTCGCGCTGCGGTTGCTGCAATGCGGGATCGAACCGTTGGTGATGTTTCAATTGTAGATGGTTCAATGGGCGCGCATCAAAAAACGTGATGCGTGCCATCAGCGTCGTACGGCCCTGGCCTCGCTGGACGGCAGCGCCGGCGCCGACGCACCCGGCGCCGGACCGCCGGCGATCACTTGCGCGAGAAGCTCTGGCGGATCTCCTCGAAGCTCTCCTTCATCCGGTCCTGGATGACGCGGACGGCCTCGGCGTTCGACTTCTGCATCAGTTCGGCCATGTCGCGGGTATTCCTGACCGCCGCTTCCATGGCGCGCTTGGCGAATTCACTCTGCGCCGCCATCATCTCCTGGGCGCTGCCGGGCAGCTTGAAATTCTCGGCGGCGGCCTGGATCTCCTTCACCGCGGCCTCGACGATCTCCTTCTGCTTCGCGGCGATGGCGGTGGCGCCTTCGGCCGCGGCCTTACCGCTGGCGGCGAGCGCCTCGAGGTTCTTGCGGTGGTGCTCGACGATCTTGTCCATGTCGACCGCCGGGACCTTCATGTCCTCGCCGAGCTTCCGGAACATGTCGAGCAAGGCTTGGGGGGTCTGGGTCATGGCTGGCTCCGCTACGAGGACGTGGTGACGGCAAAGGGCGCAGGCCCGGCATGCCGGGCGCCGGGGGAGACCCCGACACTAGGCCCGGCCGGTGACCGTATCAAGAAGCCCGCAGCAGCACCTCGATCGTGTGCAGGACGAGGCCGGCGAGGCCGCCGATCAGGGTGCCGTTGAGCCGGATGTATTGCAGGTCGCGGCCGATGTTCAGTTCGATCAACCGGATGAGCTGGCGCAGGTTCCAGGACTTGACCTGGTCGGCGATGAAGCGCGAGGCGCCGCTCTTCTGCTGCTCGACGAGGGTGGAGAGCGCCACGACGAAGCCCTCGTTCATCTCCGCCTTCATGCGCGGGTCGGCGGCGAGCTTGGCGCCGATCTCCGTCAGGATCGCCGTCATCTGCGCCTCGATGCGCGAATGCGGCGAGGCGACGTCGCGCTCTACGAAGGCGATGATGTTGCGCCACAGCTCCTGCGCCACGTCGCGCAGCTCCTGGCGGCCGAGCACGTCGTGCTTCAGCTTCTCGGCGCGCTCCGCATAGTCGGGGCTGTCGCGCAGGCTGGTGATGAAGCCCTGGACGAAGCGGTCGAATTCCTGGCGCAGGGCGTGGTCCGGATCGTCTCTCACCTCGTCGAGGAAGGTGGATGTGGATTTGAGGATGCGGGAGAGGAGATAGGCGTCGGCCTTGAAAAGGTTGAAGAGGGTCGGCAGCTCCTTGCGGATCTTGTCGCGGATGCCTTCGATCGTCGCCGGATCGTTCAGGATGCGCTCGATCGCGCCGATCAGCTCGTCGAGCAGGCGCTGGTGGCGGCGGTCGGCGGTGACCGCGCCGAGGAGCTGGGCCGCGAGGGGGCCGAGTTTCAGGGCATTGACCTGATCCGTGAGGCGTTCGGCGAGAAACTCCTTCATCCGCGACTGGTCCATGCCGGCCACCGCCTTCGGCAGCAGGTTGACGGCGAAGCGCGAGAGGCTGGCGCTCTTGGCGGGATCGGCCAGCCAGGCGGCGATGAGGGCGGCGAAATCCACCTCGCGCAGCTTGGCGCCGACCGGGCCGGGCGCGAGGAAATTGGTCTCGACGAACTTGCCGAGGCTGTCGGCGATCCGGTCCTGGTTCTTCTGGATGATGGCCGTGTGCGGGATGGGAAGCCCCATCGGGTGCTTGAACAGGGCGACCACCGCATACCAGTCGGCGAGGCCACCGATAGTGGCGGCCTCGGCGAAGGCGGCGACGAAGCCGAAGGCGGGATGGCGGTGCTCGAGCAGCTTGGCGCCGATCATCACCGTGATGCTGAGGGCGAGAAGGGCGGTGGCGACGACCTTGGCGCGGCGCAGGGCCGCCTGCTTCTCCAGGTCGCGGGCGGAGAGCGGACCATCGTCACGATCGAGCCGCGTCGGTTCGGCCGGCGGGGATGAAGCCATGCGATGTCTCTCCGGGGCGGTGACAACGGTCAAATAGTCGGCCGGTGCGGCGGGAAAAAGGGCGGCGAGCGGGTCGGACAGCCGACGTCATGCTGCATCGCACAATAAATGTTGCAACGCAGCATGTTTCGCCGTATATAGAAGGCCTCCACCGTGCCGACCGGGCGGTGGGCCATGGCTCAGACGAGAATGGAGACCTCTCGATGTTCGACCAGACGATGAAGACCGCGGCCGAGGCCGCGATGACGCAGATGAAGCAGGCCATCCAGGGCTTCGCCGCTGCCCCCGCCACCTTCCCCGTTCCCCCCGCCATGCGGGACTTCGCCGCCCGCGGCGCCGAGTCCGCCAAGGCCGGCTTCGCCGAGGCCGAGGCCGCCACCCGCAAGGCCGCAGCCGGCGCCGAGACGCTGATCACCGCCTTCGCAGGGGCCGGGGCCGATCTCGCCCGTTCGGCGGTCGCCGGCGCCGTCGCCAACGCCACCATGACCATGGATGCCGTCCAGACCGTTCTCGGCGCGCCGAACCTCCAGGACGCCTTGCAGCGCCAGGGTGAGTTCATGAAGGCCTTCGGCGAGGCCAATCTCGCCCGCGCCGAGGAGGCCCTCGCCCGTGCTCGCGACGTGGCGGCCGAGGGCGTGCGGACGATCCAGGCGGAGGCGCAGGCATTCGCGGGCTCCCGCGCGGCCTGATCACTCCGTTCCGTTTCCCCAAAAAGACGAAGGCCCGCCGGAGAGCATCCGGCGGGCCTTTTTCATGTCCGTTGAGAGGGCGCGGTCAGGCCGGGGCGAGCGTGTCAGCCTCGCCGTGGTGGCGTGGCTCGGCGAGAGCGGGCTCGCTGGCGATGGCGACGAGGCCCGTGATCTCGCCGCCCTCGGCGGTGAAGCGGGCGCCGAACTTGCGCGCGAGGGCGCGCATGGCCCGGTTGCCCGCCGTCGAGGTGATGCGCAGCTCCGGAAAACGCGAATAGCGTGCCGCCGCCATCACCGCCTCGAACAGGCGCGTGCCGATCCCCAGATTGCGGAATTCCGGCTCCACCGAAAAGGCGATATCGGCGGGCTCGCTGGCGCAGGGCGGGTGCAGCTCGGCACTGCCGCGCACCTCGCCGCCGCGGTCGACCCAGGCGAAGACGCGGGTCCTGCCGGCGAAGCAGCGGGTCGAATAGGCCGTGATGAAACGGTCGTCCGCGACGCCGTTGAAGCGCTCGCGCCGTCCCTGAGGATCCAGCCGGTGAAGGTGGTCCCGGTGCAGCGCGGCGTCGGAGCCGGTGAGTTCGCGGATCGTGCCGAGCGCGTTGAAGGCTCGTGCCATGGTGATCTCCTCGTGAATCGTCGTCCCGAGGCGTTCACATCCCTAGAAGTCGTTACATTGTGCGGTGCAGCATGAATGTCAATGGGGCCGATGCAGGGCGGCCCTGCCGGACAGGGCGGCGCCCGTCGGCGCCGCCGCCTCAGCGGCTCGACTGGGCGCGGCGAGGGGCGGGCCGGGCCGGCTGGGCCGGAGCCCCGGCGGCGGGCGGATCGCTCCATTCGGCAGGTGCGGCGATGCGGACGGCGGCATCGGGCTCGGTCTTCGGCGCGAAGGTCTGGACGGCGAGGCGCGCGGCGACCAGCGTCTGGGCGTCGAGGCGGGCGGCCACCTCGTCGCGCTTCTTGCCCGCATCCTGGTCGCCGCCGGCGGCCGCCAGGGCGAACCACTTGTAGCTCTCGGCCAGGCTCTGGTCGACGCCGAGGCCGCGGGCATAGAGGATGCCGAGATTGTACTGGCTGTCGGCGACGCCGTGCTCCGCGGCGCGGCGGAACCACTGGGCCGCGGTCTTGTAGTCGGGGCGCGGCGCCGCCTGCCCCTGGGCGTACATGACGGCGAGGTTGTGCATGGCCTTGGCGTTGCCGGCCTCGCCGGCCCGCTCGTAGAGCCGGCGGGCGCGCTCGTAGTCGCGCAGAACGCCGGTGCCCTTCTCATAAAGGCTGCCGAGGCGGTACTGGGCCGGCACGACGCCGGCATCGGCGGCGCGCTGGTACCACTTGGCCGCTTCCGCCGCGCTGACGGCGACGCCGCGACCCTCGAGGTGGCGGGTGCCCATTTCATAGGCGGCGAGCGGATCGCCGGCTTCGGCGGCGGCCTTCAGGGGGGCGGGCAGGGTGAGGGCGCGGCCGGTGCGCGTGTCCACCGGCTGCCAGCCCGAGGGTGACACGGTCATGCCGGGGGGCGGGGTGCGGGCGGCGGTGACGGAGCCGGTCGTCTCGGGGGCGGAGGTGTCGCCCTCGGGCTCGGCGGGGGCCGGATCGGTCGCCGCAGGCGTGGCGGTCGGCGGCGTCAGCTCGGCGGGTGTGGAACTGGTGGAGGCCGGCGCGAAGCTCGCGCCCGGGGCGGCGGCCGGGGTGGCGGCGATAGGCGCCGCCGCCGGAGCCTCGATCGAGGCCGCGGGCGCCGCCGCGCGCGGGGTGCCGGTCGCGTCCATCAGGCTGCGGATCTTCGGCATGGTGGCGATGCCGGCGGCGAGCACCAGCAGGGCGGCGGCGATACCCATCAGGATGGTCTTGCGGTTGACGGAGACGACCGGCCTGGCCTCCGCCTCCGGCCCGTCGGGGGTCATGACGACCGGCTCCGGCGCGGCGACGGGGGGCGCGGCCTCCTGGCTCACGGCCTTGCTGCGCCAGCGGGGCTTCTTCGCCTCGGGGGCAGGCAACTCGACCTCGCCCTGGGGCTTGGGCGCACCGCGGAACCTCGCGAAGAAACCGGCCTTTGCGGGCTCCTCGGGCTCGGGGCGCAATGCCGGATCGACGGCGGCGGCGCGGGCGGCGCGACGGGCGGCGGCGATGAAATCGGTCTTGCTGCCACCCGCGGGGGCGGCGCCGGGGGCGGGCGGGCGCACGCGGGGGGCGCCGGATCCCGGCTCCAGCGGCAGGTCGACGCTGCCGGGCGGGCGGCTCGGCGCCGCCTGGCGGGACACGGGCGCGGCGGATCGTTCCGCGACCACGGTGGCGGCTGCCTTGGGACGGGCGATGGCGGGTTCGGCGGCGACCGGGGCGAGCGGCGGCGAGGGCGCCATCGGGGTCTCGGCCGGCTCGATCTCGGCGATGCGCCGCGCCACGCGTTCGAAGGTCTGCTGGACGGCGTCGACCGTCTCTGCGCCCCGTGGATCGGGGGCGAGCCGCGCCTTGCGGACCTCCGCGATCTCGCGGCGGAGCGCCTCGATCTCCTCGTCCGAGCCGCTGGCGGGGGCCGTGGCCAGTGCCCTGCGCGCCGCCTGTTCGGCGGCCTCGATGGCACCGGCGCGCATTTCCTCCATCTGCACGAAGAGGTCGGAGAGGCCGCGCTCGATGGTGCCGAGCTGGGCGAAGCGGCCGTCGGCGGCATCGATCTTGGCAGCGAGGGAGAGGATGTGCCGCTCGATCTCGGCCAGGGCCTTCGGGTCCTCGGGACGGGCGTGGCTGTCCTCGAGCTTGTCGGCGAGGCGGCGCAGGGCCTCTTCGAGCTGGGGATTGGAGGCGGCGGTGGCCGGCCGGGGAGCCGCGGCGAGGCGCTCGGCGATCTCCTCGATGCGCGCCTCGATGGCGGAGGTGATGGCCTCGACGTCGCTGCCCGGGCGGCGCTGATCGGCGAGTTCATCGATGCGGCGCCCGAGGGCGGCGATCTGGTCGCCGAGCGCGTCGATGGCGTCGCGCGACACGGTGTCGGCGAGCATGGCGCGGATGGCGCTCGTCTCGGCGGCGAGGGTCTCGATGACGCCGCTGCTGAGGCCGCGGGTCGCCAGGCTGTCGACGCGCATCGACAGCGCCTTCAGCTCCTCGGCGATGCCTTCCGCCGGCATCAGCCGGGCGAGGGCCTGTTCGAACTCCTGGACCAGGGTCTCCAGCGGCTCGGCTGCAAGGCCCTGGGCGCGGGCGGCGTCGAGGCGCGCGCCGAGCCCTTGCACCTCGGCCTCGAGGGAGGCGACGGCGCGGCGCGGCGCGAGGTCGGAGAGCTGGTCGGCGATGGCGGCGATGTCCGAGCGCAGCTCGGCGACGGCGCGGTCGTACTGGCCGGTCTCGCGCTCGGCGAATTCGCGCCGCATCTGCTCGACGCGGCCGGAGAGGGACTTGATCTCGTCGTGCAGCCCGTCGGCTGGCGCGGCTGACATGGCGTCGATGCGCTTGCTCAGCCGGCCGATCTCGCCGGCGAGGGCGTTGGTTTCCGAGGGGCGGGGCGGCTGCGGCCGCGGCTGGCCCAGGACCTGTTCGATCTGCCGGGACAGGGCGTCGAGGCGGGCGGCGATGGGGGCCATGTCGGGCGACATGCCGGCCATGGGCGGCGCTTCGGCCGGACCGACGGGCGCCGTCGCCCGGGCGGGAGCCTCCCGCTCGCCGCCGGCGAGGACCTTCTGACGCGCGGCGATCTCTGCGACGGCGGACTCGATATCGCCGCGAAACGAGCGCGGAGGCATCATCATACCTGCGGTCGCCTCGGAATGGCGCGGGGCAGGCATGTCCAGATTGCGGATCGAGCGGGCGATCGCGTCAAGTTCGGCGGTGTGGTCGGACCGTTCGGCGGGCTGGGCCAGGGCTGCACGCGGCGGCGGCGCCGGGGCGGGAACGGCGCGGGCGCTGCCCAGCCGCTCGACGGCCTCGATGGCGGCGGCGGAGCGCCGCTCGGAGATCTCGGCGAGCCGCGCGACCGCGTCGAGAGCGCGGACGATGTCGCTGTTGTCGCCGCGGGCGGGCGGAGTTTTGGGAATGGCGGTCTCGGATTCACGGCGGGTGACCGCGTCGAGACGCTGGGAAATGGACTCCAGGCGGCGCGTGACGGTGGACAGGCCCGTATCGACCTGGGCTGCGGCCGCAGCCTCGGCGGCCTGTTCGGCGATGGCGCTGTTGAGCCATTCGCCGAGCGACATGCCGGAGCGGCGGGCCGCTTCCTTCGCGGCCTCCCTCGCGTCCTGATCGACGCCCTTGACGCTCCAGGGAACGGTGTGTCGCATGACGGATCCACACGCTTGGCCACATGGGGCCGCAACCATCCATCGCTGGACGGACGGTCGCGGTCGGGGCATCCTCCGACGCGAATCCTCGAAGCGCCGGACGAACAGTCCCGTCCCGCAATCTTGGCCTTCATGGTAAATGGGGGGTTAACGGCGCGTTTTTTTGTTCGCGGAGCCGTCCGGGCGTTAACTGTTAAACTGCTGGTAAGCGATTATAGGTGTTGCTGGGGGGCAGGTGTGGCCCTGTCCTAACGGTAAGTAACAGATCGGTATGTCACGCACTCTCGCCTCACGCGCGCAATTTCCGATAATGGATGTCCCATCCACGAATGAGGTTTCCTCCCGAGCGAGGATGGAGCAGAATATGGAACGGAAGGCATTTATGACTCGCAAGAATGACGATGACGTCTTTTGGATCGAGGACGATGCCGAGGCCGCCAAGGCTGGCCCGGCGGTCTACACGATCGGCGATCTGGCTCGCGAGTTCGACGTCACGCTTCGTGCCCTCAGATTTTACGAAGACAAGGGCCTTCTCTCGCCGCGCCGCGAGGGGCTGGCTCGCCTCTACAGCGCCGCGGACCGCGTGCGGCTGCAGCTCATCCTGAAGGGCAAGCGCCTCGGCTTCACCCTCGCCGAGATCGCCGAGATGGTGGAGGCCCACGAGCGCAACGACGCCGGCCCCGACCAGCAGCTCAAGCTCTCGCGCGAGAAGTGCATGGAGCAGATCGCCCATCTCGAGCAGCAGAAGCGCGAGATCGAGGAGGCGATCGTGGAGCTGAAGCGCACCCACGACACCCTCACCCAGATGATCGACCGGACCCGCTGACGGGTTCCCTCGGGGGCCGCCGCGGCGGCTCCCGGTCTTGTTGCCGGAGCCTGCGCCTGCGCGGTCCCGACCTTGTGATGGCGCCCCGCCCTTGCCCGCGCCGCGCCGACCTGTCATGCGCTGGCGGCCTCTGAGGTCGCACGGAATCGCCCATGCCCACCAGCTCGAAATCCGCCACGTCGGGCGCCGCGCGCCGGACCGCCCTGTCGCTGTCGAAGAACCGCATCAAGATCCTGCTGCTGGAAGGGATCTCGGACACGGCGGTGGGCGTGCTGGAACAGGCGGGCTACACCAACATCCAGCGCCTGCCGAAGGCGCTCGACGGGCCGGCCCTGACCAAGGCGATCCGCGGCGTCCATCTGCTCGGCATCCGCTCGCGTACCCAGATCACGCCCGAGATCCTCGCCGCCGCCGATCGCCTCATCGCCATCGGCTGTTTCTCGGTCGGCACCAACCAGGTGGACCTCGTCGCGGCGAACCGCGCCGGCGTGCCCGTGTTCAACGCGCCCTTCTCCAACACGCGCTCGGTGGCGGAGCTGACCATCGCCGAGATCGTCATGCTGCTGCGCCGCATCTTCCCGAAGTCGACCAAGGCGCACGAGGGCGCCTGGGACAAGTCCGCCATCGACAGCTACGAGATTCGCGGCAAGACCCTCGGCATCGTCGGCTACGGCAATATCGGCTCGCAGCTCGCCGTGCTGGCGGAAGCCATGGGCATGCGCGTCATCTATTTCGACCACACCGACAAGCTGCGCCACGGCAACGTGGAGCCCGCCGACGACCTCCTCGACCTGCTCGGACGCGCCGACGTCGTGTCGCTGCACCTGCCGGAGACGCCGGCCACCCAGGGCATGATCGGGGCGCGCGAGATCGCCGCCATGAAGAAGGGCGCCTATCTCATCAACAATGCGCGCGGCACGATCCTCGACCTCCAGGCCCTCGCCGAGGCGCTGAAGTCGGGCCATCTGCGCGGCGCGGCGGTGGACGTCTTCCCCGTCGAGCCCTCCTCCAACGCCGAGCCCTTCGTCTCGCCGCTGCAGGGCCTCGACAACGTCATCCTCACCCCGCATGTCGGCGGCTCGACGGAGGAGGCACAGGAGCGCATCGGCGCCGAGGTGTCGCGCAAGTTCATCGAGTATTCCGACGTCGGCTCGACCTGGGGGGCGGTGAACTTCCCGCAGGTGCAGCTTCCCGTGCGGCCCGCCGGCACGCGCTTCATCCAGGTCCAGCGCAACCTGCCGGGCGAGCTCAGGCGCCTCAACGACGTCTTCGCCGGCCGCTCCATCAACATCGCCGCCCAGTATTACCAGACCGACGGCGAGATCGGTTACGTCGTGCTGGACGCCGACGGGGCTGTGGCCGATGCCGAGGCGGTGCTCGAGCAGATCCGCGAGCTTCCCGGCACGATCCGGGCTCGCCTGCTCTATCGCGGCAGCTGAGCCGCCGGGGTTCTGGCCCCGGACTTGCTCCTCCGTATGCAACAACCGCTTCGGCGGCCGGTTCTGCCTGTTTTTCGGGCAGCGCTGGCGGCGGCGCTTGCAGGGAGGGGGACCATGCCAGCCGAGGAACTCACGACGGAGGCCGCGGGCGCGCTCATCGACGCCATGGCGCCGCTGGTCGGCCTCACCGTCGCGCCGGACTACCGGCCCGGCGTGATCCTCAACCTGCAGATCGCGATGCGGCTCGTCAGGGTCGCGGAGAGCGTGCCGCTCGACGACCACGACGAGCCGGCCGCGGTCTTCGAGGCCTGAGATGAGTGACCTGACGCAGCTCACCGCCGCCGCCCTCGCTCGAGGCGTGCGCAGCGGCGCCTTCACCGCCCGCGCCGTCGCCGAGGCCCATCTCGCGCGCATCGCGGCCCATGACGGCAAGGTGGGTGCCTTCACGGCCGTCACCGCCGAGAGGGCTCTGGCGACAGCCGACGCCGTGGACGCCAAGCGGCGGGGAGGGGCGCCGCTCGGGTCGCTCGCCGGCGTGCCCTATGCGGTGAAGAACCTCTTCGACGTGGCGGGCCTGCCGACGCTGGCGGGCGCGAAGATCAATCGCGACCATGCACCCGCGGCGCGCGACGCGGCGCTGATCGAGAGGCTGTCGGCGGCGGACGCCGTGCTGCTCGGTGCCCTCAACATGGGCGAGTACGCCTATGACTTCACCGGCGAGAACGCCCATGACGGCCCCTCGCGCAACCCGCACGACCTGACCCGCATGACCGGCGGCTCCTCGGGCGGATCGGGTGCGGCGTCGGCGGCCGGCTTCGTGCCGGTGACGCTCGGCTCCGACACCAACGGCTCGATCCGCGTGCCGTCCTCGCTCTGCGGCCTGTTCGGGCTGAAGCCGACCTTCGGGCGGCTGTCGCGGGCGCGCTCCTTTCCCTTCGTGACCAGCCTCGACCACCTGGGGCCGCTGGCGCGCTCCACCGCCGACTGCGCCGCCTTCTACGACGCCATGCGCGGGCACGATCCCGACGACCCGGTCTCGCAGGACCGGCCGGCGCCTGCGCTGACTCCGGAGGTCGATGCCGGCATTGGCGGCCTCCGGATCGCCCGCGCCGTCGGCTATTTCGACAGGATGCAGGAGGATGCCGCCCGCAGTGCCACGGCGAAGGTTGCGAAGGCCCTCGGCGCCGGCACGGTCGAGATCCCCTTCGTCGAGGCGGCACGGGCCGCTGCCTTCGTCATGACCTGCTCGGAGGGCGGGGCGCTGCACCTCGAACGCCTGCGCACGCGGGCGGCCGATTTCGACCCCGACACCCGTGACCGGCTGATGGCCGGGGCGCTGCTGCCGGCGGCGCACGTGGCCACGGCGCATCGGGTGCGGCGGAAGTATCGCGACGCCATGCGGGCGCTGTTCCGCGAGGTCGACGTGATCATCGCCCCGGCGACACCGGTGCGCGCCCCTTCGCTCGGACAGAAGACCTTCACCCTCGACGGGCAGACGGTGCCGGTGCGCGCCAATCTCGGCCTCTTCACCCAGCCCTTCTCCTTCATCGGCCTGCCGGTGATGAGCGTGCCGGTGTGGACCGCGGGCGAGGCCCTGCCCATCGGCGTGCAGATCATCGCCCCAGCCTGGCGGGAGGACATCGCGGTGCGGGTCGCCGGCCATCTGGAGCGGGCCGGGCTCGTCTCGTCCCGGGTCGCGGCCCTCGGCTGAGCGATGAAAAAGCGTTACGTCTCGTTCACCATGACGCCGACAATTGTCCGGAACGGCGAGGCAGGGCGGGACCGGATGGCGGGGCGGCGGGTTCATCCCGCAGTTCCGGGGAGCATTCTATGCCTCGCATCCTGCTTTTCACCACGACCCTTCTCACGGCCTGCGCTGTGGCCGCCATCGTCGCCGCCGCCGATCCGTCGGGCGGCATCGTCATCGCTCACATCACCGCCGCCGGGGCGCTCCCCTGATCGCGGCACCCGTCCGGGAGACCTGCCGTGATCATCAACGACCCTGCCGTCCACGCGGAAGTTAGCGCCGCCTTCGCCGCCTATGAGAAGGCGCTGACCACGAACGACGTGGCGACCCTCGACGCGCTGTTCTGGAACTCCGAGCACACGATCCGCTACGGGATCGGCGAGAACCTCTACGGCTACGGCGAGATCGCCGCCTTCCGCTCGGCCCGCTCGCCGGTGGGACTTGAACGGCGGATCGAGCGGACGGTCATCACCACCTATGGGCAGGACATGGCCACCGCCTCGACGCTGTTCCACCGCGAGGCCATGGGGCCGGAGAAGATCGGCCGGCAGATGCAGACCTGGGCGCGCATGCCCGAGGGGTGGCGGGTGGTCGCCGCCCATGTGAGCATCATCCCGACGCCCAAGGCCTGAGCCCCGCGCAGGGCCGTCTCGGCCCTTCGGCACATTTACAGCCCGTCCTCGCATGGTAGCGTTCGCGCATCGCGGCGCCCGAACCAACGGGCGCGCACAGCATCCGAGGACACGCCATGGACAGTTTCTCGCCGGCCCGCACCACGCATTCCTGGCGCCTCAACGTCTCCTGCGATCCGCTGGTGCTGACGGAGGAGGCGCGCCCCGAGCCAAAGGGCCGCGAGGTGCTGATGAAGGTCAGCCATTGCGGCGTCTGCCATTCGGACATCCACATCCGCGAGGGCAAGTACAACCTCGGCGGCGGCCGCTCGCTGAACCTGTCGGACCGCGGCCTGAAGTTGCCGCTGACCCTCGGCCACGAGATTCTCGGCACGGTGGAGGCGGTCGGACCCGAGGTCACCACGGTGAAGCCGGGCGACCGGCGCCTCCTCCACACCTGGATCGGCTGCGGCCAGTGCCCGCTCTGCAAGTCGGGTGACGAGAACCTCTGCGCCCAGCCGCAGTTCCTCGGCGTGCAGGCGCGCGGCGGCTTCGCCGAGCACGTGCTGGTGCGCGACGAGGAGTTCCTCGTGGACGTCGAGGATCTCGATCCGGCGCTGGCCGCCACCTATGCCTGTTCCGGCGTGACGGTGTTCAGCGCCGTCAACAAGATCCGTCCGCACCGGGAGGGTGAGAAGATCGCCGTCTTCGGCATCGGCGGCCTCGGCCAGACGGCGCTGCAGCTCCTGAAGGCGCTCGGCATGGGGCCAGTCATCGCGGTCGATCCCTCACCGGAGAAGCGGAAGATCGCCGAGCAGATCGGCGTCGCCGCGACCCTCGATCCGAACGCGCCGGACGCGGCGAAGCAGCTCGCCGACTTCGCCGAGGGCAAGCTCGCCGCGGCGCTCGACTTCGTCGGGGCGGAGGGTACGACCAGCCTCGCCATCAACGGCCTGCGTAAGGGCGGCCAGCTCGTCATCGTCGGGCTGTTCGGCGGCGAGCTGCGCTATCCGCTGCCCTTCATCCCGATGCGCGCCATCTCCATCCGCGGCTCCTATGTCGGCTCGCTGAAGGAGCTGAAGGAGTTCGTCGCCCTCGTCCGCAAGGTGAAGCTCCCCGCCATCCCGATCGAGACCCGGCCGATGAGCCAGGTGAACGAGGCGCTGCACGATCTGGAAGCCGGCAAGGTCGCCGGCCGCATCGTGCTGGAAGCCGAGCCCGCCTGATCCGGCGGCGGCGAATGGCTCATCTCACCGGCGTCGCCGTCACCCCCTTCGGCAAGCATCCCGGCCGCGGCCCGG
This sequence comes from Phreatobacter cathodiphilus, assembly GCF_003008515.1. Classification (NCBI taxonomy): domain Bacteria; kingdom Pseudomonadati; phylum Pseudomonadota; class Alphaproteobacteria; order Hyphomicrobiales; family Phreatobacteraceae; genus Phreatobacter; species Phreatobacter cathodiphilus. The sequence continues at coordinate 2,521,658 of NZ_CP027668.1, read as the reverse complement.
TCGACCTCATGGAGGAAGCGGCGCTGTCGGCGCTCGCCGATGCCGGTCTGCCGCGCGAGGCGGTCGACGGTCTCGTCTCCGGCTATGCGACGACCTATCCGCACCTGATGATGGGTACGGTCATGGCCGAGCGGCTCGCCATTCGCCCGCGCCATGCCCATCAGGCGCAGGTGGGCGGGGCGACGGGTGCGGTCGGCATCATCCTCGCCCGCCACCTCATTGCGGCCGGCGCCTGCCGGCACGTGCTGGTCGTGGGGGGCGAGAACCGGCTCACGGGACAGAGCCGGGATGATGCGGTGAAGACGCTGGCGGGCGTCGGCCATCCCGTCCACGAGGTGCCGCTGGGTGCCTCGATTCCCGCCTATTACGCGCTGGTGGCGGCGCGCCACCTGCACGAGACGGGGGCGAGCGAGGCGGACCTCGCCGAACTCGCCGTGCTAATGCGCCGCCATGCGGCGGCCCATCCCGGCGCCCAACTGACGAAGCCGATCACGGTCGCCGACGTCATGGCCTCGAAGCCGATCGCCACGCCGCTGAAATTCCTCGACTGCTGCCCGATCTCGGACGGCGCTGCCGCGGTGATCGTCTCCGCGGAACCGCTGCAAGGGGCGGCGATCCGGATCGCCGGCTGGGGCGAGGCCCATACCCACCAGCACGTCTCGGAAATGCCCGACGACCTCGGCCTCGGGGCGAAGCTGGCGGCCGCCCAGGCTTTCGACACCGCCGGCCGGAGTGCGGCCGACATGCGGCTTCTCGGCCTCTACGACAGTTTCACCGCCACGCTTGCCGTCTTCCTCGAGGCGCTCGGCTTCGCCGCTCCGGGACGGGCGGGGCCGGCGGCCCACGACGGGCGGTTCTCCCGCGAGGGGCGCTATCCGCTCAATCTCCACGGCGGGCTGATGTCCTACGGCCATCCCGGCGTCGCCGGCTTCCTCGCCCATGTGGTGGAGGTCGTCCGGCAGATGCGCGGCGAGGCGGGCGAACGGCAGGTGGCCGACGCGCCGCTCGCCTATTGCCACGCCGACGGCGGCGTCTTCTCCAGCCATGCCGGCTTCGTGCTGGAGCGGACGGCATGAGCGGCGTGGCCATCCAGTCCTGCGGCGCCTGCGGCCGCTCCTGGCAGTTTCGGCGGGCGGCCTGCCCGGCCTGCGGCTCCTCATCGGTGGCTGAAGCCGAGGCGGGGGGAGGGGGCACGGTCTGGTCGGTGACGACGGTGCTGCGGGCGCCGCTCCCCGAACTCGACGTCCCCGGCGGCTACGGCATCGCCCTGGTGACGCTGGACGAGGGGCCGCGCATCATGTGCCGGGCGGAGGCTGGGATTTCCATCGGCGACCGCGTGCGGGTGGCGCTTGGCGAGGACGGCCTGCCGCGCGCCTCTCGCGCCTGATCAGAACTTGAAGACGCTGGCGGCGGCCGACTTGCTCGCTTCCTTGACGCCCATATCCATCTCCAGGCGAGCGATCTCGATCTTGAGGAGCGCGATGCGCTCGGCCAGTTCATGGACCGAGAGGGCCGAGAGGTCCTGTCCCAGGACATGGGCGGGCGGCTTCGGCCGCGGCTTCAGGTCGTCGTCGAACATGGTGGCGTCCTCCTCGCGGACTGGCATTGGACCTGGCCAGAGGCTACACCGTCTCACCCCCCGCTGTCGAAACCGGACACCCCGATGACCGCACTCCCCCCGACCATGACCGCCATCGCCATCCCCGTTCCGGGCGGCCCTGACGCTCTCGTGCCGCAGACGCGGCCGGTGCCGACACCTGGGTCCGGCGAGGTGCTGGTGAAGATCGCGGCGGCCGGCGTCAACCGGCCGGACGTGCTGCAGCGCTCCGGCGGCTATCCGCCGCCGAAGGGCGCCTCGGACATTCCCGGCCTCGAATTCTCCGGCGAGGTGGTCGCGCTCGGCGACGGCGTGACGCGCTTCAAGGTTGGCGACAAGGTCTGCGCCCTCGTCGCCGGCGGCGGCTATGCCGAATATGCCGTGGTGCACGAGAGCAACGCGCTGCCCGTGCCGAAGGGCCTCTCCATGGTCGAGGCGGCGGGCATCCCCGAGACCTTCTTCACCGTCTGGTCCAACGTCTTCGACCGGGGCGGCCTGCAATCCGGCGAGACCATCCTCATCCACGGCGGCACGTCGGGCATCGGCGTCACCGCCATCCAGCTCGCCAAGGCCTTCGGCGCCACCGTCATCACCACGGCGGGCTCGGACGAGAAATGCGCCGCCGCCAAGGCGCTCGGCGCCGACCACGCCATCAACTACCGCACCACCGACTTCACCGCGGCGGTGAACGAGATCACGGGCAAGCGCGGCGCGCAGCTGATCCTCGACATGGTGGGCGGCGACTACGTGCAGAAGAACCTCGACTGCGTCGCCGCCGACGGGCGCATCGTGCAGATCGCCTTCCTGCACGGCTCGGAGATCAAGGCCGACATCCGCTGGATCATGCTGAAGCGCGTCACCTTCACCGGCTCGACCCTGCGCATCCGCGACATCGCCTTCAAGGCGGCGCTGGCGGACGCGCTGAGAGAAAAGGTCTGGCCGCTGCTGGAGAGCGGCAAGGTCAAGGTGGTGATGGATTCGACCTATCCGCTGGCCGAGGCCTCCAAGGCCCATGCCCGCATGGAAGGCAGCACCCATGTCGGCAAGATCGTGCTGACGGTGTGAGGCGCCTCAGCGCCGCCCGACGGCGCTGCGGTGATGGGCGTGGGTGATGGCGATGGCGAGGGCGTCGGCGGCGTCCATCGTCTTCGGGTCGGCCTTCGGCAGCAGGATGCCGATCATCATGTGGATCTGGTTCTTCTCGGCGTGACCGGCGCCGACGACCGACTTCTTGACCTTGTTGGGCTCGTATTCGGCGACCGGTATGCCCGCCAGGGCCGGCACCACCATGGCGATGCCGCGGGCCTGGCCGAGCTTCAGGGTCGCGCCCGCGTCCTTGTTGACGAAGGTCTGCTCGACCGCCGCCTCGTCGGGCGACCATGCGGCGAGCACGTCGGAGATCCCCCGGTGCAACTGGGCGAGACGGGGACCGAGCTCCGCCTTGTCGTCGGACGTCACCGTGCCGCAGGCGACGAAGGCGAGGCGGTTGCCGGTCACGTCGATCACGCCCCAGCCGGTGCGGCGGAGGCCGGGATCGATGCCCAGAATGCGAATCGTGCCGTTCATGGCGGCAATCTAGCCCATCTGCAGGCGAGACCCGCGCGGGCGCCGGTTCCTGAACAGGTGAATTCCCCGTAAGCGACGTGAAAACCCCGGAAACGCTCGAAGGCCGCCCCCCTTGGACCTCCTCGCCGCCCTCGGCTCGCCGCCGCCGATCGCCGTCGTCGTCGCCGCCTTCTTCGCCGGCACGGTGCGCGGCTATACCGGCTTCGGCTCGGCCATGATCTTCATGCCGGTCGCCGGCGCCTATCTCGGCCCCAAGGCCGCCATCGGCATCATGTCGATCATCGACGCGGTGATGCAGCTCGCCATGATCCGCTCGACCTGGCGCCATGCCCGCTGGGGCGAGATCGGGCCGCTCTTCGTCGGCTATGTGGTGGGCCTGCCGCTGGGCGTCTGGCTGCTCGTCACCATCGATCCGACGCCGGTGCGCTGGGTCACCTCGCTCTCCATCGTGCTGGTGCTGACGCTGCTTCTGACCATCGGTCGCATCGAGCGTTCGCCGGGCCTGCCCGCCACGCTCGGCACGGGTCTCGCCTCCGGGCTCATCTCCGGGCTCGCCAGTCTCGGCGGCATGGTGCTGTCGCTGTTCTGGCTGGCGGGGCCGAGCCACAATGCCGGGGTGCGCGGCTCCTCCGTCGCCTTCTTCGTGCCAGCCTCGGTGATTTCCATCACCCTGCTGGCGCTCGCCGGCATCTATACGCCCGAAGTGTTCCGCGCCGCCGCCTGGACCATCATTCCCTACGGCGTCGGCATCGGGATCGGCTCGCTGCTGTTCGAGCGGGCCGACCCCCGGATGTTCCGCCCCGTCGCCTTCGCGGTGATCGCGACCGCGGCGCTCACCAGCCTGCCGCTGCTCGACAGGCTGCTGCGCTAGGCGAGGCTCAGCGGCGCCCCTGCGCGCTGACGCAGGCGTTGAGCTCGTCCCAGAGTCCACGGAATCCGGCGATCGGCACCACCGACATGCCGTCGGGGCCCTCGACGAACATCTCGCGCAAGTTCGTCTCGACCATGGTCCGGCCGATGGGCGGCGGGACAGTGAAGGCGAGCCGGCCCTCGGAATTGACCGAGCCCGGCACGGTCTCCCGGTCGCGGCCGGCGCGGAGCACGACGTTGGCCCGGGTTCCGGGAGGAGCCGTGGCGCGGTCGGCCGGGGTCGACATGGTCATGTCGAGCTGGGCGTTGAGACCGATGCGGATCTCGCCGCTGTCGCTCTGCCGCACGGCCCGGCAGGTGCTGAAGCCGGCGGGCGTCGAAGAGGCGTCGATGGTCCATGGGCCGGACCGGCCCCAGGGCGTGCGCGTCAGCTGGCCGGACGCCGGAGCCGCCTGCGGCGGACGCGGGTCGGACGCCATGGGTGCGGCCGGGGGAGGCGGCGATGCGGGTGCGCCCGCGCCGGCAGCACCGACCGCACTGGCCGGCGTGATGAAGAAGGCCGTCTGCGCGGCACGCGGACGGCGGTGGTGGCAGGGCTCGGCGAGGATGGCCGTGCGCCGGCCGCGCTGCGGACCGACATAGAGGCAGTAGCCGTCGCGCTCCTCGCGGTTGTCCTCGGTGAGTGCCACGATCAGCCGGCGGCCACGGTTGTAGGTGTAGAACTGGCCTACGCCGTCGGGCGTGCAGTCGCGCAGGATGGCGTCGAAGGGCGCATCGCCCGCCCCTGTCGTATCACCCACGCACAGGTTCGGCCGCGCGGCCGGCCTGATGCGTTTCGCCCGCTCGTCGAAGACGAATTGCGCAGCCGGGCTGTCGCAGCGCCCCAGAACGAGATTGTCGTAACCGCCGTCGCGGTTGCGCTCGCTGACGATGCAGCCGTGATGCGGCTCCGGATTCTCGAAGATGGCGAAGACCACGGCATTGCCGGGCGACTGTGCCGACGCTGTCGCCGTCAGACACAGGATGGCGGCCGCTGCCGCCGCAAATTGCTTGACCATGTCAAACCCCTCCGTCCGGCCCGGCAGGGTCTCCTGCGGCGCATGGACTGGTCGAATAGTACCGTTCCGATATGAACGGCAACTGAAACGAATTGTAAGGGTTTACGCGGGGTATCGCGGGTTGAGCCGGCGGCGGAGCAGGCCGCCGGCCGAAGGACCGTCAGCCGGCCATCTTCGCCATGAGCGCCTCGGACAGCTCGAAGTTCGAATAGACGTTCTGCACGTCGTCGTTCTCGTCGAGATTGTCCATCAGGCGCAGCAGCTTCTCGCCGGTCTCGTCGTCGACGGCGACGGCGGTCTGCGGCTTCCAGGTGAGCGCGGTCTTGTTCGGTTCGCCGAACTTCGCCTCGAGGGCCTTCGCCACCTCGGCGAGGGCGTCGGCGGCGGTGGTGATCTCGTGACCGGTCTCGGAGGAGACGACGTCTTCGGCGCCGGCCTCGATGGCGGCTTCCAGCATGTCGTCGGCGGAGGCCTTGTCGGCGGCGAACTCGATGGTGCCGACCCGGTCGAACATGAAGGAGACGGCGCCGGTCTCGGCGAGGTTGCCGCCGGACTTGGTGAAGTAGGAGCGCACCTCCGAGGCGGTACGGTTGCGGTTGTCGGTCAGCGCTTCGACGATGACGGCGACGCCGCCGGGCCCATAGCCCTCGTAGCGGATCTCGTCGTAGTTCTCGCCGTCGCCGGCGGTGGCCTTGTTGATCGCCCGCTGGATCGTGTCCTTGGTCATGTTCTCGGCGCGGGCCGCGAGAATGGCGGCGCGCAGGCGCGGGTTCATGGCCGGGTCCGGCTGGCCCATCTTGGCCGCCACGGTGATTTCGCGCGCCAGCTTGCCGAACAGCTTCGAACGGGCCGCATCCTGGCGGCCCTTGCGGTGCATGATGTTCTTGAACTGTGAATGCCCGGCCATATGCCCCTCTCGGCGGTGGTCAGCCGGTGTCGGGGGCGCAGTCGAAAAGCGCGCCGCGCAGAGCGCCGGCTACAGGTCGGCGCGACTTATAGGCGGGCGGCACGCTGAAATCCAGCGTGCCGGACCGGTGATCAGCGACGGATGCCGAAAGCGCTCGCCAGAAGGTCGATCTGGCCGGAAATGGGGTTGACCTGGGCCTCGGCCTCGGCCGCCTGCTGCGAGAACAGCACCCGGTCCATGTGGACGATGCGCTCCTGCAGCCGCATGGCCTTGCCGATCAGCACGCCGAGCGAGGGCGGCAGTTCGTCGATGATGGAGGCCGGGGTCGGCGCGCCGACGGAGGACAGGCGCACCTTGGACTTTTCCTGCGCCGCCTGTTCCTGGGTGAGTTCGCCCTCGTTGACCGCGCGCTGCAGCAGCAGCCAGGAGGCGAGCTGCATCAGGCGGGTGGTCAGGCGCATGCTCTCGGTGGCGTAGGCGAGGGCCGGCCCGCGGTCGAGGGCGCGGCTCTCCTCGCGGCCGGGGCCGTCGAGATAGGCGGCCGTCTCCTCCACGAGGCTCATACCGTCGCGGAACAGGTCCTTGAAGGCGGGGGAACTGGCGAGGCGCGCCCCGAAGGCGACTGTCGGCTCGGCCATGGACGGAACGCTCTCATGCGACATCACGCAACAACTCCCTCAGGACCCGTGTGTGCCGCCGTACCCGCGCTCCTGTAAAGCTTTTGCTTAAGGAAAGGTAAACGGGAGGACGGCAGGCAGCTCTCGGCTCGATGCAGCAAGGGCGGTGCCAGCCCGGGCCGTCCCGCGACGGGACAGCCGGATGGCCTCGAGGTCATCAGACGACGAAATCGCGGCGCTGCCAAGGCGGCCTGTATCGGCGGCCGGTGCGCGGACAAAAAAAGGCCGCCCGGAGGCGGCCTTGAAGTGGAATACAGGGAGGCGTCAAACAGAGTGGACAGGAGCCACTCGCGTCCAGCGAACTGAACGATTTCCTTGATAAAGGAGAAAGGTTAACCCTGAGTTAACCTGCGCCGGTGCAGGGGGCGATTCTTCGCGCCGCAGCATGCGGTTCGCGCGGGCAAGGAGCGACGGGTCCGCGGGCTTGACGGACGGCGGAAAATGCGGTGCCTCGGTCGCTGCGCCCAGCGCCGCAACCGAGACCTTCCGGGGACCCGTCTCATGCTCGATATCGACCTCGCCATCCGCGGCGGCACCGTCGTCACGGCCTCCGACACGATCCGCTGCGACGTCGGCATCAAGAACGGCAAGGTGGCCCTGCTCGCCGAAACCATCACCGAGGCGGCCCGGACAATCGATGCCTCGGGCCTCATCGTCATGCCCGGCGGCATCGACAGCCACGTCCATCTCGACCAGCCCTCCGGCCCGGACGTGACCATGGCCGACGGTTTCGAGAGCGGTACGCGCTCGGCGGCGGCCGGCGGCAACACCACCATCATCCCCTTCGCCATGCAGGTGAAGGGCGAGAGCCTGCGCGCCTGCGTCAGCGACTATCACAGGAAGGCCGAGGGCAAGGCCTATATCGACTACGGCTTCCACCTCGTGGTGTCCGACCCGACGCCGACCGTCTTGAACCAGGAGCTTCCCGCGCTCTTCGCCGACGGCTGCACCTCGTTCAAGGTCTTCATGACCTACGACGACCTCGTGCTCTCCGACCGCCAGTTGCTGGAGGTCTTCGACGTGGCGCGTCGCGAGCAGGCGCTCGTCATGGTTCATGCCGAGGGCTACGACAACATCAAGTTCCTGACCGAGCGGCTGGAGGCGGCCGGCAAGACCGCGCCCTATTATCACGGCCCGTCGCGCCCCCAGGTGATCGAGCGGGAGGCCACCCACCGCGCCATCAGCCATGCCGAACTGCTCGACGTGCCGATCATGATCGTCCACGTCTCCGGCCGCGAGGCGATGGAGCAGATCCGCTGGGCCCGCCAGCGCGGCCTCAAGGTCTATGCCGAGACCTGCCCGCAATACATCACCCTGACCGAGGACGACATGAAGGGCCTGAACATGGACATGTCGGGCGCCAAATATGTCTGCTCGCCGCCGCCGCGCGACACCGACAGCCAGAAGGCCATCTGGGAAGGGCTGAAACAGGGCGTGTTCCAGACCTTCTCCTCCGACCATTGCCCGTTCTTCTACGACAGCCCGCGCGGCAAGCTGAACGAGAAGGGCCGCACCTCCTTCAAGTGGGTGCCGAACGGCCTGCCGGGCGTGGAGACGCGCATGCCGGTGCTCTGGTCGGAAGGGGTGTCCAAGGGCCGCATCACCATGAACGAGTTCGTGGCGCTGACCTCGACCAACCACGCCAAGCTCTACGGCCTCTACCCGAAAAAGGGCACGATCGCGGTGGGGGCGGATGCCGACATCGTGCTCTGGGACCCGAACCGGAAGGAGACGATCCGCCAGGAGATCCTGCACCACGGGTCGGACTACACGCCGTGGGAAGGCTTCGCCGTCACCGGCTGGCCGGTGATGACCATCGCCAAGGGCAGGACCGTGGTGGACGACGGCAAGGTCGTCGGCGCCATGGGGGCGGGGTCCTTCATCGCCCGCGACAAGAGCCCCTACGCGCTGCCGGCGGGGGCGTGACGAGGACGGCGTGAGCGGGTGGGGCCATCCAGCCCCTTCGCTCCGCGGCTCTTGCCACGCCCCGGCCTTTCGGCGTGGGATGAGACGCCCGAGGGGGAAACCATGACCGCATTCGAGACGATCCGCGCCCGCGCCGCGCGCCGCAAGGGCGGCGAGGCGGTGCTCGCGAGCCTGCTGCCGGCCGTGCCGGACCGCTCCGCCCTCGCCACGGTGACGGACGATCGCGTCCTCGCCGAAATGACGAAGCGCATCTTCTGCGCCGGCTTCGTCTGGGGCGTCATCGAGAAGAAGTGGCCGGGCTTCGAGGAGGCCTTTCTCGGCTTCGTGCCGCAGGCGCTGTCCTTCCAGCCCGACGAGTTCTGGCACGATCTCGCCCGCGACGGCCGCATCGTGAAGAACCCGCAGAAGATCAAATCGGTGCGCGAGAATGCCGGTTTCGTCGGCGCCATCGCCAAAGAGCACGGCTCGTTCGGCGCCTTCCTCGCCGGCTGGCCGGCGGACGACCAGATCGGGCTCCTCGACCTCTTGGGCAAACGCGGCGCCCGCCTCGGCGGCAAGACCGGCCAGTATTTTCTCCGCTTCATCGGCTGGGACGGCTTCGTCACCTCGCAGGACATGGTGGCGGCCTTGCGCGACGCCGGCCTCGACATCGCCGCCGACCCGACCTCCAAGGCGGATCTGAAAAAGGTGCAGGCCGCGGTGAACGCCTATGCGGCCGAGACGGGCCTGCCGCGCACCCACATCTCCCGAATCCTGGCCTTTTCGGTGGGCGAGAATTACGCCGTCGAGCGGCTGGAGGCGCTGATGGGGGAGTGAGGGGCAGGGCGTGGGCACGCTTCGGCGCTCCCTCGTGATCCTTGACCGGAGGGCCGCATGCGCCTATCCCGGTCGGCGGGACATGCCCCCCCAACGGGGCACGCCCATCTGTGAGGATGGAGATCCAAATGGCGACAACCGCCCCGACCGCGCTTCCGCGCGCCAATACCTTTTCGTCCGGCCCCTGCGCCAAGCGCCCCGGCTGGTCCCTCAAAGCTCTGGCTGACGCGCCCCTCGGGCGGTCTCACCGCGCCAAGATCGGCAAGGCGAAGCTGAAGCTCGCCATCGACCTGACGCGCGAGGTGCTGCAGGTGCCCGCCGGCTACCGGATCGGCATCGTGCCGGCCTCCGACACCGGCGCGGTGGAGATGGCCATGTGGTCGATGCTCGGCGCCCGCGGCGTCGACATGGTCTCCTGGGAGAGCTTCGGCGAGGGCTGGGTCACCGACGTGGTGAAGCAGCTCAAGCTGACCGACGTCCGCACGATCAATGCGCCCTATGGCGAGCTGCCGAACCTGAAGAAGGTCGACACCAAGACGCGTGACGTCGTGTTCACCTGGAACGGCACGACCTCGGGCGTGCGCGTGCCGAACGCCGACTGGATCGCGGCCGACCGCGAGGGCCTGACCATCTGCGACGCGACGTCTGCGGCCTTCGCCCAGCGGCTCGACTGGGACAAGCTCGATGTCGTCACCTTCTCCTGGCAGAAGGTGCTTGGCGGCGAGGCGGCCCACGGCATGCTCATCCTCTCCCCGCGCGCGGTGGAGCGGCTGGAGACCTACAAGCCGGCCTGGCCGCTGCCGAAGATCTTCCGCATGACCAAGGGCGGCAAGCTGATCGAGGGCATTTTTGAAGGTGAAACCATCAACACGCCTTCGATGCTCTGCGTCGAGGACTATATCGACGCGCTGAAGTGGGCGCAGAAGGTCGGCGGTCTCGACGGTCTGGTGAAGCGCGCGGATGCCAACGCCCGCGTCATCGCCAAGTTCGTCAAGGAGAACGACTGGATCGACTTCCTGGCGGTCAAGCCGAAGACGCGCTCGAACACCTCGGTCTGCCTGAAGTTCACCGACCCCGCCGTCACCGCGCTGCCCGCCGACGCTCAGGCGGCCTTCGCCAAGGGCGTGGTGGCGACGCTGGAGAAGGCGGGCGCCGGCCTCGATCTCGGCCATTACCGCGACGCGCCTCCCGGCCTCCGGATCTGGTGCGGCGCGACGGTGCAGGCGCGCGACCTCAAGGCGCTGATGCCCTGGATCGCCTATGCCTTCGCGACCGAGAAGGCGAAGCTGAAGAAGGCGGCCTGAGGCTGCCGATAAACCCTCTCCCCCTGCGGGAGAGGGTGCCCGCGGCAGCGGGCGGGTCAGGGGGGATGCCCCCGTCCTCACCCGTGACCGGGCGCTGCGCTTGCCTATGCGACTGCCCCTCATCCGGCTGCTCCGCAGCCACCCTCTCCCACAAGGGGAGAGGGTCGGTCGGAGCCGTTCCTTCTTTTTTCGCGCCCCACGGCGCTCCCTCTCCCGATGCGGAGAGGCTCATGCGGAGCATGACCCCATGACCAAACCCCGCGTTCTCATTTCCGACGCCCTGTCGCCCGCCGCCGTCCAGATCTTCAAGGATCGCGGCATCGAAGTCGACTTCCAGCCGGCCCTGGGCAAGGACAAGGACAAGCTCGCCGCGATCATCGGCGACTATGACGGCCTCGCCATCCGCTCGGCGAGCAAGGTGACGCCGGCGATCCTCGCCAACGCCAAGAGGCTCAAGGTGATCGGCCGCGCCGGCATCGGTGTCGACAACGTCGACATTCCCGCCGCGACGGCCAAGGGCATCATCGTGATGAACACGCCCTTCGGCAATTCGATCACCACCGCCGAGCATGCCATCGCGATGATGTTCGCCATCGCCCGGCAGATCCCCGACGCCGACCGGACCACGCAGGCCGGCCTCTGGGAGAAGAACAAGTACATGGGCGTCGAGCTGACCTCGAAGACGCTCGGCGTCATCGGCTGCGGCAACATCGGCTCCATCGTCGCCGACAGGGCGCTCGGCCTCAAGATGAAGGTCATCGCCTTCGATCCCTACCTGTCGCCGGAGCGCGCCGTGTCCATCGGTGTCGAGAAGGTCGAGCTCGAGGACCTGCTCCGCCGTGCCGACTTCATCACGCTGCACGTGCCGATGACGGCGCAGACGAAGAACGTCCTCTCCCGCGAGGCGCTGGCGAAGACCAAGAAGGGCGTGCGGATCATCAACTGCGCCCGCGGCGGCCTCGTCGACGAGCAGGCGCTGCGCGAGGCGCTGGATTCCGGCCATGTGGCGGGCGCGGCCTTCGACGTCTTCTCCGAGGAACCGGCAACCGCCAACCCGCTGTTCGGCCATCCGAACGTCATCTGCACTCCGCACCTCGGCGCCGCGACCACCGAGGCGCAGGAGAACGTCGCCCTGCAGGTGGCCGAGCAGATGTCCGACTACCTCCTGTCGGGGGCGATCACCAATGCGGTGAACTTCCCGTCGATTTCCGCCGAGGACGCGCCGAAGCTGCGCCCCTTCGTGGCGCTCGCCGAGCGGCTCGGCTCCTTCCTCGGCCAGCTCACGGAAGCCCCGATCAAGGGCATCCGCATCGAGTACGAAGGCAAGGTCGCCGACCTCAACGTGCGCCCGCTCACCGCCGCGGCGGTGACCGGCGTGCTGCGGCCCTTCCTCTCCGACATCAACATGGTCAACGCCGTGCCGATCGCCAACGACAAGGGCATCACGGTGGATGAGGTGAAGCGCGAGGCGCCCGGCGGCAATCTCGAGAGCCGCATCATGATCACGGTGGAGGCCGAGGACATGCCGCGCCACGCCGCCGGCACGGTGCTCGCCGACGGCAAGCCGCGCATCGTCGAGATCCGCGCCATCGCCATGGACGCGGAATTCGCTCCGCACATGCTCTATGTGCGCAACGACGACAAGCCGGGTTTCATCGGGCGGTTCGGCTCGCTCCTGGGCGATGCCGGGGTCAACATCGCGACCTTCAACCTCGGCCGCGACAAGCCAGGCGGTGACGCCATCTGCTTCGTCGCGGTGGACGAGCGCATCTCCGACGAGCTGCTCGGCAAGATCCACGAGATCCCGCAGGTGAAGCGGGCGCGGCGCCTGGCGTTCTGAGGGGTGTGCTCCCACCATCCCCTCTCCCCGACGGGGAGAGGGGGCTTCGACGTTGCGCTGCGTTCCAGTCGGCCCTGCCAAGCCCATCCGTTGGCACGCAGCCTCGACGCGGGAGAGGGCAGGGTGAGGGGCTTTGGTGGTCACGCGGCGCGCCTGCAAAAGACCCCGCCCGCCCCGGCCTGCGCTACACTCGGCCACACCGATTCGCCGGAACCTGACCCATGTACGTCCTCGCCCGTCTCTCCTTCGGCTTCGTCGTCGGGGCGCTGGCCGTGATCCTCGCGCTCCAGGGCGCCATCTGGCTGATGGGTCAGGCCGGCATGGCCGCCGTCCAGCTCTTCCCGATGCGGGCGCCGTTGCCGGCGAGCCTCCCCGGCCTCACCCAGCCGGCCATCATCGGCGGGCTCTGGGGCCTTCTCTTCATCCTGATCTGGGACCGCTGGGGCCGCGACGGCATCGTCAAGGGCGCCGCCTTCGGCACCCTGTTCGGCCTCGTCGGCCCGGGCCTGGTTCTATGGGTCGTCTGGCCGGCGCTGCAGGGCGCGGCGCTGTTCGAAGGCGGCAATGCCGGCCGCATCGCCGCGGGCGCGATGCTGGCGGTGGCCTTCGGCATCGGCCTCGCCTGGATCGGCCAGATCCTCAACGGCTACATGCGCTACGCCGTGCGCTGATCAGCGCTTGCCGCTCTCGGCGATGGCGATGCCGCCGAGGACCAGCAGCAGGGCGACCGCGTGGTACCAGGCGAAGACCTCGCCGAGGATCAGCGGGCCGAGGATGGCTGACCAGACCGGGACGAGATTGACCCACAGCCCGGCCCGTCCGGGCCCGATCAGTTCCACCCCGCGCATGAAGAAGAGCTGGGCTACGAAGCCCGGCAGCACCGCGACATAGAGGATGATGAGCCAGCCGTTGAGGTCCGGCCAGAGCGCCGTGCCGTGCACCGTCTCGGCGGCGAGCAGCGGCAGCGAGGAGACGAGCGCCACCAGGGCCAGCGCCATGAAGAAGGGCCGGGCGGAGATCGGCGGGCGGTTGCGCAGTGCCACCGTATAGGCGGCATAGCCGAGACAGGCGACCAGCATCAGCAGATCGCCGAGGTTGAAGGCGAGGCCGGTCAGCACCGCGATGTCGCCGCGGGCCGCCAGCAGCGCCACGCCAACGATGGTGACGACGATGCCGATGCCCTGCAGCGGCGTCACGGCGGTACGGTGGACGAGATAGGCACCCGCCAGCACCATGACCGGGATCGAGCCCTGGATGATGCCGATGTTCACCGCCGTGGTGTATAGCGCGGCGAGGTAGAAGAGCGCGTTGAAGCCGGTGAAGCCGACGACGCCCATGATCGCGAGCCACTTCCAGTGCGCGCGGATCTGCGGCCACTCCCGGACGAAGGCGCCGCCGGCAATGGCGATCATCAGCGACAGCGTGCCGACCCAGCGCAGGGTCGTCAGCATCATCGGGGAGACGTGGCCGATGGCCAGGCGGCTGGCGATGGCATTGCCCGCCCAGATCAGGGTCGTGGCGGCGAGAATGAGATAGGGACGGTCATAGAGACGCATGCGCGCGGAAAACCCTGATGGACGGCCACTATAGACGGCAGGGCGGCGGGCGGAAGCGGGTCCGGCGCAGTCGAGCAATGCCCCCGCGGGGGAGGGTGGACGGACGAATGGCGGGAGTCGTCCAGTCTTTGCGACAAATTCGGGCGATATCCGCTATCTCCATGTTTTAAAGGCGTTTTCTCTTTCATCTTTCTGTCAAGCAGAGGTCATAGAAGTATCGCGCAGCGGCCCTATCCAGAGGCTGCATCCCTTGTCCGACCCTGCGCAGACCTGCGCTGGACGAGGTTCCTCCAAGGACAGGAGCATCCTGTGAAACTCTCCCTCTTTCTTTCCGCCGCGGTCGTCGCGATCGGCGGTGTCATGGCGGCGGCCCCGTCGGCCGAGGCCCGCGACCGCATTCAGGTGACCGGCTCGTCGACCGTTTTCCCCTTCACCACCGCCGTCGCCGAGCGTTTCGGCCAGCGTAGCGGCAAGGCTCCGATCGTCGAATCCACCGGCACGGGCGGCGGCATGCGCCTCTTCTGCGCCGGCGTCGGTGTCAACACTCCGGACGCGGCGAACGCCTCGCGGCGCATCACCGCCTCCGAGTTCGACACCTGCCGCAAGAACGGCGTCACGCCGATCGAGATCGTCGTCGGCTTCGACGGCATCGTCGTCGCCAATTCCAAGCAGGGCCCGGCCGTCCAGCTGACGCTCGAGCAGATCTTCCTGGCTCTCGCCGCCAAGGTGCCGAACGCCCAGGGCCAGCTCGTCGACAACCCGAACAAGAACTGGTCGGACATCGCGCCGAACCTGCCGAACGCCAAGATCGAGGTTCTCGGCCCGCCGCCGACCTCGGGCACCCGCGACGCCTTCAACGAGCTCGCCATGCTCGAGGGCTGCAAGGCCATCCAGAAGCGCATGAACATCCAGATCGACAGCAAGGCCTGCCAGCAGGTTCGCGCCGACGGCGCCTTCGTCGAGGCCGGCGAGAACGACAACATCATCGTCCAGCGGCTTGTCGCCAATCCGGCTGCCTTCGGCGTGTTCGGCTATTCCTTCCTGGAGGAGAACCGCGACAAGATCCAGGGCGCCCGGGTCAACGGCGTCGAGGACACGGTGGAGAACATCTCGTCGGGCAAGTACCCGCTGTCCCGCTCGCTCTACTTCTATGTGAAGAAGGAGCATATCGGTGTCGTCCCGGGCCTCCAGGACTTCATCAACGAGTATGTCTCCGAGCAGGCCATGGGTGAGGACGGCTACCTGGAGAAGAAGGGCCTCGTGCCGCTGCCGGCCGCGCGCCGCGAAGAGGTCTCCCGCGCCGCCCGCGCGGCGACGGGGCTCACGGGTCTCTGAGCCACGGATAAGCGGGGAGGGCCCGGCCATGCCGGGCCCTTCTCCACTGCAAGGCGAGCCGTTCCGGTGCGGGCGGCGATGAACGGACGCAAGCGATGTTCCTGACACTGTTCGGCATTCTGGTGGCGATCGCCATTGCCTGTCATCTGGCTGGCCGGCGCCGCTCCATCGCGCTCGCCGGCTCGAACTACGCCGCCCTCCATTCCCTGCCGGGCTATTACGGCGCCTGGCTGGCGATCATGACGGTGGGTCCCGCCCTCATCGTTCTCGTCGTCTGGTCGATCGCCGCGCCGAACGTGCTGCGCGCCATGGTACTCTCCCAGTTCTCGGCCCAGCTCGCGACGTCCAGCATCGCTCAGCTCGACGGCTTCTGGCGCGATATCCAGGCCATCGCCTTCGGCGGCACCGCCGGTATTCGCGACGCGGTGCGGATGGATGCCGCCGCCGTCCTCTCGTCCCGCGCCGCCACCAGCACGACGATGATGATCGCGCTCATGGCCGCGGTCGGCGTCGCCGGCTTCGTCTATGCCTGGAACGCCATCGCGCCGGCCTTCCGCGCCCGCCACCGGGTCGAGTCCGTGGTGAAGGTGCTGCTCGCGGTGTCGGCGACCATCGCCATCCTGACGACCATCGGCATCGTCGTGTCGCTGATCGCGGAATCGATGCGCTTCTTCTCGATGGTCAGCCCCATCGACTTCCTCTTCGGCCTCACCTGGACGCCGCAGCAGATGGCCTTCCGCGCCGACCAGGTCGGCGGCACGGCCGCCTTCGGCTTCATCCCGCTGCTCACCGGCACGCTGCTCATCACCTTCATCGCCATGGTGGTTGCGGCCCCCCTCGGCATCATGGCGGCGGTCTATCTCTCCGACTACGCCACGCCCCAGGTGCGCGCGGTGGGCAAGCCGGTGCTCGAAATCCTCGCCGGCATCCCCACCGTCGTCTACGGCTTCTTCGCCGCCCTGACGGTGGCGCCCTTCATCCGCAATTCCGGCCATGCCTTCGGCCTCGACGTCTCCTCGGAGAGCGCGCTGGCCGCCGGCGTGGTCATGGGCATCATGATCGTGCCCTTCGTCTCGTCGCTCTCCGACGACGTCATCAACGCAGTCCCGCAATCGCTGCGCGACGGCTCGGCCGGCCTCGGCGCCACCAAGTCGGAGACGATCCGCAAGGTGGTGCTGCCGGCGGCGCTGCCGGGCATCGTCTCGGCGCTGGTGCTGGCGGTGTCCCGCGCCATGGGCGAGACGATGATCGTCGTCATGGCGGCGGGCCTCGCCGCCAACCTGACGCTGAACCCCCTGGAGGCGGTCACCACCATCACGGTGCAGATCGGCACGCTGCTGACCGGTGACCAGGAATTCGACAGCCCGAAGACGCTCGCAGCCTTCGGCCTCGGCCTCGTGCTCTTCGTCATCACCCTGTCGCTCAATCTCGTCGCACTGCGCGTCGTCAACAAATATCGGGAACAGTATGACTGACGTCTCGCTGCCTCGGGTTTCCACCGACATCCACACCAACGACCAGGCACAGGCGCGGCTGAAGGCGCGCTACCGTTCGGAGTTCCTGTTCAAGTCGCTCGGCCTCGGCGCGGTGCTGGTGGCCGCCGGGTTCCTCGTCATCTTCCTGTCGACGATCATCACCCAGGCGATCCCGGCCTTCACGCAGAACTACCTGAAGGTTTCCGTCGAGCTGAAGCCGGAAACGTTCAACCCGCGCAACGCGACGGGCGCCGAGCTGACGACGGCCGTCGGGGCGGCCAACTTCGACGCGGTGGTGAACGGCGCCGTGCGGGGCTATTTCCCGGCCGCCACCGACCGCACGTCGCGGCGCGCCCTGGGCAACCTCGTCTCCTCCGGCGCGCCCTCCATCCTGCGCCGCGACATCGTCGCCAATCCCGGGTGGCTGGGAACCACGCGGCAGTTCTACCTGCCGCTCGACGACAGCGCCGACCTCTACTTCAAGGGCCAGACCACCGACACGGAAGTGACCAAGGGGCTCGGCGAGCTCGGCGTGTCCGGCACCTCCGGGCAGGTCCAGCTCTCCTCGACGGTCACCAACTTCCAGCCGCTGCTCGCCGCCATCAAGACGCAGCTCACCATCGTGCGATCCAACCTGCAGCGGGATCTCGCCGGCAAGGAGCGCGTCGCCGCGGGCCAGGAACGCGACATCGCCGCGCTCGCCCGCGCCGCGGAGACGGCGAACGGCCCCGCGCGCGACAATCTGCTGGGCCGGGTCGAGACCGAGCGCCGCCAGCTCGCGGCGACGCAGAACGACATCACTCAGCTGCGCCAGCGCATCGAGACCCTGACGCAGAGGATCAGCGGCGCCGACAGTGTCGAAACCCTCGACAACACCGTGTCGAGCTATCTCGTCCGCATCAACGGCGGCGTGATCAAGCTCGCCCAGGTGCAGAGCGCCAACGCCACCGGCGAGGTCCTGATCCCGCCGTCCTCGACCGACGTCGCCCGTCCCGGCGCCTGGGAGATCGTGCGCATCGTCCAGCCGGAATCCAACCGCCGCATCACCGACCGGGAGATCGCCTATCTGGAATCGCTGAAGGAGCGCGGACTCGTCGAGCGCCGCATCTCCCGCGAGTTCTTCTTCGGCGGCGCCTCCCGCGAGGCGGAGCTGGCCGGCGTCTGGGTCGCCATCGTCGGCTCGTTCCTGACCCTGCTCATCACCCTCGGCCTGTCCTTCCCCGTGGGCGTGGCGGCGGCGATCTATCTCGAGGAGTTCGCGCCGAAGAACCGCTGGACCGAGATGATCGAGGTCAACATCAACAACCTCGCGGCGGTCCCCTCCATCATCTACGGCCTGCTCGGCCTGGCGGTGTTCCTCAACGTGTTCGGCATGCCGCGCTCGGCCCCGGTGGTCGGCGGCTTCGTGCTCGCCCTGATGACGCTGCCGATCATCATCATCGCCTCGCGCGCCGCCATCCGCGCCGTGCCGCCCTCGGTAAAGGAAGCGGCCCTCGGCGTCGGCGCCTCGCACCAGCAGGCGGTGTTCCACCACGTGCTGCCGCTCGCCATGCCCGGCATCCTCACCGGCACCATCCTCGGCATGGCCCACGCCCTCGGCGAGACCGCGCCGCTCTTGATGATCGGCATGGTGGCCTTCGTCGTCGACAGCCCGCGCGGCTTTACCGACGCGGCGACTCTGCTGCCGGTGCAGATCTTCATGTGGGCCGACTTCCCCGAACAGGCCTTCCAGAACAAGACGGCGGCTGCCATCGTTGTGCTGCTGTTGTTCCTCATCGTCATGAACGCGGCCGCCGTGTTCCTGCGCAAGAAGTTCGAGCGCCGCTGGTGATCGGCCGGGCGCCCACGACAAAAGGATGACGTCGATGAACTCGCTTCCCACCTTCGAGACGACGGCGGCCACCACCGCCGTTCCGACGGCGGCGGTGCACCCGAAGATCACGGGCCGCAACGTCAACGTCTTCTACGGCGAGAAACACGCCATCAAGGACGTCAACGTCGACATTCCCGAGCGCTCGGTCATGGCCTTCATCGGCCCGTCGGGCTGCGGCAAGTCCACCTTCCTGCGCTGCATCAACCGGATGAACGACACCATCCCGATCTGTCGGGTGACGGGCGACATCCGCATCGACGAGCTCGACATCTACGACCGCAACCTCGACGTCGTGCAGCTGCGCGCCCGTGTCGGCATGGTCTTCCAGAAGCCGAACCCGTTCCCGAAGTCGATCTACGAGAACGTCGCCTACGGCCCGCGCATCCATGGCCTGGTCAAGAGCAAGACCGACCTCGACGAGGTCGTGGAGACGGCGCTGAAGAAGGCGAGCCTGTGGAACGAGGTGAAGGACCGCCTGCAGGAATCCGGCACGGGTCTGTCCGGCGGCCAGCAGCAGCGCCTCTGCATCGCCCGCGCCATCGCCGTGTCGCCCGAGGTGATCCTGATGGACGAGCCCTGCTCGGCCCTCGACCCCATCGCCACCGCCAAGATCGAGGAGCTGATCGACGAGCTGAAGCAGAACTTCACCATCGTCATCGTCACCCACTCGATGCAGCAGGCGGCCCGCGTGTCGCAGCGCACCGCCTTCTTCCACCTCGGCATCCTCGTCGAGGAGGGGGCCACCGACCAGATCTTCACCAATCCGGTCGACACCCGCACGCGCGACTACATCACCGGCCGCTTCGGCTGAGGCCGGCCGCCGCCGCGATTCGGCCCTGCGGCGGCCCGATTCGGGCCGCCAGCTTGGGGCTCCCGTAACGGAGCACCAGCCGATGAAGCCGCAGCGCCTCGCCGTCCTGACCCTCATCCTCGTCGCCCCCGCGACCGGCGCCGCCGCCGCGGAGTTCCGGCCGTCCTCGCGGATCGACGCCGTCACCGTCTTCCCCGACGGCGCCGGCATCACCCGCCGCTTCGCCGTCGACCTTCCGGCGGGCGAGCACACGCTGATCCTCGACGACTTGCCGCTCGCCGCCGATGCCGGCTCCCTGCGCGTGGCGGGGAGCGGGGAGGGGACGCTCACCGTCGGCTCCGTCGACGCCCGCCAGGCCCGGCCGACCGAGCGGGTCGATCCGCAGGCGGTGCAGCGGCTGGAGGCGCTGCGCGACGAGCGCCTCGCCCTCGACGATTCCATCGCCGCCGAACGCATGCGCAAACGCGCCGCCGAGGCTCTGGTTGCCCCCGCGACGCTGGCGGCGGGAGACCGCGGCCTCGACGTCGCGGCAGCCAGCCAGGCTCTCGCCGCCGCGCACGAGGTGACGCTCGCCGCCGACCGCGCGATCCGCCGCGCCGAGCAGCGCCAGCGCGGCCTCGACCGCGAGATCGCCGAGACCGAGGCGGGACTGAAGAGCCAGCCGCCGCGGCGCCTGGAGGCGCGGGTGGCGGTGGAGGCGGCGGCGCCGTTCCGGGGCGAGCTCACCCTCACCTATGCGGTCCGCGAGGCCCGCTGGAGCCCGGTCTATGACGCGCGGCTGGTGACGACCGGCGCGAAGCCGTCCCTCGACCTCGTCCGCCGCGCCGAGATCCGCCAGCGGACCGGCGAGGACTGGGCTGACGTGGCCCTCACCGTCTCCACGGCACGGGTGGCGCGGGGCGGGAGCGTGCCGGTCCTGCCGCCGCTCGTCGTCCGCTATCTCGAACCGGAGGCGATGCGGGAGCGAGCAGGCGGTGCGCCGCCGACTCTCGCGGCGCCCGCAGCGCCGGCCAGTCGTGCGCAGGCGGACGGCAGCGGCCCGCTGGCGGCGCGGATCGCCGAGGCGGAGGCCGCCGTCGACATGGGCGGCTTCCGGGCGAGCTTCGCCGTGCCCGGCCGCGCCACCATCGCCACCGGCGACGGGGCCCGCGCCATCCGCATCGCCTCGGGCACCATCGCACCCGACCTCGTCTCGCGCGTCGTGCCGAGCCTCGACACCACCGCCTTCATCGAGGCGCGGTTCCGCCACGGCGAGGACGTGCCGCTCATGCCCGGCCGCGTGACCCTCTACCGCGACGGCGTCTTCGCCGGCCGCACCACGCTCGCCGCCGCCACCCGCGAAGACGAGGTGAAGCTGGGCTTCGGGCCGGACGACCTTGTGCGGGTCGAGCATCAGGTGGTGCGGCGCACGGACGGCTCCTCCGGCCTCATCTCCACCGCGAAGACGGAGGAGCGGGAGTTCAGAATCCTGCTGCGCAACGGCGCCCAGGTGGCCCGCCGGGTGGTGGTGGAGGATCGGGTGCCGGTGGCGGAGGCGCAGGACATCGTCGTCGAATCGCTCGCCGGGGTCACAGTGCCGACGGCGCGCGACGTGGACGGCCGCCGCGGCATCCTCGCCTGGACGGTGGATCTCGCCCCCGGCGCGACCCGCGAGATTCGCCATGGCTGGCGGCTGCGCTGGCCGTCGGAACGGCGGATCCAGCCCGTCCAGGGCCGCTCCTGAGCCCGCTGCGGGACGCGGCGGCCATGCGGCCGCCGCCGATCGGCCCACCCCCACCACCCTTGCCACCCCGGCGGCGATCCTTTATCCGCACAGTGCAAGGGCCCCGGCGCGCGAGGGATGCGCTGCCGGGGTTTGCCTTGCCGTGGAGGGTTTTGGACCATGGCGAACGTGGTTGTCGTCGGCTCGCAGTGGGGCGACGAGGGCAAGGGCAAGATCGTCGACTGGCTGTCGAGCCAGGCGGACGTGGTCGTCAGGTTCCAGGGCGGGCACAATGCCGGCCATACGCTGGTGATCGACGGCGTCACCTACAAGCTGTCCCTGCTGCCGTCCGGCATCGTGCGTCCCGGCAAGCTCTCGGTCATCGGCAACGGCGTGGTCATCGACCCGCATGCCCTGGTGGCCGAAATCGAGCGCGTCTCGGCCCAGGGCGTCGCCATCGGCCCCGAGACGCTGCGCATCGCCGAGAACGCCTGTCTCATCCTCTCCCTGCATCGTGAGCTCGACCAGCAGCGCGAGAGCGCCAACGCCGGAACGAAGATCGGCACGACCGGCCGCGGCATTGGCCCTGCCTACGAGGACAAGGTGGGCCGCCGCGCCATCCGCATGACGGACCTGACCGATCTCGGCTCGCTGATGCCGAAGATCGAGCGGCTTCTGGCCCATCACAACGCGCTGCGCCGCGGCCTGCGCCTGCCCGAGATCGAGGCCCAGGCGCTCTATGACGAACTCTCCGGCGTCGCCCCGAAGGTTCTGCCCTATGTGACGACGGTCTTCGACCTGCTGGACGATGCCCGCCGCGCCGGCAAGCGCATCCTCTTCGAAGGCGCGCAGGGCACGCTGCTCGACATCGACCACGGCACCTATCCCTTCGTCACCTCCTCCAACACGGTCGCGGGCCAGGCCGCCATCGGCTCGGGCATGGGTCCGAGCGCGATCAACTACGTGCTCGGCATCACCAAGGCCTATACGACCCGCGTCGGCGGCGGCCCCTTCCCGACCGAGCTCGAGGACGAGAACGGCCAGATCATGGGCGACCGCGGCCGCGAGTTCGGCACCGTCACCGGCCGGCGGCGGCGCTGCGGCTGGTTCGACGCCGTGCTGGTGCGCCAGGCGGTCAAGACCAACGGCATCGACGGCATCGCCCTGACCAAGCTCGACATTCTCGACGTGTTCAAGGAGATCAAGGTCTGCGTCGCCTACGAGCTGGACGGCAAGCGGATCGACATCCTGCCCGCCAACCAGGAGGCCCAGGCCCGGGCCACGCCCGTCTACGAGACGATCGAGGGCTGGGATTCCACCACCATGGGCGCCCGCTCCTGGGGCGAGTTGCCGGCCCAGGCGATCAAATATGTCCGTCGCATCGAGGAATTGATTGGCTGTCCCGTCGCGTTACTATCGACGAGCCCGGAACGGGACGACACGATTCTGGTGCGCAATCCCTTCGAGTAAGAGTTAGAGGGGCAAGAAGCGAGTTTCGATGGCCGATTATACGCCCCTCATTTCCCGCGCCGTTGGGGCACTGGCGGAGAACACCGGCGAAGCGCGGCGTGGCGTTTACGACCGCGCGCGCGCGGCATTGCTGGCGCAGCTGCGTAACATGAACCCTCCGCTGCCGGAGGAGCACATCACGCGCGAGCGCATGTCCCTCGAGGACGCGATCCGCAAGGTCGAGCTGGAGAACTCCGCCGACAGCCTCGACGCCATGCTGGAGCGCGAATTCGCGTCGCTCGGCAAGGCGACGCCCCGCCCCGAGGCGATCTCCATCGCCGGGGCCCGCACCGTCAGCGACGCCGCCCACGACGCCGAGACCCTCGGCGATGCGGCCGCCCACGCGCACCGCTCGGCGCGCGACCAGCTCTCCGAGCCCGAGGCCGCGGGAGAGGCGGAGCGCATCGAGCCGGCCCTCGGCCGGCAGGGGCCCTTCACCGACGCCAACGAGACCGGACAGGCGCCGATCCGCCCGCGGGTCGCCGTGCTGGGCGAGGATGAGGAGAAGCCGGCCCGCAAGGGCGGCGGCGCCATCGCCATCGTGCTCGTGCTGCTGCTCCTCGGCGGCGCCGGCGCCCTCGGCTGGTATGTCGCCAGCAACCATCCCGATCGCCTGCCCTTCGGCACCGCGAGGGCCCCGGCCACGCCGCCGGCTCCCGCCCCGGCGTCCGCGCCCGCTCCGGCCGCCGATCCCGACCGCCCGAAGGCGACCGACCGCGTCGGCGGTGATACGTCCGCCCCGGTGACGCCCGCGGCGCCGCCCGTGGCGGCGGCACCGCCCGCCGCGACCCCGCCGGCCGCTCCGGCCGCGCCGCGCCAGGTGGTGCCCGTCGATCCGCCTGCCACCGCGCTGCCGCCGGCCTCCGCCGATTCCAGCGACACGCCGCCCGCTGCCGCCGCGCCGGCTCCCGAGACGACGCCCGCTCCCGCCCCGGCTCCTGCCGCCGAGGCTCCCGCGGCTCCGGTTCCGGCTCCCGCACCGGCGCCGCCCGCGGCCGCGCCGCCTGCCGCCCCCGCTCCCGCAGCGCCCGTCCCGCCCGGGCAGGCCCAGCGCGCCGCCCTCTTCGAGGAGACGCCGGGCAATGCCGCGGGAACGCTGATGCAGGGATCGGTGATCTGGCGCACCCAGACGGTGAGCGTCGGCCCGGGCCAGCCGCCCGACATCGCCCTGCTCGGCGAGGTGTCGATCCCCGAGCGCCGGATGACGGTGACCATCACCATCCGCCGCAACCTCGACCAGACGCTGCCGGCAAGCCACACGATCGAGGTGCTCTACGCCTTGCCGCGCGACTTCCAGTTCGGCGGCGTCGCTGAGGTTCCCGGCGTGCTGATGAAGGTGTCGGAGCAGGCCCGCGGCGTGCCGCTGGTCGGCCAGGCGGTGCGCGTGACCAACGGCTTCTTCTTCATCGGCCTGTCGGGCTTCGACATGGACCGCAACACCAACATCCAGGCGCTTAAGACGCGGCCCTTCTTCGACATTCCCATGCGCTACGATTCCGGCCGCCGCGCCATCCTGACCATCGAGAAGGGCGCGGCGGGCGACAGGGCTTTCGAGGAGGCCATGCAGGCCTGGGGACAGTAGGCGCCCGCTTCATCGCCGCGGACAAAAAAAGGGAGGCCTCGCGGCCTCCCTTTGCGTTTCCGGTCGTCCGCCCCGGTCAGCGGGCGGCGATCTGCGCCGGCTGGGCGGCGGGGCGCTCGATCTCGCGGATCGACTTCACCACGGCGTCCTGCACCTTCTCGAAGGCGCGGACCTCGATCTGGCGTACCCGCTCGCGGGAGACGCCGAAGCGCTCGGCGAGCTCCTCCAGCGTGATCGGGTCGTCCTTGAGGCGGCGCTCCTCGAAGATGATGCGCTCACGCTCGTTCAGCACGCCGAGGGCGCGGGTGAGGGCGAGCCGACGGTTGTCGGTCTCCTCCTCGCGGGCGAGCACGGCCTCCTGGCTGTCGGAATCGTCAGCCAGCCAGTCCTGCCACTCGCCGTCGCCGTCCTCGCGGACGGGAGCGTTGAGCGAGGCGTCGCCGCCGAGCCGGCGGTTCATGTCGATGACGTCCTGCTTCTCGACGCCGAGCTTGGTGGCGATGACCTCGACCTGGTCGGGCCTGAGATCGCCGTCCTCGAGCGCCGAGATGGAGCTCTTGGCCTTGCGCAGGTTGAAGAACAGCTTCTTCTGGTTCGCCGTGGTGCCCATCTTCACCAGCGACCAGGAGCGCAGGATGTATTCCTGGATCGAGGCCTTGATCCACCACATGGCATAGGTGGCGAGGCGGAAGCCCTTGTCGGGCTCGAACCGCTTGACCGCCTGCATGAGGCCGACGTTGCCCTCGGACACCACCTCGCCGATCGGCAGGCCATAGCCGCGATAGCCCATGGCGATCTTGGCGACCAACCGGAGGTGAGAGGTGACGAGCTTGTGCGCCGCCTTGCTGTCGCCGTGTTCGCGCCAGCGCTTGGCGAGCATGTACTCCTCCTGCGGCTGAAGCATGGGGAACTTGCGGATCTCGTCGAGATACCGCGACAGCCCCGCCTCGGCGGAGAGGATGGGAAGAGACGCAGTCTGAGCCATATGGGCCCTCCTTCTCTTTGGCTCCCGGACCATCCGGCAAGCCCCGAGCCGCCCACCCCGAAGCCCGGGCGGCCCGTTGATCCGGCAGCGTCAGCCGCCCCGTGATCGCATGTCATCCTGTGCAACAATCATGGCGGAACGTTGACAAATGCCTGCCACGATCGGAAGAAACCGGTTTCATCCTTGCGTTTGCGCAAGAAGCTTGGGGCCATCCGCTGATGAAGATGATACGAAACGACCTGTCGTGTCGTTACACGATGGTGTGAAATCCCGGTGCCCTCCGGAGGGAGCCGGCCGCGACTCATCGGGTAACCCCCGGGGCGGGGCCGGGTTCCTGAGCCGGATCAGGGACGGCGCAGCGCCGCCACCAGCCGGGCGAGGTCCGCGGGCAGGGGGCTCTCGAAGCGCAGGGTCTCGCCGGTGGCGGGGTGGGCGAAGCCGAGCACGGCGGCGTGCAGCGCCTGGCGGCCGAGCACCTCCAGGGCGGCGCGGGCCGCCTCGCCGAGCTTCGCCGCCTTGGTGCGGAAGCCGCGGCCATAGGTCTCGTCGCCGAGCAGGGGATGGCCGGCATGGGCCATGTGGACGCGGATCTGGTGGGTGCGGCCGGTCTCCAGCCGGCAGCGGACCTGCGACACCAGACCGCCGGCGAAGGTCTCCTCCACGGTGACGTGGGTGATCGCCTGGCGGCCGGACGGGCGGACGGCGATCTTCTCGCGCGCGTGAGGGTCGCGGTCGAGGGGGGCGTCGATGGTGAAGGCCTCGCGCGCGGGCGCGCCCCAGGCGAGCGCCACGTAGGCGCGCTCGAGCGGGCCCGTGCGTCCGTGGTCGGCGAACTGCGCGCTCAGCGCCGCATGGGCCTGGTCGGTCTTGGCGACCACCAGCAGGCCGGACGTGTCCTTGTCGAGGCGGTGGACGATGCCGGGCCGGCGCACCCCGCCGATGCCCGAGAGGCTGTCGCCGCAATGGGCGATGAGCGCGTTGACCAGCGTGCCGGTCCAGTTGCCGGCGCCCGGATGGACGACGAGGCCGGCCGGCTTGTCGATGACGATGAGATGCGCATCCTCGAACACGACGGCGAGGGGGATGTCCTCGCCCGTCGGCGTCGGGTCCTCCGGCTCCGGCACGGCGACCGTGACGCGGTCGCCCAGATTGACCCTGTGGCTCGCATCCGTCATGGTCCGGCCGCCGATCCGGACGTGCCCGGCCTCGATGAGCGCCTTCAGGCGCGAGCGCGACAGGTCGGCGAGGCGGCGCGCCAGAAGGCGGTCCAGGCGCTCGCGCGCCACGTCCGCCTCCACCATGGCTCCGGGCTCCCCCGTCACGCCCGCCATCCCCTGTCCCTCGTTTCCGAACCGCAGCACCCGATGACCAGCACGCCGCCCGACACCGACCCGAACGAGGCCGCCAGCGAAGCCGTCGTCGCCCGCATCCGCCGCATCTCGGTGATCTCGTTCCTGGTCATGATCCTCGGCGTCGGCAGCGTGCTGGCGGTCATCGTCTACCGGCTGATGACGGTTCCGCCGGCCGGGCCGCTCCTGTCCGGCGCCGTGCCCGCCGAGGCGGGCCGGATTGTCTCCGCTGTGGCCGCCGACCGCAGCCTCACCGTCACCTACCAGCGCGACGACGGCGCCCTCGTCGTCATCTACGACCTCCGCAGCCTGAAGGAAACCCACCGCATCACCCTCGGCGGGCCGCAGGTGCCGCGGCCCTGAGGCCGGGGCTCGCCGATTATCCGCCGGACCCGCATCAGGGGTGCTTGACCCGCCGGCGGCTTTGCGATTAAGAAGCGCCCTCCGCAGCGCGAGCAGCGGTCCGCTCCCTTCGTCTAGCGGTCTAGGACGTCGCCCTCTCACGGCGAAAACAGGGGTTCGAGTCCCCTAGGGAGCGCCAGCAATTCTAAAGACTTAACGCGTCTTTGAGGCCGGCCCCACATTCCGATCCCACACTGGTCGCGATTTTCGTTGCATCGACTCGCGTGGCCGGCGCTGATGATGAGGGACCCAGACGGCCTATCCGTCGTTTTGGTGTATGGTCCGATGGTCACCAACCTAGGATAGTTTGTTATCGATTGGGGGCTAGTCTGAGGCTCCGAGCACCCAGCACCAGCCATGGCCGAGAGCGTTTTTGTTCCTGTTGTCCCCGCAGTGCTCGCATGGGCTCGGCATTCTGCGTCTGTGAGCGCAGAAGAGGCGGCCAAGGCTGCGGGCGTTACCGTTGAGCGTCTCCAAGCCTGGGAATCCGGCGAGGAACAACCGACCCTGCCGATGCTGAAGAAGTTGGCTGACAAGTTCAAGCGGCCTCTGGCCGTAATGCTGTTGCCGCGCCCACCTGCCGGCTATCAGCCTCTGCGAGATTTCAGGCGCACCGCGACTGGGGTCGTTGGGGAATTGCCTCCGCGCGTCGCCTACGAAATTCGCTTCGCACATGAACGACGAGAGGCGGCGCTGGACCTCGCTCGGGATGTCGGGCCGCTACCCGATCGCTTTGTCGAAAGAGCACACGTGTCCGATGACCCCGAAGTGGTCGGCGCGCGTGTTCGCGAGTTCCTGGGTATCGACGCGGCAACGCAGTTGGTCGCGGCGAGGCAGAACCGGGTGTTCGAGCTTTGGCGCGGGGCGATCGAGGGCAGGGGCGTTCTCGTTTTCACGATGAGCGGTGCTCATGCGCCTCTAGTCCGTGAAGTTCGAGGTTTCGCCATCCCCGCGGATGTCTTCCCCGTTGTTGCGGTCAATGGGCGGGATAAGACGAACGGTCGGACTTTCACCCTGCTGCACGAGTTCGCACACCTCCTTCTTCGGGAGGGCGTGGTCGAGAACGCCTTGGCTCCCGTCCGCGGCATGCCGGCTCCCGTTCGTGCGATCGAGCGGTTCTGCAATGCGGTTGCCGCATCCGCGCTCATGCCGCCCGAGATTGTTGCGGCCGAAGGTCAGCGGCTAGGGAAGGATGCAGACTCCGAATGGCAGGACGCCGAGATGTCCGACATTGCTGGCCTGCTGGGGGTCAGTAGGGAGGCGCTGCTTCTGCGTATGGTCGAGAGGGGCTTCGCGTCTCGCCGCTTTTACACACACAAGCGGCCAGTGTTCGACACAGAGTATGAGGCGTTTGACGAGCCGTCCGCCGTGAAGAAAGAGGTTCGCATCCCGCCGCCCAATTTGGTCCTGGGCCGATATGGCAGTCGGTTCACCCGCTTGGTCCTCGACAGCTACCGCGAGCGCCACCTGACCATGAGCGCAGCCGCGGGGTTACTGGGTGTCCAAGCCAAGTATATCTCCGACGTTGAACGGCTGGCTTCGCGGGCAGCATGACGGGGGCGGTGCCGATCTACTGCGTGGATACGAGCGCTTTCATTGCCGCTTGGGTTGAACGATACCCGATCGACACGTTTCCGCCTCTCTGGGACGAGTTGGCGACGCTCATCGCCGCCGGACGTCTCATCGCGCCTGAGGCAGTGCAGGACGAGTTGGACAAGAAGTCCAAAGACCTCCTTGATTGGTTCGAGGCGGCCGGCTCACCGTTTGTGAAGACCGACGCCGCGCTCATCGCGGAGGCGATGCGAATTCTACAGATGCACGAGCGGCTCGTGATGGAGAGCAAACGGGCTTCTGCGGCCGATCCGTTCGTGATCGCGCTGGCGCGGACACGGGGCTGTATCGTCGTCACCGAAGAGCATGGCGGAACAGCCGCCAAGCCCAAAATCCCGTTCGTGTGCAACGGGTATGGTGTTCCGTGCCTTAGTCTCCTGGACTTGCTTAGGACCGAAGGAATCGTGATCGGCGGCAGACGCCGGTGACCACGTCGCCGCGAACTTCGGAAGATTGACGTTCGCGATGGGCCCCCTCTACCGGGGCGAAGAGAACGAAACCTTGGAAGCTCTGGTCGCGGGTGGCGTGCGCTTCCTGGTGATCGATGGCGCGGTGCAATTCCACGGCGTTGACCAGTGTCGTGACGATCTGGACGTTCTTCTGGAGCCGAGACGATAACGCGGGCCGGTTCGCCGGCGCCGTTCGCAAATGGATGCCGCCTTCAGCGGCGAGCGTTGTCCCGATCGCACTCCCGAACCTGCATTTCCGGCTCGGGGCGCCCTGGGTTGTGGACTTCTGGTTCTATTGAACGAGCCATGCACAGGTAACCACTCAGCGAATGCGCCGCGTCGGTTCCAGCCTGGTGGATTGGGCAGCTTCGCCCTCTCAGGCGGCCCCTAGGGAGCACCAAAAGCGCTTGAGTTCTCATCCTAATCACAGACCGCGCGCCGCCCGTCCGCCCCCCCTCACAGAGCCTCCAGCACCGCCCGCTTGAACGTCATCCGCTCCGCCTTGAAGTCGGTGGCGAAGCTTTCAGCATAGGGCGGCTGGGGCTGGCAGGAAAGGGTGACGATGACGACGTCGGCACGGGCGTTGACGTAGAGCGTCTGGCCGGCGAAGCCGACGGCGACCATGGCCCCGTCCGGGTCGATCCACCAGCTGTAGCCGTAGCCGTCGGCGCCATAGGCGTTGGTGGCCGGGTCGAGGGTGAAGGCGCGGGCGCCGGCGGCCTCGATCCAGCCCTCCGGCAGGACGCGCTCGCCGTCGATGACGCCGCCGCGCAGCAGGAAGCGGCCGAAACGGCCGAAATCGCGCAGGGCCATGCCGGCGCGGCTGCCGCCGATCTCCTGCCCGTTCTCGGATTCGAGGGTGTAGAAGGCGTCGAACTCCATGCCGAAGCGCGACCAGATCTTGCGCGACATGTAGTCGGCGAGGGTCGATCCCGTCGCCGCCGAGAGCAGGGCGCCGAGCACGTAGGTGTCGCCGGTATTGTAGTTGAAGACGGTGCCGGCCGGGTGCAACCGCTCGACCTCGCGCATCAGGGCGAGGACCCCGCCGGGCACCTTGTCGCCGAGGGACTTGCTGTAGCGGTTCACGTGGGAGCCGCGGTCCGTGTAGTCCTCGTTCCAGGCGACGCCCGAGGACATGGTGATGAGGCTGCGGATGCTCACCGCGTCATAGGCGCTGCCGGCAAGCGCCGGCAGATTGCGCGAGACCGGATCGTCCAGGCTGGCGATGGCGCCGTCCTGGACGGCGGCGCCCACCAGGGTGGAGGTCAGCGACTTGATCATCGACATGGAGGACCAGCGCAGGTGCTCCTCCAGCCCGAGCGCATAGCGCTCGAGCCGGATGGTGTCGCCCTTCAGGACCAGCAGCCCGGCGACGTGGTTGCGCAGCATGTAGTCTTCCACCCCCCGGCTCGCGCCGCCGGGCCCGTAGGCCGGGGTGATCTCCGCACCCCGCTCCAGCGAGAAGACATGCGCGCCGCGGGCGATGCGGCGCGTGGCGAACATGCGGTCGACGTTGCGGTAGGCATGGGCCTGCCATGTCGGGGCGAGGAGGAGGAAGTCCTCCCCCCGCGGCACGACGGAGCGCGGGAGGGCGATGTCGCTCATGTGCGGCGCACCCCGTAGAAGAGCGGCAGGCCCTTCTGAACGCCGGTGAGGTTGCTGCGATAGGCGGTCTGCTGGAAGTAGAGGCCGGTGGGCGCATAGGGCAGGGTGTCGAAGGCGACGCGCTGGATCTCGGCGCAGATGGCGGCCTGAGCCTCGACGGTGGGGGCGCGGAACCAGGCGGAGCGCAGTTCCTCGAGCTTCGGGATGTCCGACCAGCCGAAGATGGCGGAGGTGCCGCTGCCGCGCAGGAAGTTGTTGCTCGAGGGATTGAGCAGGCCGACGCCGGCGGTGAAGGTGCCGATCAGGTGCCAGCCGCCCTTGCTCGCCTCCTGCCGGTTGTTGGCGCGGGCCAGCACCGTGCCCCAGTCCATCACCTGCATGTCGATGGTGAAGCCGGCCTTCTGCAGCGCGTCGGTGACCACCTCGCCCTGGGTCTTGATGGTGGCGATGTCGCCGGGCACGAGAAAGACCAGGGGCTCGCCCTTGTAGCCGGCCTCGGCGAGCAGGCGGCGCGCCGTCGCCGGGTCCGGCGGCTCCTTCAGCGCGTCGATACCGACCGTGCTCGCCATGGGCGTTCCGGGCAGGAAGAAGCCGACCTTGTCGCGCCAGCGATCCTTCTCCTCGCCGATCACGGCGGTCATCACGTCGCGCTGGCTGATGGCGGCAAGGGCGGCGCGGCGGATGAGGACGTTGCTGGTCGGCGCCTGCAGGAAGTTGAAGCGGATGACGCCGGCCGAGCCGAAGGTATCGATCTGGTCGAGCTTGATGTTGCGGTTGCCCGCCAGCAGCTTCCAGTAATCGGAGGCCGGCTGCTCCCACCAGTCGATCTCGCCCTTCTGGAGGGCGGCCGCCGCGGTGGCGACGTCGGGCATGACGTGCCATTCGACGCGATCGAAATGGGCGACCTTGGGGCCGGCGAGCGCGCTGGTCTGGCCGCCCGCGCGGGGCACGTAGCCGCCGAACTTCTCGTAGACGAGGCGGCTGCCGGGAACCCGCTCCTGCGGCAGGAAGCGATAGGGGCCGCTGCCGACCATCTCGGTGACCTGCACCGTCGCCTCGGTGCGGGCCAGCCGCTCCGGCATGATCACGGCGTTGTTGGTGCCGAACTTGCCGAGGGCGTCCGGCAGCATGGGGAAGGGCACCTTCAGGCGAAAGCGGACGGCCCGGTCCGAGACGGCGGAGAGCTCGTCCGTGATGCCGGCGAGGACCTGGCCGACGTTGTCGCGCTTCCACCAGCGCTGGATGCTGGCGACGACGTCGCGGGCGAGGACCGGGGAGCCGTCGTGGAAGCGCAGGCCCTCGCGCAGGGTGAGCGTCCATTCGAGGCCGTCGCGCTCCACCCGATGGCCCTCCACCATCTGCGGCTGGGCGCGGTTGTTCTCGTCCGCGCCGTAGAGCGTGTCGAAGATCAGGAAGGCGTGGTTCCGCGTCACGTAGGAGACGCTCATGATCGGATCGAGGATCGCCACATCCGACTGGGGAGCGAACTTGAGCACCGAAGCCCCCTGCGCCCGCCCGACCGCGGGTATGCTGAGCGCCGTCGCCATGCCTGCCAGAAATCCACGTCGCGTCGTCATAGCCGTTCCCCTTCGTGTGGTGACGAGTGCCTCTTCAGACAGTGCTTCCGGCCGCGTGCGGCAATGCCGGAAGGTCGATATCGAGCAGGGCCGAGCTCAGGCCCTTGCCGTGAGGGTCGAGGGCGAGCGAGCGGGTCACCCCGCCGCCGAGACTGCCCGCGACGACGAAATTCAGCGCGCCGAGCAGCGGAAGCTCGTAGCGGGCGACGGGGCCCGCGCCGATGCCGGCGAAGAGCGCCGCCACGCGCTCGGCGGTGACGTGACGGACCAGCAGGGGGTAGTCGGCCTCGTCATAGGCGATGACCGATATGGTGGAGACGTTGCCCTTGTCGCCGGTCCGGGAGTGAGCGATCTCGCGCAGCTTCATGACGGTCAGGCCTCGAAGAGGGTGAGCTGCGGGGCGACGTGATGGTCCGGCACGAGGGCCGAGGCGATGGCGACGACGGGGCGCACCGACTTCCAGCCGCCGCCGCCGCCCGCCGGGCCGTTGGTGTAGAGCGCCTCGACCTCGGCACCGACCGCGGCCGCGGCTTCCGCCGTATCGGTGCGGCCGGTGACGCGAATGCGGATCTCATAGGGGGCTCCGCCCCGGGAGAGGTCGGTGCCGTGGAGGGCGTCGACGCCGATCAGGTCGAAGCGGGCCTCCTTCAGGGGGATTGCGGTGAGCGCCAGTCGCTCGCGGACGATGGCGAGGGCGAGGCGCCCCCGTTCGACCGAGCCGGGGCCGGCGTAGGACATCTGCCCCTCGCCGATGAAACCGTCGGCATAGCCGACCGACACCTTGAGGAGCCCGGTGCGGGCCGTGCCGGTCCCGCCGGTGACGGCGACGCGGTCGGGGCCGAGGCTCGCCACGCGCACGCCGGTGAAGTCGGCAACCACGTCCGGCTGCAGGTAGCGCGCGGGGTTCTCGATCTCGTAGAGCAGTTGCTCCTTCACCGTGGCCGACGTCACGGCGCCGCCGGTGCCGTCCAGCTTGGTGACGACGAGGTTGCCGTCCTCCCCCACCTCGCCGATGGGGAAGCCGAGCCTGGCGAGGCCGGCGACGTCCTTCAGGCCGGGATCGGCGAAATAGCCGCCGGTGATCTGGCCGGCGCATTCCAGGAGGTGGCCGACCAGAACGCCCTTGCCGAGCATGTGCCAGTCGTCGGCCCGCCAGCCGAATTCATGGACGAGGGGCCCCAGGAACAGGGCGGGATCGGCGGCGCGGCCGGTGATCACCACGTCGGCGCCGACGGCGAGGGCTTCGGCGATGGGGGCGGCGCCGATATAGGCGTTGGCCGAGATGATGCGGTCGCCGAGGTCGGCCAGCCGGCCGCCTTCGTCGAGGGCGAGGTCGGTTCCCTTCAGACGGTCGACGATGTCGTCGCCGGTGACCGCCGCAATCTTCAGCCCCGAGAGGCCGAGCTCGCGGGCGATGTCGCGGACGCGCGCGGCGGCCGCCAGCGGGTTGGCGGCGCCCATATTGCTGACGATGCGGGTTCCCGCCCTCCGGCAGGCGGGCAGGACCGCCCGCATCCGCCGCTCGAGAAGGCCGTCGTAGCCGGCCGCCGGATCGGCGAGGCGCGCCTGCTGGGCGAGAGCGATGGTGCGCTCGGCCAGGCACTCGAACACCAGATAGTCGAGCCGCCCGCGCTCGGCGAGCTCCACGGCGGGCTCGATCCGATCCCCCGCAAAACCCGCGCCCGCACCGATCCTGACCACTCGCATGGGCCGCATGGTCCGCCGCCGGCAGTCATCCCACAATTGAAATGATGCAATCGGTTCGATAGCGTTCAGCTATGGATTTCAATCTCCGGCAGATCCGCGCCTTCGTGGCGGTGGCGCGTCTCGGCAGTTTCACGCGGGCGGCGGCGCTGCTGCACGTGGCGCAGCCGACGCTGACCGTGCAGATCCGGAAGCTGGAACAGGCGCTGGCCGTCCGGCTGTTCGACCGGACGTCTCGCTCCGTGCAACTGACCCAGACCGGGCGTGACCTGCTGCCGACCCTCGCCCACCTCGTCCAGGATCTCGACGGCCTGATGAACGGCGTGCGCAACCAGGGCGCCGGCTATCAGGGCATGGTGCGGATCGCCGCCCTTCCGACCGCGGCGGCGGCGCTGCTGCCGCCGGCCATCAAGTCGTTCCGGGATGCCCACCCCGGCGCCGAGTTCCGCGTTCGCGACGTGATCGCCCGCCGGGTGCTGGCGCTCGTCGATGCGGAGGACGTCGATCTCGGCATTGCCGGCGGCACGGCCGGCAGCGCCGCGGTGGACGTCCTTCTGTCGATCGAGGACCGGATGCACGCGGTCTTTCCCGAGGGCCATCCGCTGGCGGCGGCGGCCACGGTCACGCCGGACCTGCTGGTGCGCCACCCCCTGATCATGCTGGACCCGGATACGAGCGTGCGTGCCGTGGTGGAGGCGGGGTTCCACGCCGCCGGCCTGATCCCCGTCGCGGCGGGCGAGGCCACCTACATGATGACCGCGGTGGGCATGGTGCGGGCAGGGCTCGGCATCACCATCCTGCCGTCCTCGGCGCAGGAGATCCGAGTCGCGCCCGGCATCGCGTCGCGGCCCATCGAGGCCGTGGGCTTCGTCCGGCAGATCAGCCTGGTGAAGAAGGCGGGCCGGACACTGTCGCCGGTCGCCGGCCATTTCGCACGGCATCTCGTTGCCACCTGCGAGCCGGCGGCGGCTGCGGCCTGAACGGCAGGGCCGGGATCCCCCAGGCGGCGCGGTCCACGGACCTTGCGATGTCACGCCGCACCGACCCCGGGAGCGGGGGCTTGCCAACGCGGGAAAACTAGAACATAATGAGAACAAATGGGAGATTGAGCGATGAGTGCAGCACGCAGCATGGCGATGGATGGTCCCGAGACGGACGCGGAGGTGGAGGCGGTCCTGGCGGAGTTCGACGGCGACGTCAGGCGGGCGATCCGGGCCCTTCTCGACGACATCGCGGCGCTGGCCGAGGACAGGGCGGGAGGACGCAACTTCCTCAAGGCCTACGGCCATCTCGAACTGGTAAGGTGAGGTGAGGTGAGGACGGCGGCGCGGTGGCTGCCGATGAACCTTCCCGGTGCGGGCGGCAACCCATGAAGGAGGCGCTGCGGCGCGATCCGACAGGGAGCATCCGCGATGACATGGTCACAACCGGCAGCCGGAGCCTCGCAGATGCCGGTCACGCCGGCCCGTGAAGGCGGTGGGCAGGGCCGTCCACCCCGGGCGCCACTCTCGGGGCCGCAGGGCGGATGGATGCGCGCTTTCCTGCGCGAGGGGCTCTAGGCGGGCAGGAGGCGCTAGCGATGGCCGTTGCCGGGAATGGCAGGCTGGGCGCAGTTGCGGTGGCCGGCCTCGATGCAGGCGAGAACCCGCGAGCTCGCCCGGAGTTCGGTCATGACGTGGTAGGTGGCGAGGCCGAGGCAGAGGACCACGGCGGCGGCGACGATGTTCTGGCGCGTGCGCACCCGCTCGTCCCAGGCGTTGAAGCCGGGCCTTTCGGGCTCCTGGCGCTGGTGCTCGATGCTCCAGGTCGGGGCCCTTCGGAACAGCGCCGGTCTCGGGTCCGGCTGCCTCTCACCACCATCCATCGGCTCATGTCCTCGCCGCGAAGGGAACCCTCGCGGTCCCCTCCCGGTTCCCGCAGGCCGGCCCGATGATAGCCCCATTCGCGCCGCCCGTCGAACCGCTGCAGAGCCTCCGGCGGGCACCCCGGCTCCTGTTTAGCTCCGGCGGGGCGGTGAGGCTGGGGATGGCGGAGGCCGGCGATCTGGCGAAGGCGGCCCGGCCATGGCATTGATCACAGCCGCCCAGCGCCCCGGAGGCCATGATCCCGTTCGTTCACAAGCGCCGCACCTATCTCGTGACCGGCTACGAGCCGCTGCCGCCGGCCGCCCATCATCATCGCTTCCAGCGCGAGATCGGCCGTTTCGAGACGACGTGGTCGCTGTCGGCGGCCGTCGGTGCGGCCGTCGAATCGGCGGGCGCCCCGGTGACGTCCTGGCCGGTGACGGTGTCCGGGCCCGATTTCACCGTCGAGACGGACGTTCGCCTGCTGCGTTGGGACGACCTCGTGGCCGAGGACATGGACCTGCCGGTGTGGCGGCGCCTGCCGCGCTATCTCCTCGCCGCCGCCGACATGGTGGCGACCGGCACCTTCTTCCGCTACGCCGCCGCCTACTGGCGCTATGCGCTCTTCGCCGCCTATCCGCTGGTCCTGCTGCTGGTCTTCGCCGCCGCGGGCTGGCTCCTTCCGGCGCTGCCCGGTCTCCTGGGCTGGCCGCTGCCGGGCTGGCTCAGGTTCGCCGGCGGCGTCGCAGTCTTCGCCGCCCTGCTGGCGGCGGCGGGTCCGCGGCTGCAGCTGACCTATATGCTGAGCGACTGGATCTTCGCCCGCGACATGATCCGCCGGCGGCGGCCGGCCATCGCGGCACGGGCCGAGGCTTTCGCCGACGACATCCGGCGGGGCCTCGCGGCGGAGGACGTGGACGAGGTGGTGATCGTGGCGCACAGCCTCGGGGCCGTGTGGATGATCGACGCGGTGGCACGGGTGCTCGCCGGCGGATCGCGCGCGTCGACGCCCCTCGGCCTCGCCGGGGTCGGCTCCTCAACCCTGAAGATCGCCCTCCATCCCGCCGCCGGCTGGCTGCGCGACCAGGTGCGGCGCGTCGCCGACGCCTCCGAGGTCACCTGGGCCGAATACGACAGCCACGTCGACTTCATCTGCTTCTACAAGAACAACACGGCCGAAGCCCTCGGCCTGCCCGCCACCGGCCGCCCGGTGCGCCGGTCGATCCGGCTCTCGCGCATGCTGTCGCCGCAGACCTGGCGGCGGTTCCGCGGCAATCTGCTGCGCATCCACCGGCAATACGTGATGGGCAACGAGCAGCGCTACGCCTATGATTTCCACATGATCGCCTGCGGGCCGTTCCGGTTCGCCGACATCGTCCGCCACGGGTCCAGCCTGCCCGGAGCCCTCGGTCCCGACGGTTCGCTCGGCGCGGCGACCACGCCCTTTCCCCACACCGCCGAGGAACCGCCCGCCCGATGACCCGTCTCATGGCCGAGATCATCTTCCTCGTCGGCGTCTTCGGCTGGGGCGCCATCCGCATCCCGCACGAGGTGAAGAACAAGCGCAAGAACCGCATCCACGTCAGCGCGGTCGACCGGCGCGAGCGCGTTCTGCTGCTCATTTCGCTCACCGGCCTCGGCATCGTGCCGATCACCTATTGCCTGACGGCGCGGTTCGGCCTGCTGCGCTTCGCCGATTATGGTTTCTCGCCCGCCCAGGCGTGGGCAGGAGCGGCCGTCTTCGCTGCGGCGCTGGCCCTGTTCCTCGCCACGCACCGCCAGCTCGGCCGCAACTGGTCGCAGACGCTGGAGCTGCGCGAGGGCCATACGCTCGTCACCCACGGGGTCTACCGGCTGGTGCGGCACCCGATGTATTCGGCCTTCTTCCTGTGGGCGCTGGCCCAGTTGCTGCTGCTGCAGAACTGGATCGTCGGCCCGGCCGGCTTCGTCGGCTTCGGCCTGCTCTACGCCTTCCGCATCGGCCGGGAGGAGGCGATGATGCACGAGGCCTTCGGCGCCGACTATGCCGCCTATGCGGCGCGAACCCGGCGGATCATTCCCTACCTCTACTGAAGCGCCGGCACCGCGGGAGGCGCCGCACAGGCCGCCGGAGCAGGTGGAATGTCGGCCGTGCCGCCGTGACGGCGCCGCATTCAGCGCCCTTTAACCACGTTGGGGCAGGGTGACGCCGCTCCCGGCAGGAACCGGGAAAGGGGCCCGGACGTTGAAGGGCGTCCTTGATATCGAGGTTGACGATGAGCCTGTCGAAGCGCTTGGGATGTGTGGCGCTGGCC
The DNA here is from genome assembly GCF_003008515.1 of Phreatobacter cathodiphilus. NCBI lineage: Bacteria > Pseudomonadati > Pseudomonadota > Alphaproteobacteria > Hyphomicrobiales > Phreatobacteraceae > Phreatobacter > Phreatobacter cathodiphilus. The sequence goes on along the minus strand of NZ_CP027668.1, from coordinate 2,483,434 downwards.
CTCTCGGGCTTCCTGCTGGCGGGGTGCCAGACGACCGCCGGTCCTGACGGCCACGGCGCGACGGTGCAGATGGCGCGGGACGACGGGCGCGGCGAACTGGCCACCGCGGCGATGCGCCAGCGGGCGCAACTGCCGCCCCGGATCTATCTCATGCGCGGGCTCGCCAACGTCTTCTCCCAAGGCATGGACGATCTCGGCGACAAGCTGCGCGCCCGCGGCTACAACGCCACCGTCCACGAATATGGTGCCTGGCCCAGCATCGCGGCGGAGATTCTCACCGCCCAGCGCGCGACGGGCGGCCGCTTCCAGGCGGTGGTGGTGGGCCATTCCCTCGGCGCAAACGCCCTCACCGAACTCACCAACACCCTGGCGCAGAACGGCGGCAGTCTCGCCCTCGCGGTCGCCTTCGACCCCACCGTGCGGCAGCAGGTCTCGGGCGGTGCGCGGCGCTACATCAACCTCTACCAGTCGGACAACGGCTGGGGAACGGTGGTGGGAGCGGCGCCCGGCTTCCGCGGCCGGCTGGAGAACATCGACCTGCGCGGCCGCCCCAACGTCACCCATTTCAACATCGACAAGGACCCCGGCCTGCATGCCCAGGTCATATCCTGGATCGGCCAGGCGGTGGGCGGCCCGCGGCGGGGCGGGCGTCAGGCCGCGGCGCGCTGATAGTCCTTGATCGCCGAGAAGGTGATGCCGGGCGCCCGCTCCTCCTCATAGCGCAGCGAGAAGGCGCTGGAGGCCATGTAGACCGGGGCGCCGTCGAGGTCGCGGGCCATGGACGAGCCGTGGCTCTCGACGAAGGCGTTCAGCTTCGCCGGATCGTCCGACGTGATCCAGCGGCAGACCGAGAACTGGCAGGGATCGAAGTCGACCGGCAGCGTGTATTCCGCCGCCAGCCGCTCCTTCAGCACGTCGAGCTGCAGGGCACCGACGACACCGACGATGGCGGGCGAGCCGTCATGCGGCACGAAGAGCTGGACGACGCCCTCCTCGCCCATCTGCTGCAGCGCCTCGCGCAGCTTCTTGGCCTTCATGGCGTCCTTCAGCTTGACGCGGCGCAGCTGCTCGGGCGCGAAGCTCGGCACGCCCTTGAAGACGATGTCCTCGCCGTCGGTCAGCGTGTCGCCGATGCGCAGCGTGCCGTGGTTGGGAATGCCGACGATGTCGCCGGCATAGGCCTCCTCGGCGAGCTGGCGGTCCTTGGCGAAGAAGAACTGGGGCGCGTTCAGCGGCATGGGCTTGCCGGTGCGCACCAGCTTGGCCTTCATGCCGCGGGCGAGCTTGCCCGAGCAGACGCGCAGGAAGGCGATGCGGTCGCGGTGGTTCGGGTCCATGTTCGCCTGGATCTTGAAGACGAAACCGCTCATCTTCGCCTCGTCGGCGAGCACGGTGCGAGTCTCGGCCACCTGCGCGCGGGGCGCCGGCGCATAGGCGATGAGCGCGTCGATGAGGTCCTGGACGCCGAAGGTGCGCAGGGCCGAGCCGAAATAGACCGGCGTCATGTGGCCCTCGCGATAGGCGTCGAGGTCGAAAGGCTTGGCGCCCTCCTTGGCCAGCAGCGCGCTCTCGCGCCAGGCTTCGGTGCCGACCGGCAGCATCTCGTCGAAGATGGCGGCCTCGGGGCCGTTGACCTTGATCGGCTCTTCGTCACGGTCGATGCGGCGGACGTGGTTGTGCACGAGGTCGTAGGTGCCGGCGAATTCGCGGCCGACGCCGATCGGCCAGGTCATCGGCACGGTGTCGAGGGCGAGGGCCTTCTCCACGTCGTCCATGAGTTCGAAGGGGTCGCGGCTCTCGCGGTCCATCTTGTTGACGAAGGTGATGATCGGGATGTCGCGCAGGCGGCAGACCTCGACGAGCTTGCGCGTGCGGTCCTCGACGCCCTTGGCGCCGTCGATGACCATGATGGCGGAATCCACTGCCGTCAGCGTGCGGTAGGTGTCCTCGGAGAAGTCCTCGTGGCCCGGCGTGTCCAGGAGGTTGAAGACGCAGCCGCCATATTCGAACGTCATCACCGAGGTGACGACCGAGATGCCGCGCTGGCGCTCGATGGCCATCCAGTCGGAGGACGTCTGCCGGCGGCCCTGCTTGGCCCTCACTTCGCCGGCGAGCTGGATGGCGCCGCCGAACAGCAGCAGCTTCTCCGTCAGCGTGGTCTTGCCGGCGTCGGGGTGGGAGATGATGGCGAAGGTGCGCCGGCGCGAGGCCGGGCTGCCGGAGCCGTTGGGGCTTGAGGGAGCGGTCATGGCCGGGGGTTTAGCCATGCGCGCCGTGCCGGGTCAATGCGGCGAGCCCTGCATCGTGCCATCTCGACGCAGCGTCATGGCCGCCTATAGTCGGCAGAGGCGGGCATGTCCCCGCGTCCGGAGAGCCCCATGGTTCCGTCGTTCCCGTCTCTCGCCGCCGCTGCCGTTGTCGCTCTCGCCACCGGCCCCGCCTTCGCCCAAGCGCCCGCCCTGCCGCCGGGGCCGCCGGTCGCCATCCAGATGGTGACGCAGCTCTCGCCCTCCATCCCGCAATATACCCGCGTCGACATCCCCATGCTGCGCGAGGCGCTGCCGCAGCGCTCCGGTGGGCGCATCCGCGTGACCCTGGCGAGCTGGCCGGAGCGCAACCTCTCCGGCCCCGACCTCATCCGCGTGCTGCGCTCGGGCCAGATCGACCTCGCCGGCCTCGCCCTGCCGACGGTCGCCGGCGACGTGCCGCTGCTCGACATCATCGACATGTCCGGCCAGAACCCCTCGCACGAGCAGGGCCGGCGCATCGCCCACGCCATGCTGCCCACCCTCAACAAGGAGCTGGAGCGCGTCGGCATCAAGATCGTCGCCTTCTATCCCTTCCCCGGCCAGGTGCTGTTCTGCCGTGATCCCGTCACCAGCCTCGCCGATCTGAAGGGCCGGCGCGTGCGCACGCCCGGCGGCTCGCAGAACGACTTCATCCAGTCCATCGGCGGCCAACCGGTGGCGATCGGCTTCCCCGAGGTCTATTCGGCCCTGGAGCGCGGCGTCGTCGACTGCGCGGTGACCGGCACGGCCACCGGCAACGGCGCCCGCTGGTACGAGGTGACGCGCCATCTCTATACGCTGCCGATCCAGTGGGGCGTCGCCGCCTATGCGGTGAACCTTGCCTGGTGGAACCGGCTCGATCCCGCCGTGCGCGACTTCCTGCAGGCGACCATGAACGAGGTGGAGGAGGCGCAGTGGAAGCTCGGCGCCGAGCTCACCGAGGACGGCATCCAGTGCAATGCCGGCAACGCCGCGGGCTGCAAGATCGGCCACGTGGTCACCAACCGGCCCATGACCATCACGCGGGAGACGCCGGCCGACGTGGCGCTGCTGCGCGAGGCCATGCAGAAGGTGGTCCTGCCTGCCTTCGTGAAGCGTTGCGGCGCGCGCTGCGGCGAGATCTACAACCAGATCGTCTCGCCGATCAGCGGCATCACCTATACGCCGCAGTGAGCCGATGATCCGCCTCCTCGATCCCGCCGGCTTCCAGACGGTCCCCTGGAAGAACGGCGGCGGCACCGCCACCGACATCGCCGTCAGCCTCGGGGCCGACGGCGAGCCGGACTGGCGCGTCGGCACCGCCGCCATCCTGAAGGACGGGCCCTTCTCCGACTACGCGGGCGTGACGCGGACCTTCACCATCGTCGCGGGAGCGGGCGTTCATCTCGACTTCCAAGGGGAGGGCACCCGCACCCTCGGCCGCGACCAGCCGACGCGTTTCGCCGGGGCGCCGGCACCCTTCTGCCGCCTGCGCGACGACAAGCCCGCCACCGCCTTCAACCTCTTGACGCGGGACGGGGAGGCGGGGGGCGAGGTCGCCATCCGCCGCGGGCGCGGCGCCGAGGACCCTGTCGCGGCGGCGCCGGTCGTGGTGCTCTTCGCCGTCGAGGAGGCCTGGAGCGTGACGGCCGACGGCGAGACGGTCGTGGTGCACCAGGGCGCGGCGGTGCAGGTGGAGGGTGCGCAGGCGATCACCGTGTCCTCGGCCCCCGGCGGCCGGGCGGCGGTTGTGACGATCGGGCGGGGCTGAGCGTCGCCGGGCCGAAGAGGCAGGGCCCGGGAACCCGTTGATCCATTGGAATGCCCCACCCCGACCCTCCCCGCTGGCGCGGGGAGGGGGGGACTACCGCGTGACGGCCTGTTTGGCTCGTGGAGCCTGGCGCGGCCGTTTTCCGATCGACGAACGGCCGGTCGTGCTTGGTCCGACCCACCCGTCAGGATCCGTCGGCCGAAGTCCCCTTCTCCTCGTGCAGCGAGGGGAGGGTGAGGGTGGGGCATTCTGGACAACCCTCAGGACGGACGCGGCGCGCCGCCGCCTCACCCGATTTCGACGATCTCGACCTCGCCGCCACCGACAAGGGCGACGTCGCCGACCTGCTTGCCCATCAGGGCGCGGGCGACCGGCGAGACGTAGGAGATGGTGCCGTCGGCCGGCTCGGCCTCGTCCTCACCGACGATGCGGAAGGTCTGGCGGCGGCCGTCGTCGCGGTCGAAGGTGACGCGGCTGCCGAAATGCACCTTGCCATCGGCGGGCGGCGGGCCGACCAGTTCGGCGCTGGCGTGGCGGGCGGAATAGTAGCGGGCGTCGCGGCTGGCACGGGCGAGGGCGAGGCCGGTGGCGTCCTCGCCGGCGTCGCGGGCCTCCTGCACCGCGGCCTTGGCCGCCGCGAGGGCCGCCTCCAGCGCCGCCATGCCCTCGGCGGTGACGAGATTCGGATGCGGCGAGATCGGCCTGTCCTGCAGGTTGGCTTCGGTGCCGTCGCGGTCGTTTTCCTTGGTGAAGGCGACGCTCATGGCGGACGGCCTCCTTTCGTGTCATGGGTGGACGGACGGGCGGGGGCCGGCGCGTCGGCGCCTGCCGCCCTCTCACCTGCAGATGGCGTTCGATGGCCGGCGCTGCAACCTTGACACCCGGGCCCCGGCACCGTATAGCCCGCGCCTTCTCTTCTTCGACGCGCCGTCCGTCGGGTCCTCCGATCCCAGGCGCTCGTCCCATCCGAGGATCGCCGCCATGAAGGTCCGCAATTCGCTGAAGTCGCTGCGCGGTCGCCATCGCGACAACCAGATCGTGCGCCGCAAGGGCCGCGTCTACGTCATCAACAAGACCCAGAAGCGCTTCAAGGCGCGGCAGGGCTGAGGACGGCTGACGCCGCCTCCCGGGCGACCCGACGCGGCTCACGCCGTCGTCATCGTCCCGACATTGACCGTCGCCGCGTCGTGGCCCACCTTGGGCACATGATGCGCGCGGCGGTTTTTCTTTGCCTGCTCCTGTCGGCCTCGCCCGTGGCGGCGCAGGTCACCGGCCCGACGCCCGCCGGCCCGGCGGCCGAGGCGACCCCTGCGGCCAATGCGCCGCCGCCTTCCTTCGCCTCGGAGCGTGCGCGCCGGCTGGACGAGCTCTACAGCCGCCTGCGCGAGGCGGACGGGGCGCGCCAGGCCCGCGCCATCGAGGCGCAGATCGGCATGATCATGGCGCAGTCCGGGTCGGACACCGCCGACCTCCTGATGGCGCGCGCCCAGCAGGCCGTGCAGCAGCGTCAGGCCGACCTCGCGCTGTCGCTGCTCGATTCGGTCATCGACATGTATCCGGAGACGGTGGAGGCCTGGAGCCGCCGCGCCACGCTGCACTTCGCCCGCCGCGAGCTCGGCCGCGCCCTCACCGACATCGAGCACGTGCTGCGCCTCGAGCCGCGCCACTACGGCGCGATGGTCGGCCTCGGCATGATGCTGCAGCAGCTCGGCGAGGACAAACAGGCGCTCGCCGCCTTCAAGAAGGCGATGGAAATCAATCCGCACATCGAGCGGGTGCCGCAGATCATCCAGCGGCTGCAGCCGAAGGTGGACGGCGTCGAACTCTGACGCGCCGATCCGCCAGCGCCTCTGCGGCGTAGAATCCGCCATGGCTCTCCTTTCGACCCTCGCCGCCGCCGCGCTTCCGGCCGCCCTCGCCGGGTGGACAGGGTTCAGCGCCCGCGCCATATCCCGCGCCTTCCCGCCGGAGGGCCGCTTCGTGCCGACGCGGGCGGGGCGGATGCACGTGATCGACAGGGGCGAGGGCGACGTGCCCGTGCTCTTCCTGCACGGCGCCTCCGGTTCCGCGCTCGCCTGGCGGCCGGCCTTCGGCGACCGGCTCGGCTCCCTCGGCCGGACCCTGCTGGTCGACCGGCCGGGCCACGGCTTCTCCGAGCGGCAGGCGGGACGCGCCGCGGCGCGGCTCGATCATCAGGCCGGAGCGCTGGTGGACGCCCTCGACGCCCTCGGCGTCGCGCGGGCCGTCGTCGTCGCCCATTCCTGGGCGGGGGCGCTCGCCTGCCGGCTCGCCCTCGACCATGGCGACCGCGTCGCCGGCCTCGTGCTGATCGCGCCGGCGACCCATCCCTGGCCCGGCGGCGTGCACTGGTACTACCGGGTGGCCGCGAGCCCCGTGCTCGGGCCGCTCTTCGCCTGGACGCTCGCCCTGCCGGCGGGCCAGGCGCTGATGGCGCGCAGCATCGCCGGCGTCTTCAGCCCGCAGCCGATCGAAGCGGACTATGCCGAGAGCGCCGGCATCCCGCTGGTGCTCAGGCCGGCGCAGTTCATGGCCAATGCCGAGGATGTCGCCGGGCTGCTGGCCCAGGTCCGGGAGCAGGCGCCGCGCTACGGCGCCATCGCCTGCCCGGTGACGGTGATCTCCGGTGACAGGGACGGGGTCGTCTGGACCCACCTCCATTCGACCGGCCTCGCGCGGGACATTCCGCAGACGAAGCTCATCGTGCTCCCCGATGTCGGGCACGGGCCGCACCATGCCGATCCGGGTCTGGTCGCGGCGGAGATCCGGGCGCAGCAGCAGGCGGCGGGGCGGGAGGCGCGTGCCGATCTCGCGGCACGGCCGGTGTCCTAATCGTCCACCGTCTCCGCCCCGACGAAGGCGATGCGCAGCATGTTGGTGGCGCCGGGGGTGCCGAGCGGCACGCCGGCCACCACGATGATGCGCTGGCCGGGCTTGGCGAAACCGTCCTGGAAGGCGAAGCGGCAGGCGCGGCTCACCATGTCGTCGAGGTCGCGGGCGTCCTGGGTGACGACGCAGTGGACGCCCCAGAGCAGGGCGAGCCGGCGGGCGGTGGCGATCTTCGGGGTGAGGGCGATGGTGATCGGCTTCGGCCGCTCGCGGGCGACGCGCAGCGCCGTCGAGCCGGACATGGTCCAGCAGACGATGGCGGAGAGGTCGAGGGTCTCGGCGATGTCGCGGGCTGCGAGGGCGATGGCGTCGGCGCCGGTGGCCTCCGGCTCGGCGCGCTGGCCCTGGATGACGGCGCGATAGGTCGGGTCCGCCTCCACCTCCTCGGCGATGCGATTCATCATCGAGACCGCCTCCACCGGATACTGGCCGGCGGCGCTTTCGGCGGAGAGCATGATGGCGTCGGCCCCCTCGAAGACGGCGGTGGCGACGTCGGAGACCTCGGCGCGGGTCGGTACCGGGGCGGTGATCATGCTCTCCAGCATCTGGGTGGCGACGACCACGGGCTTGCCGGTGCGGCGGGCCTGGCGGGTGATCTGCTTCTGGATGCCGGGCACCTTGGCCATGGGCATCTCGACGCCGAGGTCGCCGCGCGCGACCATCAGGGCGTCGGCGATATCCATGATCTCGGCGAGGCGCGCGACCGCCTGCGGCTTCTCGATCTTGGCCATGACGGCGGCGCGGCCGCGCGCCACCTTCTTCACCTCGGCGACGTCCTCCGGCCGCTGCACGAAGGACACCGCGATCCAGTCGACGCCGGCGTTCAGCGCCGCGTCGAGGTCGGAGCGGTCCTTGTCGGTGAGGGCGGAGACGGGCAGGTCGGTGTCGGGCAGGCTGACGCCCTTGCGGTCGGAGAGCTTGCCGCCGACGACGACGCGGCATTCGGCGCGGGTCGGCGTGCACTTCACCGCCTGCAGCGTCACCTTGCCGTCGTCGAGGATGAGGCGGTGGCCGGGCTCCAGTGCCGCGAGGATTTCCGGATGGGGCAGGTGGACGCGCGAGACGTCACCGGGCTTCTTGTCGGAATCCAGCACGAAGGAGGAGCCGTTCGCGAGCGTCACCGGCCCGTCCTTGAAGGTGCCGACGCGCAGCTTCGGCCCTTGCAGGTCGGCGAGGATGCCGATGGGCCGCTGCTGCTCCTGCTCGATGGAGCGGATGGTCTCGACGAACTCCCGCAGCTTGTCGTGCGGGGTGTGGCTCATGTTGATGCGGAAGACGTCGGCGCCGGCGGCGAACAGCGCGGCGATCTGGTCGCGGCTGGTGGAGGCCGGCCCGAGGGTTGCGAGAATCTTGGTCCGGCGCTGGCGTCGCATCTGCTGTCGTCTCCCTGCCGCCGATCCTAGACCGGTTCGCAGGCCGGGCGCGAGGGGGCGGGCCGGGGGAGGGGCCGATGCCCTCGTCGGCAGGCGATCAGGCGTGGCCGGATTCGCTCGACAGCATGGCGGGGTCGATGCCGATCTTGCGCATGGCGCGCTCGTATTTGGTCTCGACGTCGGGGCCGAAGATGAGGTCGGGATCGGCCGGGCAATGCAGCCAGCCGTTGGACTGGATCTCGTTCTCCAACTGCCCTGCGCCCCAGCCGGCATAGCCGAGGGCCAGGATGGCGTTGGCCGGGCCGTCACCGCTGGCGAGGGCCTTGAGGATGTCGAGGGTGGCGGTGAGGCAGATGCCCTCGTCGATGGGGAGGGTCGAGTTCTCGATGTAGAAATCGGAGGAGTGCAGCACGAAGCCGCGGCCGGTCTCCACCGGGCCGCCGCGCAGGACGCGGATGGAATCGACCCGCTCGGGCAGCATGATCTTCTGCGTCTCGGGGATGATGTCGAGCTGCACCAGCAGGTCGGAGAAGGCGAGATTGGTGGCGCTCTGGTTGACCACGATGCCCATGGCGCCGTCGGAGGAATGGGCGCACAGGTAGATGACGGTCCGCGAAAACCGCTCGTCGCGCATGGTCGGCATGGCGATGAGCATCTGACCGTCGAGATAGCCGCGGACGCTGTCGCGCCCTCCACGTCGAGGATTTGCTGCCATGTCCCACGCTAACCCGGAATCGTGCCGAATGCCACCCTCGGGGGCGCCCGCAGCCCTGCCCGATATGCATCTTCAACGGAACGTCAGTGGTCAAAACGGGTTCCGGGGGCTACATGGAACGGATGCTGGACCGCCGCGCCCTCGTCTCCGCACTGGCCCTGGCGGCTGCGGTCAGGCCCGCCGCCGCGTCGCCCTCCGCCTCGCCCTGGTCGCGTGATTCGAAATCCGCCGTGCGGCTGGTGCGTGGCGGGTTCGACGGCAAGGTGCATCGCGCAGGCGTCGAAATCACCCTCGATCCCGGCACCAAGACCTATTGGCGCACCCCCGGCGATTCCGGCGTGCCTCCGGCCTTCGACTGGTCGGGCTCCGACAATGTCGCCGACGTGGCGCTGGCCTGGCCGGCGCCGATGCGCTTTCCGGACGGCAACGGCTTCTCCATCGGCTACAAGTCCGCGGTCGTCTTCCCGCTGCGGGTGACGCCGCGGGAGGCGGCGCGCCCGGTGCGGCTCGCCCTCAAGCTCGACTACGCGGTCTGCGACCAGATCTGCATCCCCGCCAAGGCGGAGGCCCGGCTCGCCCTCCCGCCCGGCCCCGCCGAACCCGCCATGGCGGCGAAGCTCGCGGAGTTCGAGGCTCGGGTGCCGCGGCCGGGCGCCGAGGGGCTGTCGCTCGCCGTGGAGCGCGTCGAGCGCGGCGGCGACCATCCCGTCGTCGTGCTGCGCGCCGGGGTTGACGCGGCGGCGGCGGCGGACCTCTTCGTCGAGGGGCCGGACAGCCGCTGGGTGCTGCCGCTGCCGGAGCCGGTCGACACGGCGGGGCCTGAGCGGCGCTTCCGCCTCGTCATGGACGGCGCGCCGCGCGGCACCGAGCCCCTCGGCCAGGAACTCACCTTCACCCTCGTCTCCGGGGCACGGGCGCTGGAGACGCGGCTGACGCCGCGCTGACGCCGCGCCCTCGACGCCCGGCGGGCGAGGCACTAAGTGTGGGTGGTATTCCGTGCGGTTTCGGGCCGCCGGTTCCACGCACGAATCTTCAGGAGTTCCCCATGACGATCCAGGTCGGCGACAAGCTGCCGGAAGCGACCTTCCGCACCATGACCGCGGACGGCCCCGCCGCCCGCACCACCGCGGAGGTTTTCGCCGGCAAGACCATCGTTCTCTTCGCCGTGCCGGGCGCCTTCACGCCCACCTGCCACAAGAACCACCTGCCGGGCTTCGTCTCCAACGCCGAGGCGATCAAGGCCAAGGGTGTGGACGGCATCTACGTCACCTCGACCAACGACGTCTTCGTGCTCGACGCCTGGCAGAAGGCGACCGGCGCGGTGGACAAGGTCGGCATCCTCGCCGACGGCAGCGCCGACTTCGCCAAGGCGGTGGGCCTGGAGAACGACATGTCGGGCTTCGGCATGGGCATGCGCACCAAGCGCTATTCGATGATCGTCAAGGACGGCGTCGTCACCTCGCTGAACATCGAGGACGGTCCGGGCAAGGCCGACGTGTCGGGCGCCGAGGCCCTGCTGAAGCAACTCTGATCCAGCGAAGGCGGGCCCTCTCGCCCCCTGCGATCGCCTCCACTGTAAGGCTCCTTCCCCTCCCCCCCCGCTTGCGGTGGGGAGGGCATTTGAGGGCGTCGCGCCCTCTAGAAGACGTCCGGCGTCGGTTCAGACCCCGACCACCAGCATGAGCGCCAGCGGGATCGTCTGCTGAGCCGTGAGGCCGATGCGAGCGGCGACGGTTTCGCGGACGCGGCGGGCGAGGCCGAACACCTTGCGCGTCGCCTTCAGCGGGAAGGTGATGGCCGAGGGCAGGCTGTCGCGGCAGATGGCGTGCTTGCGCACGTAATGGGGCACATGCCAGGTCGCCCATGTGCCGGCGCGGAACAGGGCCGCATCGCCGGGACGCAGGGTGCGGGCGGGCGCGCCGTCGCCGGAGACGACGACCTCTCCCTCGATGATGTGGACGATCTCGTCGCCGCCGAAATACCAGCGGAAGGTGCCGGCCGTGCAGTCCCAGACCATGGCCGAGGTCGTGCCGTCGGAGGAATCCGACCAGTGGCGACAGCGGGCGACGGGGCGGCCCTCCAGCACCCATTCGGGGCGGATCGGGGCGGCGTCGAGGTCGAGATCGGCGAGGCTCGCGGCGGAGAAAGGCGGCCTGGTCATGGTCGTCTCCTGTGTCAATCCGGGACGTGTCCCCCGGTCGAAACACAGAGTTGCAAAATACCTGCCGATTCTCACGTCCCCGTGATCAGCGCCGGACCGGCTTGAAGGGGGCCATGCCCTCGCGGGCGAGCTCGTCGGCCCGCTCGTTCTCGGGATGGCCGGCATGGCCCTTGACCCAGTGCCAGGTAATCTCGTGGAGGTCGGCGACGTCGTCGAGCCGCTGCCAGAGCTCGGCGTTCTTCACCGGCTTCTTGTCGGCGGTCCGCCAGCCGTTGCGCTTCCAGCCATGAATCCAGGTCATGATGCCGTTCTTCACATATTGGCTGTCGGTGTGCAGATCGACCTGGGAGGGACGCTTCAGCGCCTCGAGGGCGCTGATGGCGGCCATCAGCTCCATGCGGTTGTTGGTGGTGACCGCCTCGCCGCCGCTGAGTTCCTTCATCGTCTCGCCGAAGCGCAGGATGGCGCCCCAGCCGCCGGGCCCGGGATTTCCCGAGCAGGCGCCGTCGGTGAAGATCTCGACGCGGCGGGGGGCCGCTTTCACCAGACTGTTCATGCCAGGCCATATTCGGTGGGAGAGGCGACCTTCTGATGGAAGCGCAGCTTCTTCAGATATTCGATGGGGTCCTTCGGCGTCACCACGGCGCCGGGCGGCACGTAGAGCCAGTCGACCAGACGGGTGAGCAGGAAGCGCAGGGCCGAGCCGCGGGCGAGCAGCGGCAGCGCCGCCGTCTCATCGCCGCTGAGCGGGCGCACCGCCTGATAGGCCGCGATCATGGCCGAGCCCTTGGCGAAGTCGAATTCGAAATCGGCCGAAAAGCACCAGGCGTTGAGGCAGATGGCCAGGTCGTAGGCGAGGATGTCGTTGCAGGCGAAGTAGAAGTCGATCAGCCCGGACAGTTGGTCGTGCAGGAAGAAGACGTTGTCGTTGAAGAGGTCGGCGTGGATGACGCCGGTCGGCAGGCTCTTCGGCCAGGATCGCTCGCAATGGTCGAGTTCGGCGGCGATCGTGGCGGCAAGGCCAGGCGCGACCGTGTCGGCGCGCGCGCCGGCCCTCTCGGCGAGCGGCCTCCAGCCCGGCACGGAGAGAGCGTTGACGCGGGTGAGCGCGAAGCCCTGTCCGGCGAGGTGGAGCTGGGCGAGGGCCCGGCCGACGGCGGCGCAATGGTGGACCTGCGGGCGGCGGATCCACATGCCGTCGAGAAAGGTGACGATGGCGGCGGGGCGGCCGGCGAGCTCGCCGAGGGTGGCGCCGTCCTTCATCCGCACCGGCTGCGGGCAGGTGAGGCCGCGTGCCGCGAGATGTTCCATCAGGCCGATGAAGAAGGGCAGGTCGGCCGGATCGACGCGCTTCTCGTAGAGCGTCAGGATGAAGCTGCCGCCGGTGGTATGGAGCAGGAAGTTGGTGTTCTCCACCCCCTCGGCGATGCCCTTGAAGGACAGGAGCTCCCCGATGTCGTAGCGCGCGAGATGGGCCGAGAGCTCCTCGGCGGTGACATCGGTATAGACGGCCATGGGGAAGGCTTTCAGGCGGCCGCGTCGGGGCGCAGCTGGCGGGGCAGGGGGAAGAAGACGCTCTCGTCGGCGGTGGAGACGGTCTGGACCGAGACGGTGTAGCGCTCGGCGAAGGCCTCGATGATCTCCTCCACCAGCACTTCCGGGGCCGAGGCGCCGGCGGTGATGCCAAGGGAGGCGATGGCGCCGAAGCGCGTCCAGTCGATCTCGGCGGCGCGCTGGACCAGGTCGGAGACGGCGCAACCCTCCCGCTCTGCCACCTCGCGCAGGCGTTGGGAATTGGAGGAGTTTGGCGCGCCGACGACGATCATCGCCTCGACCAGGGGGGCGACCCGCTTCACCGCCTCCTGGCGGTTGGTTGTGGCGTAGCAGATGTCTTCCTTGTGGGGGCCGACGATGGCCGGGAAGCGTTGGCGCAGGCAGTCGACGATCTCGCGGGTGTCGTCCACCGACAGGGTGGTCTGGGTGACGAAGGCGAGAGCCTGGTCATCGCGCGGGGTGAAGGCGCGGGCATCCTCCAGCGTCTCGATCAGGGTGACCGCGCCGGGCGGGAGCTGGCCCATGGTGCCGACGACTTCGGGATGGCGGGCATGGCCGACGAGCACCACCTCGCGGCCGCGGCGGTGGTGGATCTCCGCCTCGCGATGCACCTTGGTGACCAGCGGGCAGGTGGCGTCGATGGCGAGAAAGTTGCGCTCCTGGGCGCTCGCCGGCACGGATTTCGGCACGCCGTGAGCGGAGAAGATGACGGGGGCGGCGGTGTCGGGGATCTCGTCCAGCTCCTCGACGAAGATGGCGCCCTTGGCCTTCAGCCCGTCGACGACGAAGCGGTTGTGGACGATCTCGTGGCGCACATAGACGGGCGGCCCATAGAGCTTCAGCGCCTGCTCGACGGCGTCGATGGCGCGCACGACGCCGGCGCAGAAGCCGCGCGGCGAGCACAGAAGGATTGTGAGCAGGGGCTTGGACACACAGCTCTCCGGATCGGGGTGTCCCGGTTTCGGGGGAAGCGCCGCGCCTGTCAAGGCGACGGCCTCAGGCGGCCTGCGCGGGCCTGGGGACGCGGCAGCCGCACGCGGCGGAAGACGGCGACGATCTCGTGCCTTGTGCAGGGAATGGCGCCGAGCGCGATGGCGCGGCGGCGCTCGAAGCCGGTGAGGTCGTAATGGGGCGCGCTGGTCTTCGGCGGGCCCTGGTAGATCAGCCGGTGAACGCCCATGGCGCGGGCGAAGCGGTGTAGTTCCTCCTCGCTGTCGGCGAGGAGGTGGCACCACTTGAGCCCCTGCCAGGGCCAGATCGGGTCGTCCACATAGACCGCCACGGCGCGCCTCAGGCGGCGAGAAGGCCGGCGGAGCCGAGGGCGGCCTGCTGGCGGGCGGTGACGGCCTCCAGGCTGAACCGGTCGATCTCCTCGTTGAACATCCGGTAGAAGTTCAGCTCGGCCTTGAGATGCAGGAAGACGCCGCCGAGACCGATGGCGGCGCGGTCCATCAGCACGAATTCCTGCGGGATGGTGACGGGCCCCTTCTCCTTCAGCGCCTTGTGGACGGTGAAGGCCTCGCGGCGACCGTACTGGCCCGGCGCGACGCCGTCGGCGATGGAGCGCACGCGGTCGTCGAGCAGCGGCCCGTAGATGAAGCGGGCCCACATGTTGAGGATGTCGACGAGGTCGCGGCTCAGGTTCTTGAACCCCCAGGTCTCGTAGGCGTGGACGACGCGGGCCTCGTCGTTCTCCTCGAGTCCCTTGTAGAGGTCGATGACGGCACCGATGAAGCGCGGCGGGAAGATGCGCACGCAGCCGTAGTCGAGAAGGTTGATGCCGCCGGGTTCGCCGTCCTGATCGAAGACAGTGTAATTGCCGAGGTGCGGGTCGCCGTGGATGACGCCGATGGCGGTGAAGGGATGCCACCAGGCGCGGAACATGGCGGTGGCCAGCCGGTTGCGGATGTCCAGCGGCCGGTCGACATGGGACAGCATCTTGGTGCCGTCGAGCCAGGAGAGGGTGAGGAGCCGGCCGGTGGAGAGCTCGTCGCGCACGTCCGGCACACGCACCAGCGGCTCGTCGGCGAGAACCTCCCGGTAGAGCGCCGCGTGCTTGGCCTCGCGGCGGTAATCGAGCTCCTCGCGGACGCGGGCGCCGATCTCCTTGACGATCTCGCGGGTGTCCACCGCCGGGTCCATGCGGCGGTGGATGGCGAAGAGCACTTCGAGCTGGGCGAGGTCGGCCTCCACGGCCGACTGCATGTCGGGGTACTGGAGCTTGCAGGCGAGCGCCATGCCGTCATGGGCGGTGGCGCGGTGGACCTGGCCGAGGGAGGCGGCGGCGGCGGGCATCTTGTCGAAGGCGGCGAAGCGCTTCTCCCAGTCGGGGCCGAGCTCGGCCATCATGCGGCGCTTGACGAAGGCGGGCCCCATGGGCGGGGCTTCCGACTGCAGCTTCTGCAACTCCTCGGCATATTCGGGCGGCAGCACCTCGGGAATGGTGGCGAGGAGCTGGGCGACCTTCATGATCGGCCCCTTGAGGCCCCCAAGCGCGCGGGTGAGGTCGGCGGCGTTCTTCTCGCGGTCGAGGCCGGCGCCGAAGAACCGGGCGGCGGCGATGGAGGCGGCGGCGCCCGCCACGTTGGTGCCGACACGGGCGTAGCGCGACAGGCGACCGGTCAGGCGATTGGCTTCATCGTCGCGCGGCGGCATGCGGGCTCCCGGGGAAGAGGTGGAGAGCCTGAGATAGTGCGGCAGGTGCCGGGTTTCGAGGGGGCGGCCGGTCAGGTCGGCCAGTTGTCGCGGATCCAGCGCGTCAGGCCGTCCTCACCGACCTCGCCGGCGGCGAGGGCTAGGATGATGGCGGTCGCCTCTGCCGGAGGCGGGGCGAAGGCGATGTCGTTGAGGCCGAGAAACACGATGATTGCCGCGAAGGCCGCCCTCTTGTTCCCGTCAACGAACGGGGGATTGCGGGCGATGCCGAAGGCGTAGGCCGCTGCGAGCGCCGCGAAATCCTCCTCCCCGTAGCCGAACTTGTTGACCGGACGGCCGAGCGCCGATTCGAGCATGCCGAGGTCGCGAATACCTTCCGGCCCACCGAACAGCGCCAGTTGCTCGGCGTGAACATCGATGATGTCGACGTCCAGCCAGACCGGCTCGTTCATTTGGCGAGCGCCTTGAAGGTGTCGGCATAGTCCCGGAAAGCCTTCCGGGCGATGCCCATGGCCTTCACGTGCTTGGGATCATAGGGCGACAGTTTGATCGTCCGCTCCGTCTGCTCGATCACGTGCAGCTTATCCCCCTCCTGCAGGTTGGTACGCGCAAGCAATTCCTTCGGCAGGATCACGCCGATGGAATTGCCGATCTTGCGAACCTGCAGGACGAAGCCTTCCTGCTCCACCTTCCGCGGCTGTTCGTTCATGGCATCCTCCCGTGTTGTACAGAATGTATAACACGGGAAAGGCAGCCGGGTCACCCGGCCTCCACTACCCCGATGCGTTCGCTTTCAACTGCTCAATGAGCCCGTGGACGTCGCCGAGTACCCAGAGGTCGCGCACCTTGTCGCCCTCGAAGGTGAAGAAGGGGGCGCCGGCCCAGGCGACATGCTTGCCGGTCGGCGCGAAGCCGAACATCTCCTGGCGGTGATAGCCGTGGAAGCGCAGGCGCCCGGCGACCTTGTCGCCCTGCTCGACCAGGTCGAGAATGTCGCTGGTGTAGCTGCCGAGCGCGCCGGTGACGAAGTCGACATAGCCGGCGAACTGCTCGTGCCCCACCAGCACCGGCCCCAGCGATCCCCGGAAGGTGAAGTCCTTGTGGAAGATGCCGGGGATGAGGCTCTTGTCCGCGTGGTCCCACATCTCCTTGTAGAAGCGGGTGACGACGGCGATCTGGTGGGACATCAGGCTTCCATGGCTTCGAGTTCGTCGATCAGGCGGGCGATGACGCCGAGGCCGCCTTGCCAGAAGGCGGGATCGCGGGCGTCCAGCCCGAAGGGCGCCAGCAGTTCGGCATGGTGCTTGGTGCCGCCGGCGGCGAGCATGGCGAGATAGCGCTCGGCGAAGCCCGCATCGGCCTTCTCGTAGACCGCATAGAGAGAGTTCACCAGGCAATCGCCGAAGGCATAGGCATAGACGTAGAAGGGCGAGTGGATGAAGTGCGGGATATAGGCCCAGAAGGTCTCGTAGCCCGGCTTCAGCTCGATGGCAGGTCCCAGGCTCTCGGCCTGAACGCTCATCCAGGCCTCGGAGATCGCGTCGGCGGTGAGTTCGCCGTCGCGGCGGGCGGAGTGGATCTTCCGCTCGAAGGAATAGAAGGCGATCTGGCGCACCACCGTGTTGATCATGTCCTCGACCTTGGAGGCGATCAGCGCCTTCTTCTGGACGGGGTCGGTGGTGGCTTTCAGGATCGCCTTGAAGGTCAGCATCTCGCCGAAGACCGAGGCGGTCTCGGCGAGGGTGAGCGGTGTCGGCGCCATCAGGGCGCCGTTCGGTGCGGCGAGCACCTGGTGCACGCCGTGGCCGAGCTCGTGGGCGAGGATCATCACGTCGCGCGGCTTGCCCTGGTAGTTGAGCAGTACGAAGGGATGGGCGGAGGGAACGGTCGGGTGGGCGAAGGCGCCCGGTGCCTTGCCGGGCCTGACCGGCGCGTCGATCCAGCCCTCGTCGAAGAAGCGGCGGGCGATGCCGGAGAGCTGCGGCGAGAAGCCGGCATAGGCTGACAGCACCGTGTCGCGCGCCTCGGTCCAGAGAATCGTGCGCTGCTCGACCTTCGGCAGCGGCGCGTTGCGGTCCCAGTGCGGCAGGGACTCCTTGCCGAACCAGCGTGCCTTGAGCCTGTAGTAGCGGTGGGACAGGGCGGGATAGCTTTCGCGCACTGCCGCGACGAGGGCGTCGACCACCTCGCGCTCGACGCGGTTGGCGAGGTGGCGGGAATCCGCCACGTCCTCGAAGCCGCGCCAGCGGTCGGAGATCTCCTTGTCCTTGGCCAGCGTGTTGGTGATCAGCGCGAAGGTGCGCAGGTTCTCCTTGAAGGTCGCGGCGAGGGCTTCCGAGGCCTTGCGGCGATTGTCCTCGGCGGTGTCCTGCAACAGGTTCAGCGCCGGCTCCAGCGGCAGCTTCTCGCCGTCGATCTCGAAGCGCAGGCTCGCCATGGTCTCGTCGAACAGGCGGTTCCAGGCGGCGCGCCCGGTCATGTTCTTCTCGTGGAAGAGCTTCTCGGTCTGATCGTCGAGCTGGAAGGGCTTGTCCTTGCGGATGTCCTCCAGCCAGGGCCGGTAGCGGGCGAGGGGAGGCACGGTCAGCGCCTGGTCGATCAGCGCATCCTCGATGCGGTTCAGCTCGAGGGTGAAGAACAGCAGGTGCGACGAGGTCGCGGTGATCTTCTCCTGGATGTCGCCGTAGAACTTCGCCCGCGCCGGATCGGTGGTGTCGCCGGCATAGACGAGGCCGGCATAGGAGGCGATGCGGCCGAGCAGGTCCTCCAGCGCCTCGAAGCGCGTGACGGCCTCGGCGAGGCCGGCGGCGGCGCCGGCACCGCGGGCGATCTCCTCAAGCCGGCCCTTGTAGGCGGCCTCGAAGGCGAGGGCCTCGGTCTCGCCGCGGTAGAGGTCGTCGGCAAGGGCGGGCGCATCCATGCCGGCATAGAGCGCGGTCAGGTCCCATTCGGGCAGGGCGCCGAGCGCTTCCCCGCGCTTGTCGCGTGCGGCCGCGTTCTTCGAGCCGGCGTCGTTGACTGAACGGCGCATGGAAGCCTCCTGGCGGTCGAACCCTCGTGAGGCTGGTATGGGCAATGCCACCGGCAGGATCAACGTGGCGCTTCGTCGAACGGGCGATCCGGGCCACGGCCGTTGCGCATGAGCAACGCCGCAGGCCGATACCGGCGGCCGGGGGCCGGCGCCATCCGAGGCCGATCGTGCCGCGCCGACGTCACGAGAGCCGGTGCCATCTGGGCGCGGCGCGCGTGCCATTCAGCGCGGGGAGTGGTCCCTCACCCCGCCGCGGCGAAACGGGTAGCGGCGCGATCGCCCTCGGCCAGCTTGCGGAAGCGGACGAGGGTATAGACGCCGAGCAGCGCGACGCGGCGGCGCTCGGCCACCTCCACCCCGCCATGGGCCTCGGCCCAGGCCTGCAGCCGCTGGAAGGGAAACTCCGGCCTCAGGCCGAAGGTGTGGGCGTGCTTGGCGAACCAGCGCTCGACGGCGGCGGCGAGGCCCCGCTCGGAATAGAGGTGGTTGACGAGGATGATCTCGCCGCCCGGCTTCAGCACCCGGGCGCATTCGTCCAGCACCCGCTCGGGCCGTTCGACCAGGGTGATGACGAACTGCGCCACGACAGCGTCGAACATGGCGTCGGGATAGGCGAGGTGGTGGGCGTCCATGACGTTCACCTCCTTCACATGGGGGAAGGCGCCCGAGGCCATGCGCTCGCGCGCCCTGGCGATCATCGGTTCGGAGAGGTCGATGCCGTAGACCTCGTGGCGGGCGTCGTAGTCCTGAAAGGACAGGCCGGTGCCGACGCCGACCTCAAGGATGCGCCGGCCGGCCTGCTTCGCGGCGGCGGTGGCGGCGCGGCGGCCCTTCTCGAAGACGGGCCCGCAGACGGCGTCGTAGATCGGCGCCCATCGTGCATAGGCCCGTTCCATGGTGTCGCGGTCGAGATCTCCGGCCATCCGGCGCCTCCGTCTGCTCGTCGGGCCGGCGGGTTCCGAATCGCGGTGCCGGGCCGGCATCCAGCGAGGGCTAGCAAGGCTCCACGACGGTTGGACGACAGCGGCCGGCGTCGCGTCGCCGCGCCTGTCACAAAAGCGCAAGGCGAATCTGGTCTTGCTGCCCGCACCAAAGGGGATCAGCGGCCGGGAGCCGGACGATGGTGCAGAAGCGGCACAGGGCCATTTTCATCTCGGATGTCCATCTCGGCGCCCGGGGTTCGCAGGCGGCCCTCCTCATCGATTTCCTCCGGCACAACGACGCGGACGTCATCTATCTCGTCGGCGACATCGTCGACGGCTGGCAGTTGAGGCGTGGCTGGTACTGGCCGCAGGCTCACAACGACGTGGTGCAGAAGCTGCTCCGGGCGGTGCGCAAGGGTAGCCAGATCACCTATCTGCCCGGCAACCACGACGAGTTCATGCGCGACTATTTCGGCACGCATTTTGGCGGCATCGAGGTCATGGACCAGATCGTCCACGAGGCGGCGGACGGGCGCCGGTTCCTGGTCATCCACGGCGACGCCTTCGACGTGGTGGTCATGCATGCGCGCTGGCTCGCCCATCTCGGCGACTGGGCCTACGACGCGGCGCTCTACTGCAACCGCTGGCTCAACTTCGTGCGCCGGCGCATGGGCCTGACCTACTGGTCGCTCTCCGCCTGGGCCAAGTTCAAGGTGAAGAAGGCTGTGAACTTCATCGGCGCCTTCGAGGAGGCTCTGGCGGTCGAGGCACGGCGGCAGAAGGTCGACGGCGTCATCTGCGGCCACATCCACCACGCCGCCATCAAGGACCAGTCGGGCATCCGCTACATGAACTGCGGCGACTGGGTGGAGAGCTGCACCGCCCTCGTGGAGGGCTATGACGGCCGCTTCGAGATCATCCGCTGGACGGAGCTCGTCGCCGCCCCGGCACTTGTCGACAACGACCGGGCCGAGCCGGACATCCCCGTCGTCCTGCCGGGCCGCTCGCGGGTGAATGCCTGATCCGGAGGCCCCGATGCGTCTCGCCATCGCCACCGACGCCTGGGCGCCGCAGGTCAACGGGGTGGTGCGCTCGCTCACAGAGACCGCCGCGGCGCTGGCGGGGCTCGGGGTCTCGGCGCAGTTCGTGACGCCGGAGGGCCTGCCCACCTGGCCCTTGCCGACCTATCCCGACATCCGCCTGGCGATCGGCGCGGGACCCGCCATCGCCGCGCGGCTCGACGCCATGAGCCCGCAAGCGCTGCACATCGCGACGGAAGGGCCGGTCGGCCACGCGGCGCGGCGCTGGGCGCTGGCGCGGGGGCTTCCCTTCACCACCAGCTATCACACCCGCTATCCCGAATACGTGCGGGCGCGGGCGCCGATCCCGGAGGCGCTGACCTATGCCTGGCTGCGCCGCTTCCACGGCGCGGCGACGCGCACCCTGGTGCCGACCGAGACGATGCGGCGGGAGCTCGCCGGCTGGGGCTTCGCCAACCTGGCAATCTGGTCGCGCGGTGTCGACACCACCTTGTTCCGGCCGCGGGAACGCGCGAGCCTGGACCTGCCGGGGCCGGTCATGCTCAGCGTCGGACGGCTGGCGGTGGAGAAGAACCTCGAGGCCTTCCTGTCGCTCGACGTGCCGGGGACCAAGGTCGTGGTCGGCGACGGCCCGCAGCGCGCCGAGCTGGAGAGGCGGTTCCCCGAGGCGGTGTTCCTCGGCGTGAAGACGGGGGAGGACCTCGCGGCCACCTATGCGGCCGCCGACGTCTTCGTCTTTACCAGCCGCACCGACACCTATGGCAACGTCATGCAGGAGGCGATGGCCTCGGGCGTGCCGGTGGCGGCCTTCCCGGTGCCCGGACCCCTCGACGTCGTCACCGATCCGGCCGTCGGCGTGCTCGACGAGGATCTCGCGGCGGCGATCGCCGGCGCCCTCGTCCTCGATCGCCGCGCCTGTCGCGCGGTTGCCGAAACCCGCACCTGGGACGCCGCCGCCCGCCAGTTCGCCGCCGCGCTCGCCCCTTTCGCCGCCGCCGCCCGCGCCGCCTGATCCGTCGGGGGGCAACCCGTTAGAGCGGCGTTAACCGGCCCTTAAGCGGCGCCCACCACCCTCTCCCGAATCGAGACATCCGCATCCCCGGGAGTGCATGCCGTGACGACCATCCTCATCTGCGACGACGATCCGGTACAGCGCCGTCTGGTCGAGGCCATGGTCCGCAGGTTCGGCTATGAGCCGCGCCTGTGCGAAAACGGCGAGCAGGCGCTGCAGGTACTCGCCGCCGACGGCGATTCCATCGATCTCGTCCTGCTCGACCTCGTCATGCCCGAACGCGACGGCATGGGCGTGCTCGCCGCCATGCGCGAGGAGGGCATCGTCAAGCCGGTCATCGTCCAGACCAGCCAGGGCGGCATCGACACGGTGGTCAACGCCATGCGGGCGGGAGCGACCGACTTCGTCGTCAAGCCGGTGGGCGCCGAGCGCCTCGCCGTGTCCATCAAGAACGCGCTGAAGACCGAGGCCCTCGTCGCCGAGGTGCAGCGCCTGAAGCGCAAGGCCGAGGGCACGCTCACTTTCAAGGACATCATCACCCGCTCGCCGCGCATGCAGCCGCTATTGAAGATGGCGGAGAAGGCCGCCTCCTCGATGATCCCGGTGATGATCGAGGGCGAGAGCGGCGTCGGCAAGGAGCTGCTCGCCCGCGCCATCGCCGGCTCCGGCGAGCGGCGGTCGAAGCCCTTCGTCGCGGTCAATTGCGGCGCCATCCCGCAGAACCTCGTCGAGAGCATCCTGTTCGGTCACGAGAAGGGCGCCTTCACGGGGGCCACCGACAAGCACACCGGCAAGTTCGTCGAAGCCCATGGCGGCACGCTCTTCCTCGACGAGGTGGGCGAACTGCCGCTGGAGACGCAGGTGAAGCTGCTGCGCGCCATCCAGGAGGGCGAGGTCGATCCGGTCGGCGCCAAGCGGCCGGTCAAGGTCGACATCCGCATCATCTCGGCCACCAACCGCGACCTCATCCAGGCGGTGAAGGACGGCCGGTTCCGCGAGGATCTCTATTACCGCCTCTGCGTCTTCCCGATGACCCTGCCGCCGCTGCGCGAGCGCGCCGAGGACATTCCCGATCTCGTCCGCCACTTCCTCGCCCGCATCGCGGCGGAGGAGGGCAAGCGCATCCGCGGGGTCCAGCCGGCGGTGTTCGGCCTGCTCGGCGCCTATCCCTGGCCGGGCAACGTCCGCCAGCTCGAGAACGCGGTGTTCCGCGCCGTGGTGCTGTGCGACGGCGACGAGCTCTCCATCGCCGACTTCCCGCAGATCGCCGCCCAGGTGGACGGCTACGAGGTGGTCGTGCCGCTGGCTCCCCCGGTGGTGGTCGCATCGCCGGCGCTGCAGCCGGCGATCGCGCCGCAGCCGGCCATGATCGTGCCCGGGGCTTCCATCGCGCTGGTCGATGCGGCCGGCCATGTCCGCCCGATGGAGGAGATCGAGACCGAGGCGCTGAAATTCGCCATCGACCACTACCGCGGGCAGATGTCGCAGGTCGCCCGGCGGCTGGGGATCGGTCGGTCCACGCTCTACCGCAAGCTCAAGGATCTCGGCCTGGACGAGCCGGCTGACGCGGCAGAGGAGGTGTGACTGCAAATCCTCGCAGAGCCCGATATTCGCGGCGATGAGGCGAACGTGGCTTGATCGGAACCGAGGCGCATGATCGAAAAACGCTACGTGCAGAAGGGGGCGGTCCGTGCCGGATTCGCTCGCAGGACCGAGGGGACCACGATGCATTGGCAGTCGGCTTTCCTTGCTTGCGCCCTGATCGGCTCAGGATCGCTGGCAACGGCACAGGCCGAACCGGCCCAGCGCTTCCGTCTCGCCGACTGGGAGGTCGAACAGGCCATCCCGCGCCCGCCGCTCGACGCGGTCGGACCGGTGGCGGCGCGTGACTTCGGCCTTGAAGCCTTCCCGCCCTCGCCGATCCTCGCCGAAGCTCCCAACGCCGACGACGAGGCCCCCGAGACGGCGCGCGCCCCCGAGGTGCCGCAGCCGACGGAAGCCGATTTCGCCGCCATCCCCGACGATCCGCCGAGCCTCCTCGAGGAGGGCCAGCCCGACCCCGCCATCACGGTGGAGCGCGTCGCCCAGCAGTTGCGCATCATCCTGGCGCGTCCCGGCGGCGACCGCGCCCTGCAGCAGCAGCTCAACCCCTTCTATGCCGGCCGCGGCTACCAGCCGCTCTTCGTGCGCGACGGCGTGGTCGCGGAACGCGGTCAGGCGGCCTTGACCCGGCTCGGCCAGGCCGGCGAGGACGGTCTCGATCCCGCCGCCTACCGCATCCAGCTTCCCACCGGCCCGCGCACCGCCGAGAGCGTCGCTCGGCTCGAACTGGCGCTGGCCCGTGCCGTGGCGCTCTACGCCTCCCACGCCTCGGGCGGCCGCACCGATCCGAAGCGCCTGTCCGGTTATTTCGACGTGTCGCCGCCGCGCATCGAGACGACCGCGGCGCTGGAGAGCGTCGCCCGCGCCGAGAACGTCACCGCCGCCATCGACGGCTTCAATCCGCCCCATCCCGGCTTCCGCCGCCTGCGCGCCAAGCTCGTCGAGATGCGCGGCGAGCGGCGCGAGATGACCACCACCGAGGCGACGCGCCGCCACGCGCTGCGCGAGCGCGACCTCATCGCCAACCTGGAGCGCTGGCGCTGGCTGCCGCGCCAACTCGGCGAGACCCATATCTGGGTCAATTCCACCGAGGCGCAGGTCAACGTCGTGCAGGGCACGCAGGTCGTCCACAGCACCCGCGCCGTGGTCGGGCGACCGGAGACCCAGACGCCCGTCTTCTCCGACGCGATGAGCTTCATCGTGCTCAATCCGTCCTGGCACGTGCCGATCTCGATCGTGCGGCGCTCCATGCTCGGGCCGGCCAGCCGCAACGGCGGCGGCTATTTCGCCCGCCGCGGCATCCAGGTGACGCAGGGCGGCCGGGTCGTCGACGCCTCGACCATCAACTGGGCCTCGGCCAATGTCGGCCGCTACACGTTCCGCCAGCCGCCGGGCACGGCCAACGCCCTCGGCCGCATGAAGTTCATGTTCCCGAACCGCCACGCGATCTACCTGCACGACACGCCCTCGCGCGGCGATTTCGGCCGGTCCAACCGCACGCTCTCCAACGGCTGCGTCAGGGTGCAGAATCCCGAGGAGCTGGCGGCGCTGCTGCTCGGCATCGCCCTGCCCGGGGAGAACTGGACGATCGGCCGGATGCGCAGCCTCTATGGCGGCGGCGAGCGCTCCGTGCGCTTCCGCCAGGCGATTCCGATCCATCTCGTCTATTTCACGATGACGGTGGATTCGACCGGCGCGCTGGTTGAGCTTCCCGACGTCTACGGCCACAATGCGCGAGTCAGGGCCGCGCTTTCAGGCGGGCGCGGTTAAGGGTCGATTGACCACGACGGCAACGGAGCCGGGGGAGTTGGCATGATTTCGCCACTTTTCCTGCCTACCGGTCACGCATCCGTGAGCGGCGTCGTGGTTGTCGATCCGTTGACGAAACTCAGGGTTCTTTAACCGATCCTGACGATGATACGTTCACCATGAGCCGCGCCGGAAGGGCTCACGTACCGTCCTTCGTTCAACGATAGAGCCCCGTCATAGTGTCCTCAGCCCAACGCTCAGTTCCCGGCCGTCTGTCGCGCGTCACGCTGCGCACGGCCGCTACCTTCGCCCTGAGCCTCGGCTGCCTCATCACCATCAGCAACTCGACCCAGACGGTCGTCGCCAACGGCGACACGCGCACCCTGTCGATGCTGCACAAGCATACGGGCGAGCAGATCCTCGTCACCTTCAAGCGCAACGGCCGCTATGACCAGGACGCGCTGAACAAGCTCAACTGGTTCCTGCGCGACTGGCGCCGCGACGAGCCGACGCGGATGGATCCGCATCTCTTCGACATCGTCTGGGAGGTCTATCGCTCGGTCGGCGCCCAGTCGCAGATCCACGTCGTCTCGGCCTATCGCTCCGCCGGCACCAACGCCATGCTGCGCCGCCGCTCCCGCGCCGTCGCCCAGCAGTCGCGCCACATCAGCGGCCAGGCGATGGACTTCTACATTCCCGGCGCCTCGATGACGCGGGTGCGCGAGGCGGGCATGCTGCTCCAGCGCGGCGGCGTCGGCTTCTATCCTGGCTCGGCCAACCAGTTCGTCCACATGGACACCGGGTCCGTCCGCCACTGGCCGAAGGTCTCGCGCGATTATCTCGCCCGCCTCTTCCCCGACGGCCGCACGGTCCACATTCCCGCCGACGGCCGGCCGATGGCCGGCTTCGACACGGCCCTCGCCATGGTGCGCTCGCGCGGCGGCACCGCCTCGCGCTTCTACAATTCGCGCGCCGACGAGAGCGCCACTTTCGACGACGACAGCGAACGCGGTGGCGTGATCCGCCAGCGCAGCAACTCGATGGGCCTCTTCGCCGGCCTGTTCGGCGGTGGCGAGCAGCAGCGCCGCCCGGCCGCACCGCCGCCGGCGGCCGCGCCGGTCCAGGCGCCGCCCGTCGCCGCAGCCCCGCAGCCGGCTCCGGCCGTCGCGGCGCCCGCCGCCCCCGTCCCGACCACGATCAACCAGCCGCCGCCGGGCCGCCCGGTGCAGATCGTCTCCAACCCGCCGCCGCGAATGCTGATCGCCCAGGCGCCCGTGCCGCTGCGCGCGCCGCCCGCCGCCGAGCGCATGCGCGGCTCGGCCGAGGAGGAGGACGCCGCCGAGCGCCTCGTCGCCGCGCCGCTGCCGGCGGCCCGCCCCGCCATTCCGGGCGAGGCTCCCGCCCCGGCCACGGCCGTCGCCGCGCTCGCCCCGCAGCCCGCCGCCCGGCCCGCCGTCCTTGCCGAGCCCGCGACGGTGGCGCAGGCGCCGCTGCCGCCCGCCCGTCCGCAGGTCCTCGCCAGCGCCGCACCGGCCCCGGCTTCCGCCCCGGCGCTGCCGCCGCTCATCACCACCGGCGAGCAGCGCGGCCGTGCCCCGGCCGAGGGCGCCCCGGCCATCGCGCTGGCCTTCGCCTCGCCGTCGCAGCCCGTCACCCTGCCGGCCGCTCCGGCCCTGCAGGGCCCGCAGCCGCAGCACCCGCAACCCCAGGCGCGTCCGGCGCCGGTGCAGCGGACCGCCGCCGCTCCGCCCGCCCGCCAGGCGGCACGTCCCGCCCGTCCGGCCCCGGCGCCGGCCATGGTGGCTCCCAATGCCGAGAGCGCCGGCGGCACGGTGGTCTTCGCCCGCCAGCCGGCCGAGCGCGCCGCGGCCGTCGCGGCCATGCATGCTCCCGACCCGCGGGCCCAGCGCCTGATCCAGCAGCCGGTCCAGGTGGTCGCCATGACCTTCTCCGCCTCGGCCCCGGCTACCGTGCCGACCCAGCGCTTCTCGGGTCAGGCGGTTTCCACGCTGCGGACGATCGACTTCGCCGCGCCGACGCCGCAGCGCGGCGCCTTCCTCTCCCGCTGATCCGGCCGCGGGCGCCGATGCGCCCCTGACCTGCACGCCGCACCATGGCGGGGCGTGCCCATCCGTTGCATGGTCCGCGCCCCTCCGGCCCCCGGCCGGAGCCGATCACAGTGCCGGACCGGCCGCGCGCCCCGGACGAGACGGGACGCCATGGACCCCATTCGCCTCATTCCGCCGGCCCTGGCCATCCTCTGGGGCCTCAACTGGCCCGCCGTGAAGATCGGCCTGTCGGAAGTGCCGCCCTTCGCGCTGCGCATGGGCGGCATGGGCGCCGGCGGGCTGATCCTGCTGGCGGCGGCGCTCCTCACCGGCCGTTCCCTGCGGTTCGCGCGGAGCGACGTGGTGCCGCTGCTGGTCGGCGGCCTCCTCAACATCACCGTCTTCAATCTCGCCGTGGTCTTCGCCCAGCTCGCCACCACGACCTCGCGGGCGGCCATCCTCACCTTCACGACGCCGCTCTGGGCCATCGTGCTCGCCTATTGGGTGCTGGGGGAAAAGCTCGACCGCACGCGCGTCACGGCGCTGGTCGTCGGCCTCGCCGGCATCGCGGTGCTGGCCTCGCCAATCTTCACCGGCACGGTCAATCCGCTCGGCGTGCTGTTCCCGGTAGTGGCGGCGCTGAGCTGGGCGGCGGGCTCAGTCTATCTCAAGCGCCGGCCGTACCGGGCGGACCGCATGGTGGCGATCGGTTATCAACTGCTGCTGGCGGGAAGCGTCGCGGCGGTCGGCTTCGTCGTCAGCGGCGAGACCCTGCCGGGGAGCCTGTCGGCGTGGACGGCCTTCGCCATCGCCTATCACGTCGTCGGGGCGACGGCGTTGGCCTATGTGCTGTGGTTCACGCTGCTCGACCGGCTGACGGTGGGAGCCGCCTCGATGACCACCTTCGCCATTCCGGTGGTCGGCGTCGTCGGCGCCATGGTGCTGGTCGGCGACCGGCCCGGCCTGCTCGACTATGTCGGCTTCGCCGCGGTCATCGCCGCGGCGGGCCTTGCCACTTTCGGACCGAAGCGGGCCTGAAGGCCGGCCTCAGGCCATGCCGAGGGCCTGCTTGTAGAGCTCGAGGATCGCTTCCTCCTCCATGCGCTCGTCGCGGTCCTGTTTGCGCAGGGAAATGATCTTGCGCAGCACCTTGGTGTCGAAGCCGTTGGCCTTGGCCTCGCCGTAGACGTCCTTGATGTCGTCCGACAGCGCCTTCTTCTCCTCCTCGAGGCGCTCGATGCGCTCGATGATGGATTTGAGCTGATCGGCTGCGACGCTTTGGGTATCGACCATGTGCGGCTCCAGGGGCGAGGGCGGAGGGAGCCGCACTCGTTCGCGAATTCGCGCCGCCCGGTCAAGCGGCGCGGCGCTTGTCCACAGGCCCGCCGGCCCCTATGGAACGGGGACGAGCCCGTGACATGACAACCCCGCTTCCCACGCTCACGCCCGCGCCGGGCGCCTCCCGTGCCGGCACCTCCCGGGCCGGCGCCTTCCTGGCGCTCCTGGCGGGGGCGACGGCGCTCGGGGTCTCGCCGGTCTTCGTGCGGCTCGCCGATGTCGGCCCCTTCGCCTCGGCCTTCTGGCGCGCGGCGCTGGCGCTGCCCGTCCTCTACCTGTGGATGCGGATCGGGGATCGCGGCGGCAAGGAGCGCGCCGGGCTGACCCTGCCGGGCGTCCTCGCCGGCCTGTTCTTCGCCGGCGACCTGTTCTTCTGGCACCTGTCCATCCTCAACACCTCCATCGCCAACTCGACCTTCCTCGCCACGACCGCCCCGGTCTGGGTCATCCTCGTCGCCTGGCTGTGGTTCAAGGACCGCGTCTCCGGGGCGACTCTCGCGGGCCTCGCCCTGTGCATCGCCGGCGGCGCGGCGCTCGTCGGCGACAGCCTGCAGGTCGACCGCTCGCGCCTGTCCGGCGACCTCTATGGCCTCGCGACCGGCGTCTTCTTCGGCCTCTATTTCCACGCCATCCGGGCCGGGCGGACGACCCACGGGGCGGCGCGGCTGACCCTCCACTCCACTGCCGTGACGGCCCTCGTGCTCTTCGCCGTCGCGTTGGTACTGGAGCCGCGCATCCTGCCGCAGAGCATGCAGGGCTGGCTCGCGGTGCTGGCGCTCGGCATGCTCACCCATGCGGCGGGGCAGGGGCTCCTGTCGGTGGCACTCGGCACGCTGCCCACCGTCTTCTCCTCGCTGGTGATCTTCCTCGAGGCGGTGATCGCCGCGCTCTTCGCCTGGGCGGTGCTGGGCGAGGCGCTGAGCCTGGCGCAGGTCGCCGGCGGCGCCGCGATCATGCTGGGCATCTGGGTGGCGCGGCCGCGATGAGAAGCCGGCCGGCGACGGGGGCTCTTCTGGCGGCGCTCGCTTGCGCCACCGCCCTGCCGGCAAGGGCACAGCCCGCCACCGTCGAGACCCTGGAACAGGCGATCTGCCGGCTGATCGAGGCCGGCGCCCGCCGGCACGACCTGCCGGTCCATTTCTTCACGCGGCTGATCTGGGTGGAGAGCCGCTTCCGCATCCGCGCCGTCAGCCCGGCCGGGGCGCAGGGCGTCGCCCAGTTCATGCCGGGGACGGCGCGCGAACGGGGCCTCGCCGACCCCTTCGATCCCGAACAGGCGATCGCGGCGTCGGCGGCGCTCCTCGCCGACCTCCGCCGCCAGTTCGGCAATCTCGGCCTCGCCGCGGCCGCCTACAACGGCGGGCCGACGCGGGTGCAGACCTTCCTCGACGGGCGGGGAGGGCTGCCGCTCGAAACCCAGAACTACGTTTTCCAGATCACGGCGCGCACGGCCGAGGACTGGGCCGAGGATCGCCGCCGCGGCGTGGTGCCGCAAGCCGGGCTGCAGGACCAGCCGCCGCAGAACTGCTTGATGGTGACGGCACTGCTCCGGCGGCCGGGCGAGCTCCTCGCGGGCATCCAGGGGCCCTTCGCGCCCTGGGGCGTGCAGCTCGCGGGCAATTTCTCGCGGGCGGTGGCGCTCGCCGGCTACCAGCGGGCGAAGGGGCGGCTCTCAGGCGTGCTCGGCGACGTGCAACCGCTGGTGCTCGGCCAGCGCCTGCGCAGCCGCGGACGCGCGCTGTTCTTCCGGGTCAGGGTGCCGGTCGAGACGCGGCCGGCGGCGGACGCCCTCTGCAACCGCATCCGGGCGGCGGGAGGCGCCTGCATCGTGCTGCGCAACTGACGCGCCGCGGTGGACGGCTGGATTTGCGGCCGGCCGTTTCGTTGACAGTGCCGGTGGTATCAAGGAAAAGCCAAAGAGCTGGATGACAAGGCGCTGATGACTCGTCTCTCCCCCCGCGCATTCTGCCTCCTCGCCGCCCTGGCGTCGGGCGCGATATGGCTCGGCGGCACGGCGCCCGCCGCCGCGGACCTGCGCCTGTGCAACACGACGGGAAGCCGGGTGGGCGTCGCCATCGGCTACAAGGACGGCGAGGGCTGGACCACCGAGGGCTGGTGGAACGTGCCGGCCAGGTCCTGCGAGACCATCCTGCGCGGGCCCCTGGTGGCGCGCTACTACTACCTCTACGCCGTCGACTACGACCAGGGCGGCGAGTGGTCGGGCCGGGCCTTCATGTGCTCGCGCGACAAGGAGTTCACCATCCGCGGCATCGAGCAGTGCCTGGCGCGCGGCTACGACCGTCTCGGCTTCTTCGAGGTGGACACCCAGGACCAGCGGCAATGGACGGTGCAGCTCACCGACGACAGCCAGCGTCCGCCGCAGTCCGCGCCGCCCATGGCGGCGCCGGTCCCTCCCGCCAGCCCGCAGCGCCGGCCCGACCCGACACCGGCCTCCTCGGGCCCGCGCCCGACGCCGCTGCCCAATGCGCCGGCCGGATCGGGTGGCGGCGGGGCCGCCGTCCAGGGCGGCGTTCCCGCCTTCACCGCGCCCCGCTGATGCGGCGAAATTAGGCGCTTCGGGTGCGTTGCAAGACCACGATCCATGCGCTACCCCAAGCGGTGAGAAGTGGCTGTCTTTCAGGAGTTGAACCATGGCCTCCGAACCGCGCGTCGACGGCATCGCACCGATGGACTATGCCGAGCACGAGCGCACCTACGCCTTCTTCACCGGGCTGACGAAGTGGGGCACGGTCTCTCTCGTCATCCTGATGATCCTGATGGCGATCTTCCTGCTCTGACGGGCGAGGCACGCCCGTTTCCGGGGGGCAGCGGGTGCCGCACAGGTTGACATGACGCCCCTCGGAGCGGCCCCGCGCAGGGCGGACCGGAGGAGCAGTTGATGCGGATCGCGATCCCCAGGGAGACGGAAGGCGGCGAGCCGCGCGTCGCCGGCACGCCCGACACGGTGAAGCGCCTGATGGCGCTGGGCGCCGAGGTCGTGGTGGAACCCGGCGCGGGCCTGTCCTCCGGCATCATCGACGCGGACTATGCGGCCGCCGGCGCCAGTCTCTCCGCCGATGCGGTCAAGGGCGCGGACGTCGTCCTCAAGGTGCGCCGTCCCTCCGCCGCCGAGCTCAAGGGCTACAAGGCGGGCGCCGTGGTGCTCGCCACCATGGACCCTTACGGCAACGAGGCGGCACTCGGCGCCATGGCCGCGGCCGGCGTCTCCGCCTTCGCCATGGAGCTGATGCCGCGCATCACCCGTGCCCAGGTCATGGACGTGCTGTCGAGCCAGGCGAACCTCGCCGGCTATCGTGCCGTGATCGACGGCGCCGGCGAGTTCGGCCGCGCCCTGCCGATGATGATGACCGCCGCGGGCACCGTTCCCGCCGCCAAGATCTTCGTGATGGGCGCCGGCGTCGCCGGCCTCCAGGCCATCGCCACGGCCCGCCGGCTCGGCGCCGTGGTCACCGCCACCGACGTGCGCCCCGCCGCCAAGGAGCAGGTGGAGAGCCTCGGTGCCAAATTCGTCGCCGTGATGGACGACGAGTTCAAGCAGGCCGAGACCGCCGCCGGCTACGCCAAGCCGATGTCGGCGGAATATCAGGCCAAGCAGGCGGCCCTGGTCGCCGAGCACATCGCCAAACAGGACATCGTCATCACCACGGCGCTGATCCCGGGCCGTGCCGCGCCGCGGCTCGTCACCGCCGCCATGGTCGCCTCGATGAAGGCGGGTTCGGTCATCGTCGACCTCGCCGTCGAGCGCGGCGGCAACGTCGAGGGCGCCAAGGCCGGCGAGATCGTGGTGACGGAGAACGGCGTGAAGATCGTCGGCCACGCCAACGTGCCCGGCCGCCTCGCCGCGACCTCCTCCTCGCTCTATGCCAAGAACCTCTTCGCCTTCCTCGAAATCATGATCGACAAGGCCGCGAAGGCCCTCGTCGTGCCGTGGGACGACGAACTGGTGAAGGCGACGCTGCTGACCCGCGACGGGGCGGTGGTGCATCCGAACTTCCAGTCCGCGGCGCCTCCGCCGCCGGCCCCCGCCGCCGCCGCACCGGCGGGCGAGGACCCGGCGCCGGCCAAGCCGAAGCCGGCGCCGAAGAAGTCCACCAAGGCCTGATCCGAGGGGAAACGAATGACGACGCTGACGCCAGACCAGGCCCTCGAACGGGCCCGCGCCGCAGCCGAGGCGGCGCGCATCGCCGCCGAACAGGCGCGGCTCGCCTCCGAACAGGCCACCGCGGTCGCCGACCAGATCGCCACCGTGGCCGGCGCCGCCGTCCACAGCGCCACCGGCGGGGCGATCGACCCGACGGTCTTCCGCCTCACCATCTTCGCCCTCGCCGTCTTCGTCGGCTATTACGTGGTGTGGTCGGTGACGCCGGCCCTGCACACGCCGCTGATGTCGGTCACCAACGCCATCTCCTCGGTCATCGTCGTCGGCGCGCTTCTCGCGGTCGGCGTGCAGGTCATGGACTCCGGCACGGTGATGGCCCGCATCTTCGGCTTCATCGCGCTGGTCCTCGCGGCGATCAACATCTTCGGCGGCTTCCTCGTCACACAGCGCATGCTTGCGATGTACAAGGCGAAGGACAAGCCGGCGACGAGCAAGGGCTGAACCGATGTCGGCGAACCTCGCAGCCCTCCTCTATCTCGTCTCGGGCGTCCTCTTCATCCTGAGCTTGCGCGGCCTGTCCAGCCCGTCCACCTCGCGGCAGGGCAACCTCATGGGCATGGTCGGCATGACCATCGCCGTGCTGACGACGCTGGCCTATGCGCGGCCCGCGGGCATCGGCGCCTGGATCCTGGTCCTCGCCGGCCTCGGCATCGGCGGCGGCATCGGCGCGGTCATTGCCCGCCGGGTGCCGATGACCTCGATGCCGCAGCTCGTCGCCGCCTTCCACTCGGGCGTCGGCCTCGCCGCCGTCTTCGTGGCGGCCGCCGCGCTCTATGCGCCGACGGCCTTCGACATCGGCTCGCGGGGCGGCATCAAGGGCCTGTCGCTGTTCGAGATGGGCCTCGGCGCCGCCATCGGCGCCATCACCTTCACTGGCTCGGTCATCGCCTTCCTGAAGCTCGACGGGCGGATGAGCGGCAAGCCGATCATGCTGCCGCAGCGCCACCTCATCAACATCGCGCTGGCCGCGGCCATCGTCGTGCTGATGATCGTCTTCATGCGGACGGAGAGCACGCTCGCCTTCTGGCTGATCGTCATCCTCTCCTTCGTCGTCGGCGTGACGCTGATCATCCCCATCGGGGGCGCCGACATGCCGGTGGTCGTGTCGATGCTCAACTCCTATTCGGGCTGGGCGGCGGCGGGCATCGGCTTCACGCTGGGCAATACGGCGCTGATCATCACCGGCGCGCTGGTGGGCTCGTCGGGCGCCATCCTGTCCTACATCATGTGCAAGGCGATGAACCGCTCCTTCATCTCCGTCATCCTCGGCGGCTTCGGCGGCGAGGATGCGGCGGCCGGCGGTTCGGCCGAGGCGCGGCCCTACAAGGCGGGCTCGGCCGAGGACGCCGCCTACATCATGAAGAACGCCCAGAAGGTCATCATCGTGCCGGGTTACGGCATGGCGGTGGCCCAGGCGCAGCACGCCCTGCGCGAGATGGCCGACCTCCTGAAGAAGGAGGGGGTGGAGGTGAAATACGCCATCCATCCGGTCGCCGGCCGCATGCCCGGCCACATGAACGTGCTGCTGGCGGAAGCCAACGTGCCCTATGACGAGGTCTTCGAGCTCGAGGACATCAACTCCGAATTCGCCCAGGCGGACGTCGCCTTCGTGATCGGCGCCAACGACGTGACCAATCCGGCGGCGAAGACCGACAAGACCTCGCCGATCTACGGCATGCCGGTTCTCGACGTCGAGAAGGCCGGCAACATCCTGTTCGTGAAGCGCGGCATGGGCGGCGTCGGCTATGCCGGCATCGACAACGACGTGTTCTATCGCGACAACACGATGATGCTGCTCGCCGACGCCAAGAAGATGGTGGAGAGCATCGTCAAGGCCCTGGGGCATTGACCTCCAGCCCCTCGGTTGAGGGGCCGCCGCCGGATGATCTAGGATCGGAGCGGGGCTGTCGGGCCCCGCTTCTTTTTTGGGAGGCACCATGCTCTTCATGGTCATCGAGCGCTTCGCCGGCTGCGATCCGGTCCCGGTCTACCGGCGGGTGCGCGACAGCGGGCGTTCGCTGCCCGAAGGGCTCATCTATGTGGGGAGCTGGATCGAACCGAACTTCGACCGCTGCTTCCAGCTCATGCAATGCGACGACCTGCGCCTGCTGCAGGAATGGGTGCTGTCCTGGCGCGGTTCCGGCATCACTTTCGAGATCGTTCCGGTGGTGTCGAGCGACGAGACCCGCGCGGTCGTCGCGCCCCACCTCGACGGCGCCGTTCCATGAGCATCGCCATCCGCCCCTATGCGCCCGCCGACCGCCAGGCGGTGATCGGCCTCGTGCATCAACTCAACCTCTTCGAGGACGGCATCTCGGCCGACCGGGCGCGCGATCTCAAGGCGGCGGAGGCCTGTCTGGAGAGCGACCTCAGGCGTGTGGGACGCGACGGGGGGGCGCTGATGGTGGCGCTCGACGGGGCGGAGCCGGTGGGGATGATGTGCTTCGTGCTGGAGCCGCCGCAGCCTTATCTCCGGGCCGATCTCGGCCGGGTCGGCTGGGTGACGGAACTCGTCGTCGACGAGCGATACCGGGGGCAGGGGATCGGCACGGCCCTGCTCGAGGAGGCCCAGCGGCTCGCCCGCGGCCACGGCGTCAGGCGGCTGATGATCGGCGCCATCGTCGGCAACACGATCGCGCGCAAGGCCTATGAGCGTTTCGGGTTCCGGCCGGCGGTGATGGAGCTGGCGAAGGACCTGGAATGAGGTCGGGCAACGCTTGATTCAGGCAATACCCCACCCGCACCCTCCCCGCCGCGCGGGGAGGGGCCTTCCACTCCCGCGGCTGATCCGCAGCGGGTGCGCCAGGCACGAGGGTTGACGATCTGGCGCGGCGCCGTAGTCCCCCTCTCCTCGCGGCAGCGAGGGGAGGGTGAGGGTGGGGCATTCCCGATTCCCGGAGCGGGCAGAAACCCGCTCGATCAGTTGAACAGGCGGTAGGTCTGTCCGGCGCGACCGCCGAGGCGGGCGAAGCCCTCGCGGGCGCCGGGATGGTTCTCCTCGACGCTGATCGCCTTGGTGTAGGAGCCGAGGGCCCGCTCGGTGTCGCCGGTGCGCTCCAGCGCCTGGCCGCGGGCGACCCAGAGGTCGGGATTGCGCTGGTCGAACTGCACCGCCTCGTTGAAATCGTCGAGGGCGAGCTTGTTCTCGTTCAGGGCGAGATAGCTCAGGCCGCGGCCGTAATAGGGCTCGGCATTGTTGGGGGCGAGGCCGAGGGCCGTGGTGAAGTCCTCCACCGCCTGGCGGTGGTTGCCCTGCGCCGCCCAGACCAGGGCGCGGTTGTGATAGGCCTGCGCGTTGGATCCGTTGATCTGGATGGCGCGGTTGTAGTCCGCCAGCGCCTCGGCGTGGCGGTTCTGCGTCCGGTAGACGTTGCCGCGGCCGATATAGGCGGCGGCGTAGTTGGCGTCCGCGGCGATCGCCCGGTTGTAGTCGGCGAGGGCGAGGTCGGCGCGGCCGCTCTGGCGATGGACGAGGGCGCGGTTGGACAGCGCCTGGGCGTAGTTCGGATCGATCTGGATGGCGCGCGAGAAGTCGGCCAGCGCCTCGGCCCGGCGGCCGGTGCGGGCGAGGACCGTGCCGCGCATGTTGAAGGCCTGGGGATCGTTGGGGTTGCGCTGCACCACGTCGCCCAGCGAGGCGAGGTTGGCGGTCGAGCCGATATAGCTCGACTCCACGTCGTCACCGCCGGTCTGAGAACCGACGGAGGTGACGCCACCGGTCGAGCTGCAGCCGCCGAGGGCAAGGCCCGCGGCGAGAACGAGGAGCCGCGGAAGGTGGGCCGTCGCGTGGGCCGAACGTGTCATGTCCCATCGTCCTATCATCGGCCTGAGCGGCGAGGCGGTCCGCCACAGGCGGGCCCGGAATCGAACCGGCCCGCGATGATCTTTCGTCGCGGGCCTGTCAAAAATACGGCGGAGCCTAAGGTCAGTTCGGTCAGCGGGCGCCGGCGGCGGCGCGGACCTTCACCGGCTTGGCGGGGATCAGACCCTCGCGCTGGGCCTTCTTGCGGGCGAGCTTGCGGGCGCGGCGCACGGCCTCGGCCTTCTCGCGCGCCTTCTTCTCGGACGGCTTCTCGTAGTGGCCGCGCAGCTTCATCTCGCGGAAGATGCCTTCACGCTGCATCTTCTTCTTGAGCGCCTTGAGCGCCTGATCGACATTGTTGTCGCGAACAAGAACCTGCACGCCGATGATCCTTCAAGCCATCTGGATTCGAGGTCGAGCAAGACCCCCACGGAGGACCCGTGCGGAGACATCATGCCCAAAGAAGACAGGCGCGTAACAGAATCCGCTCGCGCTGTCCATGGTCTTTCGAGCTTTCCGCCGAATTTTGAAGTCCTCGTTTGCGTCGGGGAAGCGGCGCGGCTATATCGGTCGTGATTTCCCGATCCGTTGATCGATACGAGGCGGTCGCCTCGGCCCGGACCCCAAGGCCCGGGCACGGGAGCCCTCACGCTCCCGCCCCGGCCGCAGCCTCCGTCCGATCGACCCACAAGAGGCACGCCATGACCCAGCTTCTCATGCCCAAGGCGACAGCCGTCTGGCTCGTCGACAACACCGCGCTGTCCTTCGAGCAGATCGCCGCCTTCTGCACCCTGCATCCGCTCGAGGTGAAGGCGATCGCCGACGGCGAGGCCGCCCAGGGCATCAAGGGTGCCGATCCCATCATCACGGGACAGCTGACCCGCGAGGAGATCGCCAAGGCGGAGAAGGATCCGGCCTATCGCCTGAAGCTCGCCCCGCCCAAGGTGAAGCTGCCGGAGGTCAAGTCGAAGAAGGGCCCGCGCTACACGCCGGTGTCGCGCCGCCAGGACCGTCCGAACGCCATCCTCTGGCTGGTGCGCAACCATCCCGAGCTGAAGGACGCGGCCATCATGCGCCTCGTCGGCACCACCAAGCCGACCATCGCCGCGATCCGCGACCGCACCCACTGGAACTCGCAGACGCTGACTCCGATGGACCCGGTGACGCTGGGCCTGTGCTCGCAGATCGACCTCGACTTCGAGGTCAACCGTGCCGCCAAGGAGCGCGGCCCTGTCGACACCACGCCCGAGCAGACCCTGCTGCCCGCCGACCAGACGACGTCGGCGCCGGCCAAGTACGATCCCTTCGAGCGTGACGAGGCGCCCAAGCGCGAGGAGCGCTACGACGCCGAGAAGGTCTTCGCGAACCTCAAGTCCCTGCGCGACGACGACGACGAGGGCTGAGACCTCCCTTTTCCCGCCGCGCCCGACGTTGTAACCGGGTTCGCCCCACCTTCCGGGGCGGGCACGATTCGCATTCCGGAGACCGATCCATGGCCGATGCAGCACGCAGCCCGATCTCGCTCGAAGGGCTCGACCTCGCCGCCCTGGTGGCGAGCCGCGTCTGCCACGACGTCATCTCGCCGGTGGGCGCCATCGTCAACGGCCTCGAACTGATGGAGGACGGGGCCGACCAGGCGACGACGGAACTCGCCCTCGACCTCATCCGCAAGAGCGCCAAGACCGCCTCGGCCCGCCTGCAGTTCTGCCGTATCGCCTTCGGCGCGGCGGGTTCGGCGGGGTCGGCCATCGACACGCGCGACGCCCACCAGGTGGCGACGAACTTCCTCAACGACGACCGCACCAGCATCGACTGGCACATCCCCCCGGCCTTCCTGCCGAAGAACCGGGTGAAGCTGTTGCTCAACCTGCTGATGCTGGCGGCCGGGGCCATTCCGCGCGGCGGCGTGATCAAGGTGGAGATGACGGGCGAGGGCGACACCGCCGGCTTCGCCATCCTCGTCACCGGCCTCAACGCGCGCGTGCCCCCGCATGCCGCCGAGCTGCTCGCCGGCATCCCCGCCAACGAGCAGGGCACCATCGACGCCCATGCGATCCAACCCTATTACGCCGGTCTCCTGGCCCGTGCCGCGGGCATGACGGTGCGTATCGAAAAGGTCGAGGACCGGGTCGAGATCAGCGCCTCCTGAGAATGCGCCGAATTTTCTGTAAATTGATTAACCTCTTGTGAGGCAAACGCTTCTTCCGTCTGTACATTCGTTCCGACGGTAATTTCGCTTCAGCAAGCCTTAACCCTTTTCCCCGACACTCGGGAACATGAGGCAAGCCGTGATGTGGCTGGCCGGTGTTCTACAGTCCGGGTTGGGCGACATGGATGACTTGCTGCGCGAATTCCTGACGGAAACCAACGAGAGCCTCGATGTGGTGGACGTCGAGCTTGTCCGGTTCGAGCAGGACCCGAACAACGCCGCTATCCTCGGCAACATCTTCCGCCTCGTCCATACCATCAAGGGAACCTGCGGATTCCTGGGTCTTCCCCGTCTGGAAGCGCTCGCCCACGCCGCCGAGACCCTCATGGGCAAGTACCGTGACGGCGCCCCGGTGACCCAGCAGGGCGTCACCCTCATCCTCTTCACCATCGACCGCCTGAAGGAGATCCTCGGCGATCTCGAAGGCGCCGGCGCCGAGCCTGAAGGCGACGACGGCGACCTGATCTCCCAGCTCGAAGCCATGTCGATGGCCGCCGAGACCGCCCCCGCCGCCCAGAAGGCGCCGGAGCCGGCGCCCGCCCCAGCCCCCGCCGCCTCGGGCCAGACGCTGGAGCGCGCCCTGAGGCCGGGCGAGGTGTCCCTGGACGAGCTGGAGCGCGCCTTCCGCGAGACCGAGGCCGAAGTGGCGGCCGCGCCGCTGCCCGAGGTCGCCGCCCCGCCCGTCGCTCCCGAGCCGGCCAAGGTCGAGGTCAAGAAGCCGGCGGCCCGCGCCGCCAAGCCGGCCGCCGCCGCCGGCGAGGAAGACGGCGAGGGCGTCAAGGGCCAGCAGACGCTGCGCGTCAACGTCGACACGCTCGAGCAGTTGATGACCATGGTCTCGGAACTGGTGCTGACGCGCAACCAGCTCCTCGAGATCGTCCGCCGCCACGAGGATTCCGAGTTCAAGGTGCCGCTGCAGCGGCTCTCCAACGTCACCGCCGAGCTGCAGGACGGGGTGATGAAGACCCGCATGCAGCCGATCGGCAATGCCTGGCAGAAGCTGCCGCGCATCGTCCGCGACCTCGGCAACGAACTCGGCAAGCAGATCGACCTGGAGATGCACGGCGCCGAGACCGAACTCGACCGCCAGGTGCTCGACCTGATCAAGGATCCGCTCACCCACATGGTGCGCAACTCCGCCGATCACGGCTTGGAGCCGACCGAGCAGCGCCGCCTTGCCGGCAAGCCGGAGAAGGGCACGATCAAGCTCTCCGCCTATCACGAGGGCGGCCACATCGTCATCGCCATCTCCGATGACGGCCGCGGCCTCAACACCGACCGCATCCGCAAGAAGATCATCGAGCAGAACCTCGCCAGCGAGGCCGAGCTCGAGAAGATGACGGAAGCGCAGATCCACAAGTACATCTTCGCGCCCGGCTTCTCGACCGCTGCTGCCGTGACCTCGGTCTCCGGCCGCGGCGTGGGCATGGACGTGGTCCGCACCAACATCGATCAGATCGGCGGCACCATCGACCTGAAGTCGGTGCCCGGCGAGGGCACGACCGTCACCATCAAGATCCCGCTGACGCTCGCCATCGTCTCGGCGCTGATCGTCGAGAGCGCCGGCGACCGCTTCGCCATCCCGCAGCTCTCGGTCATCGAGCTCGTCCGCGCCCAGCAGAACTCGGAGCATCGGATCGAGCGGATCAAGGACACCCCGGTCCTGCGCCTGCGCAACAAGCTGCTGCCGCTCGTCCACCTGCGCCAGCTCCTCGGCATCGCCGGCGGCGAGCCGCTGGACGAGACGGCCGGCTTCATCGTCGTCACCCAGGTCGGCAGCCAGACCTTCGGCATCGTGGTGGACCAGGTGTTCCACACCGAGGAAATCGTCGTGAAGCCGATGTCGTCGAAGCTGCGGCACATCACCATGTTCTCCGGCACGACCATCCTCGGCGACGGCTCGGTGATCATGATCATCGACCCCAACGGCATCGCCTCGGCCATCGGCACCGACGTGTCGGCCGCCACCAACGAGACCGAGGCCGACGCCCGCCGCGGCAACGAGCGCCAGCTCATCTCCATGCTGGTCTTCCGCGCCGGCTCGCGCGAGCAGAAGGCCGTTCCGCTCTCCCTCGTCACCCGCCTTGAAGAGGTGGCGGTGGACAAGATCGAGCAGGCTCACGGCCGACACCTCGTCCAGTACCGCGGCGCCCTCATGCCGCTGGTTTCGGTGTCGGGCTACATGGAGCTCAAGACCGAGGGCAGCCAGCCTCTCCTGGTCTTCTCCGACTCCGGCCGCTCCATGGGCCTCGTCGTCGACGAGATCGTCGACATCGTCGAGGACGCCCTCAACATCGAAGTCTCGGCCGACGTTCCGGGCCTGCTCGGCTCGGCGGTCATCAAGGGCCAGGCGACGGAAATCCTCGACATCGGCCACTACCTGCCGCTGGCCTTCGAGGACTGGTTCAAGCGCAAGGAGATGCGCATCGAGGCGCTGACCCGCAAGCTGCTTTTCGTCGACGACTCTCCCTTCTTCCGCAACATGCTCACGCCCGTCCTGAAGGCGGCCGGCTACGACGTGGTCACTGCGGCGGGGGGCTCGGAAGGGCTCGACATCCTGAAGAACGGCGACAAGTTCGACGTCGTCGTCTCGGACATCGAAATGCCGGAGATGAACGGCTTCGAGTTCGCCGAGGCCATGCGCTCGGACAAGCGCTTCGCCTCCACCCCCGTCATCGCGCTGTCGTCGCTCACCAACCCGGCCGCCATCGAGCGGGCGCGGGTGGCCGGCTTCCACGACTATGTCGCCAAATTCGACCGTCAGGGCCTCATCGCGGCGCTGAAGGAAACCTCCAACGAAATCGCCCAGGCGGCGTAAGTCACTTTGCGTGAGGATCTGTCCATGCAGACCACCAGCGACGACGTCACGGAATATGTGACCGTGCTGATCGGCGGCCAGTTGTTCGGCCTGCCCATCTCCCGCGTGCAGGACGTGTTCATGCCGGACCGGCTGACGCGCGTGCCGCTGTCCCACCCGGACATTGCCGGCGTGCTCAACCTGCGCGGCCGCATCGTCACCGCCATCGACATGCGCATCCGCCTCGGCCTGGCGCGCGAGAAGGACGCCAAGCCCGCCATGGCTGTCGGTATCGAGTCGCGCGGCGAGAGCTACGGGCTGCTGATCGACTCGGTCGGCGAAGTGCTCAAACTCTCGCCCGAGAGCCGCGAGCAGAACCCGATCAACCTCGACCCTCGTTGGTCCCGCGTGTCGGCCGGCGTTCATCGCCTGGACGGCCAGCTGATGGTCATTCTCGACGTCGATTCCGTGCTCGCCATGGGCGGCGAGCAGATGGCTGCCTGATAGTGTTCAAAGCGTAGGACCAAGCCGATGAAAACCTGCCTCGTGGTCGACGACAGCTCGGTGATCCGCAAGGTCGCCCGGCGCATCCTGGAAGGCCTCGGCTTCGCCATCGAGGAGGCCGAAGACGGGCAGAAGGCGCTGGAATTCTGCTACGGCACCATGCCGGAGGCGATCCTCCTGGACTGGAACATGCCGGTCATGGACGGCTACGAGTTCCTCAGGGAGCTGCGCAAACTGCCCGGCGGGCAGGCGCCGAAGGTGGTCTTCTGCACCACCGAGAACGACGTTGCCCATATCGCCCGGGCGATGCATGCGGGGGCGAACGAATACATCATGAAGCCCTTCGACAAGGACATCGTCGAAGCCAAGTTCGCCGAAGTCGGCCTGATCTGATCCGTCGCGGCGCAAGCCGTCCACTCCCGCGTTCAAGTTCCGAGTACCGGCGTTATGAGTCTCGCGTCATTCAAGGCAGCCCCAGGAGGGGCGGTGCCCACTGCCAGCGACCCCATCAAGGTGATGGTGGTCGACGATGCGGTCGTCGTCCGCGGCCTGGTCGGTCGCTGGATCGCCGACGAGAGCGACATGACGCTCGTCGCCTCGCACCGCTCCGGGCGTGAGGCCGTCGCCGACATCGCGAAGAAAAGCCCCGACGTCGTCATCCTCGACATCGAGATGCCGGACATGGACGGCCTGACGGCGCTGCCGCTGATCATCGCGGAGAAGCGCGACGTCATGGTGCTGATGGCCTCGACGCTGACGCGCCGCAACGCCGAGATCTCGCTGAAGTGTCTCTCCCTCGGTGCCGCCGACTACGTGCCGAAGCCTGAGACCAATGCCGGCGTCACCACCTCGCCGGCCTTCAAGCGCGAGATCCTGGACAAGGTCCGCGCCCTCGGCCGCCGCCGCAAGATTGCCGGCAAGGTGTTTCGCGCCGCTTCCTCGGGGGGCAGCGCTCCGGCGGCGCCTGGCCGCGTCGCCGCGCCTTCCATCGCCCCGCAGTCGATCGGCTTCAACGAGCCGAACTTCAAGCTGCGGCCTTTCGGCACGACCATCCCGAAGGTGCT
This sequence comes from Phreatobacter cathodiphilus, assembly GCF_003008515.1. NCBI lineage: Bacteria > Pseudomonadati > Pseudomonadota > Alphaproteobacteria > Hyphomicrobiales > Phreatobacteraceae > Phreatobacter > Phreatobacter cathodiphilus. The sequence continues at coordinate 2,440,732 of NZ_CP027668.1, read as the reverse complement.
CACCATCGGGTCCTCGACCGGCGGGCCCCAGGCGCTGACGACCGTGCTCAAGGCGCTCGGCTCCTTCCTCGACCGCGTGCCCGTGCTCATCACCCAGCACATGCCGCCGACCTTCACCACCATCCTCGCCGAACATGCCTCCAAGGCCTCGGGGCGCCCCGCCGCCGAGGGGCGCGACGGCGAGCCGGTCCTGGCCGGCCGCATCTATGTGGCGCCGGGCGGCAAGCACATGGTGGTCAAGAAGACCGGCGGCACCACCGTCATCCATCTGGAGGACGGTCCGCCCGTCAATTTCTGCAAGCCGGCGGTGGACCCGCTGTTCACCTCGGTGGCCCAGGCCTGGGGTGCCCAGACCTTCGCCTGCGTGCTGACCGGCATGGGCCATGACGGCGCGCACGGCGCCGGCGACATCGTCGCCGCCGGCGGCAGCGTCATCGCCCAGGACGAGGCGACGAGCGTCGTGTGGGGCATGCCGGGAGCGGTCGCCCAGGGCGGCCATGCCTCGGCGGTGCTGCCGATCGACCAGATCGCCCCGAAGATCATGCGTGTTTTCTCCGGAGACCGGTCGTGACCCCGCTCGATTACGACTTCCTGCGTGGCTTCCTGAAGAGCCGGTCGGGCCTGGTCCTGTCCAACGACAAGCAATATCTGATCGAGAGCCGGCTGATGCCGATCGTGCGCAAGCACGGGATGACCGGAATCGGCGACCTCGTCCAGAAGCTCAAGGCGCCCGGCGCCGAGTCGCTGGCAGCCAAGGTCACCGAGGCGATGACCACCAACGAGAGCTTCTTCTTCCGCGACAAGACCCCCTTCGATCATTTCAAGGAGGTCATGCTGCCGGCCATGCTGAAGGCACGCGCCGCCAAGCGCCACGTGCGCATCTGGTGCGCCGCCGCCTCGACCGGCCAGGAGCCCTATTCGCTGGCGATGATCCTCAAGGAGATGGGCGCGCAGGTCGCCGGCTGGCGGTTCGAGATCATCGGCACCGACCTCTCGGGTGAGGTGCTGGAGCGCGCCAAGGCCGGCGTCTACAGCCAGTTCGAGGTGCAGCGCGGTCTGCCGATCCAGATGCTGCTGAAGTATTTCGTCCAGAACGGCGACCAGTGGACCATCTCGCCGGAGATCCGGTCGATGGTGCACTACCGGACGCTGAACCTCTTGAACGACTTTTCGGCGCTCGGGCAGTTCGACATCGTCTATTGCCGCAACGTGCTGATCTATTTCGACCAGCCGACCAAGATCGACGTGCTGAACCGCACCGCGCGCATCACCGCACCGGACGGCTACCTGCTCCTCGGTGCGGCGGAGACGGTGGTGGGCCTCACCGACTCGTTCAAGCCCATCGCCGACCGTCGCGGTCTCTACGCGCCGGCGGTCAAGGCTCCCGCGGCGGCCCCGGCGGCGGCCGGCAAGGTTTTCGCGGTGGCGGGCGGCCGGCCGGTCTGACCGGCTCCGCAACCGGAACGTGACCAAGGGCGCCGCGAGGCGCCCTTCGTCTTGGTGCCGGTCGATGATGGAGCTCGTCCGCCGCGCCCGCGGCGGCGCCAGGCAGTCGGACGACATGATCAGCGATCCCTTCTTCTACGTCGTCGCCGTGCCGGCGGTCATTCTTTACGGCCTGTCGAAGGGCGGGTTCGGCGGCGTCGCCATCCTCTCCATGCCGCTGCTGTCGCTGGCGATCTCGCCAATCCAGGCCGCCGCCATCATGCTGCCGGTGCTGATGGTCCAAGACGTGGTGACCGTCTGGAGCTACCGGCGCACCTGGGACCGGGCGACGCTCATCCATCTCGCCCCGGGAGCGCTCGTCGGTATCCTCGCCGGCTATCTCTTCGCCGCGCAGGTTTCGGAGCCGGCGGTCCGCATCATCGTCGGGGTGATCGCGGTGGCCTTCTGCCTCGACCGCTGGCTGCGGCCTCACCCCGCCGGCGGCGCCAGGCCGCAGAACTGGCTCTCGGGGACCCTGCTCGGCACGCTGAGCGGCTATACGAGCTTCGTGATCCATGTGGGCGGCCCGCCCTTCAACATGTATGCCCTGGCCCGCGGCCTGCCCCGCGACGTCTTCGTCGGGACGGCCGGCCTGTTCTTCGCCGCGGTGAACCTCGTCAAGGTCGCGCCCTTCGTGGCGCTGGGCCAGCTCACGCCCGGCAACCTCGCCACGGCGGCAACCCTGTTCCCGCTGGCCGTGCTCGCCAATATGGGCGGGATCTGGCTGGTCCGGCGGATGCCGACCGGGCTGTTCTACCGGATCATCTATATCCTCACCTTCGTCGTCGGCTGCGTGCTGCTCGCCGGCGGGGTGAGGGCGGTGCTCTAAGGGCGGCAACGAAAAAGGGCCGCCCGAAGGCGGCCCTTTCCGTGATCGGTCCTTGCGGACCGGATGATCAGTAGCGAGCGACGACAGCCGACGGGCCGGTCGAGAACAGGTAGTTGATGCCGAGCTTCACCGTGTGGATGTCGGTGCGGACACGGTCGTTGGCCGTGATCACGTTCCGGCGATCGCCGAAGCCGTAGTACATGTACTCGACCTTGGCGGTCCAGTTCGGGGTGAAGGCGTACTCGACGCCGGCACCGAGGGTGTAGCCAGCGCGCGTGGAAGACGCCGAGAACGTCGCAGGCACCGACGCGTCGAACACGCGGTCCTGGAAGGTCGCGATGCCGAGACCGCCCGTGACGTAGAACAGGGCGCGGTCGGCGGCGAAGCCGGCGCGGGCACGAACCGACGACAGGAACGGGATCGAAGCACGGTAGGTGTCACCGCCGCCGAGGTCGTAGGTACGACGCATGCCGCTGGCGGCGACGTCGGCCTCGAGACCGAAGACGAACTGGTTCATCTGCCAGTTGTAGCCACCCTGGATGCCGCCGAACACGCCGTTGGCGGTCGTGCTGCCGTTGGCGAAGGTGCCCGTGAAGTCGGTGTAGCGGGCCTGGCCCCAGCCGAAGCCGACGTGGGCGCCGAGGTAGAAGCCGGTCCAGGAGAAGGACGGGGCGTAGACGGCGGCGGCGACCGGAGCGCGCGGGGCACCGAGGTCGGCGGCCTGGGCGCCGGTGGCGAGAGCGGCGATAGCGGCGCTCGCAAGGAGGAATTTCTTCATGGGGACAGTTCCTTGTGTCATTTTCGGCCGTGGGCGACCCACTGCCATGCCTCTCGATGCCGTTGTCTGCGATGCCCCGGCGACCCCCTCCTTCGCCGCGACATCGCGTTTAACGATGACCTCGGGATACAGGCCAATGGTTACAAATCAACTCCCATCCGTGTGAACGCGGGGGCTTCCAACACGGTGGCACGCACGCGGCGCTCGGCTGTGTCCTGGCTGCAACAATTGCCGTTACGGAAGGCGGTATCATGATGCAACCTTTTGACAATATGGCGAAAATCGGGCGGGCCGGGGCGCGGTATCTCCGTGCCGAACGGAGGGCGTTGAACCCCGGCGACTCGCCGCCTACCGTCTCAGGCCGGAAACGCCTGCAGCATGAAGGAGGCCGCCATGAGCGCCTATGATCGCGACCTCGACAAGAATCCCGCAAACTACCAGCCGCTGACCCCGCTCAGTTTCCTGGAACGGTCGGCGCGGGTCTTTCCGGATCATCCCGCCATCGTCCATGGCCGCATCCGTCGCAGCTATCGCGACTTCTACGCCCGGTCCCGGCGCCTCGCCTCGGCGCTGGCGAAGGCGGGGGTCGGCAAGAACGACACGGTGGCGGTGATCTGCGCCAACACGCCGGCCATGCTGGAGGCCCATTACGGAGTGCCCATGTGCGGGGGCGTGCTCAACACGCTCAACACCCGCCTGGACGCGCCCATCATCGCCTTTTCGCTGGACCACGGCGAGGCCAAGGTCTTCATCGTCGACCGGGAGTTCTCCAAGCTCGCGAAGGAGGCCCTGGCCCTCGCCAAGGTGAAGCCGCTCGTCGTGGACTACGACGATCCCGAATATGACGGGCCGGGCGAGCGCATCGGTTCCGTCGAGTACGAGGACTTCATCGCCGGCGGCGATCCGGACTATGCCTGGCAGCGGCCGGCCGACGAGTGGGACGCCATCGCGCTCAACTACACCTCGGGGACGACCGGCAATCCGAAGGGCGTCGTCTCCCACCACCGCGGCGCCTATCTCCTGGCGCTGGGCAACATCGTCACGTGCGGCATGGCCAAGCACCCAGTCTATCTGTGGACGCTGCCCATGTTCCACTGCAACGGCTGGTGCTTCCCCTGGTCGATCTCCGCGGTGGCGGGCACCCATGTCTGCCTGCGCTGGGTGCGGGCCAAGGCCATGTACGACGCCATCGCCGACCAGGGCGTGACGCATCTCTGCGGCGCTCCGATCGTCATGAGCCTGCTGCTCAACGCGCCGGCCGCGGAGAAGCGCGAGATCGGCCGCACCGTCTCCTTCTTCACCGCCGCCGCGCCGCCGCCGGAGGCGGTGCTCGCGGCGATGAAGGCGGCGGGATTCGACGTGACCCACCTCTACGGCCTCACGGAGACCTACGGGCCCTCGGTGATCAACGACTGGAACCGCGACTGGGACGGCCTGTCGAGCGCCGACTATGCGGCCAAGAAGGCGCGGCAGGGCGTGCCCTATCCGGTTCTCGAGGGTATGACGGTGATGAACCCGGAGACCATGGAGCCGGTGCCGGCCGACGGCGTCACCCTCGGCGAGGTGATGATGCGCGGCAACGTGGTGATGAAGGGCTATCTCAAGAACCGCAAGGCGTCGGACGAGGCCTTCGCCGGCGGCTGGTTCCACTCCGGCGACCTCGGCGTGCTCTATCCCGACGGCTATATCCAGCTCAAGGACCGCTCCAAGGACATCATCATTTCCGGCGGCGAGAACATCTCCTCCATCGAGGTGGAGGACGTGCTGTTCAAGCACCCGGCCGTGCAGGCGGCCGCCGTCGTCGCCAAGCCCGACGACAAGTGGGGCGAGACGCCCTGTGCCTTCGTCGAGCTGAAGCCGGGAATGAGCGCCACGGCCGAGGAGATCATCGCCTGGTGCCGGCAGAACCTCGCCGCCTTCAAATGCCCGCGGACGGTCATCTTCACCGAACTGCCGAAGACCAGCACCGGCAAGATCCAGAAGTTCGTGCTCAGGGAGATGGCGAAGGGGGCGTGACTTTATAGTTGCGCCTTGATGCGGTGCACGTAAAAATAGCGGCCTCTGGTGAGAGGGGCGCCAATGCGTGTGTATTGTTCCGTGCGAGCCGGGCTCTGCTTGCTCGTCGTATGGGCCGCGATGTTGGCGACTGGAGCCCAGGCTCAAGAAACCCCGGCATTTCGTTGCTCAGCTGGTGTCGTAGCAGGCATCGACGAGGTGTTCTCCAACGGCAGAAACTTCAACCGCGAGAAGGTGGGACAATCCTATCCAGTATTTGCCGCTGCCAGCTACGATGTCTACGTGGACCAAGCAACGGGACAGCGGAGACGTTTCGTCGTCGCCGACAATGACAGCGCCGTCCGTGGCAATTTCGGGCAAACCGGATGGCAGTTTGTCGAACGATATGACGACAACAACCGAAGCGGTCTTGTCTATGACGTATATTACAAGGATGAAGGAAACCGAGTTTTATATCTCGTGGCTTATCGAGGTACGGAAGGTGTTAGAGACTGGATCGCCAATTTCTCTTGGCTCACACAGTGGTTCAACGTCAATGATCAGTACAGGTTGGCACGCGTACGTTTCGCATCCATTGTAGCTGCAGCGCATCGACATTCAGGTGGACGTCCTCTGGCATTCATTACAACCGGACATTCCTTGGGTGGCGGCCTTGCCCAGCACATAGCCGGGCGTTATCCGTGTGTATCTGCCGTCGTTTTCAACTCGTCGTTTGTCACCAATGACCTGCTCTTTGGCGGCATCAAGCCCACGGTGGTGCAAATCTACGAGGATAACGACGTCTTTTCATTCCTGTCGTCAAAATCGGACAATCAAGGGCCGGTCCTTAGGTATAGAATGAATGCGAGCACGCGTGGCGAGTTTCAACACTCGATGGAGCGGCTCGCCGCCGGAATTATGCGGACTACACTAGCGTGCCGGCTGAGATCGGATTGTGAGGTGCGCGGTTCGATCGATCTGGCAGCCACGCTATACTGTCGTCGATACTTATCCCTGCGGCAAAGAACCGATACTGTGTGCAGAGCAAGGTGATCGTCTCGGCGAGGCGTATTTGTTCAGTTGCCCGGCCCCCCTTGAATCGCGGCGCCCGCCCGCGCAGGCTTCCGTGATCGAGAGCGCCCGGGGCAAGGGCGCCCGCGACGGGGGAAACGCATGGATGCCGACGTCATCGTCGTGGGGGCGGGGCTCGCCGGCCTCGTCGCGACCGCCGAACTCGCCGATGCCGGCAAGCGGGTCATCCTCCTCGACCAGGAGGGCGAGCAGAACATCGGCGGGCAGGCCTTCTGGTCCTTCGGCGGCCTGTTCTTCGTCGACAGCCCCGAACAGCGGCGGATGGGCATCCGCGACAGCCTCGACCTCGCCCGGCAGGACTGGGAGGGCTCGGCCGGCTTCGACCGGCCCGAGGACGAATGGGGGCGGCGCTGGGCCGAGGCCTATCTCGACTTCGCTCATGGCGAGAAGCGCGCCTGGCTCCACGCCCAGGGCATGCGCTGGTTCCCGCTGGTCGGCTGGGCGGAGCGGGGCGGGGGCCTGGCCACCGGCCACGGCAATTCGGTGCCGCGTTTCCACGTCACCTGGGGCACGGGCCCGGCCGTCATCGCACCCTTCGAGCGGCGGGTGAGGGCGGCGCAGGCGCGCGGCCTCGTCGACATGCGGTTCCGCCACAAGGTCGATGCGCTGACGACCAGCGGCGGCGTGCCGGACGGCGTCGCGGGCGAGATCCTCGCGCCGACGACCGTGGCGCGGGGGGCCGAGAGTTCACGCGAGCCGGTCGGCTCCTTCGCGCTGAGGGCCCAGGCGATCCTCGTCACCTCCGGCGGCATCGGCGGCAATTTCGACCTCGTGCGCAAGAACTGGCCGGCTCGCCTCGGCACCCTGCCGGACTTTCTCGTCTCCGGCGTGCCGGCCCATGTCGACGGCCGCATGCAGCTCATTACCGAAGCCGCCGGCGGGCGGATCGTAAACCGCGACCGCATGTGGCACTATGTCGAGGGCATCCGGAACCACGATCCGATCTGGCCGCACCACGGCATCCGCATCCTCCCCGGCCCCTCCTCGGTCTGGCTGGACGCGACGGGCAGGCGCCTGCCGGCGCCGAACTTCCCCGGCTTCGACACGCTCTCCAGCCTCGAACACATCGTGAAGACCGGCCACGGCTATTCGTGGTTCGTGCTCTCGCGCGCCATCATCAAGAAGGAGTTCGCGCTCTCCGGCTCGGAGCAGAACCCTGATCTCACCAACAAGTCGATCACCGGCATCCTGTCGCGCCTCGGCAAGGGCCTGCCGCCTCCCGTCCAGGCCTTCATGGACAAGGGCGCCGACTTCATCGTCGAAACCGACATCCGCGCGCTCGGACGGCGGATGAACGCCCTCGTCGGCACCGATCTCATCGATCCCGAGGCGCTGGAGCGGGAGATCGCCGCGCGCGACCGGGAGATCGACAACCCCTTCGCCAAGGATATGCAGGTCATCGCCATCCGCGGCATGCGCGGCTATCGCGGCGACCGGCTGATGCGGACCGCCCCTCCGCACAAGATCCTCGACCCCCGGAACGGGCCGCTGATCGCGGTGAAACTCAACATTCTCACCCGCAAGACGCTGGGCGGCCTGCAGACCGATCTCGACGGGCGGGTGCTGCAGGACGGTGGCGACGCCCTCGGCAACGTCTATGCGGCCGGCGAGGTGGCCGGCTTCGGCGGGGGAGGGGTCCACGGCTACCGGGCGCTGGAAGGCACGTTCCTCGGCGGCTGCCTGTTCTCGGGCCGCACCGCCGGGCGGGCGATCGCGAGGGCGGTGGCATAGGTTGGGCGCTCGCCGATTCCTTTCAACCGGAACCCCACATGCACGGCATCCACGACTTTTGGCTCTTCGTTCTCGCCGGCCTGCTGCTCAACGTCACGCCCGGTCCCGACATGGCCCTGGTCATGGGTCGTGCCATGCGAGACGGCGCCCGGGCCGGCGCCGTGGCGGCCCTCGGCATCGGTGCCGGCGCCTTCGTCCATATCGCCTCGGCGGCCGTGGGGCTGTCGGTACTGATCGCGAGTTCGGCCCTCGCCTTCACCGTCGTCAAATGGCTCGGTGCTGCCTATCTCGTCGTCGTCGGCCTGAGGATGCTGCTGGCAACCCCGGCGGCCGGGGTGATGGGGGCGACGCATCTGCCGCCGTCATCGCTGCGGACCGTCTTTCTGCAGGGGTTTCTGACCAACGTGCTGAACCCGAAGGTCGCGTTGTTCTTCCTCGCGTTTCTTCCCCAGTTCATCGACCCTGCCGCGCCGTCCAAGGCCGCAGCCTTCATCGCGCTCGGTCTCGTGTTCAATCTGACCGGGACCGGATGGAACCTGGCTGTCGCTTGGGCTGCCTCGCGCATGGCGCGGCTCTCGGCCTTCACCGCGGTCCGCGCCTGGCTTGACCGCGTTCTCGGAGCCCTGTTCCTCGGCCTCGGCATCCGTCTGGCCTTGGCCGAGCGCTAGAATGCAAAAGGCCCTCCCGCGGGGGAGGGCCTTCCGGCTTCGTGGAGGAAGACAGATCAGGCGGCGCGGATGGTCGCCAGGAACTTGTCCAGCTCGGTCTTGAGCGAGCCGGCCTGGGCCGAGAGCGTGTCGGCCGCCGACAGGACCTGACTGGCCGCGGCGCCCGTCTCCGACACCGCATGGGAGACCCCGACGATGTTGGTGGAGACCTCGCCGGTGCCGGCCGAGGCCTGCTGGACGTTGCGGGCGATCTCCTGCGTCGCGGCGTTCTGCTCCTCCACCGCGCTGGCGATGGTGGCCGAGACGGCGCTGATCTCGCGGATGACGCTGGCAATGCCGTTCATGGCCTCGGCGGACTGCCCGGTGGCCTGCTGGATGCCGCTGATCTGCGAGGCGATCTCGGTGGTCGCCTTGGCGGTCTGGTCGGCGAGGCTCTTCACCTCGGCTGCGACCACGGCGAAGCCCTTGCCGGCCTCGCCCGCCCGCGCCGCCTCGATCGTGGCGTTGAGTGCGAGGAGGTTGGTCTGGGAGGCGATGTTGTTGATGAGTTCGACGATCTCGCCGATCTTCTGCGACTTGGCGGCGAGTTCCTGGATCATCTGGGCCGAGGAGTCGGCCTTGGCGACGGCGCTGGTCGCCATGCCGGCCGACTGCTCGACGCGGCTGCCGATCTCCCGCACCGAGGCCGAAAGCTCCTCGGTGGCCGAGGCGACGGTCTGGACGTTGGTGGAGGCTTCCTCCGAGGCGGCGGCGACGGCGCCGGCCTGACCCGACGCCTCCTCGGCGGCGTTGGAGAGCGTCTGGGCCGCGCCCTTCAGCTGCGCCGCGGCGGAGGAGACATGGGTGACGATGCCGCCGACGGCGCGGTCGAAATCCTCGGCCATGCGGTGCATCAGAGCCTTCTGTTCCTCCTCGCTGCGGGCCTTGGCGGCCTCCTGCTCCTCGCGCAGGTGCAGGGCCTCGAGGCCGTTGGCCTTGAAGGTTTCCGCGGCGCGGGCGATGTCGCCCACCTCGTCCTTGCGCTGGGTGCCGGGGATGGCGACGTCGAAGCGGGCATTGGCGAGGTCGTCGAGGCAGTTCGTGAGCTGGCGGATCGGCGAGGAGATGCCCATGCGGCCGATCAGGAGGCCGAAGACCGCGCCGATGACGAGGGCGGCCACGGCGATGCCGAGGAGCAGCGTCTGCATCTGGTCGGCCATCGCGTAGGCGGCCTTGGAGGTCTCCTCCGCCCGGGCCTGTTGCAGCTGGGTCAGCTCCCGCAGGGCGACGCGCGCGGCCATATAGGCGTCCGCCGAGGCGAGGGCCGAGCGGGCGATATCATCCTGCTGCTCCAGGGTGGGCATGCCGGTCACGCGGGCGGCGAGTTCCATGGTCTGCTGGACCATCGGCAGGTATTTCTGCAGCGCCGCCTCGGCCTTGGCGACGGAGGCGAGGATCGCCGGGTTCGTCGCCTGCCGGAGAGCCGCCAGGCGGGTCTGGATCGCCTTCAGGTCCTCCTCGACGATCGCAGCATTGGTTGCGATGGTTTCCCGCTTGGGGTCGGTGGCGATGTAGAACTGTGCCCTCGACAGGGCGGCGAGGCCGCGGTTCACCACCACGGCATCGAAGGCCCGGCTGGAGACGGTCGCAGCCTGGGCGCTCTCCGTCTGCAGTTGTTCGATGGCGTAGTAGCCCAGCGCTCCGATCACGATGGTGATGATATTGAGCGACATCACCAGGCCGAGAACCTTGGCCGAGATGCTGAAACGTCCGAGTATCGACATGGAAGTTGGCCCTGTGGCGCAGATGAGACGACCATCAGGACATGAGGCCGGCAGGGTTAACGTTTCCATACGGAATGGTGCGCTGCGGTATCCCGCGGTTGCATGGCTGGATTCTGCAATCGCCTTGACTCTGCGGCAGCCGATCCGTTCCGCTACGGAGCGCCGCCGTCCGACGAAAGTCTGCCGCCGCCTGTGTCCCTCGTCCGGGGGCAAGGTAGTTGCGTCGCGCCGGTCGCCGGTGGCAAATGCGCGAACCCCCGAGACGAACAGCGGCCGGAACGGACCTCAGGGTCCGGCCAGAGCCGCCTCGAGGCGAGGAGATGCCCCATGGATGCCCGAGCCCCCTCCCGCTACGGTGAGGTCTATGCCGCCTGGAAGGCCGATCCTGCCGGCTTCTGGGGCGAACAGGCCAAGGCCGTCGACTGGATCACGCCGCCGCGGGCGGTGTTCGATCCGGACCAGGGCGCCTATGGCCGCTGGTTCGTCGGCGGCGTCTGCAACACCTGCCACAACGCCGTGGACCGCCACGCCGCGAGCCGCCCCGACCAGGCCGCCATCATCTACGATTCCCCGGTCACCGGCACGAAGCGCCGCATCAGCTACGCCCAACTCAAGGAGGAGGTGGCGACCTTCGCCGCCGTGCTCCAGGACCTCGGCGTGGAGAAGGGCGACCGCGTCATCGTCTACATGCCGATGGTGCCGGAGGCGGCGATCGCCATGCTCGCCTGCGCCCGCATCGGCGCCATCCATTCCGTGGTCTTCGGCGGCTTCGCGGCCAAGGAGCTCGCCACCCGCATCGACGACTGCCACCCGAAGGTCATCGTCTCCGCGTCCTGCGGCATCGAGGGGTCGAAGGTCGTGGCCTACAAGCCGCTGCTCGACGGCGCCATCGACCTCTCCGTCGCCAAACCGCAGGCCTGCGTGATCCTGCAGCGGCCGCAGGCCGACGCCTCCCTGGTGCCGGGTCGCGACCACGACTGGGCCGGGCTCGTCGCCCATGCCCGGGCCGCCGGGCGGCAGGCCGACTGCGTGCCGGTGGCCGCCACCGACCCGCTCTACGTGCTCTACACATCCGGCACCACGGGCAAGCCGAAGGGCGTGGTGCGCGACAACGGCGGGCACATGGTGGCGCTCGCCTGGTCAATGGCGAACCTCTACGGCATGCGGCCCGGCGACGTGTTCTGGGCAGCCTCCGACGTCGGCTGGGTCGTGGGCCATTCCTACATCGTCTATGCGCCGTTGATCGCCGGCGTCACCTCCATCCTCTACGAGGGCAAGCCCGTCGGCACGCCCGACCCCGGCGCCTATTGGCGGGTGATCTCCGAGCACGGGGTCAACGCGCTGTTCACGGCCCCGACCGCCTTCCGCGCCATCAAGAAGGAGGATCCCAACGCCGAGCACCTGAAGCGCTACCAGTTGCCGACCTTCCGCACCCTGTTCCTGGCGGGCGAGCGGGCCGATCCCGACACGGTGGTCTGGGCGGAGACGATTCTCGGCGTGCCGGTGATCGACCACTGGTGGCAGACGGAGACGGGCTGGTGCATCGCCGGCAACCCGGTCGGCCTCGGCGCGCTGCCGGTGAAGCCGGGCTCGCCCACGGTGCCCATGCCGGGCTACGACGTGCGCATCGTCGATGAGGGCGGGCGCGACCTGCCGGCGAACACGATGGGCTCCATCGTGGTGAAGCTGCCGTTGCCGCCCGGCTCCTTCCCAACCCTGTGGCAGCAGGAGGAGCGCTTCCGCGAGAGCTATCTCGCCCAGTTCCCGGGCTACTACTCGACCTCGGATGCCGGTTTCGTCGACGACGACGGCTATCTCTACATCATGGGCCGCACCGACGACATCATCAACGTCGCCGGTCACCGCCTGTCGACGGGCGGCATGGAGGAGGTGCTCTCCTCCCATCCCGACGTCGCCGAATGCGCCGTCATCGGCATGGCCGACCAGCTCAAGGGCGAGGTGCCCTGCGGCTTCGTGGTGCTCAAGGCGGGCGTCAACAAGCGGCCCGACGAGGTGGAGAAGGAGCTCGTCGCGCTGGTGCGCGAGAAGATCGGCCCGGTCGCCGCCTTCAAGCTCGCCATCGCCGTCTCGCGCCTTCCGAAGACGCGCTCGGGCAAGATCCTGCGTGGCACGATGAAGAAGATCGCCGACGGCGGCGAGTGGTCCATGCCGGCGACCATCGACGACCCCGCCGTGCTGGCCGAGATCGAGGAGGCACTGAAGGACAGGCGCTGAGGAGGCGTCGCCGACGCAGATGACAAATACCGGCGGCTGCTGCACGCTCGATGCCATCCGAATCGGAGGGTTGCATGCGGTGGTCTCTGCGCGGCGCGGTTTTGGCCTGCGTCCTCTTCGCCGCCGCCCCTGCCGCTGCACAGCGGCCGGCGCCGTCGAGCGGCAGCGCCGCCTATGACCGGCTCGATCTGAAGACGCCGGAATCGGCGCTGCGCACCTTCCTGACCGCCTATCGCCGCGGCGATTACGTCACGGCCTTCTGGGTGCTGACGCCCATCAGCCAGACCGCCTTCTACACCCATCTCGCGCGGTTCGATCTCAGCCGGGTGGCGCGTGTGCCGGCCTCCAGCGCCTACATGCACGCGGCCGAGATGATCCCCGCCCCCAGCCAGATGGACCAGACGGACATCAGTTTCGTCTTCGCCCACGCCATGACCGTGGCGCGGCGACTCGATCTCATGCCGCTCAATCTCGCGGGCATGCCGGAGGACATGTCGCCTGCCAACATGCCGCGGCTCGGCAACCGAATCCAGCTGACGGACGGCAAAGTGGAGTTTTCGGTGCCGCTGCAGGCCTACCGGTCGCCCGTCGTGTTCCGCATGGTGCAGGCAGCCCATGGCCGCTGGCGGCTGGAACAGATCCTGCCACCGGGCGGTGCCGTGGATTCGCTGCCTTTCGGCCTGCCGACCGAATAGCCGGCAGGGAAGGGCGCGCTCAGAGCCCCTCGAACAGCGCCGTGGAGAGATAGCGCTCGGCGAAGCTCGGGATGATCACCACGATGGTCTTGCCGGCATTCTCCGGCCGCTTGCCGAGCTCCAGCGCGGCGTGCACGGCGGCGCCGGCGGAAATGCCGGTCGGAATGCCCTCGGTGCGGGCGAGTTCGCGCGCGAGGGAGAAGGCCTGGTCGTTCGATACCTGCACCACCTCGTCGATCACCTCGCGGTCGAGGATGTCCGGAACGAAGCCGGCGCCGATGCCCTGGATCTTGTGCGGGCCGGGATTGCCGCCCGAGAGCACGGGCGAATCCGTCGGCTCGACGGCGACGACCTTCACGCCGGGCTTGCGGCCCTTCAGCACCTGGCCGACGCCGGTGATGGTGCCGCCGGTGCCGACGCCGGAGACGAAGATGTCGACACCGCCCTGGGTGTCGTTCCAGATCTCCTCGGCGGTGGTGTGGCGGTGGATCTCCGGGTTCGCCGGGTTCTTGAACTGCTGGGGGATGACGGCGTTGGGGTTTTCGGCCGCCAGTTCCTCCGCCTTGGCGACGGCGCCCTTCATGCCCTTGGGGCCCTCGGTCAGCACCAGTTCGGCACCGAGCAGCGCCAGCATCTTGCGCCGCTCGACCGACATGGTCTCGGGCATCACGAGGACGAGGCGGATGCCGCGGGCCGCCGCGACGAAGGCGAGCGCAATTCCGGTATTGCCGGAGGTCGGCTCGATGAGCACCGTGTCGGGGGTGAGCTTGCCGGCAGCATCGAGGGCATCGATCATCGCGACGCCGATGCGGTCCTTGACCGAGGCGATGGGATTGAAGAATTCGAGCTTGGCGAGGATGGTCGCCCCGGCGCCATGGGCCTTTGCCAGGCGGTCGAGGCGGACGAGCGGTGTGTCGCCGATGGTCTCGGTGATGGAGGCGTAGATCCGCCCGCGTCCGGGCTTGCGGGTCTTGTCGGGCGAGACGTGCGCGGTCATGGAGGGCTCCCTCTGCTAGGCCCCAAATCTAGCCCCCATAAGAAGGAATTTCTACGAGACAGGCCTGTCATCACCAAATAAGGGCGACTGTTTCTCCATGGCGGGGCTTCTTGGAAGGATTTCATCTCGATTCGGTGCGGCGGAGCAGGTCCGTCTCTCGCATGGGTGGTCTTCCCTGCGGCTTCTCGACGCCAGCGGCAGCCGCCGCCACATTCGTGGTCGAGGAGGTTCGTCCATGACCGACACGCATTCACGGCCCAACGCCGTGCGCGCCACCGATGTTCCGCCGCGCACCAAGCCCTCCAATTATCCCGAGCCATTCTTCTCCCGCATGGCGGGTCGATCCAAGCGCCAGCTCGGCCACCTCTTCGGCCTGACCAATTTCGGGGTGAACCTGACGACGCTCGCGCCCGGCGGCGTGTCGGCGCTCCACCACCGCCACACGACCCAGGACGAGTTCATCTACGTGGTGGAAGGCGAGATCATCCTCGTCACCGATGCGGGGGAGACGCGCCTCACGTCCGGCATGTGCGCCGGCTTTCCGAAAGGCGGCACGGCCCATCACCTCGCCAACCGCTCGGCGGGGGAGGCGAGCTATCTGGAGATCGGCGACCGCAGCCCCGACGACGTGGTGACCTATCCGGACGACGACATCGCCGCCACCCTGGCGCCGGACGGCCGCTGGGTGTTCACCCACAAGGACGGCACGCCCTATTGACGGCGGGGGGCGTCGGCGGATCGTGCCCTGTCAGGTGCCGCCGCCGGCCCCGAGACGACAAAAAGCCCCGCGCGGTTTCCCGGCGGGGCCCTCGTCGTCTGGCGGCATTTCATCCGTACTCGCCAGACTATCGGTATGCTGTTTGCCAGTCGGTGGTGACGGGCTTGTGACGTGGTTGCGGCGAAATTATTGCGCCGCGCCCGCTCAGGCGGGGATGCGCTCCTCGGCCTCGTTGGGCTCGCGCAGCACGTAGCCGCGGCCCCAGACCGTCTCGATGTAGTTCTTGCCGTCGGAGGCGTTGGCGAGCTTCTTGCGCAGCTTGCAGATGAAGACGTCGATGATCTTCAGCTCGGGCTCGTCCATGCCGCCATAGAGGTGGTTGAGGAACATTTCCTTGGTCAGGGTCGTGCCCTTGCGCAGCGAGAGGAGCTCCAGCATCTGGTACTCCTTGCCGGTCAGGTGGACGCGCTGGCCGGAGACCTCGACCGTCTTCTGGTCCAGGTTGACCAGCAGGTCGCCGGTGGTGATGACCGACTGGGCGTGGCCCTTGGAGCGGCGCACGATGGCGTGGATGCGGGCGACGAGCTCGTCCTTGTGGAAGGGCTTGGTCAGATAATCGTCGGCGCCGAAACCGAGGCCGCGCACCTTGTCCTCGATGCCGGCGAGACCGGAGAGAATCAGGATCGGCGTCTTGACCTTGGCGACCCGAAGCGACTTCAGCACTTCGTAGCCCGACATGTCGGGAAGGTTGAGGTCAAGAAGAATGATGTCGTAGTCGTAGAGCTTGCCGAGGTCGATGCCTTCCTCGCCGAGGTCCGTCGTGTAGACGTTGAAGCTCTCGGACTTGAGCATCAGTTCGATGCTCTTCGCGGTGGCGCTGTCATCTTCGATCAACAGAACGCGCATGCCCATCCCCTTCCGCTGACCCAAAACCGGCCATTCCGCCACAGATGACGAAACAGCCGCTCGGCAAAGCGATCCCGTGCCTCCGCCGCCGCGCGGAGGGCGCTTGGGATCCGTCCCCGTTCACTGATTCGACGTTACGCCCTAATGGTTAACAAACTGTGATTCGCAGGGGCAAGAGTCCTCGCAAAATATTTCTGCGACTCACTCCAACCCTCTGCCGAATCGACCATTTCGGCCGTCTCGTCGTCTCCGGTTCCTGCCATCCCGCGGCCAGGGCCCATCGTGGGTCGTTCCAAATGAACCCTCGGCGGCCGCGGATGCCTTTAATCGGCTGATAGGGATCATTAACGGGGCGGGTTAAGGAAGGGTTACCCGCGAGGGCGCAATGCGGGCGCCGGTTGCCTTTACTTTGACTCGCATTGGCCCGTGATCGTTAAACTTCGGCGGCTTTTCGGGCCCATCGCGGCGGCAAGGGGCCCCAATCGGCAGCTCTCCGGGGAAGGGACAGGCGCTGACGATGGGCAGGTTCTACCGGGGTCATGGTTAACGGCGGGTAAAGATTGCCGGGGGATCCTCGCAATTCGCCACATCGTTGGTAGCGGGCGGCGGCGGACCCGGCAAAATCTGCCGCATGGTGTTTACCGGAGCCCGTCCGTTAACGCTTCATTGACCATGACGGCGGGAATGTGGGGGCCCGTCACGGATTTCTCATTCATGCGCGCCCTCGCCGACCACATCGCCGACATCGATTCCGTCTCCATCTACGGCCGCGTCTCGGGCGTGCGCGGCCTGATGATCGAGGCGGCGGGGCCGATCCACGCCATGTCGGTCGGCGCGCGGGTCACGGTGGAGACGGGCTCCCGGCCGATCCCTTGTGAGGTCGTGGGCTTTGCCGGCGACCAGGCGCTGCTCATGCCCTTCGCCGGGCTCGAGGGCGTCAGACGCGGCTGCAAGGCCATGGTGTCGCTGGCCCCCGCTGCGGTGAGGCCCAGCCAGGGCTGGCTCGGCCGGGTGGTCAATGCGCTGGGTGAGCCTATCGACGGCAAGGGCCCGCTGCCGCAGGGCGGCTTTCCCATGCCGTTCCGCGCCGATCCGCCCTCGGCCCACACGCGCCGGCGCGTCGGCGCCCCGCTCGACCTCGGGGTGAGGGCGCTCAACACCTTCCTCACCTGCTGCCGGGGCCAGCGCATGGGCATCTTCGCCGGCTCCGGCGTTGGCAAGTCGGTGCTGCTGTCGATGATCGCCCGCAACGTCGAGGCCGACGTCTCGGTGATCGGGCTGATCGGCGAACGCGGCCGCGAGGTGCAGGAGTTCCTGCAGGAGGATCTCGGCGCGGAGGGCCTCGCCCGCTCCGTCGTCGTCGTCGCGACCTCGGACGAGCCGGCACTGATGCGCAAGCAGGCGGCCTATCTCACCCTGTCCATCGCCGAATATTTCCGCGATATGGACCAGCAGGTCATGCTGATGATGGATTCGGTGACGCGCTTCGCCATGGCTCAGCGCGAGATCGGCCTCTCCGCCGGCGAGCCGCCCACCGCCAAGGGCTATACGCCCACCGTCTTCTCCGAACTGCCGCGGCTGCTGGAACGCGCCGGGCCGGGTCCGGGGGAGGGCGCCATCACCGCCATCTTCACCGTGCTGGTCGACGGCGACGACCACAACGAACCGGTGGCGGACGCGGTGCGCGGCATTCTCGACGGCCATATCGTCATGGAGCGCTCCATCGCCGAGCGCGGGCGCTATCCCGCCATCAACGTGCTGAAGAGCGTGTCGCGCACCATGCCGCGCTCGGCCGATCCGCAATACTGGCCGGTGATCCAGAAGGCCAAGCGGACCCTCGCCACCTATGCCGACATGGAGGAGCTGATCCGGCTCGGCGCCTATCGCCAGGGCTCCTCCGCCGAGGTCGACGAGGCGATCCGCCTGCAGCCGGCGCTGGAGGCCTTTCTCGGCCAGCGCAAGGAGGAGGTCGCCCATATCGGCGAGGGCTATCGCCGGCTCGCCCAGATCCTGGACGGTGCGTCGGCGTGATGGGTCGGGGAAATTCCCCAATGAATGGCGCGACTTATGAACGCTTGTTTACCATGAATCGTGCTTTCCGGAAACGGAATCTCAACCTCGTGGGCCTAGCTTCAGTTTTCATTAGGGGTAAGGCAGCCGGCTTCCGGGTGCCGCGGACGACCGTGGGGCATGTGTGTGTCCCGCGGAATAAGGGGACTTCTGGGAGTACGAGTCGATGAAGTCGCGAGAGACGTTGATCCGCCTGAAGCGCTTTCAGGTCGACGAAAAGCGCCGCCAGGTCGCGCAGATCGAGATGATGATCGCCGAGTTCGAGCGCATGGCGAACGAACTCGACCGTGAGATCGTGGCCGAGCAGACCCGGGCCAATGTGCATGACCCGGCGCACTACGCCTATCCGACCTATGCCAAGGCGGCGCGCCAGCGGCGCGACAATCTCATGGGCTCGGCAGGCGAACTGAAGGGCCAGCTCGACGACGCCAAGGCGGCGCTCGCCGAGGCCTTCGAGGAGCTGAAGAAGGTCGAGATCCTCGACGAGCGCGAGAGCGCCCGCGACCGTGCCGCCGACGCGGTGCGCGAGCAGGCGGAAATGGACCGCATCGGTCTTTCCAGACGTGGCGCCTATCTCGGCGCTTGAGACGCCGGGATATGGCGGGTTTGCGCAAGGCGCGGTGAAAGCCGCGCCTTTCGCATGTCCAGAAGGTCAGGCGACGGGGCGCCGCTCCACCGCAACCTGAAAGGCGCCGGGCTCGCCTTTCACGGTCACGAGGTTCCAGGCGGCCGGCTCGGCCCGCCCGCCCGGCGCGGCGGAGGCCGAGGGCACGCCTATGACCGGAATGGGGCCGGCCGGCCCGCGGATCTCGCGCAGTGTGCCCTGGTGGGTATGGCCGTGGAGCACCGCCTCAGCGCCGACCTTCGCCAGCATGGCCGCGAGCTCCCGGTGGTCGCCGAGGCGCTTCTGGAAGCCGATCTCGAAGGGCGGGTGGTGGATGAGGACGAGGCGGGCGAGGCCCTGCCGGCCAAGCGTCTCCAGCTCGTCCGCGAGCGCCGCGATCTGCCGGTGCCCGAGGAGGCCGGTTGCCAGGAAGGGCGGCGTCGGCACCCCGCTGTTGACGCCGACGAGGGCCACGGGCCCGCGCACCCGCGTGTAGGGGAAGGCATAGCCGCCGTCCGTCTCGGCGACGCCGTCACCGAGAAACCAGGGCCGCCAGTGATGGACGATGCCGGGCACCGTCTCGCGCATATAGGCGTCGTGATTGCCCGGCACGAAGCTGACCCGCTCCGGCGGCCCGATGCGCCAGAGCAGCGTCCGGGCGGCCGTATATTCATCGGGGAGGCCGAGATTGATGAGGTCGCCGGTGACCGCGACATGGTCCACCCCAGCGCGGACGACGTCGTCGAGCAGCCGGTCGAGAACGTCCATCCGGTGATGGGTCGCGCGGTTGCGCCGCCAGTTGAGATAGCCGGTCAGGCGCTTGTTCATCAGCGCCCGCCAGCCGGGTTCCGGCAGCGGGCCGATATGCGGGTCGGAGAGATGGGCGAGGCGGAACATGCCTCACCCTATGCGTGAGCGGTGCGGTGCCTGTCCAGCGGCCCCGTAGGGAGCGCGGTCAGAGACGGGTGCGGCTCAGCTGCGGGCGTACCAGATGCCGAGGGCGGCGGCGGTGGCGCCGTCACGGATCTCGAGCGAAGGCTGCCAGTGGAAGGTCGGACGACGCTTCAACAGCGAGGTGAGGAGGGAAATGAGCATGGAACGCTCCCGAATTGGGCGCGCTGCCCAAGTGTGCAGCGCAACATGATGCGGAAATAGGCTTCGAGGCCGCCCTTTTGAAGTGCTTGCGCCGCAAGGCCAGCCATGCATTTTTGATCGCGGTCCTTCATGGTTCCGCAATGTTTCATTCGCGACAGTGATGGAAACGCCGATGTTCCTGCTCAGCCCCGACCGGCGCTCCCCGCTGACACCCTTGCTCCATCTCTACTGGCGCTTCACCCGCGGCATGACGCTGGGGGTGCGCGCCTGCGTCGTCGATGCAGGGGGACGCATCCTGCTCGTCCGGCACAGCTACACCCCCGGCTGGCACTTTCCCGGCGGCGGGGTCGAAGTCGGCCAGACGGTAGAGGAGGCGCTGGCGGTGGAATTGCGGGAGGAGGCCCATGTGGCCCTGCGGGGCGATCCGGCCTTCGTCGGGCTCTACCTCAACGCCCGGACATCGCCGCGCGACCATGTCGCGCTGTTCCGGGTCGAGGCCTTCGAACAGACCTCGCCCTTCGTGCCGACGCGGGAAATCCTGGAGGCGGCGTTCTTTCCGCGCGACGGGCTGCCGGAGGGCGTCACCCGCGGCACGCGCGAGCGCATGGCCGAACTGTTCGACGGCCGCCCGCGCAGTCCCCACTGGTGAGACTCAGCGCGGCCGACCGGCCAGCAGCGCCGCGATGGCGGCGACGAAGACCAGCGCCGCCAGGCCGTGGACGAAGGGCGCGTCTCCCGCCCCGGAACCCGCCGGGGCGAGTTCACGCACCAGGCCGAACAGGGCGGGAGCGAAGGCATAGAGGCCCTGGCCGAGGGCGGCCGTCAGCGCGACGACCCGCGGCACGTCCACGCGGGCGAATTCGGTCTGGGCGATGAGCGGCGGCAGGTAGACGAGATTGCCGATGCCGAGGCCGAAGAGGGCGACGCCGCTCCAGATCAGCCAGGGATCGGTGCCGCGGGACAGGAGGAGGGCGCCGCAGCCGGCGACCTGGACGGCATAGCTTGCCGCGGCGACGAGTCGGCGGTCGGCATCGGCCGGCATCACCCAGGAGAGGACGGTGCGGCCGGCGACGGCCGCGAGGGTGGAGGCGGCCATGGCGATGCCGGCCCTGACTTCCCCCAGAGCCGGTACGACGAGCGAGAAGAGATGGGCGAGCAGGCCCGCCTGGGCGAAGAGGCCGAGCGCCGTGGCTGCGGCGAGGCTGATGAAGCGGCGGTCCCGCCACAGCGCGGCGGCGGGCAGGGCGGGATGGTCGGGCGCCGCTAAGGCGGCCTCGGCCGCGGCTTCGCCGTCGCCGTCCGGGCGCTGGCCGAGCGAACCGGGCGAATGCACGAAGACCCGGCCGGCGAGGATCCAGAGGATGGCGATCACCAGCGCGGCGATGATCGCGGCGGCGAGCGGAAAGCCTGCGACCTGGATGGCGAGCACCCAGAGCGGCGACATGAGGATGCCGCCGAAGCTGGCGCCGTTATAGGCCCAGGCGAGTGCCTTCGGCCGGTTCCGCGAGAACCAGGGGGCGACGATGGCGTTGACCGCCGCGGCGCCGAGGGTCGCCCAGCCGAGGCCGCTGACGAGGGCGGCGAGAAAGAGCTGCCACGGGGCGCTCGCCAGGCTCCAGCCGAGGACGCCCAGGGCGAGGGCGACGGCGCCCGCCCGCGTCACGCGGGCGAGGCCCCAGCGGGCATGCAGCGCCGGGAGGTTGGCGACCGTCAGCGCGCCGGCGAGGTAATGGGTCGTGACGGCGGCGGCGACGAGGCCGAGCGGCCAGCCGCGGGTCTGATGGATGACGTGGAGATAGATGGGCGGCCCATAGAAGCCGAGACCCCAGCCGCAGACGGCGAGCGTGAAAGCGCCCCAGACCACCGTCCAGCCGAAAAAACCCCGCTTCGCCACGTCCTGCATGCCGCCCATCCCCACCGAACGCCCGCCACCCTGCCCGAGCGGGCCGGCGGGACGGTTCGGTGCCCATCGAAGCTTGCCACGAAAAGCGGTGCGGCGGATGGCGGGCCCCGATGCGGGCGCAGGAGGGTGACGGCCCGCCTGCGCCATGCTAAGCGCCTTCGCATGGGCAGAGAAATTCCGCGGATCGAGCGACGACGACGGCCGGCATGACTGCCTGAAGCCCCTGATTCCGTTCGCCCGCTGCCGTTGGACGCCCGCTCCATGACCGACCTGTCGCTCGACCTCGCCCTCGAGACACCCTCCGATCACGCCGCCATCGAGCGGCTCCACGAACGCGCCTTCGGCCCCGGCCGCTTCGCGCGCACCGCCTTCCGCCTGCGCGAGGGCGTGGACCCCTATCATTCGCTCTGCTTCACGGCGCGGGTCGGCACGCTGCTGGTCGGCTCCATCCGCCTGTCGCCGGTCGAGATCGGCCGCGGCGTGGCGGCTGTGCTGCTCGGGCCCATCACCATCGACCCGGCCTTCCAGGGCAAGGGCATCGGCGGCGCTCTCATGCGGCGTGCCATGGAGACCGCGCGGCGCGAGGGCCACCGCCTCGTCATGCTCGTGGGGGATGCGCCCTATTACGAGCGCTTCGGCTTCATCGTCGTCCAGCCCGGAAGGCTCGCCCTTCCCGGTCCGGTCGATCCCGGCCGCCTTTTGGTGGCGGAACTGGTGCCGGGCGCCTTCGACGGCGTCGCCGGCCGGGTGCGGGGCGGCCGCGTTCCGGCCTAAGGCGGGGCGGGTTTCAGCCGATCGATCGCGGGCCGCACAAATCGAGCGGTCGCGCTCGGCTCGAGCTGCGACGGAACCCGGGACTACCGCGTCGCGCCCGGCCTCGAGAGAACAGGGTCTCGCGAAACCGCCAGTCATGCCGGACGCGTCCGGCCTCCGGCTGCTGCGGGCGAGTTCGGCTGGACCTGCGGCGAAACCCTGGAACACGTCACCCTCCCGCCGCCGAAGCGAGGGGAGGGTGAGCCGTCAGTCAGGCCGGACGATCAATCCCAGCGGCGGCGGCGCCAGCCGCGGCCCGGAGGCGGTCCACGGCGGCGCCAGCCCCGACCGGGGGGCGGACCGCCGCGCCAGCCCGGACCGAAACCGGGCCGACCGGAGTCCCAGCCGCGGCGGCGCTGGCCCGGCGGGCCCATGCCGTCCGGACCCCGGCCGCGGCCCTGGGCCATGGCCGGACCGGCCACAGCCGCGACGGTGACCGCCGCCGCCAGGGCAGCCAAGAGGTTTCGTCTGTTCATCGTGCTCTCCTTGTAACCACCGGCGCCGAATATCGGCCCCGGTCATGCGAAATCCGCCGCCACCCGCAGGGGTGACGGCGGATCCCGATGTTCGATCGGCGGCGTCATGGCCGCCGGCGGGCTCACATGCCCCGACCCTTGTCGGTGCGCTGGCCCTGCTCGTTGTTCTGCTGACCGCCCTGCTGGCCCTTCTGGCCGCCCTGCTGCTGCTGCTGGCCGCCGCGCTCGGAGCCGTGGCCCTGATCCTTCTGGCCGCCCTGGTTCGGGTTCTGCTGATTGGGGTTGGTCATTGTCGTTTCCTCCATTGTCCCTCAGCCTTACGGGATCAACCGCCCGGCGGCGCTCGAGTTCCGCCCGACAGGTCGTGGTCGTCGGACGGCAGGCATGCGGAGCGGGCATTGCCAGGCGGTCCCCCGGCGCGCAGGCTGCCGCCCCGCCCCGCGAGGTGGCGGCCATTCCTGCTTCGGGAGAGACCCATGATGTTGCGCCGCGCCTTTCTCATCGCCCTGGCGAGCCTTCCCGTCGTCGCCGTCGCCGCGCCGGAGGCCGAAGCCTCGTGGCTGAGCCAGGGCGCGCGCCGCGCCGGCCGCGCCGTCACCCGCACGGGTCGCGCCGCCAACCGCGGCGTCACGCGTGCCGGCCGCGCCGTCGGCCTCGGCTCGCGGCGCACCCGCCGGAATGTCTCGCGCGGGGAGCGCCGGGTGGCGCGCCGGGTGTTCGGGAGGCCGCGCCGCTGAGGAACCGCGGTCGGATGGCGCCGGCAGACTCTCGTCTACGGCGAACAGTGGCCGCCCGGCCTCGTTCTCCGCGACGCCATCGGCTGTTTCCGCCGGCGTGACCGTGCAGGTCTGCCGGCCGCCGCCGGGCTGGCTCGGCTGCGGCGAATATGGCGTCTGTCCTTCCCGGCCGAACGGGCGGCCGGAACGGACAGGACGAATTCGGGCAGATGGGCATGGGTCGCTGGGGCGAGGTGGGCGTGCTGGCGGTCGCCCGCATGTCGATGGGCGCGCAGTTGCAGGTCGTCGGCGCGCTCGGGCCGCTGCTGATCGGGACGCTCGCCGCGGACTGGGCGGCGCTCGGTTCGCTGATCGGCGCCTATTCGCTCGCCGGTATCGTCATGGCACTTCCGGCGGGGATGCTGCTGGCGCGTCTCGGCGACCGGCCCGTCGTCCTGGCGGGAGTGGGCCTCATGGGCCTCGGCGGGATGATCCTCGCCATCTCCCCTGATTTCAGCACCGCCATCGCCGGACGCCTCGTATCCGGCGTCGGCGGCACCTTGCTGACCATCGCCGGCGCCAAGATGGTGCTCGACCGTTTCACGGGGCCCGCCGTGGCCATGGCGATGGGCATGATGCTCATGGCTTGGCCTTTCGGCATCGGCCTCGCCCTGCTCGTCATTCCGCTCTTCGGCGAGGAATGGCGGCTCGGCCTGTGGTGGTCGGCCGGCTTCTGCATCCTCGCCTTTCTCCTGCTGGTCGTGACGATCCGTCGTTCCCGCACGGTGGCGGGGCAGCCGCCGCGACTGTCCCTGCACCGGCACGAATGGCTGCCGCTGCTGGCACTCGGCGTCGTGTGGGCCGGCTACAACGCCGCCTTCGCCGTGGCCGTCGGCTTCACTCCGGCCTTTCTGGTCGCCGGCGGGGCGAGCCGCGCCGAAGCCGGCATGCTCGCCTCGCTGATCGGTTTTTCCATCCTGCCGCTTCAGCCGTTCGGTGGCGCCCTGGCGGAGCGTCTCGGCCGGCCGATGCTCGCCACCGTCGCCTGTATCGTCGGCATGGTCGCAGCCCTCGCCGCGACCGCCCTCGGTGCGCCGGCCTGGCTGACGCTGCCGCTGTTCGGCCTGCTGGCGGCGCCACCCTCCAGCCTCATCATGGTGTTCGCCGGCAAGGTCCTTTCGGCCGAGACGCGCGCCTTCGGAATGGGTGTTCTTTACACGCTCTTCTATCTGGGGCTGGCGCTGCTGCCGCCCGTCGCAGGCTGGGTGCGTGACCTCACAGGGTCAGCCGGCGCACCGCTTCTGGCGGCGGCCGGCTTCCTCGCCTTCTGCCTGATCGGTCTCGCGGTTCACGCCGCAGCGACGCGCACCGTCCCTGCGGCGGCACGATAGGCGCCCCGGACCCGGCACGGGGGCCGCGGCAGGCTAGCGCCCCTCGCGGGCCCAGACGGCGGTGAGGGCTCCGAGCATCAGGACGAGGCCGAGCAGGCCGGCGAAGGCCGGCAGGATGCCGATGCCGCGGACGACCGACGCGTCGCGTTGGCGGATGCCCATCCAATCCTCGCCGCGCAGCGAACTCGCCGAGCGCGTCGGCACGATGCGCGGGATGGACAGGCTGCCGGTCTCGGAAATGCGCCAGAGGCCACCGCCGGTGGCGCGCACCAGCGGCTCCAGCAGCCGCGTGGTGGAGGTCACGTCTGTGAACTCGCGCGGATTGGGCGGGCCGACGTTGATGAGGCGGGTGAGCCGGCCGGCCTGGGCGCGCCAGAGGCCGAGCTCGGTGATGTCGACCTGGCCGCGCCACAGGCCCGGCTCGGCGTCCTGCATGGAGACGGTGAGGCTGTCGCCGGAGGGGCGCGTCAGGGTCACGGTCTCGGGCCGCTCGGCCATGGTCTGCAGTTCGACGGCGAGCTGGCGGCCGCGCACGGCGAGGCGCAGGCTCTCCTCCTCCAGCTCCGGCTCCTTCATCAGCCAGTGCGACAGGCGGCGCAGCAGCTCGAGATGCGGCCCGCCGCCCTCGTAGCCGCGCGCCCAGAGCCAGATGTGGTCGGAGAGGAGGAGCGCGACGCGCCCCTCACCCTGCCGCGTCAGCATGAGGACCGGGCGCTGGTCCGGGCCGTCCATGACAGTGGTGGCGCCCTGCGCCGGCTGGCGGCTCTCGATCAGGCGGAACCAGCGGCTCCATTGTGGATTGCCCTCGGCGACCATGCCCGGCAGCGAGCGCGTGACGGGATGGCGGCGGCCCTGGTCGGAGACGCGGGCGTGGAAGGGGCGCTCCATCACCTCGCCGGTGGGGGCGGCGGGGAGGATGCTCTCCAGCGGCGTGTCGTTGATGGAGGCGGAGGTGGCGTGTTCGGGACCTGCGGCGATGAGCAGGGCGCCGCCGTTGCGCACGTAGCGGGCGATGTTCTCGAAATAGATCAGCGGCAGCACGCCCTGCTGGGCGTAGCGGTCGAAGATGATGAGGTCGAACTCGCGGATCTTGATCTGGAAGAGCTCCCGCGTCGGGAAGGCGATGAGCGACAGCTCGTTGATCGGCGTGCCGTCCTGCTTCTCCGGCGGACGCAGGATGGTGAAGTGAACGAGGTCGACGCCGGCATCGGACTTGAGGAGGTTGCGCCAGGTGCGCTCGCCGGCATGGGGCTCGCCGGAGACGAGCAGCACGCGCAGCTTCTCGCGGATGCCGTCGATGACGACGACGGCGCGGTTGTTGATGGGGGTGAGCTCGCCCGGCAGGCCGTCCACCTCGATCTCGACGATGTTGGCGCCGGCATGGGTGATCTGGACCGAGACGTTGGTCGTGGTGCCGGTGGTGACGGTGCGCCGCTCGACCACCTCGCCGTCGCGGCTGATCGTGACGGCGGCCTGGGCCACCGCGCCGCCGGTGCCGTTGTCCTCGATGCGGAAGCCGACGGTCTGGCTCTGCTGGACGATGCCGAAGCGCGGCGTCTGGGTCAGCACGACGCGGCGGTCGCGGTCGGTGGAGCGGCCGGTGACGAGGGCGTGGACCGGCGCGGTGAAGCCGATGGCGGAGGCCTGGGCGGGCACGTCGTGGACCTGGCCGTCGGTGACGAGGATGGCGCCGCCGATGCGCTCGGCCGGCACGTCGGAGAGGCCCTGGCGCAGCGCCTCGAAGAGGTGGGTGCCGTCGGTCTGGCCGTCGGAGGCGCCGGCGTCGATCCAGCGCACCTCGAAGCCGGGCGAGCGGGCGAAGGAGCGCTCGATGGCGGCCTTGGCCTCCTCCGTCATGCGGGTGCGGTCGGCGAGGGACTGGCTCGCCGAGCGGTCGAGCACGACGGCGACCACCGACTGCAGCGGGTCGCGGTCCTCCTGGGTGAAGACGGGATTGGCCAGGGCCATCAGCGCCAGGGCCATGGCGGCGACGCGCCACCAGGCGCCGCGGGAGCGCGAGGCGACGAGCAGGCCCGCGACGAGGATCGCGGCGAGGGCGGCGAGGGCGAGGGCCCAGAGCGGGACGATGGGGGACCAGACGATGCCGAGGGTCATCGCGTCAGTTCCCCAGTCGTTCGAGCAGGGCGGGGACGTGGACCTGGTCGGTCTTGTAGTTGCCGGTCAGGGCATACATGACGAGGTTGACGCCGAAGCGGAAGGACAGCTCGCGCTGGCGCGCCTCGCCCTGAACGGGGAGCAGCGGATTGCCCTGGCGGTCGATGGCCCAGGCCGAGGCGAGGTCGTTGGCGGTGATGACGATGGGCGAGACCGAGTCGGAGGCCCGTGCCGGACGCGCCGCCTCGTCGTCGCCCGCCGGCGGGATGGCCTCGACCCAGGTGACGCCGTCGGCATAGCGGCCGGGAAACTCGCGCAGGATGAAGAAGGCGCGCGCCAGCACGTGGTCTCGCGGCACCGCCTCGAGCTCGGGGATATCGAGGCCGGCGAGGATGCGGCGCAGCGTCGCCTGGGCCGGGCTCGCCTGGCCGGGGCGCGCGGTGAGGGCGTCGCGGGTGTCGAAGATCACCATGCCGCCCTGTTTCATGTAGGCGTCGAGCTTCAGCAGCGCCTGGGGCGCCGGCTCCTCGGCCCCCGCCACCACCGGCCAGTAGAGGACGGGGAAGAAGGCGAGTTCGTCGCGGGCGATGTCGACGCCCTGCGGCTGGGCCGGCTCCAGCGCGGTGCGCGCCGAGAGGAAGCGGGTGAGGCCCTCCAGCCCGGCGCGGGAGACGTCGTCGACCTCGCGCGAGCCGGTGACGACATAGGCGAGGCGGGTGGACTGGGTGGCGCGGATGGCGGCGTCGTCCGCCGGATTGCCGGTGGAGATGATCGGCCGCTCCTGGCTGCGGCGGGTCTGCGCCTCGGCCGGCTGGCCGGCGAGTGCGAGGGCGCCGCCGGCAAGGAGGAGCCAGGCGGCCGTGCGGCCGCGCCGGCCGGCCATGAGCTGGGCGAGGCCGCCGGCGATGAGAAGGACGATCAGGCCGTCGGCGAGAAGCAGGATCAGGGCGGTCACCACCAGCGGGGAACGGAGATCGACGGGTTCACCCAGACGATACCGCTCGATCGTGGCGTTGAGGGGGCCGACGTCGAGCCGCTTCAACCGCTCCTCGGGCCCCAGCGTGTTGACGGCGATGGTGCCCTCCTGCGGCCCGTAGAAGCCCGGCGGATAGTCGAAGGTGGCGGGCTCGCGCCAGTCGGCGGGGATAGGCCGGGCGGTGGCGGGCGGGCGGACGAAGCCGCCGAAGCCGTCGAGCACGCGGGTGGGGGCGACCCGCTCGCTCGCCCGGGGCTGGCCGGGCACGGCGGCGAGGCCCTCGGCGGCCGGGCGGCCGGCGGCGGAGAGGCCGGCGATGCGCTTCAGCATGTCGACGAAGGCGCCGGAGATCGGCAGGTCGGACCAGGACGTGTCCGCGGTGACATGGAAGAGGATGAGCAGGCCCTGGCCGCGCTTCTCGGCGGTGACCAGGGGCGTGCCGTCGGCGAGCTGCGCCCAGGTCTTGTCGGCCAGGAGCCCGTCGGGTTCGGCGAGCACCTGGCGGCGCACGCGCACGTCCGCCGGCACCGCAATGTCGGCGAAGGGGCTCTCGCGGCCGAAGGGGGCGAGGGCCTGCGGCGTCTCCCAGGACAGGGCGCCGCCCAGCTGGCGGCCGCCGCGCCGCAGCCGGACCGGCACGAGGTCGTCGTTCTGGGCTCCCGCGAGGCGCGTGCCGGCGAAGCGCAGCAGAATGCCGCCGTTGTCGATGAAGCGATTGAGGGCGTCGCGCGCCACGGGGGTCACCGTGCCGACGTCGGTCAGCACGATCATCGGCACGCGCCCCTCGATGAAGCGGATGATGGCCTCTGAAGGCGAGGCGCCCTCGACGGTGCGGATGTCGGCGAAGGGGTCGAGCGCGCGGCCGAGATAATAGGTCGGCGACAGGAGCGGTTGGGCGACGTCGGTGCTGGCGCCCGAAACGACGCCGATGGTGCGCCGGGCCCAGCGCGAATCGACGAGCTGGACCGCGCCGGCCGAGCGCTCGGAGAGGATGTCCATCCGGGTGATCTCGTTGCGGATCTCCACCGGCAGTTCGAAGCGCACGTCGGCCTCGGTCTTGCCGTCCTCGAAGGCGAAGGCCGCCTCGCCGAGCGGCAGGCCGCGGCTGTCGAGGGCGCGGACGCGGCCCGGCCGGGCGGGACCGCCCTCCGGGCGCAGGACCTTGGCGTTGAAGCCGCCGGCGGTGTTGGTGGCACCGGCGAGTGCGAGGGGAGGGGGCGTGCCGCCCTCGAAGACGGTGACGCTGCGGCCCCGCACCAGCGGTGCGAGCTGGCTAACGAAGGCTTCGCCGCGGCCGGTATCGGTGCCATCGGAGAGCCATACGATCTCCGCCTCCGGCTGGGCGCCGAGGAACTTCTGCAGCGCCGGCAGGATGGCGGTGCGATCCGGCGTATGGGGCTGCGGCTCGAGGGAGCGCAGACGCTCGCGGACCGAGGAGGGCGTCTCCAGCGCGATGTCGATCACCGGGCGGGCGGTGGGCACGAGCGCTATGGCACGGCCGGCGCTTTCGGCAGAGGCGACGATCTCGCCGGCCACCCGCTGGCGCTGTTCGAAGGAGGCGGCCGAGGGCCAGCCGTCGTCCATCAACAGAAGAACGGGACCGCGGCCGCCGGAGGTCGCCGCCGGCGGGTTCCACAGGGGACCCGCCATGGCGAGGATGATGATCGCGGCGAGCAGCAGCCGCAGCAAGGTCAGCCACCAGGGGCTGTTCGACGGCGTTTCCTCCTTCGGCGCGATGTCCATGAGGATGCGCGTCGGGGGAAAGCGGACGCGGCGCGGGCGCGGCGGCACGAGGCGCAGCAGCCACCAGAGCGCCGGCAGCGCAGCGAGGGCGAAGAGCACCAGGGGCGAGGCGAAGGCGAGGGGCAGGCCGAGCATCAGGCGCCCCCGATCCGCGGAGCCGCATCGCGCGAACCCGGCCCCATGCGCTGGTGCAGGGCGAGGATGGCGGTCGCCGGAGGCTGGTCGGTGCGGTGAATGCCGAAGCTCCAGCCGCGGCTGTCGCAGTCCTGGCGCAGCGCCGCGCGGTGCGCGGCGAGGCGCGCCACGTAGTCGTCCCGCCAGGTTTCGGCGCGGCCCGCGGTGATGGTCAGGCTGTCCTCCAGCTCCTCGAACTCGACACGACCCTTGTACGGGAAGGTCTCCTCGATCGGATCGTTGATCATCAGCACGTGGCCGCGGGACCCGGCGGAGGCGAGGCTCTTGATCTCGTCGCGGAAGGTCTCCAGCGGCACCAGGCAGTCGGAGAGGATGACGACCTCGGAGAGGCGCGAGACCGGCGCGCGAGGCGGCAGGCTGGCGGCGGCGAGGTTGGGCACGGCGAGGAGGGCATCGGCCATGCGGTCGATGATGGCGCGGCTCGCGGTCGGCCTCATGATGCCGGGAATGCCGACGCGTTCGCCGCCGCGCACCATGATCTCGGCCAGGGCGAAGGCGAGGACGATGCAGCGGTCGCGCTTGGTCTCCCAGGCGAGGGGCGAAACGAACTGCATGGAGGCCGAGCAGTCCGGCCAGATCCAGACGGTGTGGGCCGCCTCCCATTCGCGCTCGCGGACGTAGAGGTGCTGGTCGCGCCCCGAGCGGCGCCAGTCGATGCGGCTCGCCGGCTCGCCGCTGGAGAAGCGCCGGAACTGCCAGAAATTCTCACCCGATCCGGCGCGGCGGCGGCCGTGCAGCCCGTGCACGACGGTGGAGGCGACGCGCCGCGCCTCCAGCACCAGCCGCGGCAGGGCGGCCGCCAGCATCTCGCCGTCGCGCATCAGGCGCCCGGCGTGATCCTCGCGACTGTCCGTCCGGCCGAGGTCGAAAAGGGCCATGGATCAGCCGATCGGCTTGACCAGGGCGGCGATGGTCTTCTCCACCGTCAGCCCGTCGGCGCGGGCGGAGAAGGAGAGCGCCATGCGGTGCTTGAGGACCGGCTCGGCGAGGGCCACCACGTCGTCGATGGAGGGGGCGAGCCGCCCGTCGAGCAGGGCGCGGGCGCGCACCGCCAGCATCAGCGCCTGCGAGGCGCGCGGGCCCGGGCCCCATGCGATGGCGTCGGCGAGTTCGCCCTTGGCGGCGCCGGGACGGGCGGAGCGGACGAGCTGGAGGATGGCCTCGACGACCGACTCGCCGGCCGGCAGGCGGCGCACCAGGCGCTGGGCGGCCATCAGGTCCTCGGCGGTCAGCGCCTGCTTGGGCCGCGATTCCTCGGAACCGGTGGTGTCGAACAGGATCTTCCGTTCGGCCTCGAGATCGGGATAGTCGACGTCGATCTGCATCAGGAAGCGGTCGAGCTGGGCCTCGGGTAGGGGATAGGTGCCCTCCTGCTCCAGCGGGTTCTGGGTGGCGAGGACGTGGAACGGCCGCGGCAGGTCGTAGGTCTCGCCGGCGACCGTCACGTGGTGCTCCTGCATGGACTGGAGCAGGGCCGACTGGGTGCGCGGCGAGGCGCGGTTGATCTCGTCCGCCATGAGGAGCTGGGTGAAGACCGGGCCCTTCACGAAGCGGAAGGCGCGCTTGCCGCCGGCCGCCTCCTCCAGCACCTCGGAGCCGAGGATGTCGGAAGGCATCAGGTCCGGTGTGAACTGGATGCGGCGGGCGTCGAGGCCGAGCACCGTGCCCATGGTCTCGACCAGCTTGGTCTTGGCGAGGCCGGGCAGGCCGACGAGCAGCGCATGGCCGCCCGAGAGAACGGTGATGAGGGCGCGGTCGATGACGGACTGCTGGCCGAAGATGACCGCGGAGATGTTGCCGCGGGCCGCGCGCACCTGCGCGGCGGTGGTTTCCGCGGCGCGGACGATGGCGTCTTCCATGCGTTCGGCGGTCTCGGCGGTCATGGTCACTCCCTTCGAGGCTGCGTTTTCGTCGCAGTGCATCATGGCCCATGCGTTGCGACGGGGATAGTCGAGACTTACGTTCGTCACAGGCTTCGAGCGAAAGTCGGGCCTTTTTGAGAAGTCTTTCACTCAATCGTGAGGTGCAGAGGGTGACGACCGCCATGACCCCGCCGGCCGGGCTCGACGCCATCGCCGCCCAGGTGAAACGGGGCGGCGGCGGGGCGCCCGTGCACCTGTGGAACCCGCCCTTTTGCGGCGACCTCGACATCCGGATCGCGGCGGACGGCACCTGGTACTACATGAAGTCGCCGATCGGCCGGATGCCGCTCGTGAAGCTGTTTTCCTCGGTTCTGAAGCGGGAAGACGGGCGATTCTTTCTCGTCACGCCGGTGGAGAAAATCGGGATCACCGTCGACGACGCGCCCTTCACCGCGGTGGAGATGCGGGCCGAGGGCGAGGGGAGGGAGCGGCGCCTCGCCTTCCGCACCCAGGTGGACGACTGGATCGAGGTGCGCGACGAGCATCCCCTGCGCTTCGAGAAGGAGACCGGGACGGAGGGCGTCAAGCCCTACCTGCACGTGCGCCGCGACCTCTGGGCGCTGGTCTCCCGCGCGCTCTTTCACGATCTCGCGAGCCTCGGCGAGGTCGCCTCCCACGAGGGGCGGGACTGGTTCGGCGTCTTCATTGCGGGGCGCTTCTATCCCATGGTGGAAGCGACCGAGATCGAGGGCCTGACGTGATTCCCCTGTCGACCGACGAATTCAGCACGGTCGTCACCCGCCGGCTGTCGCTCGCCGTGCCCTCCGTGCGGCAGGACCTGTTCGGCGCCCTCGGCAACGGCCCCGACCTTGGCGACCACACGGTCAACGAGGGGCGCCCGGCCCGCCCGGCGGCGGTGCTGGTGCCCGTCGTGGCGCGGCCGGTGCCGACCATCCTCTTGACCCAGCGTTCCAGCGACATGCCGGATCATTCCGGCCAGATCGCCTTTCCCGGCGGCAAGATCGAGCCGGGGGACGCAACGCCGCTCGACGCCGCGCTCCGCGAGGCGGAGGAGGAGGTGGGGCTGGCGCGGGCCCATGTGCGCCCGCTCGGCTATCTCCTGCCCTTCCACTCGCGGACCGGCTATCTGATCACGCCGGTGGTCGGGCTGGTGACGCCGCCCTTCGAGCTGACGCTCAACCCGCGGGAGGTGACGGACGCCTTCGAGGTGCCGCTCGCCTTCCTGATGGACCCGCGCAACCACCAGAAGAAGTCGCGCGACTTCAACGGCCAGACGCGGCACTTCTACGCCATGCCCTTCGAGAACCGTTACATCTGGGGCATCACCGCCGGCATCCTCCGCAACCTCTGGGAGCGCCTCAGCGAGGATGCTGTGGCGGGGGACGGGGCATGAGGATCGTCGTCAATCTCCTGCTCTTCGTCCTGCCCTTCGTCCTCTATATCGGCTGGCTGCACCTGAAGGAGAAGAGCCCCTTCCTGAAGGAGCACTGGGAACGCCGGCCGGTGATCTGGCTCGGCCTGTTCGGCATCGTGCTGGGCGGCGGCTACTTCCTCTACCACCTCGCCTATCAGGTGCGGGACCCCAACGTGATCTACCGCCCGGCGCGGGTGGAGAACGGCGTCTTCCATCCCGCCCGCATGGAGCGGCGCGGCGACCAGGCACCGCGATGAAGCCGCTCGCGGACCTGCCGGACTGGCTCGCCGGGGGCAACGTGCCGCGGCTGATCGGGGCCCTCGCGGTGGACGGCGACGCGGTGCGGGCGGTCGGTGGGGCGGTCAGGAACTGGCTGGTCGGCATGCCGCCGGGGGACGTCGACCTCGCCACCACGGCGGAGCCCGGCACCGTCGCGGCGCGGGCGGCGCGGGCCGGTTTCAAGGTGGTGCCGACGGGCATCGACCACGGCACCGTCACCGTGGTGGTCGAGGGCACCGGCTACGAGGTGACGACGCTGCGCGAGGACATCGCGACGGATGGACGCAGGGCCGTCGTGCGGTTCGGCCGCGACTGGCGGGCCGATGCGGCGCGGCGCGACTTCACCATCAATGCCATGAGCCTTTCGGCGGAGGGCGAGCTCTTCGACTATTTCGGCGGCCGCGACGACCTCGCGGAGGGGAGGGTCCGGTTCATCGGTGACGCGCGGGCGCGCGTGCGCGAGGACCGGCTGCGCATCCTCCGCCTGTTCCGCTTCCACGCCACCTACGCGCGCGGAGAGATCGACCGCGAGGCGCTCGCCGCCTGCATCGCCGAGCGGGAGGGGCTCGCCGACCT
Organism: Phreatobacter cathodiphilus; assembly: GCF_003008515.1. Classification (NCBI taxonomy): domain Bacteria; kingdom Pseudomonadati; phylum Pseudomonadota; class Alphaproteobacteria; order Hyphomicrobiales; family Phreatobacteraceae; genus Phreatobacter; species Phreatobacter cathodiphilus. Next base: position 2,406,591 of record NZ_CP027668.1, on the reverse strand, counting down.
CTCGCGCGAGCGCCTGCGCGCGGAGATCATGAAGCTCGTCGCCGCCCCGCGCGCGGGCGCGACATGCCAGGCCATGGCCGATTGCGGCCTCCTCGGCCGGGTGCTCGGGGGCGTGACCACGGCCGCCGCCCTGGACCGGCTCGCCGCCGTCGAGCGCGCCCTCTCCATCGGCCCCGACCCCGTGCAGCGCCTGGGGTTGCTGGCGGTCCTCACGCGCGAGGACGCGCTGCGCCTGCGCGAGCGCCTCGCCCTCTCCAATGCCGAATTCCGCCGCCTCGACGGCATCGGCCACGGCTGGCGCATCGATCCGGCCGCCGGGGAGGCCGCCGCGAAGAGGCTCCTCTACGCGGTCGGCCCGCGCGGCTTCCGCGACCGGGTTCTGGTCGGCTTCGCCCGCTCCGGCGCGCCGCCTGACAATCCGGCCTGGCGCGCCCTCGTTGCCCTTCCCGAGCGCTGGACGGCGCCGCACTTCCCTGTGTCGGGCGAGGAGCTGCAGCGACGTGGCCTCGCCCCGGGACCGGATATCGGGGCCGTCCTCGCCGAGGTTCGCGAGCGCTGGATGGCCGCGGATTTCCCGGCGGGCCGGGCGGCCGTGGGCGCGCTGGTCGACGCCGCCCTCGCCGGATTTGTAACGGGTAAGCAACAGTCGGAACGGCCCCCCGATCGCGAGTACTAGCAACCATCTCTCGCCAATTAATTGATGGGCAAGTTTTTTTTGATTGATTCGATCGGTAAGCCGGTCCTCCCCGACCAGCCCCCCGATTGGTTCTTCTGTCGATATGACGCGCGTGCAGGGCAAGTCATCGAGCGACATGATGCGCGAGCTGCCCGTCGAAATTTACGTTTCGATGGTCGATGCGCTCTACGAGGACGTGCGCTCGCTGCTGCTGGGGATCGTCGCAGCCCTCGCGGGCACCGTCTACACGGCCTATCTCACCGGCCACCCGCTGCTCGTCTGCTTTCCCTTCGCCATCGTCCTCATCGGCGCCGTGCGCACGATGCGCATGATGGCCTACAGGCGCGTGCGCACGGAGGTGGTGACCTACGAGCAGGCGCTGCGCTGGGAGCGCGAGTACACGGTCGGCGCCAATCTCCTGGTTTTCACCATCGGCATCTGGTGCTTCGCGACCTTCAACCTGACGCAGTCGATGGCGGCGCACCTGTTCTGCGTCTCGGTGGCACTGTCCTACATGGTGGGCGTCACCGGCCGGAACTTTGCCAACGGCCCCTTCGTCGACAACCAGATCGCCCTTCTCTGCGCGCCCCTGGTGCTGGGCATGGTGATGACGGGGGTCTGGGACTATCTGATCCTGGCCTGTTTTGCGGTGCCCTTCTTCGGCAGCGTGCGCAGCATTGCGCGCCGCCTCAGGGACATCCTGCTCAACGCCATCATCGCCAAGCGCGACGTGTCGCTGCTCGCCGACCGCTTCGACACCGCCCTCAACAACATGCCGCACGGCCTCGCCATGTTCGACGCCGACGGCCGGCTAGTGGTGGTCAACCGCCGCTGGGCGCAGATTCTGCCGCTCGATCCCGACAGCCTCGCCCCCGGCGCCAGGGCCCGTGCCATCGTCGCCGCCTATGTCGATCTCGGCATCCTCAGCGAGCGTGACGGCGGCCGGGTACTCGACGCCGTGGCCCGGCGCGTCGACGGCCTGGCGCGCGAACAGTTCGAGCTGCAGGCCAACGGCTGCAACGTCGACCTGACCTTCCAGCCCATGGAGACCGGTGGTCTCGTGGTCGCCATCGAGGACATCACCGAGAAGCGCCGGACCGAGGCGCGGATCGCCCATATGGCGCGCCATGATGCCCTGACCGGACTGCCGAACCGGTCGCTGTTCCAGGAGCGGCTGGAAACGGCCCTCGCCATGACCGCCGACGACGACATGCTGGCCGTACTCTTCGTCGACCTCGACCACTTCCAGCAGGTCAACGACACACTCGGTCATACGGTGGGCGACGCGGTGCTGGTGGCGGTCGCCGACCGCCTGCGCTTCGCCGTGGGCGAGAACGACGTGGTGGCCCGCTTCGGCGCCGACGAATTCGTGGTGCTGCAGAGCGGTGGCCGCACCGTCAACGACGTCACCACTCTCGCCGCCCGCATCATCGAGACCATCAGCGACATCACGCAGATCGACGAGAAGCCCATCGCGATCGGGGCCTCGGTCGGCATCGCCCTGGCGCCGCGCGACGGCCGCGATCCGGACCAGCTGCTGAAGAGCGCCGACATGGCGCTCAGCCGCGCCAAGGCCGGCGGCCGCGGCATCCTGCATTTCTATGAAGAGGAGATGGATCGCCAGGCCCAGGCACGCCGGGCGATCGAGATGGATCTGCGCAAGGCGATCCAGAACGAAGAGCTGGCGGTCTATTTCCAGCCCATGCTGAACCTCAAGTCGCTGACCATCACGACCTGCGAGGCGCTGGTGCGCTGGCCGCATCCGGTGCGCGGGATGATCTCGCCGGGCGATTTCATCCCCGTCGCCGAGGAGACGGGTCTCGTCATCGAGCTTGGCCGACAGGTCATGCGCAAGGCGGCCCAGGCCTGCGTCGCCTGGCCGGACCGGGTGCGCGTCTCGGTCAACCTCTCCTCCGTCCAGTTCGAGCGTGACGACGTGGTGGCACTCGTCGCCGAAACGCTGAAGGCGACAGGCCTTGATCCGGACCGTCTCGAGCTCGAGATCACCGAGACCCTGCTGCTCAAGGACTCCGCTGCCGTCCTCGACAGCCTCAACAGGCTGCGGGCCATGGGCGTGCGGCTGGCGCTCGACGATTTCGGCACCGGCTATTCGAGCCTCAGCTACCTGCACAAGTTCCCGATCGACAAGGTCAAGATCGACCGCTCCTTCGTGCGCTCCATCACCACCGACCGGAAGGCCGCCAAGCTCCTGCGCGGCGTCACCCGCCTCGGATCGGAACTCGGCCTGTCGGTCGTCGTCGAAGGCGTCGAGACGCTGGAGCAGCTCAAGCTGATCGACGCGCCCGGCGTCGTCAGCGAGGTCCAGGGCTTCATCCTCAGCCCGGCGATCCCGGACGCGCAGCTCACCGCGCTGATGGGCCGGTCGGGCAAGGACCTGCTGCGCCGCGCCGCGTGAGCGTCGCTATACTGACGTTACGTCATCTATACTCACGACCATGACTGTGCGAGCCGCGCAGAGCCGCTGCCGATCCTCGGGCCGCGTCACGCCGCCTGCGGGCTGAAAACGCGGCCTCGTCCGCCCGTCGGCGCCGGAATTCCCTCGTTTTTGCTGTCGAATACCCGCTTTCTGGTTCGCCGGGCGGCGCGGTGGGCCGGAGCCGCGGCGGATCACGCGGCGGCGCGGCAGAGTAAAAATATCTCCGACATGGCGGTATCATCATAACGTTTCGTGTATTTAATTGTGTTTCCGCGCCTGCGTTAACGATGATTTAACCAAACGCTTTCCAGACGTTAAAAAAGCATTAACATCATTCCCACTGGCGGCGAAGTTCAGCGCATCTCGTGGGGCATGGCAGATGACAACGGCGAATGCTGACGGCTCGTTCTCGCGCAACGTCGCCGACCTGATCGCGCGGGTGACCTACCGGCGGATCGAGGCGGAGGAGGATCGCCGGGCGGTCTATCGCCTCCGCTACGACTGCTACCTGCGCGAAGGAGCCATCGCCGAGAACGAGACGGGGCTGTTCGAGGACGAGCTCGACCGGGCGCCCAACGTCTCGATCTTCGGGCTCTATCTCGACGGCCAGCTCGCGAGCTCGATCCGCGTCCACGTCGCCACCCCGGAGGAACCGATCGCGCCGGCCCTGGCCGTCTTCGGCGACATCCTGGGCCCGCGGATCGCGGCGGGGGAGACCATCGTCGACCCCACCCGCTTCGTCGTCGATCACGAGTCCTCGCGGCTCCATCCCGGCCTGCCCTACGCGACCGTGCGCATGGGCATGCTCGCCTCCGAACACGCGGAGGCGGACTACGCGCTGGCGACGGTGAGGACGGAGCACCGGGCCTTCTACCGCCGCCTCTTGTTCATGGAACCGGTCGGCGAGGCGCGCTACTATCCGAACCTGAAGAACCCGATCAACCTGATGGGCGTGTCGTTTCCGCTGATGCGGCAGAGCGTCTACAAGCGTTATCCGTTCATGGCCTCGACGCGCGAGGAGCAGGAGCGCCTGTTCGGACCGCGGCGGAGCCGCGTCAAGGTGGCGGTGGCCGGAGCGGCCGCCGCGGCCTGACACACCGGGAGGCGAGGGCCATGAGATCCGGCGGCCGCAGACCCTTCGACGCATTCCGCCGGGCGCCGGGGTCGGCGAGCCGCGAATCCGACGGCTGGAAGCGCGAGACCTTCGTGCTGCCGCGCGATGCGGCCCGCATCAAGGCGCGGGAAATCCTCGACCGGTTTCCCCGCGCCGCCTATCTGACCGAGGTCGAGTTCTGGCGCGAACTGGAGGACGGGCGCATCGAGTTCACGATGCGCCGCCTTCCGACGTCGGACTGAGGACCCCTCAGGCCGCAGCCTCTTCCTCTTCCTCGTCCTTCTCGTCGTCGTCGCCATCCTCGTCGTCCTCACCCTCTTCCTCCTCGAGGTCGAGGGCCTGCAGGGCGACGAGCGGAATGGCCTCACGGAAGAGGTCACCCTCCTCGCCGAGCCAGATGCAGGTGGCCTCGTCGTCGCCGATGGCGGTGACCGTCAGCGGCTGGCCGCCGGACTTCAGGGTAACGATATCGCCGGGTGTGAACGTCATGGGTGCCTCCTTAGGGTGCGAGGCAAACCCTAGCGGTGCTCCGTGACGGGCCCATCACAGCGGCGGCCGGCGAGGGACGTCCCTCGCCGTCCCCGTCAGGCGCGCCGCCGCGACAGGCTCGCCATCAGGCTGCGGATGCCCTCCGTCCAGGGTGGGCATTCGGTCGAGAGCCGCACCCGGTTGGTCAGGCTGCCGAGGCCGTCGCTGGCGATGGTGACGATGTCGCCGAGCCTGTGGGTGAAGCCCTTGCCGGCCTCGCCGCGGTCCTTGATCGGCGCGAAGAGCGTGCCGCAATAGAGCACGAGCCCGTCGGGATATTGGTGGTGCGGGCCGATGGCCTGGCGCGCCAGGTCCTCGACGTCGCGCGAGATGGCCGCCATGTCGCTGCGGCCGTCGAGCACGAAGCCATCCTCGCCGGTGACGGTGAGGGCGATCTTCATGGACCTGACGTGGTCGATGCCGAAGGTGCCGTCGAACAGGCGCACGAAGGGACCGAGGGCGGCGGAGGCGTTGTTGTCCTTCGCCTTGCCGAGGAGCAGGGCCGAGCGGCCCTCGACGTCGCGCAGGTTGACGTCGTTGCCGAGGGTGGCGCCGACGATGCGCCCCGTCGAGGCGATGACCAGCACCACCTCGGGCTCCGGGTTGTTCCAGGTAGAGATCGGGTGGATGCCGACATCGGCGCCGGTGCCGACGGAAGAGAGGACCGGGGCCTTGGTGAAGATCTCCGCGTCGGGACCGATGCCGACCTCGAGATATTGCGACCAGAGCCCGCGCTCCTGCAGGTGCTTCTTGAGGGCGGCGGCCTCCGGGGAGCCGGGTTTGAGGCCTTTCAGCTCGCCGCCGATGATGGCGCCGATCTCCTCGCGAATGGCGGCGGCGCGCTCCGGCACGCCCTTGGCCTGTTCCTCGATGACGCGCTCCACCATGGAGATGGCGAAGGTGACGCCCGCCGCCTTCACCGCCTGCAGGTCGACGGGGGAGAGGAAGAAGGGCCTCGACGCGTCGCGACCGTCGGGCGGGGTGTTGGCGAGCAGGGTGGCGAGGTCGCCGATGCGCTCGCCGGCGGTGGCGGCCACCGCCTTCGCCGGGTCTGCCGTATCGAAGAGGTCGGCGGTGGTCGGGAAGGCGCTCGTGAGGTCGAAGACGCCCTCTGCGCGGATCGCGACCACGGAGGGCCCGAGGCCCGGCCGGAAGACGCGGCCGACGAGGGTTCCCGCCGTGCCGTCGGCGGGAAGGGTGGTGGCGGCGGAGAGGGCGAGGGCGGTCATATGCAGCGTCCTCCATCCACTTCCAGCACGACGCCGGTGAGGAAGTTGCCGGGATCGGCGGCGAGGAACAGCGCCGCGTCGGCGATGTCCTTGGGCGTCGACAGGCGGCCCATGGGGATGGAGGCGATGAACTTCTTGCGCATCTCCGGGGTGTCCTCGCCCATGAACATGCCGAGGAGAGGCGTGTCGCCGGCCACCGGGGCGAGGGCGCAGACGCGGATCTTGTCGGGGGCGAGTTCCACGGCCATCGACTTGGTGAGCAGGTTCACCGCGCCTTTGGAGGCGTTGTACCAGGCGAGGCCCGGGCGCGGCCGGATGCCGGCGGTGGAGCCGACATTGATGATGGCGCCGCCGCCCTGGGCGCGCATGGGCGGGACGACCGCGTGGGCGAAGTGGAAGATCGACTTCACGTTGACGTCGAAGACGCGGTCGAAGGTCTCCTCGTCGACCTCCAGCATCGGGCGGTTGCGGTGGGAGGTGCCGGCGTTGTTGACCAGCACGTCGACCCGGCCGAAGCGCTCCAGCGTCTTGGCCACGGCGCGCTGCACGTCCCTGGCCTTGGAGACGTCGCACTTCATGCCGAAGGCCTTGCGGCCAAAGGGCTTGGCCGCCGCCTTGGCGCCCTCCTCGTTGAGGTCGAGGACGACGACGCGCGCGCCCTCCTTGGCGAAGGTCTCGACGATGCCGAGACCGAAGCCCTGCGCGCCGCCGGTGACGATGGCGACCTTGTCCTTGAGACGCATGGTTTCCCCCTAATGCGTGGATGCTTGGTGCGGCGACCGGGCGGTCAGCCGTGGTTGATGACGACGGTCTTGGAGGCGGAGAACTCGTAGAGCGCCTCGAAGCCCTTCTCGCGGCCGTGGCCGGACTTCTTGACGCCGCCGAAGGGCAGCTCGATGCCGCCGCCGGCGCCGTAGCCGTTGACGAAGACCTGGCCGCAGCGCATGGCGCGGGCGACCCGCATGGAGCGCTTCGCGTCGCGGCTCCAGACGCCAGCGACGAGGCCGAAATCGGTGCCGTTGGCGAGGCGGACGGCGTCCTCCTCGTCGTCGAAGGGAATGGCGGAGAGGACCGGGCCGAAGACCTCGTCGCAGGCGAGGCGGTTGGAGCGCGGCACCGGGCCGAACAGGGTGGGCGCGACGTAGTAGCCGTTGGGCGGCAGGTTCGGCGCGAGCTGGCCCTCGGCGAGGACCGGAATGCCGTCGGCGCGGGCGCGGGCGAGGAAGTCCTCGACGCGCTTCTTCTGGCCGGGGGTGATCATCGGGCCGCAGTCGAGATCCATGTCCCAGGCGCCGACGCGCACGGTGCGGAAACGCTCGGCGACGCGCGCGACGAGCTCGTCATAGGCGGGGCGCTCCACCAGCATGCGGGAACCTGCCGAGCAGGTCTGGCCGCCGTTCTGGATGATGGCGTTGACGAGGCTCGGCACCGCCGCGTCGAAGTCGGCGTCCTTGAACACCACCTGGGGCGACTTGCCGCCGAGCTCCAGGGTGCAGCCGATATGGTTCTTCGCCGCCGCCGCCTGGATCAGCGTGCCCACCTCCGGAGAGCCGGTGAAGGAGATGAAGTCGATGCCGCGATGGGAGGAGAGGGCCGCGCCCGCCTCCTCGCCGAGGCCGGTGACGAGGTTGAGCACGCCCGGCGGGAAGCCGACCTCGAGGGCCAGCTCGCAGATGCGGATGAGGGAGAGGCAGGCGTCCTCCGCCGGCTTCACCACGCAGGTGTTGCCGCAGGCGAGGGAGGCGGCGACGGAGCGGCCGAAGATCTGCGCCGGATAGTTCCAGGGCACGATGTGGCCGGTGACGCCGTGGGGGTCGCGGACGACGGCGACGGTGTAGCCGTTGAGGAAGGGGATGGTCTCGCCGTGCACCTTGTCGGCGGCGGTGCCGTAGAACTCGAAATAGCGGGCGGCAGCGGTGATGTCGGCCTTGCCCTGGCGGGCCGGCTTGCCGGTGTCGACGCTCTCGAGGAAGGAGAGCTCGTCGTGGTTGGCGAGGATGGCTTCGCCCAGCTTGCAGAGCAGGCGGCCGCGCTCGGTGGCGGTCATGCGGCCCCAGGGGCCCTCCTCGAAGGCCTTGCGGGCGGCGGCGACGGCGCGGTCGACGTCCTCGGCGCCGCTGCGCGGCATCTGCGTGAGGACCGCGCCGTCCGAGGGGCCGACCACGTCGAGGGTGGCCCCGCCGAGCGCCGCGACGCTCCGGCCGTCGACCACGTTGAGATAGTTCGGCGCGACGGCGCGGGTGGCGGCGATGGTCTGGGTGCTCATGCTTCGGCTCTCGTGATGGTCGTCGGCCTCGGGCCGCGGCAATTCGGGCGCGCACGCTAGCCTCCCGCACCCCCTCTCCGGAAGGGGGGCGTCGCATGGGAGCCTTTACGCACGGCCGTCAGAAGCGGGCGGCGAACTGGGCGAGGCCGAGCACGCCACCGATCCCGACGGCGATGCCGAGCAGGAAGAGGACGAAGGCACCGAGGCCGGAGAAGCGGACGCCCTCGCGTGCGACGGCAGGCGGCGGGGCAGGAGCAGGCGCGGGATCCGCGGAGGCCTCCCCGGCCGGCGCGGACCCGCCGACTGCACGCGGTGCGGCGAAAACCGGCGGCAGGTCGGCCGGGGGCAGGGCCGGATAGTCGAGGACGGGCGGCATCGCCAGCAGCCGCTCGCGCTCGATCAGCCGGCGGGCGATATAGGCGGTGATGCGCTCGGCGACCTGATCGGGATCGGCGCTCTCGATCATGACGCGGCGGCCCTCGCGCGTGTCCTGCAGGAAGCGGTAGCTGCGCTTGTCGCGGGCCATCTCGACGAAGGCGATCATGTCGATCCACAGGCGCGGCGTGGCGCCGGGGGTGACCGCGACGTCGAACAGGTCGACGCCGCGGGGAATGTCGGCGAGCACCGGCTTCAGCCGGTCGTGCAGGATGTCGAGGCGGGCGATGTCGGCCTCGCGCAACGCGACGACGACGCCGGTGCGCTCGGCCTCGTCGATGCGGATGGCGCGGATCGTCTCGGCCAGGCCTGGGCGGGTGGATGCTGGCTTGGGGTCCACTGGAACCTCACAGAGGCATTGCCGGCAGGCCGGCTAGGGTTAACGCCCATATAAGCATGCTCCCGCCGCCGGCCCAAGCCGCCGCAGAACGCCGGGGATGCGAGAGTTCGTGCTGCTCGACTCGCCAACGACGGTGTTGAAAATGCCCAGTTCCGCAGGGCGCCATTGCTTCCATGGCCCGCTATCTGCGCGTGCCGAAGCGATGACCTTGCGCGACTCGGTGCCGATAATGAACCAGTGGCCGGACACGAGGCTCCGCGTCGGAATCCTCGGATTTCACGTCGAACGGACATTGAATTCGCCGGACGGGGCGGCACCTTCACATGCACAGTTCGTCTCCACCATGCCGTCCGTGTCGGCGTGAGCTACCTCTTCACGACCGGCCCGTCTGCTTTTTGGGCTCCGATTCGACGGCCGATGCTTCGGCGATCGGTTGACCTCGGCCTCGACCAGACCGTTCGGTCGGCTGTCCGCCATGACCACTCCACAGGCGCCATGTGAAATCTGTGGCGGCCGAGCAACACCCCGCTTTCAGGAGGTATTCCGGTCCTCGACCGACGGTCCGGGTGGGGGTATCACCTGCTCAGATTGTTGGTGAGGCCGCATGCGCCTTCACTCGCAGGCCCGCAGTTTTCGAGGACCATTTGATGAAGACGTTCATTCTCGCCACCACCGCCCTCGTGGCCTTCGCCGCCGGCGCCCAGGCCGCCGACCTCGGCGTGCCGCGCGCGCCTGTCGCGGCGGCTGTCGTCGCCCCGGTCTTCAACTGGACCGGCTTCTATCTCGGCGCCCAGATTGGCTATGGCTGGCTGAACGGCTCATCCACCTTCGACAACGGCGCGCCGACCCTCCCGGTGCGATCGAACGGCGTTTTCGGCGGCGTTCATGCCGGTTACAACTACCAGATCAACAATGCCGTCCTCGGCTTCGAGGGCGACATTGAGATCTCGGGCATTCGCGGGATCCGGACCGATCTGACCGGGGGCACGTCATCTGGTCGCTTCGACGACCGCTGGCAGGGTTCGCTGCGCGCGCGCGCCGGTGTCGCCGTCGACAGGGCTCTCCTCTACGTGACCGGCGGCCTCGCGTTCGCCCAGTTCGGTCTGTCGGGTGGTCCGGCTGGTGGCCAGCTCCAGGGCTATAACATGACCCGCGCCGGCTGGACGCTCGGCGCCGGCGTCGAGTATGCCTTCGCCCCGAACTGGACCACGCGCCTCGAGTACCGTTATGCGAATTACGGCAGCGTTGCCCGTGACCTGGCGCCGCTTTATCCGTTCGTGATCCAGCGGACGTCGCTGCAGGCGCACACGGTCCGTCTCGGCGTGAGCTACCTCTTCTCGACCGGCCCGTCGGCCGTCGTCGCACGCTACTGATCTGACGCATCAACGTCGGAGGGACGAGCGGGCCGCCTTCGGGCGGCCCGTTTGCGTTTCGGCGCCTCGCACGGAAGGCCAGATGAGCGGAGCCTCGGCGTCCGGGTAGAGGTGCCTGCCGCATGGTCTGCCGGACCGTCGGCGGACACGGCGATGGTCCGCCGTCGCTACGGCCCGTCCCTGACCCTGCGTGAGTGGCTTTGAGGCGACACCTCAGGCTTCGTGAGTCCTGGCTCACCCACCTCCCTACCAGTCGACAATATCGGGCTACCAGAGCGGGAATTTCGCGGGTTGCGCCCGCGAAAAGGCGGTGTCACCCGTGGAATTGTTTCGTGCAACGGGAACCGCCTTGGGGGCAAGGGGTTCTGAACTCTGGTAGCCGGGGTCTCGTCCCCGCGCTCTTCAAGGGACGACACAGATGAAAAAGCTGCTCCTTGCCGGCGTCGCCGCCGCTGCTCTCTCCACCACCGCGATCTCGTCCGGCGCGCTCGCCGCCGATCTCGGCTCGCCGCGCATGCCGGTGGCCGAGACTGCGGTCGTGGTTCCCTCCGCCTTCAACTGGTCGGGCTTCTACGGCGGCGTCCACGTCGGCTACGGCTGGGGCCGGTCGAACTGGGGCTTCAGCCCTTCGGGCACCTCGGTCTCGCCCTCCATGGACGGCGTCTTCGGCGGCGGCCAGCTCGGCTTCAACTATCAGATCAACAACATCGTGCTCGGCATCGAGGGCGACGCCTCCGCCGCCGACCTCAGCGGCTGGAGCTCCTGCCCCAACGCCGCCTTCACCTGCGCCTCGCGCGCCAACTTCCTCGGCTCGATCCGCGGCCGCGTGGGCTGGGCATGGGACCGCACGCTGATCTACGCCACGGGCGGTGTCGCCTTCGGCCAGTTCCGCCACCGGACCTATGACGCTCCGACCGTCACCCAGGTCGGCGGCTACAGCAACTCGCGCGTCGGCTACGCTCTCGGTGCCGGCCTCGAATATGCCTGGACCCCGAACGTCACGACCAAGCTCGAGTACATGTACTACGACTTCGGTTCCTCGACGCAGCTCCCGGGCCCGGGCTCGCTCGACCCGACCGGCTTCGACAGCACGCGGATCCGCAACAACGTCCACACCGTCAAGATCGGCCTGAACTATCTGTTCTCGACCGGTCCGGGCGCGGTGGCCCGTTACTGATCGCCGGCTTCGTCGATCACGCGAAAGGGCTGCCCTCGGGCAGCCCTTTTTCGTTGGGGATGGACGGCAGGCCGCCGAGCTGGCGCAGCGCCTCGCCGGCCACCATGGCGGTGGCCACGGCGACGTTCAGCGATCGCATGGCAGGCCGCATGGGAACGACGATGCGCCCGTCGGCGCAGGCGTGCACCGCGTCGGGAACGCCGGCCGATTCGCGTCCCGCCATCAGCACGTCGCCGGCGCGGAAGGCGAAGTCCGGATATGGGAGGGCGCCCCGCGTGGTCATCAGCACCAGACGCCGGCCTTCGCCGCGCCGCCAGGCCTCGAAGGCAGCGAAGTCGTCGTGGCGCCTCCAGACGACATGGTCGAGATAATCCATGCCGGCACGGCGGAAGGTCTTGTCGGAGACGGGAAATCCGGCGGGTTCGACGATGTCGACGGCGACGCCGAGGCAGGCCGCAAATCGCAGGATGGTGCCGGTGTTCTGGGCGATGTCGGGCTGGTAGAGGGCGATACGGATCATGGCCACAGGGTGCCCGACGGACGGGGCTTTACGGAAGAGCCCGCGTGGCGGTTCACCGGATCAGACGAAGGTGCGATGCGGCGCAATGCCATGTTCACAAGGGCGCACTGGACATCACCTTATAACGGTGCGAATAAGCGACGCCGATCAAGGTTCCCGCGCGGATTCCACCAGGCCCTTCAGGGCCGTTTCGGCGTGGCGGCGCCGCCCCTGAAGGCTGCCGCGCGTCGGGTCAGGTGGCGCGGCAGCGCTCTTCGCGCGGTCGGCGCGATCAGGCCTTCGTGACGGGCCGACGAGCGAAAGGACGACGAGAAGTGGCAAGCGTTCAACATTCCGAGGGTGATCGCCGCGATTTCCTCTACCTGGCGACCGGCGCGGCCGCAGCCGTCGGCGGAGCGGCGGCGATCTGGCCCTTCATCAGCCAACTGGCGCCTGATGCCGGAACAGTTGCCGCCGGCGCGCCGGTGGAGATCGACCTCGCCGCCATTCCCGAAGGCGGCCAGATCAAGATCCTGTGGCGCGGTAAGCCCTATTTCGTGCGCAACCGCACCGAAGCCGAGATAAAGGCGGCCGCGGACGTCGACGTGAAGTCGCTGCGCGACCCGCAGCCGGACTCGGCGCGCGTCAAGGAAGGCCACGCCAAGTGGCTGATCACCGCCGCCAACTGCACCCATCTCGGCTGCGTGCCGCTCGGCAACCAGGGCGACTACGGCGGCTGGTTCTGCCCCTGCCACGGATCGCATTTCGACACGTCGGGCCGCATCCGCAAGGGTCCCGCCCCGACCAATCTTCCCGTTCCGCAGTACACCTTTGTTAGCGACACGCGCATCCGCATCACGGGTGCGGCGGCCACCGCCTGACGCCCGGATCCAGAGGTATCTCGACCATGCAGGGTCATTCGCACTACGTACCCACCTCGGGCATTGGCAAGTGGATGGACACCCGTCTGCCCCTGCCGCGGCTGGTCTATGACAGCTTCATCGCCTATCCGGTGCCGCGCAACCTGAACTATTTCTACACGTTCGGCGCCATCCTCTCCTTCATGCTGGTGGCCCAGATCGTCACCGGCGTGGTGCTGGCGATGCACTACACCGCCCATGTCGACCTCGCGTTCAACTCGATCGAGAAGATCATGCGCGACGTCAATTACGGCTGGATGATCCGCTACCTGCACTCCAACGGCGCCTCGATGTTCTTCATCGCCGTCTACGTGCACATGTTCCGCGGCCTCTATTACGGGTCCTACAAGGCCCCGCGCGAGGTGCTGTGGATCCTCGGCGTCATCATCTACCTCCTGATGATGGCCACCGCCTTCCTCGGCTACGTGCTGCCCTGGGGCCAGATGTCGCTGTGGGGCGCCGTCGTCATCACCAACCTGTTCTCGGCGATCCCGCTGGTCGGCCCGACCGTCGTGGAGTTCCTGTGGGGCGGCTACTCGGTCGACAACCCGACCCTCAACCGCTTCTTCTCGCTGCACTACCTGTTGCCGTTCATGATCGCCGGCGTGGTCGTCCTGCACGTCTGGGCGCTGCACGTCACCGGCCAGAACAATCCGACCGGCGTCGAGGTGAAGGACGTGAAGAAGGACACCGTGCCCTTCACGCCCTATGCGACGCTGAAGGACGCGGTCGGCCTGATCTTCTTCATGATCCTGTTCATGTGGTTCGCCTTCTTCCAGCCGAACTATCTCGGCCACGCGGTGAACTACGTGCCGGCCGACCCGCTGGTGACGCCGCCGCACATCGTGCCGGAGTGGTACTTCCTGCCCTTCTACGCGATCCTGCGGGCCATCACCTTCGACATCAACCTCATCATCTTCACGATCCCCTCGAAGCTCGGCGGCGTGCTGGCCATGTTCGCGGCCATCGCCGTGCTGGCCTTCCTGCCCTGGCTCGACACGTCGAAGGTGAAGTCCACCGCCTACCGGCCGCTGCACAAGCAGTTCTTCTGGGCCTTCGTGGTGGTCTGCGTGATGCTCGGCTGGCTCGGCTCCAAGCCCGCGGAGTATCCCTACACGGTGTTGTCGCTGATCTTCACCGGCCTGTACTTCGCCTATTTCCTCGTCGTGCTGCCGCTGCTCGGTCTGTTCGAGACGCCGCGCCAGCTTCCCGCCTCCATCGCCGACGCGGTGCTGGCGAAGACGAAGAAGGCCGGGGCGCCGGTGACGGCCGGGGCTGCGGCTGCGCCGCAGACCAAGGGCTGAGGCGAGAGAGAGCTTAAGGATCCACGATGATGAAGCGTTTCTCTCTCCGCATGGCGGCGGCCGGTCTCACTGGCCTGGTCATGGCCTCGCTCGCTCCGGCCCAGGCCGCCGAGCAGCTCAACCCGCCGCGCTACACTTGGTCGTTCGCCGGCATTTTCGGCACCTTCGACCGGGCGCAGCTGCAGCGCGGCTTCCAGGTCTACAAGGAGGTCTGCGCCGCCTGCCACAGCGTCAACCTCCTGTCCTTCCGCAATCTCGCCCAGCGCGGCGGTCCGGAGTTCTCCGCCGCCCAGGCGGCCGCCATCGCGGCGGACTGGATGCACAAGGTGCGCGAGATCGGCGACGACGGCCAGCCGGCCGAGCGCACGCCGCGCGTCGCCGACCGCATCCCCGGCCCGTTCCCGAACGTCAAGGCGGCCGAGGCGGCCAATGGCGGCAAGGCGCCGCCGGACCTCACGCTGATGCCGAAGGCGCGCTCCTACGAGCGCGGCTTCCCCTGGTTCCTGACCGACATCGTGACGCTCTACCAGGAGCACGGCGCCGACTACGTGAAGGCGTTCCTGACCGGCTACGAGGACGGCCACGAGACGCCGCCGGGCACCCACTACAACAAGTACTATCCCGGCAACTTCGTCGGCATGCCGAACGTGCTGCAGGACGGCCAGGTGAGCTATTCGGACGGCTCGCCGGCGACCCGCCAGCAGTATGCCGCCGACGTCACCGCCTTCCTGATGTGGGCCGCCGAGCCGCACATGGAGGCCCGCAAGCGCATCGGCTTCCAGGTCATTCTCTTCCTGCTGGTGCTGGGCGGCCTCGCCTATTTCACCAAGAAGAAGGTCTGGAAGAACATCGAGGGACACGCCTGAGGGCGCGCCCGACGGGACTTGACGAGGGGCCGCGCGAGCGGCCCTTTTTCATGGCGCGCGCCGTCACACGGGCGTCGCGGGAATCCGGTCCGTGCGGACCGGCAAGCGGATGGGAGAGCCAGGATGACCAGGGCCGTGCTCGGCGTGATCGGAGGCTCCGGCATCTACGACCTGCCGGGTCTCGAAGGCCTTGAGGATGTCGCGGTCGCCTCGCCCTGGGGCGAGCCGTCGGACGTGCTGCGCCGCGGCCGCATCGGCACGACCGAGATCGTCTTCCTGCCGCGCCACGGCCGCGGCCATCACTACAGCCCCTCGGACATCAACTATCGCGCCAATATCGACGTGCTGAAGCGGGCGGGCGTCACCGACCTCGTCTCGCTGTCGGCGGTCGGCTCGTTCAAGGGCGAACTGCCGCCCGGCCATTTCGTCCTGGCGGACCAGTTCGTGGACCGCACCTATCTGCGCCCGTCGAGCTTCTTCGGGCGGGGCTGCGTCGCCCATGTCGCCTTCTCGCACCCGGTGGCGCCGCTGCTGCAGAAGCGAATCGCCCGGGCGGCGGAGGCCGAGGGCATCGCCCACCAGGTGGGCGGCACGGCGGTGTGCATGGAGGGGCCGGCCTTCTCGACGCTCGCCGAGAGCCTGTTCCACAAGGGCCAGGGCTGGGACCTCATCGGCATGACCTCGATGCCCGAGGCCAAGCTCGCCCGCGAGGCGGAGATCTCCTACGCCTTCGTCGGCATGGTCACCGATTTCGACGCCTGGCACGAGGAGGTCGGACCCGTGGACGTGTCCCAGGTCATCCACCACTTGCATTCCAACGCCGACAAGGGCCGGCGCCTGGTGGCGCGACTCGCCCGCGACTTTCCGGCCGACCACGAGCCGTGCCCGATCCATTCCGACCGGGCGCTGGAACACGCCGTCATCACCGCCCCCGAGCACCGCGATCCGGATCTCGTGGCGAAGCTCGACGCCGTCGCTGGCCGGGTCCTGGGGCGCTGACGGGTCAGAGCCAGCCGAAGGGCCCGCCCATGAAGCCGTAGCGCCAGGCGCCGAAGCCGAAAAAGAGGATGGCGCCGATCAGCTTCACCACCAGGGCGACGGCGATGAGGGCGGGGATGGCGGCGAGCGCCGCCTTGAAGAAGAAGCCGACCAGCCGGGTGAAGGGCACGTCGATCGCCGTGACGGTGATCGGGGTCGGCTGGTAGGTGACCGGGGCGGCCGGTGCCTGCGGCATGGTCATCGTGTCTCTCCGTCCGTTGCGGTCGTTAGCGCCGTTGCTTCCCGCGCGCCTCGCCGTACCGCTAGAGTTAGAAAGGGCGCGGGGTCCGCGCCAATGAATTCGCGGTAAGGTTTCACCGCCGACGGAGAAAACGCATGGTCGAGGACGAGGAACTGAAGGCGTCGGTGAGGACGATCCCGGACTATCCGAAGCCCGGCATCATGTTCCGCGACATCACCACGCTGCTCGGCAATGCCCGCGCCTTCCGGCGGGCCGTGGACCAACTCGTCCATCCCTATGCCGGCGGCAAGATCGACAAGGTGGCCGGCATCGAGGCCCGCGGCTTCATCCTCGGCGGCGCGGTCGCGCACCAGCTCTCCGCGGGCTTCGTGCCGATCCGCAAGAAGGGCAAGCTTCCGCACCAGACGGTGCGCATGGCCTATGCCCTGGAATACGGCACCGACGAGATGGAGATCCACGTGGACGCCATCCGGCGCGGCGAGAAGGTGATCCTCGTCGACGACCTCATCGCCACCGGCGGGACGGCGGAGGGCGCGGTGAAGCTCTTGCGCCAGATCGGCGCCGAGGTGGTGGCGGCATGCTTCATCATCGACCTGCCGGACCTCGGAGGCGCCGACAGGCTGCGCGCCATGGACGTGCCGGTACGGACGCTGATGGCCTTCGGCGGGCATTGAGCACGGGCCGGGCCCGCCTCACAGCGGCACGAAGACCGAGCCGTCGAACGAGAACACCAGTTCGCCGTGCTGGTTCTCGCCGGTGTTCAGCGAGAAGACGATGCCCCAGCCCGGCCGGGAGGCGAGGGGGCGCTTGGAAACATATTCGGTGTAGTAGGTCACCGTGTCGCCGGCCCGCACCGGGCGGGGCCATTTGAGGTTCTTGAAGCCGCCGGAGGGGCCGTTCCATTGCGGCGGCAGGCCCTGCGCCGCCCGTTCCGCGGCGATCCGCTGGGAGTGTTCCACCCGCATGCGCATCCAGACGCTGCCCGTATGCCAGCCGGAGGCGACGAGGCCGCCGAAATGGGTCGCCTTGCCGCCTTCCTCCGAGAGGTGGAAGGGCTGGGGGTCGTAGTTGCGGGCGAAGGCGATGATGGCCTCTGCGGTGAAGGTGTAGGAGCCGAGCCGCTCGCGCTCGCCGAGGACGATGTCGTCGTACATGTCAGGCCGCGTCCTGGCTGCGCCGGGCGAAGAAGATCGGGTTGGTCTGCTCCATCACCACCTCGCCCTTCTGGTTCATCAGCTCGAAGCGGAAGCGCACGACGCCGCGGTCGGGTTTCGAGGCGGAGGGGCGGGCGTCGAGGATGGTGCGGCGAACGGAGAGCACGTCGCCGGGGAAGACCGGGCGGATCCACCTCACCTCGTCGATGCCGGGCGAGCCGATGGAACTCGAGCCGTCCATGAAGTGGTCGAACATCATCCGCATGAGGATCGAGCAGGTGTGCCAGCCGGAGGCGGCGAGGCCGCCGAGCATGGAGGCGCGCCCGGCCTCCTCGTCGAGATGGAAGGGCTGAGGGTCGAACTGCCGGGCGAAGTCGATCACCTCCTCCTTGGTGACGCGGTAGGCGCCGAAGGTGGTGATCTCACCGGAGACGAAATCCTCAAAGGCGGGATAGGGCTTGGCTGTCATGGCGGCATCCGGCGCGGTGGCTGTTCCGCCTTATGCCGGAAACGGCGGGCTTCGTCCCGCTGGACCTTCGGCAGGGAGGGGGCGTGGGGGGCGCCCATTACGCTGCCCGTCATCCCCGGCCGAGCGAAGCGAGGGGAAGGGGATCCAGGAAGTTGCAGGGCGAATCCCTTCCACGCGAGCCGTCCGCAGCGCTGCGGACGCGCCATCGGCCCCTGGACCCCCTTCGCTCGGCCTTCGGCCTCGCCGGGGGTGACGGATGGCGCGATGCGTCACGAGCGGGGCCGGTGCCCCCCGCCCTCAGTTGGCGAAGCGGAAGTGCAGCACGTCGCCGTCGGCGACCACGTACTCCTTGCCTTCGAGGCGGAGCTTGCCGGCATCGCGCGCACCGGCCTCGCCGCCCAGCGCCGTGTAGTCGGCGAAGGCGATGGTCTCGGCGCGGATGAAGCCCTTCTCGAAGTCGGAATGGATCACGCCGGCGGCGCCCGGCGCCTTGGTGCCCTTGGTGATGGTCCAGGCACGCGCCTCCTTCGGCCCCACGGTGAAGTAGGTGACGAGGGAGAGGAGCTCGTAACCGGCGCGGATGACGCGGTTGAGACCGGGCTCTTCGAGGCCGACGGCTTCCAGGAAGTCCTTCTGGTCCTCGGCCGGCATGACGGCGATCTCGCTCTCGATCTTGGCGGAGACGACGACGGCCCGTGCGCCTTCCTCCTTCGCCCGCTCGAAGACCTTCGCCGAGAAGCCGTTGCCCTTGTCGGCGGAGGCCTCCTCGACGTTGCAGACGTAGAGCACCGGCTTGGAGGTGAGGAGGTTCAGCATTTCGAAGGTCTTGGCCTCCTCCGGCTTCACCTCGGTCATGCGGGCGGGGCGGCCGTCGCGCAGATGGACGAGGGCGCGGTTGATGAGGTCGACCTGCTCCTTGGCCTCCTTGTCGCCGCCCTTCGCCTTCTTCTCGAGGCTGACGACGCGCTTCTCGAGGCTCTCGAGGTCCGCCAGCATGAGCTCGGTCTCGATGGTCTCGATGTCGGCGATCGGGTCGACCTTGCCCTCGACATGGGTGATGTCGCCGTCCTCGAAGCAGCGCACGACATGGGCGATGGCGTCGACCTCGCGGATGTTGGCGAGGAACTGGTTGCCGAGGCCCTCGCCCTTGGAGGCGCCGCGCACGATGCCGGCGATGTCGACGAAGGTGATGCGGGTCGGGATGATCGTCTGCGACTTTCCGATGGCGGCGAGCTGGTCCAGGCGCGGATCCGGCACCGCGACGTCACCGACGTTCGGCTCGATGGTGCAGAAGGGATAATTGGCCGCCTGCGCCGCAGCGGTCTGCGTCAGGGCGTTGAAGAGGGTCGACTTGCCGACGTTCGGCAGGCCGACGATGCCGCATTTGAAGCCCATGGGAGGTCCGATCTGAAGCTGTGGCGCCTTGTCGAATGCGAGGCGGGGGGTGTCAAGGGAGGGGTCAGGCTTTCGGCGCGTCCTTGGCCTCGCCGGGCCGCTTCACCTCGGTCCAGCCGCGTCCCTCCATGGCGAGGTGGATACGGTTCTGGAAGGCGGGGTCCTCGCCGGCGGCCAGCATCTCCGCATTGTCGGCACAGGCGTCGCACAGGTCCTCCACCCAGGGCATCTCGGCCTTGGCGAAGTCGTTGAGGACGTAGGAATGGACGAGCGCCTTGTCGCCGGGATGGCCGATGCCCATCCTGACGCGGCGATAATCGTTGCCGCACTGGGCGGTGATGGAGCGCAGGCCGTTGTGACCGGCATTGCCGCCGCCGGTCTTCACGCGGAGCCTGGCGGGGGGAAGGTCGAGTTCGTCGTGGAAGACGATGACGTCGCCGAGGGGGATCTTGAAGAAGCGCATGGCCTCGCCGACGGCGCGGCCGCTCTCGTTCATGTAGGTGCCGGGCATCAGCAGCAGCACCTTGTGCGAGCCCACCGCCCCTTCCGCGCAGAGCCCCTGGAAGCGCTGGCGCCAAGGGCCGAAGCGGTGGCGGCGATGGATCGCCTCGGCCGCCATGAAGCCGATATTGTGCCGGTTGTTCTGGTATTTCGCCCCGGGATTGCCGAGGCCCGCCATGAGGATCATCGCGCCGGGTCCGTCACGGGCCGAAGGCCCTGCTCGAAACGACGAGGGGCGCCCCGCTTGAGGGCGCCCCGGTGCGGAAACGTCCGGGGCCGGGGCCCCGACGCATCACTTCTTGGCGGCGGGAGCGGCCGGAGCCGCCTCGGCGGCCGGTTCCTCCTCGGCCGCGACCGGAGCGACGATCGACAGGATCGTGGCGTTCTCCTTGCTCGCGGGGCGGGTGCCGGCCGGCAGCTTGACGTCGTCGATGTGGACGGTGGCGCCCATGCCGAGCTCCGAGATGTCGACGTCGACACCGTCGGGGATGTTGTCGGCGTTGCAGAGCAGCGTCAGCGAGTGGAGCACGAGGTTGACCGTGCCGCCGAGCTTGACGCCCGGGGAGACTTCGGCGCCCTTCACGTGGATCGGAATGTCGACGCTGATCTCAGCACCGGCGCCGAGGCGCAGGAAGTCGACGTGGACCGGCGTGTCCTTGACGGGATCGAGCTGGTAGTCGCGCGGGATGACGCGGTGCTTCTCGCCGTCGACCTCGAGGTCGAACACGGTCGACTTGAAGTGACCGGCGTAGATGCGCAGGTGAAGGGTCTTGTAATCGAGCGAGATCAGAACGGGGGGCTTCTTGTCCCCGTAGATCACACCGGGCACGCGGCCCTGACGACGTTCGGCGCGTGCGGCCCCCTTGCCGCCCTTCGCGCGGACCGTCGCCGACAACGTCTCGTTGGCAGCCATGGTCTCAGTTCTCCAAAAGAAAAGGCCCGCGGCGGGAGCCTCCAGGGGTGCGGAGATGCCACGGGACGGGCGGCCTATAGCCGAAAAGGGGGATAGGGGCAAGCGGGAGGGCCGGCGCCACCTCCAGGGAGACCGTGCTGCAACAATGGGTCGGGGGCGGCGCAACCGGATGGACACGCGGTACCCCCACAGTCGAGGCTGCGGACATTCGGCGTCGGGCCGGAGCGATCCGCGGCAGTGCCCGGCGGGGCAGGGGGTATGACATGCGGACGGCGATGATCCTCGGGATGGTTCTGGCGGCGACGGCGACGGGGGCCGAGGCGGGGCCGGTCTTCGAGCGGCTGTCGGGCCGGGCGGCAGCGGGCGATCCTTGTTTCGCCCGTGCCTACGACGCCGACCATCTCAGGCGCAACCCGCGGCAGAAGGTGGTGCGCATCCACCTGGCCCGCGAGCGCGTTGACGTGGCGGACGAGAACAATCCGCAGCGCTTCACCGTCCGCATCGGATTCCGCCTGCGCGTCGACAGGGACAGCTACGAGACCAACGCCGTGTGCACCGGCGACGGCCCGGCGGCCGACTGCACGGGCGAGGGCGACACGGGCGCCTTCCGCCTGGCCCTCGCCGGCGAGGCGCTGCGCATCGAGGTGGAGCGGCTCGAGGTGGAGGGGGCGCGCGGCTCGAGTCCCGACCTCGCCGTCAGCGACGACCGGGTCTTCCTGCTGAGGCCTGCCGCCGCGTCCGCCTGCGCGGCGCGGTGAGGCCTCACTCGTCCCGGCCGAGAACGCCGTTGAGGGCGGCGGTCAGGTTCTCCAGCGACAGCGGCCGATAGGTGAACACCACCTTGCTCGTGCCGGCCGGGACCTCGACGCCGCGGAACAGGATGTCGGCGCGCAGCAGCGGCTTGCGCTCGCCGTTCACCTCCACCTCCCAGCCGGGATACCAGGGCTCGTGCAGGGTGAGCACCGTGGAGACGCGGGCGTCCACGGCGATCTCGACGCGGTCCGGGCGCCAGGCAGTGATCTCGGCCTTGCCGGGCGAGCGGATCATCTGCTGCAGGGCAGGGGCGAGGATGTTGGCGGGGCGGGGAGACGTTCCGGATACCGCCGCCGCCGCGCCGGCGGACGCCACGGCGCGGGCCGGGCTGAGCTCGTCGTCATCGTCGATCATCACCTCGGACGTGCCGTTCAGCCGCGGGAACTGGCCGGCATCGACGAAGGCGTCGGCATCGGCGACGCGCACGACGCTGGCGAGAGCGACGCGGGGGGCCGCGTCCGGCAGGCGGTAGATCCAGGCGGTGGGCCCGGCCATGATCGTGTCGACCGTCGACCACTGGGCGAGGTGCGGCATCAGTTCGATGGGCCGGTCGAGCACGATGTATTCGATGCCCAGCAGTTTGCCGAGGTCGCAGCTATAGCCGGGGAAGGAGGTGGGGAAGCGGCGGTGGAAGACCGTGTAGGGGCTCTCGCCGGGCGCCACGAGCCGGTCGTAGGAGCCGATGCGCAGCGGGTTGTAGCCGTTGGTGGCCTCCAGGCCATAGACCATGGCGGCGTTCTGCCAGGGGCCGCCGAGACCGACGATCTCCACGCGCGGGCGCGCGGCGGCGCCATGGCGCTTCATCTCCCGGGTGAGCGTGGCGATGATCTGCGCGTCGCGGCCGGCGGGCTTCTCGAGGAAGGCGTAATAGGCGCGCGGCTCGGCATTCATGGACGAGCCGGCGTTGCGCGTCACCAGTTCGCCGGCCGTGAAGGCGACGGCGAGACTGGCGGCGGCGAGGCGCAGGCGCGGGGTCTTCGGCCAGGCGAGGAGCACCACGAGGGCGACGTAGATCGGCGCGACCTTGGCGATGGCGAGCGCCGAGTCCCAGCCCTTGCCGGAGAAGGTGGAGAAATGCACCGCCCAGGCGAGCACAGCCACCACGGCGAGGGCGAGGGGCACGGCGACGAACCGGTTCAGCTTCGGCAGGCCGTTGCGCACGTAGTCGGCGACCAGGAAGCCAGACAGATAGGCGAGCGCCAGGACGACGATGAAGAGGCCGCCGACCGGACGGCGGAACTGCGACACGCCCGGCGCATACTGGAACAGCAGCGGGAAGAGCGGCGTGTAGCGGCCCAGCGCATAGCACAGCGCGACGAGGGCGATGGCGGCGAAGACGCGGCGGCCCGAGGCGACGATGCGGCCGCCGGCGATGCCGTGCCAGAGCACGAGGAGCGCGGTGAGCGAGCCGGCGAAGAGATAGTTGAAGGCACGGTCGGTGCTGTCGAGGCCGGGGCGGGTGCCGTGGCCCGGCCCCCAGTCGCCGCGCGAACTCGGCTGCAGCGAGCCGAGGACGTCGGGCGCAATGAAATTGGCGAAGTTCACCGGGTACCAGGACGATGTCAGCGCATAGGCGAGGTCGATCGCCGGCCGGTTGGAGAAGGCCGCGAACTGGGCGGTGAGCAACAGCGGCACGGCCATCAGCGCGGCACCCAGCACCGCCATCAGCAGGAGGAGCGGCAGGCGGGAGAGCAGATAGCGCCCCGGCTGCGGCTGGATGACCACCTGCCGAACCGCCATGACGGCGATGATCACGCAGAGCAGCATGGGCGTCTGGGTGCGGCCGAGGGCGATGACGACGGCGACCACGGTGAAGCCGACGGCGGCCAGCACCGAGCGGCGGTCGAGTGCCACGTCGAGGAGCAGCACCGCCAGGGGGAAGAGGCCGAAGGCGGTGATGATGCCGACATGGTTCATGCGGCCGGAGACGACGCCGCCGAGCATGAAGATGCAGGCCGCCAGCACCGAGGCCGCCGGCGGCCAGCCGAGCCGCCTGCCGTGGACGACGAGGGCGAGCCCGCCGACCAGGAGATGGGCGAAGACGATGAAGTCGAACGCGAACATCGAGGGTTCGGCGTCGAACCAGGCCCAGATCAGGAAGGGCGGCTGGAAGATCAGCGATTGCGGGTCGGCGATGCTGGGGTGGCCGGCATAGTGATAGGCGTTCCAGAACGGCGTGGCGCCGGAATGGAGGGCCGAGGCGAGGAAGCGGAAGAAGGCGTAAAACTGGTTCTTCGAATCCCACGGCACCACGAGATCGTAGAGCCACCATTGCATCCAGGCGGCGGTCCAGACGGCGGTGACGGCGAGGAGGGCCGCCCACAGACCGGCACGCGGCGAGCGCGCCAATCGGCGGAGCCGGCCCGTTGCGGGGGAGGGAAGGATTGGGGACGGCGCGCCGGGACCCGTGGCACCAACCATGACTTGCGACGACACTGCCTGCCCCCCGGGACCAGATGACGGTCCGCGCAACTCACTGAAACGTGATCACCCGTCCATTTCAAGTGATTTGTCTGCGCTTGGTGGCCAGAAACCACAGGCGAGATTTACCGGACGTGAACAGACCCGTGGCTTGCGACGCGGCGCCGGGGGGGTGATAAGCTCGCCCCATGTCGACCGTCGAGCGCGCCCGATCCACCCATGGCGGCCTCAGGGGCCTGATCGCCAACACGGCATCGGGGCTCGGCGCCCTGGCGGAGCGCTTCGGCCGGCGCTTCAACGACCTCATGCCGAAGGGGCTCTATGCCCGCTCGCTGATCATCGTCATCGCGCCGATCGTCATCCTGCAGTCGGTCGTCGCCTATATCTTCATGGAGCGGCACTGGCAGCTCGTCACCCATCGCCTCTCGGCGGCGGTGACGCAGGACATCGCCGCCCTCATCGACATCCAGCGCACCTATCCCCAGGACCGTGACTACGCCACGTTGCGGCGCATCGCGCGCGAGCGCCTGAGCCTGATGGTGGAGATCCTGCCGCCGGAGCCGCTTCCGCTGCCCGGACCGCGGCCCTTCTTCGACGTGCTCGACGCGGCCCTGTCGCGGGAACTCGCCCTGCAGGTCGGCCGGCCGTTCTGGGTCGACACGGTCGGCAATTCGGCGCTGATCGAGATCCGCATCCAGCTCGAGGACGGCAAGATCATGAAGGTCTTCGCCCGCCGCGGCATGGCCTATGCCTCCAACAGCCACATCTTCCTCGTCTGGATGGTGATCGCCTCGCTGGTGCTGATCGGCATCGCCATCCTGTTCCTGCGCAACCAGATCCGCCCGATCCAGGCGCTGGCCTCGGCGGCGGAGGATTTCGGCAAGGGCCGCGACGTCGCCGGCTTCCGGCCGCGCGGGGCGAGCGAGGTGCGCAAGGCGGCGCTCGCCTTCATCGAGATGCGCCGCAGGATCGAGCGGCAGATCGACCAGCGCACCACCATGCTCGCCGGCGTCAGCCACGACCTGCGCACCATCCTCACCCGCTTCAAGCTGGAACTGGCGCTGCTGCCCGAGGGGCCGGAGACCGAGGCGCTGCGCCGCGACGTCGACGAAATGGGGCGGATGGTCGAGGGCTACCTGTCGTTTGCGCGCGGCGATGCCGGGGAAGCCCCGGCCATGACGGACATCGAGGCGTCGCTGCGCGACATCGGCGCCGATGCCGAGCGCACCGGGGCCAAGACCACGGTCACCTTCCACGGCATGTCTACGGTCAAGGTTCGGCCCGACGCCTTCCGCCGCTGCATCTCCAACCTCGTCGTCAACGCGGCGCGCCACGGCGACACCATCGCCCTGTCCGGACACCGCGACCACCGCTGGCTGACGGTCACCGTCGACGACGACGGGCCGGGCATTCCCGCCGACCGGCGCGAGGACGTGTTCAAGCCCTTCCTCAGGCTCGATGATGCGCGCAACGTGGACGACGGGGGGTCGGGTCTCGGCCTCGCCATCGCCCGCGACATTGCGCGGTCCCACGGGGGCGAGATCACCCTGTCGGACAGCCCGCTGGGGGGATTGAGGGTGACGGTGCGCGTGCCGGTCTGAAGCGGCTCAGGCGGCGGCGGAAAGGTCCTCACCCATCCAGCGGCGCTTCGCCGCCAGCACCGCGTCATGGGCGAAGAGCGACAGGTGGCCCGCGGTGATCGCCGCCGACAGCGCCATGCCGAAGAGCCAATAGCCGGGCATGGACGAGAGCGCATTGGTGGGCGAGGGGATGCGCGAGGCCTGGTCGAGCAGCGGCTGGGCGAGAACCGACAGGACCACGAGGCCCGCCACACCTGCCATGACGATGGCGGTGGAGCGGATGTTGGCGAGCGGCACGCTCGGGCCGAGGAGCGGGCGCAGCGCGCCGACGAGGACGAGGGTCAGAACCACGGCCCAGGAGACCGCGTGCATGCCGGCATAGACCTGCGCCTCGAAGACGCGGTTCGCCGCGAGAAGTACGTCGATGCGGGCGGCGAGCGTGTCCGGCGACATCCAGAAGATCGCGAGGCGGTAGTGCGGAACGGGCTCGATCAAGCCCCAGCCGGTGGTGAGGGCGGCAAGGCCCGCCGCTGCGAGATAGATCCCGCAGAAGGTGATGACGAGGCGTCTCATGCCGTACTCCCGAACTCCCGATCGGACCCTAGGAGCGAGGCTGTGCGGCGGCAACGACAAGGTTAAGAACTGGTTAACGGCCGATCCCGTATCGGGCGTTCGGCGGGATTGCGGGCCGGGCGTAGAGGCCTAGCCTGTGGACGAGAACAGGAGAGCGCCCATGTCGACCGCCGGTCCGTCCGCCCATGCCTCCCTGCCCGCCGCCATCCGCCGCTGGCACGAGATCGCCGTGGCGCGGGACGTGGCGGGGCTCGAGGCCCTGCTCGCCGAGGATGCAGTGTTCGAGAGCCCGGTCGTCCACACGCCCCAGGCCGGCAAGGCGCTGGTGACGCGTTATCTCGCAGCGGCCTTCGACGTCTTGAACAACGAGGCCTTCCACTATCCGAACCAGTGGTTCGGCGAGACGTCCGCGGTGCTGGAATTCGCCACCGAGATCGACGGCATCACCGTCAACGGCATCGACATGATCAGCTGGGACGCGAGCGACCGCATCACCCACTTCAAGGTGATGATCCGGCCCCTGAAGGCGATCAACCTGGTGCACGAGAAGATGCGCGAGCGGCTGATGGCGATGGGGCCGCGGCCGGCCTGAACGGATCAGCGCAGGCAGGCGGTAGCGGCGGAGACCGCCTGGCCGGCCGGGCGGAACTTCAGCACGGTGGAGCCGCCGAGGAGCTGGCCGTTCGGCACCCAGTCGCCCGCGACCGTCATGGCCGGCGGGTTGGCTGTGCAGAGGCAGGCGCCACAGTAGGTCACCGGGCGGGAGCCGAGGGACTGGGCGGGCGACTGGCCCGCCGAGGAGGCCTGGGCGGAGGCGGCGAAACCTGCCGCGAGGACGAGGGCGGCGGTGGCGGTGCGGATGAGGGACATGGTCTGTCTCCTGGTCGGCGGCGCTGGTTTCTCCGGCCGCTGGACGATGAACTTGACCATGGGTCTCGGCGGGGCCCCGAAAGGTTCAGGGTCGCGGCGACTTTTTTCGCGCTGGAGAAGGTGTCAGCCCGCGGGGCTGGCGCGCCGGCAGGCAGACGCCGCCTGGAGAGCCGGATGGCGGGGATGGTAGCGCAGGGTCACGCGGTCGCCCATGCGGCCGGAGGGACGCCAGTCGCCTGGCACGCTCATCTCGGGCCTGTCCTCGTCGCAGAGGCAGCCGGTGCAATAGAGGACGGCAGTGGCCTGATGACGCGGCGCGTCGCCGGCAAGGCCCATGGCCCCGGCGACGGCGAAGCCCGCGGCGGCGAGCGTGGAGAGAGGCGAGAGAGGCATCGGAACGACCCTTCCGGTGCGTTGACCGCCATGACAACAGCGCGAAAGGGTTAAGGTTCCCTTATTCCGCTGCGCGTGTGTTGGACATCCCGGCGAGAGGCGCCGTGTCGCCCGGGATCGTCACGAAGAGAGGCCCTGGAGCCACCCACTTGGACATGGGTCGCAGCGGCCGGCGGGAAGGTTCACGAAAAAAAAAGCCCGCCCCGGGGAGGGGCGGGCTCGCTGGGATCGCCGGGATGAGGCTCAGCGCAGCTCGGCGCAGAACTTCTGGATCTTCTCGCAGGCGGAGGTCAGCACCTCGGTCGATTCCGCGTAGGAGAGGCGGAAGGCCGGGCCGAGGCCGAAGGCCGAGCCGTGGACGATGGCGACGCCCTCGCTCTCGACTAGCTCCATGGCGAAGTCCTCGTCGGTGGCGATCACCTTGCCGGCGGAGGTCTTCTTGCCGATCACGCCCTTCAGCGAGGGGTAGACGTAGAAGGCGCCCTCGGGCGTCGGGCAGGAGAGGCCGTTCGCCTGGTTGAGCATGGAGACGACGAGGTCGCGGCGCTGCTCGAAGGCCTTGCGGCGCACGGGGATGTAGTCCTGGGTGCCGTTGAGGGCCTCGACGGCCGCCCACTGCGAGATGGACGACGTGCCCGAGGTCTGCTGGCCCTGGACGAGGTCCATCGCCTTGATCAGGTGCTCGGGGCCGGCGGCATAGCCGATGCGCCAGCCGGTCATCGAATAGGCCTTCGACGTGCCGTTCATGGTGAGCGTGCGCTCATAGAGCGCCGGCTCGACCTGGGCCGGGGTGGTGAAGGTGAACTCGCCGTAGACGAGGTGCTCGTACATGTCGTCGGTGAGGATCCAGACCTGCGGGTGCTTCAGCAGCACGTCGGTCAGCGCCTTCAGCTCCTCGCGGGTATAGGCCGCGCCCGTCGGGTTCGACGGCGAGTTGAAGATGAACCACTTGGTCTTCGGCGTGATCGCCTTGTCGAGGGCCTCGGCGGTGAGCTTGTAGTTGGTCTCCGGGCCGGCCGAGACGAAGGTCGGGGTGCCGCCGCAGAGCGCGACCATCTCCGGATAGGAGACCCAGTAGGGGGCGGGGATCAGCACCTCGTCGCCGGGGTTCAGCGTCGCCAGGAAGGCGTTGAACAGCACCTGCTTGCCGCCGGTGCAGACGATGGCCTGCTGCCACTTGTAGTCGAGGCCGTTCTCGCGCTTGAACTTGGCGACGATGGCCTGGCGCAGCTCGGTGATGCCGGAGACGGGCGTGTACTTGGTCTTGCCTTCGGCGATCGCCTTGACGGCGGCCATCTTGATGTTGTCCGGCGTGTCGAAGTCCGGCTCGCCGGCGGAGAGCGAGATGACTTTCTTGCCCTGCGCGTTCAGGTCACGGGCCTTCTGCGCCATGGCGATGGTGGCGGAAGGCTTCACGCGCTTCAGGGCGTCGGCAAGAAAGGCCATGGGTCGACTCCGTCGAGTTTGAAAATCCCCGAAGGCGCGTTATGACCACGGCAATCCTATTCCGCGGCGCCTCGGCGTTCCGGCGGGACGTTTAGTCGCGCCGCAGGGGGCGAACAAGCGAAAAACATTCATAGAAGCCATCATCCCGGAGGGACCCCGTGACCACCATCCCCAAGACCTCGCGACGCGTCGTCGTCCTCGGCCTCGGCGCGCTCGGCGCGGCGCCGGCGATCGTCCGTTCCGCCTCGGCCCAGACCTGGGCGCCGAGCCGGCCGATCCGGCTCGTCGTCGCCTATCCGGCCGGCGGCCCGACCGACGGCATCGCCCGCATCGTGGCCCAGGATCTGTCGACGAGCCTCGGCCAGCAGGTGGTGGTGGAGAACGTCGGCGGCGCCTCGGGCGCCATCGGTACGCGGCAGGTCGCCCGGGCCGATGCGGACGGCCACACGATCACCTTCGGCAACAACCAGACCCACGGGAACAACATGTTCCTGATGAAGGAGCCCGGCTACGACGCGGTGAAGGACTTCGCGCCGCTGGCGGGGGCGGGCGCCTTCGAACACATCTTCGTCGTCAAGAACGACCTGCCGGTGAAGACGATCCCTGAGCTGATCGCGCTGGCCAAGTCCAAGCCCGGCGAGCTCAATTACGGCTCGACCGGCGTCGGCTCGGGCTCGCACCTGTCCACCGAGCTCTTCATGGTGCGCACCGGCATCAAGATGACCCACGTGCCCTATCGCGGCGCCGCGCCGCTGGTGCAGGACATCGTCGGCAACCGCATCGACGTCGCCAACTCCACCATGGCCAGCGTCTTCACCCAGATCCAGGCCGGCACGCTGCGCGCCATCGCCATCGGCTCGCCGAAGCGCAATCCGCAGCTTCCCGAGGTCGCGACGCTGCGCGAGCAGGGCGTGACCAATGCCGATGCCGAGAGCTGGACGGGCTTCTTTGCGCCCGTGGCGACGCCGCAGCCGGCCCTCGACCGCCTGTCGAAGGAGATCCTCGCCTCGCTCGCCAAGCCGCCGGTGGTGGAGGCGATCACCAAGCTCGGCTTCACCATCACGGCGCGCGACCCCGCGGCGTTCCGGCCCTATCACGCCCAGGAGATGCAGACCTGGGCCGAGATCATCCGCGCCGCCAACATCCAGCCCTCTGGTTGAAGCCCCGGCCGGCTAACCATGTCTTAGCGCCTTGCTGCGATGGTGCCCCGGTCTTGCAACCGGGGCATTCATGCTGGCCTCCCTCCGCAGCGGCGACTGGCTTACCGAAGAGCGCGCACGCGTCTATGCGCTGATGATCGCGCTGTTCGGCGCCGTCTCGCTCGCCTTCATCTGGACGACCGGTGGGCCGATGACGGACCGGTTCGGCCGGCCGATCGCGACCGATTTCTCGGGCATGTGGACGGCGGGGCGGATGCTGCTCGGCGGCGACCCGCTCGGTCTGTTCGATCCGGAAACTCACTTCGCCTTCCAGCGGCAGGTCTTCGCCAACCCCGATGTCGACGTCTACGGCTGGCACTATCCGCCCTTCTTCCTCGCGGTCGCGGCGCTGATGGGGTCCGTGCCCTATGTGCCGGCCCTGATCGCCTGGCAGGCCTCGACCTTCGCGCTCTATCTCGCGGCGGTGAGGGCCATCGCCCCGCCGCACCGGGCGCTGCTGGCCGTCGCCGTCGGCTTCCCGGCCGTCTTCGTCACGCTGGGGCACGGCCACAACGCCTTCCTCACCGCCGGCCTGCTCGGCTTCGGCCTGCTTCTCCTGCCGACCCGCCCGGTCGTCGCCGGAATCTGCATCGGCCTCCTCGCCTACAAGCCGCAGTTCGGCCTCGTGCTGCCGGTCGCCATGGTGCTCGGCTGGCATGTCCGGGCCGTTGTCGCGGCGGGCGCCACGGTCCTCGCCATGGCCGCGGGCGTCACGCTCTGGCTCGGCCCGGAGGTCTGGACGGCGTTCCTGAAGGGCGCCGTCTTCACCCGCGAGGTCATTCTCGAACAGGGCATCACCGGCTGGGCCAAGATCCAGTCGACCTTCTCGGCCCTGCGGTCCTTCGGCGCGCCGCTGCCGCTCGCCTACGGCGCGCAGTTCGCCGTCACCGGGCTCGTCGTCGCGACCCTGGCGCTCGCCGCCTTGCGGCGGGCCGACCACCGCCTGCTCGCCGCCATGACCGCCACCGGCGCGCTGCTCGCGACGCCCTATTGCCTCGACTACGACATGACGATCCTCGCGGTCGCCGTGGCCTTCACCGCCGCCCACGGCGCGGAAAAGGGCTTCGGCCCTTACGAGAAGAGCCTCCTCGCCGGGGTCTGGCTGCTGCCGCTCGTCGCCCGGCCGGGCATGATGGTGACCGGCATCCCGATCGGCGTCCTGGTCATGGCCCTGTTCTTCGGCGTCCTCGCCCATCGGGCGCTCGGCGCCGACCTCCTCCGCCTCTCCGCCCGCTGGAGCCCCGCCCGTGGCTGAACCGCAGAAGCGCGCGTCCCGCTCCCCCGCCTCCGCCGCCCCCGCCGCGGGCAGCCCGGCCCGCGCCCTCATCGACGATCTCGCCCGCCGTCTCGCGGTCGAGGCGGCACGGCCCTCCGTCGCCGTCCTGCTGCCCTGCTACAACGAGGCGGCGACGATCGCCGCCACGGTCGGCGCCTTTCGTGCCGCGCTGCCCGAGGCGACCGTCTACGTCTACGACAACAACTCCACCGACGGCACGGCGGAGGCCGCGGGCGCCGCCGGCGCCGTGGTCCGCCACGAGCCGTTCCAGGGCAAGGGCAACGTCGTCAGGCGCATGTTCGCCGACGTCGACGCCGACATCTACGTCATGGCCGACGGCGACATGACCTATGACCCGACGGCGGCGCCCGGCCTCGTCGACCTGCTCCTCCGCGACCAGCTCGACATGGTGGTCGGCGCGCGCGTCGACAGCGAGGAGGCGGCCTACCGGCGCGGCCACCGCTTCGGCAACGCCCTGTTCAACCGCATCACGACCGCGATGTTCGGCTCGCCCTTCAAGGACATCTTCTCCGGCTACCGGGTCTTCTCGCGCCGCTTCGCCAAGTCCTTCCCCGCCTCGTCTTCCGGCTTCGAGATCGAGGCCGAGCTCACCGTCCACGCCATCGATCTGAAGCTGCGCACCGGCGAGGTGCCGCTGCCCTACGGCAAGCGCCCGGAGAACTCGCATTCCAAGCTGAAGACCTACCGGGACGGCGCCCGCATCCTCTGGACGCTGGTCAACATGTACCGTGCGGTGCAGCCGCTGCGTTTCTACGGCCTGATCGCCGGCGTGCTGGCCCTCGCGAGCCTCGGCCTCGCCGCGCCCATCGTCCAGACCTATCTCGAGACCGGCCTGGTGCCGCGCTTTCCCACCGCCATCCTGTCGGCGGCGGTGATGCAACTGGCCTTCCTCATGCTGGTCTGCGGCCTCGTCGTCGACGCCGTGTCGGGCGGACGGCGGGAGATGAAACGGATGCGATATCTCGACCTGCCGGCGCTCTCCTGCGAGCCGGCCGCGGCCCGGCGTCCCGGCGGCTGACAATCCCGCTGCGTTCGCTATAACGAACGTATGACCCTCGTCCTCCACGCCATGCAGCGGTCCGCCAATTGCTACAAGGTGCGCCTTCTCCTGGCGCATCTCGGGCTGCCTTTCGTGCTGAAGGACGTGGACATCCTGCGTGGCGACACGCGCACGCCCACCTTCCTGGCGATGAACCCTCTCGGGCGCGTCCCCGTGGTCCAGCTCGGCGCCACGACCGTCCTTGTCGAATCCAACGCCATCCTCATGTATCTCGGCGAGGGGACGGATTTCGTGCCCTATGACAAGGTCGAGCGCGCCGTGATGATGCAATGGCTGTTCTTCGAGCAGAACGCCCATCACCCCTCCATCGGCGAGGCGCGCTTCTGGATGTCGCTGGTGCCGGGCGGGCGCGAGCTGAAGCGCGACCTCATCGACGACTGGATGGAGCGGGCGGAGGCGGCGCTGTCGCGCATGGAGACGCAACTGGCGACGACGCCCTACATCGCCGGCCACCGCCTGACGCTGGCGGACCTCGCGCTCTACGCCAACACCCATCTCGCCCACGAGGCTGACCTCGACCTCGCGCTGTTCCCGGCGGTGCGCGACTGGACGGGGCGGATCGCCGCGCTTCCCGGCCATGTCGGCATGGACTGGCGACCGGCGCCGCTCCAGGCAGCGGGTGCCCCATGACGGTCAGGGTCCAGCGCGAGGATTTCGACCTCGGCGCCGAGGTGAAGCGGCTGACGGCCGGGCGCGTCGACGTCGGCGCCGTCGCGACCTTTACCGGCCTGTGCCGTGGCCGGACCGGCTCGGACACCGTCGGGGCGATGACGCTCGAGACCTACGAGGCGATGGCGCTCGCCGAGTTGCAGCGGATCGAGGAGGAGGCACGTGGCCGCTGGCCGCTGGCCGACGTCCTGGTGGTCCATCGCTACGGCCGCATGGAGCCGGGCGACAACATCGTGCTGGTGGTGGCGCTGTCGGAGCACCGGCAGGCCGCCTTCGCCGCCGCGGAGTTCATCATGGATTTCCTGAAGACGCGGGCGCCGTTCTGGAAGTTCGAGGAGACGGGCGGGGAGGGCGGCTGGGTCGCCGCCAAGGACGTCGACGACGCGGCGGCCGACCGCTGGTCGCAGGACTGAGCCAAGCCGCCAGGCGGCTCACAAAGGCCGCTTCGAACGTCGCCGCTAAAGTGCTATGGCATCCCCCATGCGCTTCCCCCCATCGTTCCTGGACGAGATCCGGCAACGCCTCCCGGTGTCGGAGGTGGTGGGAAAGCGCGTCAAGCTGAAGAAGCAGGGCCGCGAGTGGCGCGGCCTGTCGCCCTTCAACGCCGAGAAGACGCCGTCCTTCTACGTCAACGACCAGAAGGGCTTCTACCACTGCTTCTCCTCCGGCAAGCACGGCGACCAGTTCCGCTTCCTGATGGAGACGGAAGGGGTGAGCTTCCCCGAGGCCGTGGAGCGGCTGGCGGGGGAGGCGGGCCTCGCCCTGCCGAAGGTCTCGGTGGAGGAGGTGCAGCGCGCCGAGAAGGCCAAGACCCTCTACGACGTCATGGAGCTCGCGGCGAAGTTCTTCGAGGCACAGTTGCAGGACCGCGCCGGCGCCAAGGCCCGCGGCTACCTCGCCGGCCGCGAGCTGCGCGCGCCGACCCAGGTGAAGTTCCGCATGGGCTATGCGCCCGGCGCGCGCTTCGCCCTGAAGGAGCATCTCGGCGCCAAGGGTGTCTCCGTCGCCGACATGATCGCGACGGGGCTGCTGGTGCACGGCGACGACATTCCCGTGCCCTACGACCGGTTCCGCGACCGCGTCATGTTCCCCATCACCGACCTGCGCGGCCGGGTGGTGGCCTTCGGCGGCCGGGCGCTGGAAAAGGACGTGCCGGCGAAATATCTGAACTCGCCGGAGACCGACCTCTTCCACAAGGGGTCGCTGCTCTACAACGCCTTTTCCGCGCGCGAGGCCGCGCACAAGAGCGGCCGCGTCATCGCCGTCGAGGGCTATGTCGACGTCATCGCCATGGTGATGGCCGGCTTCGGCGAGACGGTCGCCCCGCTCGGAACGGCGCTGACCGAGGGCCAGCTCGACCTGTTGTGGAAGATGGCGCCGGAGCCGGTGCTGCTCTTCGACGGCGACAAGGCGGGCCGGCGCGCCGCCTACCGTGCCATCGACATCGCCCTGCCGCTGCTGAAGCCCGGCCGCAGCCTGCTCTTCGCCGCCCTCCCCGAGGGCCAGGACCCGGACGACCTCATCCGCTCCTCCGGCCGCGAGGCGATGGACGCGGTGCTGGCGCAGGCCCAGCCGCTGGCGAGCATGCTGTGGCAGCGCGAGACCGAGGCCGGCGTCTTCGGCACGCCGGAGAAGCGCGCGGCGCTGGAAGCCCGCTTCGCCGAGGTGGTGTCGACGATCGGCGACGAGAACGTGCGCCGGCATTACCGCGACGACGTGTTCGGCCGGCTCTCGGACCTGTTCCGGCCGATGCAGCGCGAACGGCGCGGCGGCGGGCAGGGGGGCGGTGCCAGGGGCGGCGGGCGCGGTTTCTCGCCCTTCGCCGTGCCGGACCACCGGCCTTCGCCGGCGCTCGCCTCCAGCGCGCTGGTCAGGGGGCCGCGCGCCGCCCTGCCGATGCGCGAAGCGCTGATCCTCACGGCCCTCCTCAACCATCCCTGGCTGATCGACGGGCAGGAGGAGGACATCGCCGCCCTGGACCTGCGCCACCCGCAGGCGGAGACGCTGAAGGCGGCCTTGCTCGACGTCCACGCCCAGGGCGTCGAGGGGGAGGAGGAGGCCTATCGCACGGCGCTGGCGGCGGACGGGCACGGGGCGTTGGTCGATCAGGTCCGCGCCTCGGTGTCGACGGGGGCGGTCTGGGGCGCCATGCCGGGGGCGGCAAAAAGCGACGTCGAGGTGACGTTCGGCCAGCTCTTGGCCTTGCATCGCAAGAAGCAAGCGCTAATTAAGGAAATCCGGGATGCCGAGCGAGCCTTCGGCGACGACCCGACCGAAGCAAACGAACACTGGCTCCTGGACGCCAAGCGGCGGGAGGCGGAGCTCGTGGGGACCGAGGCCCTGGTGGAGGGTTTCGGCGCGCAATCCGGGCGGGGAGGTCGCAGCGCTTGACTTGTGTCGGCAGAACGAACGGATCAGGACCGCGCCGCGGCAACGGGGCGGCAGGTCATGGTTCACCACGTCTTAAGGGTGAGGGCCTTAGGGCGGGGATGTCGGAATTGACGGGGGCGCGCTAGAGAGCGAGCGCAGCCCCTTTTTTGGCGTTGAGGCGGGCCTTGAACCCGTCGCCGGCGCGTCATGCGGGCCGCTTGCGGTTCGTGAGCGATGGACGGTCTAGATGGCAACCAAGGCAACCGAGAAACCGGAAGGTGCGGATCAGGAGACGGAAGGCCCGGACGGCCCGCTCCTGGACCTCTCCGACGCCGGCGTCCGGGCGATGATCAAGCGTGCCAAGAAGCGCGGCTATGTGACCATCGACGAAATCAATGCCGTGATGCCTGCGGCCTCGTTCACCTCGGACCAGATCGAGGACATGAACGCCATGCTCTCGGAAATGGGCATCAACGTCGTCGACAACGACGATGCCGCCGAGGACGGTGAGGGAGAGGAGCAGGCCGAGGCCGACGAGCCGGACGGCGAGCTGCAGGAGGCCTCTCCGCGCGCCGTGGTGAAGTCCGAGCGCGCCTCCGAGCCGCTGGACCGCACCGACGACCCCGTGCGCATGTATCTGCGCGAAATGGGCTCGGTGGAGCTGCTCTCCCGCGAGGGCGAGATCGCCATCGCCAAGCGCATCGAGGCCGGCCGCGAGGCCATGATCGCCGGCCTCTGCGAGAGCCCGCTGACCTTCCAGGCCATCATCATCTGGCGGGACGAGCTCAACGAGGGCAAGATCTACCTGCGGGACATCATCGACCTCGAGGCCACCTATGCGGGCCCCGACGCGAAGAACGCGCCGATGGTGACCGAAGGCGAGGCGCCGATCGCCCCCCAGGCCGAAGGCGACGGCGAAGGCCTGCCGCCGGGCGCCGAGGGCGACCTGGACGAGGACGACATGGAGAACGCCGTGTCGCTCGCCGCCATGGAGGCGGAGCTGAAGCCGAAGGTGCTCGAGATCTTCGACACCATCGCCGACGAGTACAAGAAGCTGCGCCGCCTGCAGGACCAGAACGTCGAGAACCGGCTGAACGACACCAAGCTGTCGCCGAGCCAGGAGCGCCGCGCCAAGAAGCTGCGCGAGGACCTGGTCGACCACGTGAAGTCGCTGTCGCTCAATTCGGCGCGCATCGAGGCGCTGGTCGAGCAGCTCTACGACATCAACAAGCGGCTCGTGGGCTATGAGGGGCGCCTCCTGCGTCTCGCCGAGAGCTACGGCGTCGACCGCATGTCCTTCCTGAAGGAATATCAGGGCTCCGAGCTCGATCCGAACTGGATCCGGCGCGTGGCCTCTCTCGGTGCGCGCGGCTGGAAGAGCTTCGTCGCCGAGGAGAAGGAGACGGTGAAGGAGATCCGCGCCGAGATCCAGGCGCTGGCGACCGAGACGGCGCTGGAAATCGGCGAGTTCCGCAAGATCGTCCAGATGGTGCAGAAGGGCGAGCGCGAGGCCCGTCAGGCCAAGAAGGAAATGGTGGAGGCGAACCTCCGCCTCGTCATCTCCATCGCCAAAAAGTACACGAACCGCGGCCTGCAGTTCCTCGACCTCATCCAGGAGGGGAACATCGGCCTGATGAAGGCGGTCGACAAGTTCGAGTACCGCCGCGGCTACAAGTTCTCGACCTATGCCACCTGGTGGATCCGCCAGGCGATCACCCGCTCGATCGCCGACCAGGCCCGCACCATCCGCATCCCCGTGCAC
This sequence comes from Phreatobacter cathodiphilus, assembly GCF_003008515.1. Classification (NCBI taxonomy): domain Bacteria; kingdom Pseudomonadati; phylum Pseudomonadota; class Alphaproteobacteria; order Hyphomicrobiales; family Phreatobacteraceae; genus Phreatobacter; species Phreatobacter cathodiphilus. The sequence continues at coordinate 2,369,302 of NZ_CP027668.1, read as the reverse complement.
ATGATCGAGACGATCAACAAGATCGTCCGCACGTCGCGGCAGATGTTGCACGAGATCGGCCGCGAGCCGACCCCGGAGGAGCTCGCCGAGAAGCTCGGCATGCCGCTGGAGAAGGTGCGCAAGGTCCTGAAGATCGCCAAGGAGCCGATCTCCCTCGAGACGCCGATCGGCGACGAGGAGGATTCACACCTCGGCGACTTCATCGAGGACAAGAACGCCATCCTCCCCATCGACGCGGCGATCCAGAGCAATCTGCGCGAGACGACGACGCGCGTGCTGGCATCGCTCACGCCGCGCGAGGAGCGCGTGCTGCGCATGCGCTTCGGCATCGGCATGAACACCGACCACACGCTCGAAGAGGTCGGCCAGCAGTTCTCGGTGACCCGCGAGCGCATCCGCCAGATCGAGGCCAAGGCGCTGAGGAAGCTGAAGCATCCGAGCCGGTCCAGGAAGCTGCGCAGCTTCCTCGACAACTGACGCCGAAAGCCTGCCTGCGAGGAACGTCGACATGACGGAACACGCGGCGGATCATGGCAGAACAGACAACGGCGGCTCATCGGGCCGCCGTTCGCGTTCCCTCTTCCGGGTGCCGCGGAACTCGCCGCTCTGGGGACGCCTCGGCCGCTCCATCGCCATCTGGTTCTGCCTGATGCTCTTCGGCCTCACCGTGGGCATGGCCGGCTATTCCGGCTTCGAGGGCATGGGCTGGCGCGATTCCTACCTCAACGCCGCGATGATCCTCTCCGGCATGGGCCCTGTGACAGAGCTCAAGACCGATGGCGGCAAGCTCTTCGCCGGCACCTACGCCATCTTCTCCGGGCTGGTCATCGTCCTTGCCACGGGCGTGGTGCTCTCGCCCATCGTCCAGCACGTGCTGCACGTCTTCCACGCCGACACGGACGACGACGAGCGGAAGGGGTAAGTGCAACCAGCCTCGTCAGGATTCATCCTGAGGTTGTATTGTCTGTCGCCTCGGCGTGAACTCGCGGTCTCTCCCGTGAGGTTGCCATGGCAGAGCCCCGCCCGATCCACGCCACCGCCCGAGGGCAGTCGACCTTCGACTGCCCGTGCTGCGGACGGCTGTCCCGGACGATCTGGGGTGAGATCCATCACGATAACGGAGGCGCAGTTGCCGTCTACTATTGCCGATGGACGGTGGGGGACCCCGGACACGATGCCGGAATCGATCTGGTCATGGGCGAATGGGGCGATGGCACCACGCCCGACGACCGCTTCCTGCTCAGCATGCTGTTCCGGCGCGCCGCTAACAGCTTCATGGTCGTGGATGCGGCTCCCGGGCTTGAGAAATTCAAGGACCTCGCCGCCCGTGCCGTCTCCCGTGACCAGGTCATCGGCTATCCGGTCGCGCGGTACGCATTCATGATCGTCGACGCGATCGGGGACGACGACCCCCGTGTCGCCGACCTCGTCGCCGCCTGCTGACCTCACATCCCCTTCACCAGCGCGACCAGCTGATCGAGCGCCGTGCCCCAGCCCGAATGGAAGCCCATGTCGTCGTGCTGCTTCTTCGCCTCGGGGTCCTTGTGGAGGGCCCGGGCGGTGTAGAGCGTGCCCTTCGCCGTCGCCTCGATGGAAATCACCCCGGTCATGAAGGCGCTCCCCGTGGGGCGGAAGCCCGGGCCGAGGGCGTCGGTGAAGACGAACAGCCTTTCCGGGATCACGTGAAGCACGCAGCCGGTGCTGTCGTGCTTCTCCCCGTTCGGCCCCTCCATCACCGTGCGGAACCCGCCACCGGGGCGGACGTCCAGCTCGCAGAGCGTCGTGCGCCAGGGAGCGGGCGTGAACCACTTCATCAGCAGCGCAGGCTCGGTCCAGGCGCGCCAGACGAGCTGCGGCGGCACGTCCACCTCGCGGCGGAGCTCCAGGTCGAGGGCGGGATCGAAGACGAAATGGGGTTCGGGGGTCATGGGCATGTCTCCTCGGCTGCTTGTTGGGGGGAAGGTGATCAGGCGGACCCGTCGCGCGGCTCGTCCTTCAGTGTGGCGAGCAGGGCGTCGAGCTGGTCGAGGCGGCAGGTCCACAGGCTGCGCTGCGCCTCGAGCCAGTGTTCCGCCGCGGCGAGCGGTTCCGGCTTCAGCCGGCAGGTGCGCACCCGGCCGCGCTTCTCCGTGGCGACGAGGCCGCACTCCTCAAGCAGCTTGAGGTGCTGGAGGAAGCTCGGCAGGGCCATGGAGAAGGGGCGGGCGAGGTCACTGACCGAGGCCGGGCCGCGGCCCAGCGCCTCCACCACCGCCCGGCGGGTCGGGTCGGCGAGGGCGCGGAACGTGTCGTCGAGGCGGGCGGGCGCTGCGTTCATGGGAGGAGGCTACCCAGCGCTAACACTTAGGTCAATACCTAAGTTTTGGATCAAGGCGGTTCCTGGCTTGCCAAGGGGCGGGCGGCTCGGGCCTGATCGTGGCCGATGCCGCGGAGTGCGCCCATGTCCCTCGAATTCCTGCTGACCACCCTGATCATCGTGGCCTCGCCCGGCACGGGCGTCATCTACACGCTGGCGGCCGGCCTTTCGCGCGGCTCCCGGGCGAGCGTGCTCGCCGCCTTCGCCTGCACGCTCGGCATCGTGCCGCATCTGGTGGCCGCGATGCTGGGCCTTGCCGCGCTGCTGCACACCAGCGCGCTCGCCTACAATGCGGTCAAATATGCCGGCGTCGCCTATCTGCTCTGGATGGCCTGGCAGACGCTGCGCGAGGACGGCGCGTTGAAGGTGGAGGCCGCCGACGACCGGCGTTCCTCTTGGCGAGTGATCCTCGACGGCATCGCCATCAACGTGCTGAACCCCAAGCTGTCGATCTTCTTCGTCGCCTTCCTGCCCCAGTTCATCCCGGCGGGCGAGGCGGCTCCGCTGCAGCGCATGCTGGAACTGTCGGGCGTGTTCATGGCGATGACCTTCGTGGTCTTCGCCGTCTACGGCCTCTTCGCCGCCGCGATGCGGGAGAAGGTGATCTCCCGGCCGGCGGTCATGGCCTGGATGCGACGGATCTTCGCCGGCGCCTTCGTGGCCCTCGGCGCGCGGCTCGCCCTGCAGGAGAAGTAAGGCCTCGGCAGAACGCAAAACGGCGGGCCGAAGCCCGCCGCCGCAGAGATCATGTCTGGCCGGATCAGTTCCGGTCGGGGCGGCCCGGGCCGCCGCCGGGACGACCGCCGCCACCGAAGCCGGGACGCGGACCGCCGCCACCGCCGCCCATGCCCGGGCGCGGACCACCGCCACCCGGCGAGGTCATTCCGGGCCGGGGACCGCCGCCACCGCCGCTCATGCCGGGGCGCGGGCCCCCGCCGCCGGGCGAGCCCATGCCGGGACGACCGGCTCCGCCCGTGCCCCAGCCGCCGGGGCGCGGACCGCCGCCATCCCAGCCCGGACGAGGACGGCCCGGGGGGCGCCAGTCGGGCCTGTCAGGCCGCGTGGGCGGACGCCAGTCAGGCCTGTCGGGCCGCGTGGGCGGACGCCAGTCGGGACGACCGGGACGATAGGGCGGACGAAAGCCGGGCCGGTAGGGGCCGTAGTAGCCGGGAGACCCGTAGAAATAGGGCGGCTCGACATAGACTGGCGGCGGCTCGACATAGACGCGCGGGGGCGCCTCGACCACGCCGCCGTCCTCGTCGAGGAGGCTGCGGGCGACATAGCCGGTCAGGCCGCGATAGACGACGCGGCACCAGGAGCCGGTGCAATCCGCGACGTCGACCGGGGCGCCGGCGGGAAGGGTGGTGATGCGCTCGTACTGCGTGCCGGGGCCCGCGCGCATGTTGACGGCGCCGGTGGTCACCGCATCCTGGGCACTCGCCGCCGTTGCGCCGAGCCCGACGATCAGGGTGCCGGCAAGGGGAAGCAGCCGTCTGAGACCGAAGGCCATGGGGTATCCTTTCTCGTGCCGGTGCGCCGCGTCGCGGGCTCCGGCGCTCCGGACACTGAGGCCGGAACGGTGAACCCGGTATGAACCGGCGGCGCCCGCCGATGTTCCGCAGGCGAGGGGATGCACCGCGACCGGTCGTTTCCCCGGCGCGCGGGAGAGGCTATCAAGGAGGCCGCGGGCGCAGGGCCCGCGCGAGGCGAGGCGCACCATGTCCTTTCTGAAATCGCTGTTCGGCTGGGGCTCGTCCGCCGCCCCGCAGGAGGAGGCGCCCGCCGCCTCGCTGGAGCACAAGGGCTTCACCATCACCGCCGCGCCGTTCCGCAACGAGGGGCAGTTCCAGACGGCGGGCACCATCACCAAGACGGTGGACGGCGTGCCGAAGGAGCACACGTTCATCCGCGCCGACCGCCACGCCTCGATGGAGGACGCGGTGACCTTCTCGCTGGCCAAGGGCCGGCAGATCGTCGACGAGCAGGGTGAGCGGCTGTTCCGCTGAACCGGCCGGGATCAGGGCACGAAAAAAGGGCCCGCGAGGGCCCTTTGTCGTCGGCGGAGCGCAGAGGAGGCTGCGGCTCAGCGCGTGCCGGTGTCGGCGGCGGGCGGAGCGGCGAGCGGGCCCGGCGAGGCGCCGAACTTCGGCTTGCGGTCCGGGCGCGGCTTCGGCTTCGGGGCGGCGATGAGGCCGTCGCGCTGGGCCTGCTTGCGGGCGGCCTTGCGGGCGCGGCGAATGGCCTCGGCCTTCTCGCGGTTCTTCCGCTCCGACGGCTTCTCGAAGGACTTCCGCTGCTTCATCTCGCGGAAAATACCCTCGCGCTGCATCTTCTTCTTCAGAACGCGCAAAGCCTGGTCGACATTGTTGTCGCGGACGAGAACCTGCATGTCTTCTCCCGGTCGGATCGTGGTTGCGAGGGCTCAGGCCGTCTTGGCCGGAGCATCCTTCTTGCGCCAGAGCTGGAAGCCGAATTCGGCAATGCCGTTCTCGATGGCTTCGCGCTTCAGGCCGTGGGGTGGTTTCTGGTCACCGCGGATCACGCCGATGCTGGTCCACGGGGCGAATTTCTCGGGCAGCTTGCCGCCCGTGTGGTCGGAGGCGAAGCCGTAGAGCTTGTCGTTGCTCCCCGACCTGAACATGAAGAGCCTCGGGCGTTCGGAATTCATCACGCGTCCTCGATCGCCACAGGGCCGACGGAAGGCCGGCCGATAAACGGGTTCGGAGCCGCGCGATCCGGGGAACGGTGCGGCTCCGGGTCTTCAAGCATTCGCGGTTCCGCGCCGCCGATACATCCACGGCGGCGGGGACCGATGCCCTGAAATCAGTCGACAGCCTTCAGGTTGTCGGCCGACGACTTGCCCGAGCGGCGGTCGGCGACGACTTCGAAGGAGATCTTCTGGCCTTCGTTGAGGCCGTAGAGGCCAGCGCGCTCGACGGCGCTGATGTGGACGAACACGTCAGTGCCGCCACCGTCCGGCTGAATGAAGCCGAAGCCCTTCTGGGAGTTGAACCATTTCACGGTTCCGGTCTGCATGGGGTATCCTTTCGCGAAGCGAGCAGAGATCGACGACTCGCGTCACGCACGAGCAGTTCGGGTCACGTTTTCGAAGATTTTTGATCAGCGGTGCGCCGCATTGCTGGCGCGGGGCCAAAAAAGAACGGCCGAAACGTCCATCAGAGATACGCGCTTCGGCGGGCAAATGCAACAAGGAACTTTCCAGGGGAGCCGAAGACCCTATGGCTGATGGCCGCAAACGGCTGATTTGCCGCCGTTTCTCTCGCCGTCGGGGCAAATTGTCTCGCGCCGGCGGCAGCCCGCTCCAGGGGCGGGAACCGAGTTGTGCGGGCCCCGGAAGGCTGGCTCAATCGGCGCGCAGTCCCTACACGGAATCACCCATGCCCCGCCCCCTTCGCCAGATCGACGCAGCGCCACGCGGCCAGCTGACGGTGCGCATCAGCGCCATGCCGGCCGACACGAACGCCAACGGCGACATTTTCGGCGGCTGGGTGATGGCGCGGATGGACCAGGCGGGGGGCATTGCCGGGGTGGAGAGGGCGCAGGGGCGCGTCGTCACGATCGCCGTGGAGGCGATGACCTTCATCCGCCCGGTGCGGGTGGGCGACGTGCTGGAGGTCTATACGGAGGTCTTCCACATCGGCCGCACCTCGATGAAGATCCATGTCGAGGCCTGGGCGCAGCGCTTCCGCACCACCGAGCGGGAGAAGGTGACCGAAGCGACCTTCGCCTTCGTCGCCATCGACGAGGATGGTCGTCCCCGGCCGGTGCCGGCGGCGTGAAGCCGCCTAGCCCCAGCGGTAGTTGAAGCTGACGGAGATGCGCTCCTCGGCGCTGCGGTTCACCGGCACCTCGTGGCGCACGAAGCTCTCCCAGAGAAGAACGTCGCCGGGCTGCGTCTCCACCGAGACGAAGGTCTTCAGTTCGCGCGGCGCCGCGGCCTTGCGGGGCGGGTGGGCCATCATGCGGCCGCTGCGGGGGTCCTCGAGCTTCAGTGCCGCCGCGCCCTTCGGCATGGCGACGTAGAGCGTGCCGGAGACGACGCTGTGCGGGTGGATGTGGGAGGCGTGGGCACCCCCTTCCGGCAGCACGTTCACCCAGAGGGAATCGAGGACCAGCTTTCGGCCGCCGAGGTCCAGCGCCAGATCCTTGGCGAAGGCGGCGACGTGGCGGTCGAGCTGGCGCGCCAGCGCCTTGAAGGTGGGAAAGCGCCAGGGAAGATCATTCAGCGAGGCATAGCTCGTATATCCCGGATAGCCGTTCTTGCGGCACCAGCGGATGCCGGCCGCGTCATCCACCGCCAGCGAGCGGCAGGCCTGTTCGACCTCGGCGAGAAGGCCGTCCTCGGGGCCGATCTCGCCGCGGTAGAGCCGGGTCACGAAGAGGTTTTCGATGGTCGCCATGGCGGCCTCTCTTCGCACCGACGGCCGACCGCCGCAAGCGGCCGCCGGCAGGGGAAAGCCGGCGGGGGCGTTCGCCTTGGTGTTGTGCGCGAAACCTGATATTCGGCGCGCTGAAATCGCTGCGAGTTCCGCGCCCCATGAGGCTTCTCCGCCTGTTCCCCAGAATCGACGCCCAGCGGGGCCAGACGCTCAAGCGCCTGGTGGGGGAGAGCCTGCGCGCCTATGCGCCGCGCTATGCGCTGGCCTTCGTCTGCATGGGCATCGTCGCCGGCTGCACGGCGCTCAGCGCCTGGATCATGCGCGACCTGATCAACGGCGTGTTCCAGAACCGCGACTTCACGCTGGCGGTGTGGTTCGGCGTCACGGTCTTCTCCATTTTTCTCGTCAAGGGCGTGGCCTCCTACGCCTCCAACGTCATCCTCTCGCGCATCGGCAACGCCATCGTGGCGGCCCAGCAGACGCGCATCTTCAACCACCTGCTCTCCCAGGGCGTCGACTTCTATCAGCAGCATGCCTCCGCCGACCTGGTGACGCGGGTGACGCACAACGCCCAGGCCGCCCGCGACGTGCTGCAGAACATCGTCACGACGGTGGGCCGCGACCTCCTGACGGTCGCCGGTCTGCTGGTGGTGATGATCGTCACCGACCCCCTGATGTTCGTCGTCTCCGGCGCCGTCATGCCGGTGGCGGTCTACGGCGTGAACCGGCTGAGGCGGCGGGTGCGGCGGCTGGCGCAGAGCGAGTTCACCTCGCTCTCCTCCATGGTCGGCGTGGTGCAGGAGACGGTGCAGGGCGTGCGCATCGTCAAGTCCTTCGGCATGGAGGACCGGATGCAGGCGCGCATGGACGACACCATCGCCTCGGTGCGTCACCGCGCCGACAAGATCGCGACGCTCGGCGCGCGCACCGGCCCGCTGATGGAGACGCTCGGCGGCCTCGCCATCTCCGCCGCCATCGTCTACGGCGCCTGGCGCGTCATCCACCAGGGCGTCGATGCCGGCGCCTTCTTCGCCTTCGTGACGGCGCTACTCCTCGCCTATGACCCGGCCAAGCGGCTCGCCCGGCTCGGCGTCGAGGTGGAGAAGGGGCTCGTCGGCGTGCGGTTGATGTACGAGCTGCTCGACACCGAGCCGACGCTGAAGGAGAAGCCGCAGGCCCCCGCGCTGGCGGTCGGCGAGGGCACCGTCGCCTTCGACCGCGTGACCTTCGGCTATCACGCGGAGGAGCCGGTCCTGCGCGAACTGTCCTTCGTCGCCGCGGGCGGCAAGACGACGGCGCTGGTCGGCCCCTCCGGCGGCGGCAAATCCACCATCATCTCGCTGGTCCAGCGCTTCTTCGACGTCAGCGGCGGCGCCATCACGGTGGACGGGCAGAACGTGCGCGACGTCACCTTCGCCTCGCTGCGCGGCGCCATGGCCTTCGTCAGCCAGGACGTGTTCCTGTTCCAGGGCACGGTGCGCGAGAACATCGCGGTGGGCCGGCCCGAGGCCACCGAGGCGGAGATCGAGGCGGCGGCCCGGGCGGCCCATGCCCACGACTTCATTCTCGGCTTGCCGGAGGGTTACCAGACGCTGATCGGCGAGCACGGGCAGGGCCTCTCCGGCGGCCAGCGCCAGCGCGTCGCCATCGCCCGCGCCATCCTGAAGGATGCGCCGATCATGCTCCTCGACGAGGCGACCTCCGCCCTCGATTCGGAGAGCGAGTTCGAGGTGCAGCGGGCGCTCGACCAGCTTTTGAGCGGCCGCACCTCCATCGTCATCGCGCACCGGCTCTCCACCATCATGCGCGCCGACAGGATCCTCGTCATCGAGGCGGGCCGGGTGGCGGAAAGCGGCACCCACGCCGAACTCATCGCCCGCAACGGGCTCTACGCCCATTACGTGGCGATCCAGTTCGGTGAGCGCGACGACGCGGCCGAATAGGCATACGCCCGCCGGTCAGTCCACCAGTTCCCACACCACCGAAACGGACAGGCGGAAGGTCTGGTCTCCGGTCGCGACCGGCGTCGGACCGGAGGCGGAGAGCGAGCGCGCCGGAGCGCTGCGGGTCATGGGCGGCGGCATGGCGCCGCCGTGCTCGGTGATGGTGAGCACCTTGCCGAGCCGGGCGCCGGCGGCCTGTGCGAGGGCCTCGGCCTTGCGCCGGGCATCGGCGATGGCGGCGATGCGGGCCTCGTCCACCTTGGCCGACCAGTCGGAGACCGTGAGATCCAGCCCGTCGATCTGGTTGGCGCCGGCGGCGACCATGCGGTCGAGCACGTCGCCGAGGCTGGTGAGGTCGCGGACGCGCACCTCGACCCGGTGCCCGGCCGTATAGCCCGTGACGCGCGGGCGGTTGCCCGATCCGTAGTCGATCACGGGCCTGAGGGTGAGGGCGGAGGTGGCGACGTCGCGCTCGGCGATGCCGGCCTGCTTCAGCGCCTGCTGGACCTGCCGCATGGCGGCGGAATTGCCCTCCATGGCCTCGCGGGCGGTGCGGGCCTGGACCTGCGTGCCGCCGCCGATCACCGCCTCGTTGGGGGCGGCCGAGGCCTTGCCCTCGCCCTGGATGCTGATCTGGCGCTGGGTGCCGGCGGACTGGGCGCTCGCGGGGGCGAGGGTTGCCGCCATGGCGGCGAAGGCGAGGGCGGCGAGGGGAAGGCGGCGCGAGAGGCGGAGCGAGGACGAGGCCATGTTGATCCCGATGGTTGCACGCGGGCGATGATTGACGCCGCGGGAGCGGAATGCCATCACCGTTTCGTGCCGCCGCAAGGGTTTCTTTGCAGCCTTTTCGCGGCACGCCGCGCGCGCCGAGGCGCCCGGCCGGTGGGCCTGTAGCTCAATGGTTAGAGCCGGCGGCTCATAACCGCTTGGTTGGGGGTTCGAGTCCCTCCGGGCCCACCATTTGCTCTCCTCCCGAAAACGCGAGAATCGCAGACACGCCAGGGGTGTTCGCCGGCGGCCACCTGCCGTAGCTGGAGATGTGCCGCGCAGGGCGAGTTCAGCTCCTCCTTGCGGTCATTACGTAGCACGTAACTGCGGTATTCTTGACACAGGAGCGACACGAAGCGTGGTCGGAAGCCCGTTCGGTGATGGAAACTGTTGCTGTTGTGCCGCTCGTGGCCTTACGGAAGACTTCCTCGCGCGGACATTAGGGAAGATACGAAATGAAGGCACTGCTCCTCGCCACCACCGCTCTCTTTGCTCTTTCGGCTGGTGCGCAGGCCGCCGACCTCGGCGCACCGCGCACGCCGATCGCAGCCTCCGTCGTCGTCCCCGCGTTCAGCTGGACCGGTTTCTATGTCGGTGCGCACGCTGGCTACGGCTGGGGCAATTCGCGCTTCTTCAACGGCATTGCCTTCCCGACCTCCACCAACGGGCCGTTGATCGGTGGGCAGCTGGGCTTCAACTACCAGTTCAACCAGATCGTTCTCGGCGTCGAGGCTGATCTGGCCTATGCGGCCATCACAGGCCGCGCCAGCAATCTCGCGGCCATCTCCCACCGTACCAACATGCTCGGTTCCGTGCGGGCCCGCGCCGGCTTCGCCGCGAACCGCGCGCTCATCTATGTGACGGGCGGCCTCGGCTTCCAGGGCGCTGCGACGGCCCAGACTCCTGTCGGGCCCGAGAGCTACAGCCGTGTCGGCTATGCGCTCGGAGCCGGCATCGAATATGCGATGACGCCGAACTGGACGGTCAAGGCGGAGTATATGTACTACAATTTCGGCACCCGGACCCTCGGGCCGCTCTACGCCGGTACGGTGCGTTCGGACATCCACACCGTCAAGCTGGGCGTCAACTATCTGTTTTCGACGGGCCCCTCGGCTGTGGTGGCACGCTACTGAGCCTCTCCGCGGCGCACCGAATGTGCTCATCGAATGGGTCGCCCTCGGGCGGCCCATTTTTTTGGGGCTGATCAGAAACTCTCCCCTACCGTCCCGCCCTCATCCGCTTCGCCGCCATCTCGCCGATCATCACGCAGGTGAAGTGCAGGTTGGCGCGGCAGTCGGTGGGCATGATGGCGGCGTCGGCGACCCGCAGGCCCTCGAGGCCATGGACCTTGAGGTGCGGGTCGACCACGGCGGCGGGGTCGCCGGACGGGCCCATGCGGCAGGTGCCGGCAGCGTGCTGGATGTCGGAAGCCTCCTGGAGCATCAGCGCGTCGAGCTCCGCATCGGGGAGGGCGGCTGCCGCGGCGAAATCCATGCCGCTCTCGCCGAAGGTGATCGCTGAGGCGATGCCGGCGACGGCGGGATGGGCGGTGAGGGCGGCGAGGCGGCGGATGCCGTCGCGCATGCGTATGAGGTCGCGTTCGTCGTCGAGCATGTTCTCCTCGACCACCGGATTGGCTTGCGGGTCGGCGGCGGCGAGGCGCACCTCGCCGCGCGAAAAAGCGTCGTAGAGGGCGATGCCGATGGCGCCCTGGGGGGCGGGGCGGCCGTCGCCGAGGCCGCGATGGTTGAAGCCGATCATGATCATGTCGCGCTCGCCGCCGCCGGCGAGACCGGTGGAATAGGTGACGCAGCAATTGGTGTGGCGGGCATCCGGGTGCTCGGCCGCCGCCTCGGGGGTGAGGGCGAGGCTGGCGCGCAGGATCGGGTGGTCCATGAAGCCGCGGCCGACGGCGGGGACGTCGTGGACGACGGCAATGCCGAGGGCGGCGAGGTCGCTCGCAGCGCCGACGCCGGAGCGCATCAGGATGGCGGGGCTGTGGATGGCGCCGGCCGAGAGCACCACCTCGCGCGCCGCGATGTCCTCGCTCGTGCCGCCGTCGAAGCGGACGCGCACGCCGGTGGCGCGGCGGCCGTCGAACAGCACGCGGTCGACCAGCGCGCCGCCGCGGATCGTCAGGTTCGGCCGGCTGCGGGCGGGTTCGAGATAGCCGTCATTGGTGGTGACGCGCAGGCCGTCGCGGCTGTTGATCGGGTAGCAGGAGACGCCTTCGCCGGCGGGGGCGTTGAGGTCCTCCTTCCAGGGATGGCCGGCTGCGAGGGCGGCTTCGCGCAATGCCCGGTCGACGCTGCCCCACTCGGCGAAGGGCGTGCGGTGGACGGGGAGCGGCCCGCCGCGGCGGGCGCCGGGGCCCGTGCCGGTCACCGGATCGTCCTCGATGGCGTCGAAGAGCGGCAGGACGTCGGCTGCCGACCAGCCGGTGCAGCCGAGCGCCGCCCAGCCGTCGAAGGCCTCGGGAACGCCGCGGATGGCGATCTGCGCATTGACCGTGGAGCTGCCGCCCATGGTCTTGCCGCGCCAATAGAATTTCGGCTCCTGCGCGCGCGTGCGGCGGGTCATGAGGCCCGGCCATTGCCACTCGGCCTGATGACGCGGGTCGTGCATGAAGGGGATGATGTTGGCGCTGCGCAGGGCGTGCGGCGCCTCGGCGGCTCTCCAGTCGCGCCCGGCCTCCAGCAGCAGGACGCGCCGCCCCGGATCCTCCGAGAGCCGCGCGGCGAGGGCCGCGCCCGCCGAACCCGCACCCACCACGATGACGTCGATCATGCCGTCCCCTCCGCCTGATCCTCGTCATAGAGCCTCGCCATGATCCCGGCTATGCAGGCAGGCGCGGGGCGGGGTTTTGGAAGGCGCGGGACATGGGTGATGAAGGCGCTGACGGAGCGGAGGTTTTCGCCTTCCTGAAAGACCTCGCGGGCGAGGGCGCCGAGGTCGTCACCACGCACATTTCCAGGGTGGTGATCGGCCGGGAGGTGGTGTTCAAGCTGAAGAAGCCGGTGAAGTTGCCCTATCTCGACTTCTCCACGCCGGCGCTGAGGCTCGGCTTCTGCGAACGCGAGTACGCGCTCAACCGGCGCAGCGACCCGGACGGGCTCATCTATTCGGGCGCCAGCCGCATCGCCCGCAGGGCGGACGGCAGTCTCGCCCTCGACGGCGAGGGGGAGCTGGTGGACGCGGTGGTGCGCATGCGCCCCTTCGATCAGGCGGGCCTCCTCGACCGGTTGGCAGGTGAGGGGCCGCTGCCGGGGGATCTCGTCGACAGGCTCGCCGCCGACATCGCCGCGCTGCATGCGGCCGCTGAGGTTTCCGCCGACCGGGCTGGGGCAGCGCGCATGGCGCGGGTGCTGGACGTCAACGCCGCCGCCTTCACCGCCAGCGGGCTGATGGACGAGGCGGCGGCGCGACAGCTCGACGGGCTGTTCCGCGCGGCCCTGGACCGGCACGCGGCGCTCCTCGACAGCCGCGCCGCGGCGGGCCTGGTGCGCCGCTGCCACGGGGATCTCCACCTGCGCAACATCTGCACGATCGACGGCCGTCCCGTGATCTTCGACTGCCTGGAGTTCGACGAGGACCTCGCCACCACCGACGTGCTCTACGACCTCGCCTTCCTGGTCATGGATCTCTGGCATCGCGGCCAGAAGACGGCGGCGAACCGGGTGATGAACCGCTATTGCGACGCGAGGGCCGAGGCGGGGGGTCTGGCGCTCATGCCCTTCCTCGTGGCGGTGAGGGCGGCGGTGCGCGCCCATGTGACGGCGGCGGCCGGCGATGCCGGGGAGGCGCAAACCTATCTGGCGCTGGTCCGCGAGGCGCTGGCGCCTGCGACGCCCAGGCTCCTGGCCGTCGGCGGGTTGAGCGGCTCCGGCAAGTCGACGCTCGCGACCCTCGTCGCTCCATCCCTCGGGCCCCTGCCGGGCGCGCGCATCCTCTCGAGTGACCGGCTGCGCAAGGCTCGGTTCGGCGTCGCGCCGACGGAGCGGCTCGGGCCGGAGGCCTATTGCCCGGAGGTGTCCACCGCCGTCTATGGCGCGATGCGCGAGGGCGCGGCGGCGGTGCTGGCGGCGGGCCATGCGGTCGTCGCCGACGCGGTCCATGCCCGTTCCGCGGAGCGCGAGGCGGTGGAGGCGGTGGCGCGCGCCGCCGGCTGCCGCTTCACCGGCATCTGGCTCGACGTGCCACCCGGGCGGCTGAAGGCGCGGGTGGCGGCGCGGCAGGGCGACCCGTCGGACGCCACCGTCGACACGGTGGAGGCGCAGTTCGGCTACGATCTCGGCGTCATCGGCTGGCGGCGGCTCGATGCCGGCCGCCCGCAGGAGGAGCTGGCGGCGGAGATCGTGGCCTCGGCTCAGGCGTAGCGGCGGCGGATCAGCAGGCTCGAGGCAACGGTCAGGATCAGCGTCGCGGTCATCAGGATGAAGGAGACGGCGCCGCCGAAGGGCCAGTTGTTCTGCTGGGCGAAGGTGGAGAAGACCAGCGGCCCCATGGTCTGGAACTTCGGCCCGCCGAGCAGCACCGGCGTCGCATAGGCGTTCATCGCCAGGATGAAGGTGAGGATGACGCCGGCGAGGATGCCGGGCAGGGCGAGGGGGAAGAGCACGCGCGTCGCCATGGTCATGGGCGGGGCGCCGAGGGAGAAGGCGGCCTCCTCGACGTTGCGGTCGATGCCCTCGATGACGCTCTGCAGGGTCAGCACCATGAAGGGCAGGTTCACCGCGATGATGCCGATGACCACGGCGAGCTCGGTGTACATGATCTCGATGGGCTGGGAGATCAGACCCATTCCCATCAGCGTCGCATTGACGAAGCCCTTGGAGCCGAAGGCGACCATCCAGCCGGCGGCGCGCACCGCATTGCCGACGAAGAGCGGCAGCACGATCGCCATGACCAGCAGGTTCTTGTAGCGGGACTGGGTGCGCGCCAGCACATAGGCGAGCGGGAAGCCGAAGATCAGGCAGAAGACGGTGCAGGCCACCGCCACGCGGATCGTGCGCCAGAGCACCTGCAGGTAGAAGGGGTCGGTGAAGAACTTGACGTAGTTGGCGATGGTCAGCGCGTCGACCATGAGCTGGCCGGGCACGAAGGCGTTCAGGCTGTAGCGGAAGAGGATCGCGATCGGCACCATGAGGCCGACCGCGACGAAGAGGGTGGCGGGCACGAGAAGGCCCGCCGCCGTGAGAGTGCCGGGCTCGCCGACCGGACGTTCCGAAATTGCCGCCATGGCGAGCCCGAGCTCCGATCAGGCCTTGAAGACCTTGTCCCACCACTCCTTCATCGCCGCGTCGTTCTTGGCGAGAAAGGCGTAGTCGAGGTCCTTCATCTTCTTGTTCTCCTCCTCGGTGAAGCCGATGCGCTTCATGAGGTCGGCGGCAACGACGGCATTGGTGACGGTGGGCGCATAGCCCATGTCGACGGCGAAGGCCTCCTGCGCCGACTTCTCCAGCATGGCGTCCATATAGGCATAGGCGCCGGCCTTGTTGGGGGCGTTCTTCGGGATCATGAAGCCCGAGATATAGGCCATGGTGCCCTCCACCGGGGCGACGGAGTCCACGGTGATGCCGGCGTTCTGCCACTGTACGGCGCGCGCCTTCCACATCAGGCCGATGGAAATCTCCTCGGTCTTCAGCGCCTGAGCGAAGGCCTCGTTGGTCGGGTAGATGCGGGCGCCGCCGCGCTTGGCGGCGAGCAGCAGCTCCTTGCCCTTCTCGAGAGCCGTCATGTCACCGGCGGCGGCAAGGCCCGCGGCGAGCATCACGTACTGATACTGGATGTCGATGAAGCCGAGCTTGTTGCCGTATTTCGGATCGAAGGCATCCTTGTAGGAGGTCGGCGCCGGCGTCACGAGCTTCGGATTGTAGACGACGACCTTGCCCGAGATGATGTGGCCGATGCCATAGGGATATTTGGCGATCGGGATGATGTTGCCGGCGTTCTTCAGCTTGGAATAGTCGATCGGCTCGGCGAGGCCGGCAGCGTTCATCTCGAACATCTGGGCGGCGGAGAGACCCTGGATGTCCGTGGTGCCGCGCGGCAGGCGGCGCTCGGCGACCATCTTGGCGCGGCGGGGCGCGTCGGAGGCCTGGTCCTGCACCACTTCGAAGCCCTTGGACTTGAGGAAGGGCTCCTCGATGTTCTTGTTGAGGAGGCGGGCGTAGTCGCCGCCCCAGGTGCCGACGACCACCCGGCCGGCGGCCTGGGCGGAGGCCGGGGTGGCAAGGCTTGCGGGCAGGAGCGCGCCGGCGGCCGCGAGGCCCATGCCCTTCAGCGTCGTGCGCCTGTCGATTCCCTTGGTGAACTTCGTCATGTCGATGTCTCCCTTCTGGATTCCCAGTTGGCGGCGGCGCCGCGGGTTCATGCAGCCTCGCGTGGAAAGACGAGGCAGGCCGAGGCCGGCCAGCCGACCTCGATCGTGTCGCCGACCGCAGGCACCTGCCCGTCGGAGCGGTTGGGGATCTGCACCACCACGTGGTCGGTGGCATTGAGGCGCACGTGCACGTCGAGCAGCGCGCCGAGATAGGAGACGAAGGTGACCGTGCCCGCGGCGTGATTGTCGAGGCCCCGGGCTGCGGCACCGAGCGTCAGCCGCTCCGGTCGGAGGGCGATGGTGGCGGGCCCCTCGGCCGACGACGCCTGGCAGGACAGCGGCAGGCCGCCGTCGGACCGGAAGGTACCAGGGCCGGTGACCACGCCGGAAATCATGGTGGAGCGGCCGACGAAATCGGCGACGAAGAGATCGGCGGGGCGCTCGTAGAGGTCGGACTGGGTGCCGACCTGGCGCACGCTGCCCTCGGACATGACCACCAACCGGTCGGCCATGGTCAGGGCCTCCTCCTGGTCGTGGGTGACCATGACGGTGGTGAGGCCGAGCTGCTGCTGCAGGGCACGGATCTCCAGCCGCACCTCGAGCCGCAGCTTGGCGTCGAGGTTGGACAGCGGCTCGTCGAGCAGCAGCACGTCCGGCCGGATGACGAGGGCGCGGGCGAGGGCGACGCGCTGCTGCTGGCCGCCGGAGAGCTGGCGGGGATAGCGCTCGCCGTAGCCGTCGAGGCGCACGAGGCGCAGCGCCTCGGCGACGCGCGGGCCGATCTCGGCCTTCGGTGTCTTCCGCATTTCCAGGCCGAAGGCGACGTTCTCCGCCACGGTCATGTGGGGGAACAGGGCATAGCTCTGGAAGACGAGGCCGGCATTGCGCTTCCACGGCGGCAGGCGGGTGATGTCGGTGTCGCCGATGCGGATGGAGCCGCCGCTCGGCGGCACGAAGCCTGCGATCATGCGCAGCGTCGTGGTCTTGCCGCAGCCGGAGGGGCCGAGCAGGACGAGGAATTCGCCGTCGCTGACGTCGAGCGAGACGGACTTCACCACGGCGTTGTCGCCATAGCGCTTGGTCAGACCGTCGAGGGAGAGGGAGGCCATGGATCAGACGACTCGGGCAAGCTTGACGTAGCGGTCGGTGATGATCATGGCGACCGCGATGAGAAGGATCTGCAGGACGGAGACGGCGGCGACCGTCGGATCGATCTTCCACTCCAGATACTGGAGGATGGCGATGGGAAGGGTGATGCGCCCCGGACCGACGAGGAAGAGGCTCATCTCCAGATTGCCGAAGGAGGTGACGAAGCCGAACAGGGCGCCGGCCACCACGCCGGGCCGGATCGCCGGAAGGGTGACGCGGAAGAATGTCGTCCACTGGTTGGCGCCGAGGCTCTGGGCCGCCTCCTCGGCGGCGCGGTCGAGGCCCGTCAGGCTCGCGGTGACGAGGCGCACGGTCCAGGGAATGACCAGGAGGGTATGGCCGGCGACGAGGCCGCCGAGCGAACCGAGGATCGGCAGGCCCGTGGCGATCTCGGTCTCGATCTGGAAGACGTAGATCGACGTGCCCATGACGACGCCCGGCACGACCAGCGGCAGCAGCAGGAACTGGTTGAGCGCCGCGCTGCCGAGGAACTGGCGGCGGGCGAGGATCAGGCTCGCCGGCACCGCGATCAACAGGCCGATGACCGTGGCCGCCACCGCCACCTGCAGGCTGGTGGAGAAGCCGGTGACGAAGTTGCGGTTGTCGGCGATGGCGCCGAACCACTTCACCGAATAGCCCTCCGGCGGGAAGGAGGGGATCTCCTGGGCGAAGAAGGCGAGCCAGGTGACGAAGATGAGCGGCAGGAGGATGAAGCCGAGCGTCGCCCAGGCGACGCCGTAGAGCGCCACCCGGCCCCAGATGCGCCCGTCCATGGTCATGCCGGCGATCCCGTCATCGTGCCGCCCGTCAGGAGAGCTGGTTCTTGTGCATGCGGCCGCCTTGCATGATCAGGGCCAGATGCGCGCCCTGCTTGGTGAGCAGCGACAGGTCCTTCAGCGGATTGCCGTCGACGAGCACGGCGTCGGCATAGGCGCCGGCCTTCAGCGTCCCGATCTGCCCCTCGCGGCGGCAGAGCTTGGCGGCATGCATGGTGGTGGAGCGGATCACCTCGATGGCGGGGAGGACGCGGCCGCGAATGACGAATTCCTCCGACTGGTGGCGATGCATCTCGCCGAGGAGGTCGGAGCCGTAGGCCATGGTGAGCTTGGCCTTGTGCATGATCTCCAGCGACTTCATGCCGGCGAGGCGGACGGTGTCGACCTTGCCGACCGAGATCGGATCGAGGCCGAGGGCCGGCCCTTCGACGCCGAGATATTCGTAGGTGACCAGCGTCGGGCAGGCGATGGCGCCCTTTTCGGCAGCGAACTTCGCTGTCTTGGACTGGATGAGGTTGCAGTGCTCGAGGCTGTGGACGCCGCACTCCACCGCGCGGCGGATGGCCTCGTCGGTGTAGAGGTGGGCGGCCACATAGGTGCCGGCATTGGTGGCTTCCTCGACGGCGGCGATGATCTCGTCGCGCGAATAGCCGAGGAAGTGGATCGGGTCGTTCGGCGAGGCGACGCCGCCGTTCGCCATGATCTTGATGAAGTGGGCGCCCTGCTTGATCTCCTCGCGGCAGGCCTGACGGACGGCGTCGACGCCGTCGGCGAGGCGGCCGAGCGAGCCGAGGGTGCGCGTCCATGTCTCGGGGTCGCGGCGGTCGTAGCGCGAGCGCGAGTCGCCGTGGCCGCCGGTCTGGGAGAGGGCCTTGCCGGGGATAATGAGGCGGGGCGCTTCGATCAGGCCCTGTTCCTGCGCCTCGACCAGGGGATAGGTGGCGCCGCCGAGATCGCGCACGGTGGTGAAGCCGCGGTCGAGCATGCCCTTCATGATGCGGGCGGCGCGATAGGCGATGAGCGCGTCCGGCACCAGGGCGTTCTGGCCGATGTTGACCATAGTCGCGATGACGTGGACGTGGCAGTCGATGAGGCCGGGCATCATCGTGCGCTTGCCGCAGTTCATGACCGTCGCCTTGGACGCCTTGATCGGCTTGTCCGAGAGTTCCTTGACCTTGTCGCCCTCGACCAGCAGTTCGTAGCCCTCGACCAGTTCGTCGGCGACGGCCGGATCCAGCAGGCGGAAATTGCGGAACAGGGTCAGGCTCATCGCGGCGTCCTCACGCAGGCAGGCGGTCCGTGCTTCGTTCCCGGCCCGAAAAAGGCCGTCAGCGGCGGCTGGAACGATCAGCTTATCCTAGTTGGAGCCAGTGCCGGAGCACCAGCGTTCTGTCGGCGCGCATCGGTGCATATTTTATACACGTGCGCAAGATCGCGTCACGGGATCGCGGCGATGCACTCGATCTCGATGTCGAAGGGCGCCGGCCAGGGGTTGATGCCGGCGCTGGTGCGGGCCGGGAAGCCGTCGGGGAAACGCTCGCGGTAGAGGGCGTTCACCGTGCCCATCAGCTTGGGGTCGGTGATGTAGACGGTGGTCTTCACCGCCATGGCGAGGGACGAGCCGGCGAAGGCGAGTGTCGCCTCCAGGGCGTCCAGGGCCGCGCGGGTCTGCACGGCGATGTCGCCGCGCACGATGTCTCCGGTGTGGACGTCGACCGGCGGCATGCCGCAGGTGAAGAGGAGGTCGCCGACCCGCACGAGGGCCGAGGTCGGCGCGCCGAGCCGGCGGATCGCCTCGGAGATGACGGGAACCTCGATGACCTGGCGTTTCATGGCATATCCTCGGCGGGCCGCCAGCCAACCGCGCCAGCTCCTGTATGGCAAGCGCCGCCGGCTCAGACGATCTTCACCTTGCGGTCGCCCCAGTAGCGGTCGCGCAGCGCCTTCTTGTAGAGCTTGCCCGTCGGCAGACGTGGCAGGGCGTCCATGAAGTCGATGGAGCGCGGGCATTTCTGCACCGACAGGTGCTCGCGGCAGAAGGCCATGAGCTCGGCGGCGAGGGCCTCGCCCGGCTCGTGGCCCGGCATCGGCTGGATCACCGCCTTCACCTCCTCGCCGAAATCCTCGTTGGGCACGCCGAAGACCGCGGCGTCCGCCACCTTCGGATGGGTGATGAGCAGGTTCTCGCATTCCTGCGGATAAATGTTCACCCCCCCGGAGATGATCATGAAGGTCGAGCGGTCGGTGAGGTAGAGATAGCCGTCGTCGTCGACATAGCCGACGTCGCCGACGGTCGACATGGTGCCGTCGGCCGAGCGCGAGGCGGCGGTGCGCTCGGGATCGTTGAAATAGACGAAGGGGTTGGCGGTCTTGAACCAGATCTCGCCCGGCTCGCCCTTCGGCGCCGGGTTCATGTCGGCGTCGAGGATGTGCAGGTCGCCCATCAGCACCTTGCCGACGGTGCCACGATGGCTGAGCCATTGCTCGCTGTCGCAGGCGGTGAACCCCATGGCCTCCGTCGCCCCGTAATATTCGTGGATGATCGGACCCCACCAGCCGATCATGTCCTCCTTCACCTGCGGCGGGCAGGGGGCGGCGGCGTGGACGGCGATCTCGAGGGACGACAGGTCGTAGCGCGCGCGCACCTCGATCGGCAGCTTGAGCATGCGCGAGAACATGGTGGGCACGAGCTGGCTGTGGGTGACGCGGTACTTCTCGACCAGGGCGAGATAGGCCTCGGGGTCGAAGTGCTCCATGACGATCACCGTGCCGCCGCGGCGGATGGCGAGGCCGACGGCCGCCTGCGGGGCCGAGTGATAGAGCGGCGCCGGCGACAGGTAGATCATGTCGTCGCGGTAGCGCCAGAGCTTGTCGAGGAAGGTGTAGAGCGGCAGCGGCTCGGAGGGCGGGTTCTCCGGTAGCGGGCGCAGGATGCCCTTCGGCCGGCCCGTCGTGCCGGAGGAATAGAGCATGGGCGTGCCGAGCGCCTCGTCGGGAAGAGGCGTCGATGGAAAGGCCGCCACGGCGGTGGCGAAGTCGGGATGGGCGGTGTCGGCCGGGTCGCCGTCGACGACGAGGCAGAGCGTCACGTTAGGGCACTGCTTCAGCGCCTGCAGCGCCACGTCCTTCTTCGACCGCGAGGTGATCAGCAGCTTCGATTCGCTGTTGTTGAGGATGTAGGCGAGCTCGTCCGCCAGCAGGTAGGAGTTGACGCAGGTGTAGTAGAGCCCGGCCCGCTCGCCGGCGCCGCAGGCCTCGAGATAGCGGGCGTTGTTCTCCATGAAGATGGCGTAGTGGTCGAGCCGCTTCAGGCCTTGGGCGCGCAGCAGATGGGCGAGGCGGTTCGCCCGCTGTTCGAACTCGCGATAGGTGACCGTCTCGCCGGAGCCGGCCATGATGAAGGCGGGGCGCCCCGGATGGGCCTCGGCATGGTGCCCGGGATACATGGTTCGGCTCTCGTGGGCTGACGGGCGGGTCGGGGAAGAGGCGGCGCGGTCGCCCGCGCCGCCAGGTCTCTCCTCAGGACGTGCTCTCGTTGGAGAGGACGTCGCCGAAGAGCTCGAAGCTCTCGCCCTTGACCCGGGCGAGCTGCACCGACTGGATGGGATAGAAGTCGGTCGGCGAGGTGTTGACCTTGATGCCGGGCAGGAGCAGCGGCGACTCGAAGCCCTTCAGGTTGGCCGCCTCCTTCATGACGTTCTCGCGCGTCAGGTTGTTGCCGGCCTGCTTCAGGGTCTGCAGCAGGGTGTGGGCGACGGAGAAGCCGAAGTTGTGCCCGTCGTCGCGCATGTCGGCGTTGGGCATGTACTTGGCCATGAAGGCCTTCCAGGCGACGACGTCGGGCGAATTCGCCCACTGCGGGTCGTTGGCGTCCTTACGGTAGAGGGCGACCATGATGCCCTGCGAGTTCTCGATGCCGGCCGGCTTCAGCACAGAGCCGAAGGACGACGAGACGTTGTTGAGGTAGTGGACCGGCTTCCAGGCAATCTCCGCCGCCTTCTTGATTGCCTGCGCCGCGAACTTCGGCGTGGTGATGTTGAAGAACACGTCGGCGCCGGAGTTCTTCAGCTGGATCATCTGACTGTCGACGGTGGGGTCGGTCACCTCGTAGGTGGAGAGCTGGACGATCTTGCGCTCGTTGGCGGCGCCCAGGCCCTGCTTGAAGCCGTTGAAGTAGTCCTTGCCGTAGTCGTCGTTCTGCATCAGCACGCCGATCTTGGCGTCCGGCTTCGTCGACAGGATGTGCTTGGCGTAGATCGCACCCTCGGTGACGTAGTCCGGCTGCCAGCCCATGGTCCAGGGGAACTGGCGCGGATTGCCCCACTTGGAGGCGCCGGTGGCGACGAAGAGCTGCGGCACCTTGCGCTGGTTGAGATAGCGCTGGATGGCGGTGTTGGAGGGCGTGCCGAGCGGGTTGAAGACGAGCAGGACCTTGTCCTCCTCGACCAGCTTGCGCACCATTTCCACCGCCTTGGGCGGCGAGTAGCCGTCGTCGTAGGTGATGAAGTTGATCTTGCGGCCATTCAGGCCCCCGGCATCGTTGACCATCTTCATGACGGCTTCCGACGTGCGGCCGATGACGCCGTAGGCCGAGGCGTTGCCCGAATAGGGCATGATGTTGCCGATCTTGATCTCGGTGTCGCTGGCGCCGTCGTCGTAGCGCTTCTGGGCGATGGCGGGGGCGAAAACCGGCGTCACGGCGAGGGCGCCGAGGCCGGCGATGACCGTTCTGCGTTTCATCTCAGTCATGGGGGTAGTCCTCCGGTGGTTGGTGCGGTCTTCTGGGGCCGCTTGGCTTGCACAGTGTGGCGATGCACTGCGGTCGGATCGGGGCGGCGCGTCAGCCGCCCGGGGATGGACGCCTCAGCCGCGCCCACAGGGCGGCGAGGCCCCCGGCGATGCCGCCGGGCATGACGTAGATCAGCACGATGAGGGTGATGCCGTAGAGCGTCCAGGGCTGGAGCTCGAGCGGCAGGTGGATCGCCTGGGTCAGCTTCTTCGTCATGGCATCGGCATATTTCTCGATGAACTGGACGAAGATGCCGCCGATCACCGCGCCGGGTAGGGAGGCCACGCCGCCCACCACCGCGCCGACGAGGATGGCGATGGAGAGTTCGAAGCGGAAACTGTCGGGCGAGACGAATTCGAAGATGATGGCGTGCAGGGCGCCGGCAATGCCGACGTAGAGGGCGGAAATGCCGAAGACCGTCGCCTTGTAGCGCGCGGTGTCGATGCCCATCGTGCCGGCGGCGAGCGTGTGGTCGCGGATCGCCACCATGGCGCGGCCGGGGCGGGAGTTGAGGAGGTTGCGCGCCATCCAGAACATGCCCACCGCCACCACCAGCACGACCAGATACATCCACTGGTCGCCGGAGAGCGGCAGGCCGAAGGGCGCGTCGGGCTTCAGAAGGTTGATGCCCATGACGCCGTTGGTGAGCGGCTCGAGGTGCTTGTACTTCAGCATCTGCGGCACGGCGATGGCGAGGCCGAAGGTGGCCAGCGCCAGGTAGTGGCCCTCGAGCCGGAGCGCCGGCAGGCCGAAGAGATAGCCGATGACGAAGCACAGGACCGCGGCCGCCGGCAGGGTCAGCCAGTAGTTGACGCCGAACTGCTCGATGAGGATCGCCGCCGTGTAGGCGCCGACGGCGAAGAAGGCACCGTGGCCGAGGGAGATCTGGCCGTTGAAGCCGGTGAGCAGGTTCAAGCCCAGCACGGCGATCGCATAGACGATCATCAGGCTGAGCTGCAGGAAGGTGAAGTTGGAGATGAAGCCCGACTTGCCGACCAGGAAGGGCAGGGCGGCGGCGAGCACGAGGAGGCCGAGGAGCAGGGTCCGCGTCAGGTTGCGCGAGCCCTCCGCAGCGGCCGGGGCGGTCGAGGTGACGGCGGTCATGGCTACACCCTCTTGACGGTGGTGCGGCCGAACAGGCCGGCGGGCTTCAGGGTGAGGATGGTGATGACGATGATCAGCGCCACGGTCAGCTTCTCGCCGTTGCCGACGATGTAGATGCCGAAGGTCTTCTCGGTGAGGTTGCCGAAATAGGCGACGAGGTTTTCCAGCACCCCGACGAGGAAGCCGCCGAAGACGGCGCCGGCCGGGTTGGAGATGCCGCCGACCAGGGCACCGGCGAAGCCGTAGAGCAGGATCGAGGCCATCATGTTAGGCTCGAGATAGACGACGGGCGCGACCATGGCGCCGGCGACCGCCCCGACGGCCGCGGCGAGGCCCCACCCCAGCGCCAGCATCCAGTCGACCTTGACGCCGACGAGCCGGGCCGAGACCGGGTTCTGCGCCGCCGCCCGCATGGCGAGGCCGAGGGGCGTGAAGCGGAAGAAGGCGAAGAGGGCGAAGAGCATCAGCAGCGAGACGACGATCATGCCGATCTGGTGCGAGCCGATGTAGCCCGAGCCGGCGAAGGTCACGTTCGGGAAGGGCGAGGGGAAGTTCTTGATCGTGTGGCTCCAGATGCCGCCGGCCAGCGAGTGGAAGATGGCGAGGAGCCCAATGAAGACGACGACGATGGAGAGCACGGAGGCGTTGTGCAGCGGCCTCAGGATGACCCGCTCGATGGCGACGCCGAGGATGAAGGAGAAGAGGATGGTGAAGCCGAGCGCCGGCCAGAACGGAAAGCCCCACTGGATGAGCTGCCAGCAGATATAGGTGGAGAACATCGCCATCTCGCCCTGGGCGAAGTTCAGGTGGTCGGTCGCCGTGAAGATCATCACCAGGGCGAGGGCGACGAGCGCATAGATCGCCCCCGACGCCAGTCCCGATGCGATCTGCTGGATCAACTGTTCCATGCGTCTTCCTCTGTCCTCTGCTGCCGGCTCAGTAGCCGAGGTAGGATTTGCGAATGCCCTCGTCGTTTTTCAGCTCGGCCGACGGTCCCGACATGACCACGGTGCCGGTCTCCAGCACGTAGGCGTTCTCGGCGAGGTTCAGCGCCAGCGACGCGTTCTGCTCGACGAGGAGCATGGAGACGCCGGCCTCCTCGTTGATCCGCCGCATGATGTGGAAGATCTCCTGGACGATGAGCGGGGCGAGGCCGAAGGAGGGCTCGTCGAGCAGCATCAGCCGGGGGCCGAGCATCAGCGCGCGGGAGATGGCGAGCATCTGCTGCTCGCCGCCGGACAGCGTGCCGGCCTGCTGGGCGATGCGCTCCTTCAGGCGGGGGAAATAGGTGAAGACGAGGTCGAGGTCGCGCTTGACGCCGGACTTGTCGCGCCGGCCGTAGCTGGCGATCTTGAGGTTCTCCTCCACCGACAAGCCGACGAAGGTGCCGCGACCCTCGGGCACGTGGGCGACGCCGAGGCGGGTGATGTCCTCGGTCGCCATCGCGCCGATGGGCTGGCCGTCGAAGACGATGCTGCCCTCGCGGCGCACGAGCCCGCTGATCGCCCGTAAGGTCGTCGTCTTGCCGGCGCCGTTGGCGCCGAGAAGGGTGGTGATGCCGCCCTGGGCGAGGGTGAAACTCAGCCCGTGCAGGGCCTCCGTCGCGCCATAGAAGGCCTTGAGGCCGCTGATCTCCAGAAGAGGCGCCATGGATCAGGCTCCCGTCCCGAGATAGGCGCGGATCACCTCGGGATCGCGCTGCACTTCGGCGGGCGTTCCGTCGGCGATCTTCTTGCCGAAGTCGATCGCCACCACCTTGTCCGAGACGGACATGACCAGGCTCATGTGATGCTCCACCAGCAGCGTGGTGACCTTCTGAATGTCGACGACGCGGCGGATCTGCTCCTTCAGGACCTCGATCTCCTCGTGGTTCAGGCCGGCGGCCGGCTCGTCGAGGAGGAGGAGCTTGGGCCTTGCCGCGAGGGCGCGGGCGAGCTCGACGCGCTTACGGATGGGGAAGGGCAGCGGGCCGGCCGGCATGGCCGCGAAGGGCTCGAGGCCCATGAAGGCGACGAGTTCGCGGGCGCGATCCTCGATCGCCTTCTCCTCCTCCGCCACGCCGCTCAGCCGCAGCACCGAACGCAGGAAACCGGCATGGGTCTGGCTGTGGCAGCCGACCTTGACGTTGTCGAGCACCGACATGCGGTCGAAGAGGGCGACGTTCTGGAAGGTGCGCCCCATGCCGATCTCGGCGATGGCGTGGCGCGGCGCCTTCATGATCGAGCGCCCCTCGAAGAGGATGTCGCCCTCATTGGGAATATAGAGGCGGCTGAGGCAGTTGAAGAGCGTCGTCTTGCCAGCCCCGTTGGGGCCGATGAGCCCGACCACGTGACCGGGCATGACATCGAAGGAGATGCCGTTCAGTGCGATGATGCCGCCGAAGCGAACGGAAATGTCGCGGACGGCCAGGAGCGGCGCCGGGACGGAGTCCGGATGTGCGTCGGCAAAGCCAACGGATGTCATTGGCCGTTATCCTCCCTGGAAGCCCTGCGCTTTTTGCGCTGCCGTTTTCGGCCGGGCCTTATCGTTGGAGGCAGTGTGAACAGATATGGGCGGCGGCTGCAATGCCCGCCGCCGGCCTTTCTGAGCGTGCCGCAATGCGGCACGGACGGCGGACATACGCACCGGTAGGTTACCGGGCCGGACAAAAAGAATGAAATCTCATTCCATTAGCCGAAATTGCGCGCCCGGCCGCAGGGCCCGCCCTCTTTCCAAAGACGGAGGCGATTTCGCGGTGCGGGACGTGTGGTCCGCAGCTTCGCGTCAGGCACCGGCGGCCAGGATGCGGTTGCGCAGCGTGCCGAGGCCGGCGACCGAGAGCTCGATGACGTCGCCGTGGGAGAGGAAGCGGTCATGTTCGAGGCCGCAGCCTCCGTTCACCGTTCCGGAGCCGAAAACCTCACCCGGCCGAAGGGTTTCCGACCGCGAGACATAGGCGATCATGTCCTCGAAGGAATGGAGCATCCCGGCGGTGCTGCTGTCGGTCCAGACCTGGCCGTTCACCCGCGCCGTGGCGGCGAGGCCGTAAGGGTCGGGAAGCTCGTCGGCGGTGAGGATGTAGGGGCCGAGCGCATTGCCGGCGTCGAAGCTCTTGCCCTTGGCGGGCCCGAGCATGCCGGCCATTTCGGCGAGCTGGGCGTCGCGGGCGGAGAAGTCGTTGAAGATCGTGTAGCCGAAGATGTGCCGGCCGGCGCCCGCGTGGTCGATATTGGACCCGCCGCCCCAGAGTACGGCGGCGAATTCCAGCTCGTAGTCCATCAGCTTCGAATAGTCCGGCCAGACGATGTCGGCATCCGGGCCGACGATCGAGAAGCGGTTGGTGAAATAGTAGATCGGCCGCTCGCGATAGACCTTCGGCACCTCCGCCTCGGGCTTCAGCGCCTGCGCGGCGGCCTCGTCGCCCTTGGCCCGCGCGATGATCCGCCTCATCCCCACCGGCGCGTCGAGGATGTGGCGGGGGAAGACGGAGAAGTCGCGCACCTGCGGCGGCACGGGGATCGGCGCCAGCAGGCGCACCCGCGACAGCGGCCGGGCGATGTCCTCGTCCACCTTGTGGGTCGCCGCGAGGTGGCGAGCCTTGTCGAGGGCGCGCGGGCCCGCCTCGATCAGCGCCAGCATGGAGCGGAAGGCGGTGGCAGGCACGTGATCGCGGTGCGCCGCCGTGGCGAGGTCGAGCACGTGCTCGTCGCCCTCCGGCCCGATGATGGCGCCGAGGCGCTCGCGGCCGTGGGAGCCGACGAAGGTGACGAGCTTCATGGCGGTCAGTCCTCGAAGATGGCGACGGCCCGGCAGAAGCCGGCGGAGGCCTTGTGGATCTTGAACGGGAAGCAGGAAATGGTGAAGCCGGTCGCGGGTAGCTTGTCGAGATTGGTCATCTTCTCGATATGGCCGTAAGCGCGCACCATGCCGGCGCGATGGCCCTCCCAGATGAGACCGGAATCGCCCGTTTCCGCATATTTTCGCGCCGTGTGGACGAAGGGCGCGTCCCAGCTCCAGGCATCGGTGCCGGTGATCCTCACGCCGCGCTCGGTCAGGTACAGCGTCGCCTCGCGTCCCATGCCGCAGCCGCGGCCGACATAATCCGGCTCGCCGTAGCGGGCGCCGGCGGCGGTGTTGACGACGACGATGTCGAGCGGCTGCAGGGTGACGTCGGCGCGCGTCAGCTCCGCTTCCACGTCGGCGGCAGTGGCGACATAGCCGTCGGGGAAATGGCGGAAATCGAGCTTCACGCCGCGCTGGAAGCACCAGTCGAGCGGCATCTCGTCGATGGTCCAGGCGGGCTTGCCGCCGTCGGTCGTCGAGTGGAAGTGGTAGGGCGCGTCGAGGTGGGTGCCGTTGTGAGTGGAGACGTTGAGTTGCTCCACCGCCCAGCCCTCGCCGCCGGGCAGGTCGTGCTGCGTCAGGCCTGGAAAGAACGGCAGGATCTGCCCGACCGACTGCTTGTGGTCGACATAGGTGATCGATGGCAGGGCCGAGGGCGGGTCGGAGGCGATGTCGGCGCGCAGGGCCACGGAGAGGTCGATGATGCGGCGGGGCAAGGCGGTCTCCTTCGGGTGAGGCGGGTTCAGTGGACGTCGGGTCCGGCGGCGGCCAGAGCCCGCAGCCCCGCCGCGGCGAAGACGACGGCGCGGGCCAGCATGGCGTCGGTGTCCTCGTCGCGCGCTTCGCCGCCAGACAGCCGGTCGGCGCGGCCGGTCGGCGCCATCTGGGTGAGGGCGGCGCCGACGACGAAGAGATAGCCCCAGGTGGCGGCGGCGCGGTCGAGGCCCGGCAGCGCCGCGGTTAGCGCGGCGATGAAGCGCCCCGCCATGGGATCGTAGCTGCGGGCGACGAGATCCCTCCGCCAATCGTCCTCGGCGGTTCCGGTCGCGAGGATGAGGCCGGCAAAGCGGCTTCCGCCACGGCGCGGGTCATGGCCGGCCTCGATGGTGGGGCGCAGCAGGGCCTCGACGATGTCCTCCACGCTCGGCTGGCCACGCGCCAGCATGACGTCGAGCCGCGCCAGCCGGATGCGGTTGATGGCGCCCGAGCGGCGGGTGAACATGGCCTCGAACAGGCCCTCCTTGGTCTTGTAATGGTAGTGGAGCAGCGCCTGGGCGACGCCCGCGGCCTCGGCGATGGCGCGCATCGAGGCGCCCTCGAAGCCGCGCGCGGCGAACACGGCCTCAGCCGCGTCGAGGATGTCCTCCTTCGCGGTCGGCTTGCTCGTCCCGGCGGCTCGCACGGCCATGCGCCCTCCCGCTGATCGTGTGATCAGTCAAGGCCAGGGCGGCCCGGCGCTCAAGATCGGCCGAACAGGGGAGGGTCAGTGCCTGGCGGCGTTACGCTTGCGGGTCGCGGCGGCCTTCTTCGCGGAGGCGGACCGCTCCGCGGCGCTGCGCGAGGCGCTGGCGGCGCCACCCTTCGCGCCGCCCCGTTTGGCCGAGACCTTGGTGTCGGCCTTGCCGCGGCCGGAGCCAGACTTGTTGCCGCCGCCGCTCTCCTTGTTGACGGTCGCCCAGGCGATGGCTTCCGCCCGCTTCTCCGAGGTGCCGCGCTCCTCGTAGCTCTTCTCGATATGCTCGGCCTTGCGCTTCTGCTTGTCCGTATAGGCCGACTTGTCGCCCTGGGGCATCGCCGCCTCCTGTTCGGGGGAATGTTCAAGGGCCAACGGCTGGGGCAGGCTTGCGGTTCCGCGCACCTTCGGAGGTCCCATGTCCGCGACGGAAGACGCGCCGATCCCGCTCAGAACCGTGAAGGCCAACGGCATCACCATGCGCATCGCCGAACTCGGCGAAGGCCCCCTCGTCCTGTTCTGCCACGGCTGGCCCGAGGGCTGGGCCTCATGGCGCCATCAGATGCGGGCGGTGGCGGCGGCGGGCTACCGGGCGGTGGCGCCCGACATGCGGGGCTACGGCCATACGGACGCGCCGGCGGAGATCGAGCGCTATTCCATCCTCGACCTCGTCGCGGATCAGGTGGAGCTGGTGAAGGTGCTGGGGGCGGAGGACGCCGTCGTGGTGGGCCACGACTGGGGCGCCCCGGTCGCCTGGCACTGCGCGCTGCTGCGCCCGGACGTCTTCCGCGCCGTGGTGGGCATGAGCGTGCCCTGGACGCCGCCCGGCTACAGCGACCTGCTGACGGCGCTGGAGAAGCTCGGCATCCGCGACTTCTACATGCAGTATTTCCAGGCGCCGGGCGTCGCCGAGGCCGAACTCGACCGCGACCCCGAGGACAGCCTGAAACGCATCTATTTCGACGGGTTCGGCGACCGCACCGGCCGCCGCAAGTCGATGATCCGCCTGAAGACGCCGGGCGGCCTCATCGCCAACACCGATCCGCCGGGCGAGCTTCCCGCCTGGCTGCCGCCGGCGCACATGGCCTATCTCGCGGGGCAGTTCGCCCATTCCGGTTTCCGCGGCGGGCTCAACTGGTACCGTAACCTGCGCCGGAACGCGGCGCTGACGGCGCCGTGGCGCGGCCAGCCGATCCGCCAGCCCTCGCTGTTCATCGCCGGGAGGAATGACGGCGTGATGCATTTCCCCGCGTCGAAGGCGCAGATCGAGGCTTATCCGAAGACACTGCCGGGCTGCCGCGGCGTGCATCTCATCGAGGGCGCCGGCCACTGGATCCAGCAGGAGCGGGCGGAGGAGGTGAGCGGGCTGCTGATGGGGTTCATCGAGGCGCTGGGTTAGGCATCACTGTCGGCGGCGCTTCATCAACTTTCGATCGCTTCGTGTCGGCGCGAAATCTTGATTGCCTCCGTCGGCGGCTCATGCATGACTTCTTCGTCCGCTATGAAGGAGCTGCTATGATCATCTGCCGCCGTCGCTTTCTCGACACCTTCGGCCTCGGACTGATCGCCACCACGCTGGTGGGCCAAGCCCCTATCGCCTCTGCACAGCAGCCGCATCCCGCTTGCCGCGGCATGCGGCAAGGCAACCCGCAATTTGCCACCCTGGGCTGCCGTACCACCGGCGGGGCAAGCACCCATCCCACCCAGCAGCAGCGTCCGTCGAACAATGCCGTGGTTCAGCAACCTAGGCGCCCCAACGATACTCTAATCCAGCAGCCGCATCCCGCCTGCCGCGGCATGAGGCAAGGCAACCCCCAGTTCGCTACACTCGGTTGCCGCACCACTGGCGGAGCGGGAAGCCGCTAACAGCCGCAGATTTAGCAAGCTGACAGACGCTCGCAGAGCTGCCTGCAGGCATTCTTCGATTGGGAAGTATGCCGAGGCGCAAACGCCATACTGAGAATATTGCATTGATGTTTCTCTACCGCGACTTCCCAACGGGGGGCAGTCGGCCGGAGCTGGCAGGGGCCCGTTCTGCGCATGCGAAGTTCACGTCGTGAATGGCCGGGACGAACCCGGCCATGACGCGGATCGGAAGGCGCGTCACTCAACCGGCGACACCGTCCCGGCACTCCCTTTCCGTCAGGCCCGGGCTCGTCCCGGACATCCACGCATGTCCTCGGTCCTTGTCAGTCCTATCGGAGCCTGCGCGCCAACGCCCGCCTCACCGCGCCGGGACGAGCCGCTCCTTGCCGACGCCTTCCTGGCCGGCGATGGTCCAGGTGCCCTCGAGCGTGCCGTCGTCGTTGATGCGATAGACCACGAGGCCCACCGATTCCCCCAGCTTGTAGGCGGCCGAGAGCACGTTGCCCTGGCGCATGCAGAAGCCCTGGGTCGGCGGCGTGTTGACGATGGCCCAGCGGATGCCGCAATTGCCGCCCGCCGTGCCGCTGATGACGGCCACGCCGCGATAGCCGGTGCCGTTGCCGTTGTCGCCGATGACGTTGTAGCGGCCGGTGAGCTGCTGGGCGCTCGCCGCGCCGATGCCCGCGATCAAGACGGCCGCAGCGGCGGCCAGGATTGTCCTCGCCATGGATGTCCCCCCGAGATAGTCGTTCGGCGCTTGCCGCGCCCGGCCCCAGATCAGCACGGTTCCGCCGGCTTGTCATAGGGGCGCGGCACGGAAAATTCGCCGCATCCGGCTTGCGGCTTTCCCCGCCGCCCGCTATCTCGCGCTGATCACGCGACATCCAGCTCGACGCGGCGCGGCACCGCCGGTGCACGCGGCACATCAGGGACGCCCCACGCCATGGCTCGCCAGTTCGCCTACCACATGTCCGGCCTGACCAAGGCCTATCCGAACGGCAAAAAGGTTCTGGAAAACGTCCACCTGTCCTTCTACCCGGACGCCAAGATCGGCGTGCTCGGCGTCAACGGCGCGGGTAAGTCCACCCTGCTGCGCATCATGGCCGGAATGGACAAGGAATATACCGGCGAGGCCTGGGCCGCCGAGGGCGTGCGCGTCGGCTACCTGCCGCAGGAGCCGCAGCTCGATACCAGCCTCACCGTGCGCGAGAACGTCATGCTCGGCGTCGCCAAGAAGAAGGCGATCCTCGACCGCTACAACGAGCTCGCCATGAACTATTCCGACGAGACCGCCGACGAGATGGCGAAGCTCCAGGACGAGATCGAGGCGCAGGGCCTGTGGGATCTCGACAGCCAGGTGGACCAGGCGATGGACGCGCTGATCTGCCCGCCGGACGACTGGGCGGTGGACAAGCTCTCCGGCGGCGAGAAGCGCCGCGTGGCGCTCTGCCGCCTCCTGCTCGACCAGCCGGAAGTCCTCTTGCTCGACGAGCCGACCAACCACCTCGACGCCGAGACGACCGCCTGGCTGGAAGGCCACCTCAGGACCTATCCGGGCGCCATCCTGATCGTCACCCATGACCGCTACTTCCTCGACAACGTCACGGGCTGGATCCTCGAGCTCGACCGCGGCAAGGGCATACCCTACGAGGGCAATTACTCCTCGTGGCTGCAGCAGAAGCAGAAGCGCCTCCTCCAGGAGGGCCGCGAGGAGGAGACGCGCCTGAAGACGCTGCAGCGTGAAGCCGAATGGATGGGCTCCTCGCCCAAGGCGCGGCAGGCGAAGAACAAGGCCCGCATCCAGCGCTACGACGACCTCGTCAAGAAGGCCGCCGAGGCCGGCCCGACCACCGCCCAGATCATCATTCCCATCGCCGAGCGCCTCGGCAACAACGTGATCGAGTTCAAGGACCTGTCGAAGGCCTTCGGCGACAAGCTGCTGATCGACAACCTGTCGTTCCGCCTGCCGCCGGGCGGCATCGTCGGCGTCATCGGCCCGAACGGCGCCGGCAAGACGACGCTGTTCCGTATGATCGCGGGCCAGGAAAAGCCGGACGGCGGCGAGATCATCGTCGCAGACAACGTCAAGCTCGGCTATGTCGACCAGTCGCGCGACGCCCTCGCCGACAACAAGACGGTCTATGAGGAGATCTCCGGCGGCAACGAGATCCTCTATCTGGGAAAACGCGAGATCAACGCCCGCGCCTATTGCGGCGCCTTCAACTTCAAGGGCGGCGACCAGCAGAAGAAGGTCGGCCAGCTCTCGGGCGGCGAGCGCAACCGTGTCCACCTCGCCAAGATCCTGCAGCGCGGCGCCAACGTGCTGCTGCTCGACGAGCCGACCAACGACCTCGACGTCGACACGCTGAGGGCGCTGGAAGAGGCGCTGGAGGATTATGCCGGCTGCGCCGTCATCATCAGCCATGACCGCATGTTCCTCGACCGCATCGCCACCCACATCCTCGCCTTCGAGGGGGACAGCCACGTCGAGTGGTTCGAGGGCAATTTCCAGGACTACGAGGAGGACAAGAAGCGTCGCCTCGGCATCGATTCGACCATTCCGAAGCGGATTCAGTACAAGAAGTTCGCGCGCTGAGGGTCCGCATGACCGGAGAGCCGACCATCCGCCTCGCCGGCCCGGACGACCACGAGGCCATCGCCGCCATGAACCGGGCGATGGACCTCTTCTACAACCCGCAGCTGCCGCCGAGTGCGGCGGGCGACGTGACTGCGCTGATGCGGCGGATCGAGGCCGATCCGCAGCTGGGAACGCTGGTGGCCCTCGCGTTCAACGAGGGGCAGCCCGTTGGCATCGCCTTCTTCGTGCTGGTGCACCCGGGACGGCGGCTCGGTGGCATGCTCTTCGTCAAGGATCTCTTCGTCGTCGAGGCGGCGCGGGGCGCCGGCATCGGCGAGGCGCTGATGGCCTTTCTCGCAGGCTTCGCCCGCGACAAGGGCATCACCCGCATCGACCTGACCGCCGAGCCCCACAACGAGGGGGCCCAGCGCTTCTACGAGCGGCTGGGGATGAAGGTTCGGCCGGCGATCTCCTACCGGCTGGAAGGGGAGGGGCTCGATGCCCTGGCCAGGGGCGACGGCAAGCGGACCCCCCACCCCTGACCCCTCCCCGCCGCAAGCGGGGGGAGGGGAACTGCGGGACGTCTCGTCGCGATCTGCCACACCACGGGCGCATGAAGGGGCTCGTCCCCTCCCCCCGCTTGCGGCGGGGAGGGGTCAGGGGTGGGGGTGAACTCAGCGCTGCGATGGTTATTCGGCCGCCAGATCAGCCGCACTGAGCCAGAACACCTCGCCCTCGCTCTCGGCCGAATCGAGCCAGAGGAACGGCAGGTCGTATTCGGCCTCGAGGATGTCGCGCCCGGTTCCGATCTCGCAGATCAGGCCGCCCTCGGGGGTGAGGTGGTCGCCCGCCTCGGCGAGGATGCGGCGGACGATGTCGAGGCCGTCGGCGCCGCCCAGATGGGCCATGACGGGTTCGGCGCGGTATTCGGCCGGGAAGGCGTCCACCTCGGCCTTCGCCACATAAGGCGGATTGGCGATGATGAGGTCGTAGCGGCGGCCGGCGAGCGGCTTGAACAGGTCGCCGGCGATGAGATGGACCCGGTCCTCCATGTCGTGGTCGGCGAGGTTGAGCTTCGCCACCTCCAGCGCGTCGCGCGACAGGTCCACAGCGTCGACGGCAGCGTTCGGATAGGCCATGGCGGCGAGGATGGCCAGGCACCCGGAGCCGGTGCACAGGTCGAGCACTCGGGAGATCTCGAAGGGGTCGGGAACGGGGCCCGCGCCGTCCTGGGTGAGCGCCCCCGTCATCATCATCTCGCCGAGATAGGAGCGCGGCACGATGACCCGCTCGTCGACCCGGAAGGGCACGCCCTGGATATAGGCGCGGCCGACCAGGTAGGGCGCCGGCTTGCGGGTGGCGATGCGGGCCTCGATGAGGCCGATCAGCCGCTCGCGCTCCGGCCGCGTCAGGCGCGCCTCCAGCCAGGGGCCGAGTTCGTCCACGGGAAGGGAGAGGCCCTCGAGCATCATGAAGGCCGCCTCGTCGAGGGCCGTGGTGGTGCCGTGGCCGTAGACCAGCCGGGCCTGGGCGAAGCGGGTGACGGCATAGCGGACGAGGTCGCGCAGCGTCAGGAGTTCGTCGGCGGGCGAGAGGGCCATGAGGCAGATTCCGGAACGGGCGAAAATGCTCGCCCCCGCGCCCTGCTAAAGCCTCCCACGGCCGGCTTCAAGCCTCGCCGGGGCCGTGGGACCGATCAACGCGCGACGATCACGAAACCGCCATCTGCCTTGGCATCGCCCAACTCACCCGCCAAGGTCTCCTTGCGGATCACCGGCTTCGAAGGCATGCTGGACCGATGCCCCGCCGACCCGACAGGCGCATTTTCTCGCGTGCGGCGCCGATCTTCTCCGAGGAATGACGAGAGAGCGATTGTGACGATCAAGACCCCTTTCCGCGTCCTCGCGCTGGCGGCGGCCATCGCCACCGCCGTCGTATCCCCGGGCCTGGCCCAGGCGCGCAACCAGAGCTTCGAACCGCTGGGCGCGACCCCGACCTTCCGTGACGCCCTGCGCGGCTCCGTTTATGGCAACGTGCTGGCGGCGCGGCTGGCCTCCAACGTGCGGGACACCTCGGCGGCGTCGGTCTACTGGCGCGCGGCGCTGCGGCAGGATCCGCGCAACAACGAGATCCTGGAACGTGCCTTCGTCACCACGCTGGCCGACGGCAATGTCGACGAGGCCGGCCCGCTCGCCGAGCGGCTGATCCAGATCGATCGCGGCCACCGCCTGGCGCGGCTGACCCTCGCCATGCGGGCGCTGAAGGCGAAACAGTTCCAGACCGCCCGCACCCATCTGACCGCGGCGCCGCGCGCCAATGCCGACCTGACCTCCGCCCTGCTCATCGGCTGGACCCATCTCGGCTCGGGCGACGCGCAGGCGGGTGTCGCCGCGCTCGACCGGCTCACCGGTGCCGACTGGTACAACCTGTTCAAGAACTTTCATGCCGGCCTGATCCTCGACGCCGCGGGACGCCGCGCCGAGGCCGGCCGTCGGCTGGAGGAGGCCTACAAGCAGGACCCGACGATCCTCAGGATCGTGGACGCCTACGGCCGCTGGGCCTCGCGCGCCAAGTCGGCCGACGACGCTCGGCAGATCTTCGCCGCCTACGACAAGGTGATTCCCAACCACCCCGTGATCGTCGCGGCGCAGGAGCGGCTGAGCCAGCCGGGCGGGTCGCTGCCCATGCTGGTGCGCACCAGCCAGGCCGGTGCCGCCGAGGTGCTCTACGGCCTCGGCTCGGCCCTGTCGCGCCAGGGCGGCGAGGACCTCGCCCTCATCTACCTGCAGCTCGCGCGTTGGCTGGAGCCGCAGCAGGACATGGCGATCCTGTCGCTGGCCGACCTCTATGAATATCTGAAGCTGCCGCGCCGGGCGATCGCGGTGTTCGAGGCCATGCCGGAGAGCTCGCCGCTCTACCGCAACGCCCAGATCCAGCGGGCGCTTAACCTCGAACAGCTCGACCGCACCGACGAGGCGCGCAAGGCGCTGTCCGACCTCATCGCCCGCAACCCGCAGGATCTCGAGGCGCTGCAGGCGCTCGGCAACATCCAGCGGGCGCGCAAGATGTTCGGCGAGGCGGCGGAGACCTATTCCAAGGCGCTGGCGCTGATCTCCGATCCGGGGCCGCAGCACTGGATCTACTTCTACTTCCGCGGCATCGCCTATGAGCGCACCAAGCAGTGGGCCAAGGCCGAGGCGGACCTGAAGAAGGCGCTCGAACTCATCCCCGAGAACAATGCCCGCGGGCGGGCGCAGGTGCTGAACTATCTCGGCTATTCCTGGGTCGACCAGGGCATCAACCTGGAAGAGGGCCTCGCCCTCGTGCGCAAGGCCGTCGAGCTGACGCCCGAGGACGGCTATATCGTCGACAGCCTCGGCTGGGCCTATTACCGCATGGGCCGCTACGAGGAGGCGGTGGCCGAACTCGAGCGGGCGATCGAGCTGAAGCCGGAAGACCCGGTCATCAACGACCATCTCGGTGACGCCTACTGGAAGGCCGGCCGCGAGCTCGAGGCCCGGTTCCAGTGGAACCATGCCCGCGATCTCAAGCCGGAGCCGGACGACCTGCCGCGCATCCTGGA
Source organism: Phreatobacter cathodiphilus (assembly GCF_003008515.1). Classification (NCBI taxonomy): domain Bacteria; kingdom Pseudomonadati; phylum Pseudomonadota; class Alphaproteobacteria; order Hyphomicrobiales; family Phreatobacteraceae; genus Phreatobacter; species Phreatobacter cathodiphilus. The sequence goes on along the minus strand of NZ_CP027668.1, from coordinate 2,332,393 downwards.
CAAGATCGCCAACGGCCTGACCGACAATCCGGTCCAGACCAGCCGCAACACCGGCGAGGGGCCGGCTCCCAAGCCGAACTGACCGCTCCCGGCCCCGGTTCATGCCGCCCGGCCTCACCGCGCGCGCGTCCGCCAAGGTGAACCTGACGCTCGCCGTCCGGGCGCGGCGCGCCGACGGCTATCACGACCTCGAAAGCCTCGTCGTCTTCGCGGCAGCCGGCGACGCGTTGCGGTTCGTGCCCGGCGGAGCGGGGTTCTCGCTGGTGACGCGCGGCCGCACGGCGGGGGAGGCGGGGCCGGTCACCGACAATCTCGTGCTCAAGGCGGCGCGGCTCCTGGCCGAGCGTGTGCCCGGCCTGCCGGGCGGCGCCTTCACCCTCATCAAGCGGCTGCCGGTGGCGGCCGGCCTCGGCGGCGGCTCGTCGGATGCGGCGGCGGCGCTGCGTCTCCTGGCAAATGCCGCGGGTCTTTCCCTCGACGACCCCCGCCTGATGGAGGCGGCCCGGCTGACGGGATCCGACGTGCCGGTGTGCCTCGCACCGGCCGCCCGCTTCATGCGCGGCACGGGGCACGACCTCGGACCGATCCTCGCCCTCCCGAGGCTGCCGGCGCTGCTGGTCAATCCGCGGGTGGCGGTGCCGACCCCCGCCGTCTTCGGCGGGCTCGGGTTGGCGCCGGGGGCGACCCGGGGCGGCGATCCCGCCGTTGTCGTGGAGGATGGCAGTCGCCGCGACCGGCGGGCCCTACTGCCGCTGCTCGCGGCTTCGCGCAACGATCTGGAAACGCGGGCCCTGGCGCTCGCCCCGGTCATCGGGGAGGCGCTGGCGCTGCTGCGCGGCGATCCCGCCTGCCGGCTGGCGCGCATGTCGGGCTCGGGCGCGACTGTCTTCGGGCTCTACGACACTTGTCGGGCCGCCGCGGCGGCGGGCAAGGCGATCACCGCCGTCCGGCCGCACTGGTGGGTGAAACCGACCATGCTGGGGTGAGGGCGCACCGGCGGATCGGCAGGGCGGTATGGGGCCTCATCATTCCCGATAACGCCGCCAGCCGGCGGCCCGCAGGTGGCAGGCCGGGCAGGTGCCGCAGCCGTGGCCCCACGCGTGAAGTTCCGTCCGGACGCCGAGGTAGCAGGAATGCGAGTCGGTGCGGATCAGCTCGACCAGCGCTTCGCCGCCGAGGCGTTCCGCCATCCGCCAGGTGTCGGCCTTGTCGATGAACATCAGCGGCGTGTGCAGCACGAAGCGCTTTTCCATGCCGAGGTTCAGCGCCACCTGCAGCGCCTTGATGGTGTCGTCGCGGCAGTCGGGATAGCCGGAATAGTCGGTCTCGCACATGCCGGCGACGATGTGCTTGAGGCCGCGGCGATAGGCGAGGGCCGCGGCGAAGGTGAGGAACACGAGGTTGCGGCCCGGCACGAAGGTGTTGGGCAGGTCCTGGTCGGTCATCTCGATGGCGACCTCGCGGGTCAGCGCCGTGTCGGAGACCTCGCCGAGGGCGGCGAGCCCCAGCGTGTGATCGGGGCCGAGGCGGGCCGCCCAGCCAGAATTCACCCGGCCGAGCCCGTCGCGAATGCCGGCACGGCAGGCGAGTTCGACCTGATGGCGCTGGCCGTAGTCGAAGCCCAGCGTCTCGACATGGGCGAAGCGGTCGAGCGCCCAGGCCAGGCAGGTGGCGGAGTCCTGGCCCCCGGAGAAGAGCACGAGGGCGCCGTCGTCAGCCATGAGGGCGCGCCCGTCCGCAGGCAGCCATCGCAGACCGCGCCGCTGCGTCATCTCTCCCCGGCGGGGAGAGGTCGGCCTCGGGCCTCGTGAGGGGGCCGGGCCTGACGGCGAGGGGTTTCCCCCTCACACGTCTCGCTGCGCTCGGCGACCTCTCTCCGCCGGGGAGAGGTGAGACGCCGACCCGCTCCGAGATGGGTCGATCGAGGTCGCGTTCCGCCACGGCCGCCATCAATGGGCGCGGGAGATGCAGAAATCGACCGCCTGGACGAGGGCGTCCTTCATCGGGCTGTCGGGGAAGAGGGCGAGGGCGTCCTTGGCCATGTCGCCGTAGTGGCGGGCGCGTTCGATCGTGTCGGCGAGGGTCCCGTGGCGCGCCATGAAACCGGTGGCGGTTTCGAGGTCTCCCTCCTCGATGGCGCCGTCCACCAGCACCTTCTTCCAGAAGGCACGCTCCTGTTCCGAGCCGCGGCGGAAGGCGAGCACCACGGGCAGGGTGATCTTGCCCTCGCGGAAGTCGTCGCCGGTGTTCTTGCCGAGCTTCTGCGACTTGCCGCCATAGTCGAGGGCGTCGTCGACGAGCTGGAAGGCGATGCCGAGATTCATGCCGTAGGCGCGGGCGGCGGCCTGCTCGGCCTTGGGCTTGCCGGCGATGACGGGGCCGACCTCGCAGGCGGCGGCGAAGAGCTCGGCCGTCTTGCCGCGGATGACGGCGAGATATTCGTCCTCGGTGGTGGCGGTGTTCTTGGCGGCGGCGAGCTGCATCACCTCACCCTCGGCGATGACGGCGGCGGCGGTGGAGAGGATGTCGAGGGCGCGCAGGGAGCCGACCTCGACCATCATCTTGAAGGCCTGGCCGAGCAGGAAGTCGCCGACCAGCACCGAGGCCTCGTTGCCCCAGACCATGCGCGCCGCCGGACGGCCGCGCCGCATGTCGCTCTCATCCACCACGTCGTCGTGGAGGAGGGTCGCGGTATGCATGAACTCGACGGCCGCGGCGAGTTTCACATGGCCCTCGCCCTGGTAGCCGGCGAGCGCCGCGGTGGCGAGGGTGAGCATGGGCCGCAGCCGCTTGCCGCCGGAGGAGATGAGGTGGTTCGCCACCTCCGGGATCATGGTGACTTCGGACCCCGTGCGCGACAGGATCATGGCATTGACCCGGTCCATGTCCGCCCGCGTGGCGCCCACCAATGCCTCGATGGAGGCCCTGTCCTTTTCGAAGGGGACAACGACTGCCACGCCATGCTCCACTGCCGGCCCGCAGGATGCGGGCAAATTCGTGACGGACAATAGGCAGGTGGAGGCGGCATCTCAAGCCGCCCGGCCTTCACGAAACGTCGCGCAGCCGCCGGGAGGCCGGGTTTTGGAAGAGATCATCCGCACCGCCGACCCCGTTCTCGTCAGCGCCGTCGAAGCGCTCCTGGAGGGCGAGGGAATCTCCGTCTTCGTCGCCGATCGCCACGTCTCAGCCATCGAGGCGCGAATCACCGCGTTTCCGCTGCGTATTTTGGTACCGGAAGCAGACGTCGCGCGGGCTCGCGCTGCCATCGTTGCGGCAGGATGGGGCGATACCTTGCGACAAGGGGCGCCGTGACGGCGATTCAGGCCGAGAAAATCTGTTGAATCCGCAACTGTCGCTAGAATTGAAATATTCTAATCAGCGCGTGTGTATGCAATAAGGCGCATATGACTCTGCTCGACGACCCCCTCTTCGAACACACGGCCGACCGGATCCTCGGGGGCCGTGTGGCGATCACCCAACCGCGGGTTGGACATCGCGCCGGACACGACGCCGTGTTGCTGGCGGCCGCGGTGCCGGCCTCGCCGGGAGACCGTATTCTCGACCTCGGCGCGGGCGTGGGGGCCGCCGCCTTCTGCCTGGCGGCGCGCGTGCCGCAGTGTTTCCTCACCCTGGTGGAGATCGACCCGGCCCTCGCCGAACTCGCCGAGCGCAACGCCGCCGCCAACGGCTTCGGCAACCGCACCCGGGTCATCGTCATGGACGCGCTCGCCCGCGGCGCTCCGCGCGAGAAGGCCGGGCTGCTGGTCGGCGAGATCGACCGGGTCATCACCAATCCGCCCTTCCACGACCTGCCGCGCCATCGCCCCTCGCCGGGGGTCGGCAAGCGCCTCGCCCATTCCGGCGGCGACGAGCTGCTGGCGGGCTTCCTGCGCACCGCCGTGGCGGTGCTGCGCCCCGGCGGCACGGTGACGCTCATCCACCGCGCCGACCGCCCCGACGCCCTGCTCGCCGCGATGAAGGGCCGTTTCGGCGGCATCACCGTGCGCCCGGTCCACCCCCGGCCCGGCGCGGCGGCGGTGCGGCTCATCCTGACGGGAACGAAGGGCTCGCGGGCGCCGGTCTCCATCCTCCCGGGGCTGGTGCTGCAGGACAGCCTGGGACAGCCGACGCCGGAGGCCGAGGCCATCCTGCGCGAGGGGCGGGGCTTTTAGGCCCGAACCGATCGGCGACGTCAGTGAGGGGGAGGCCCTGCTGCCTTCAGAGGAGGCAGACACCGGCTTTGCCGCTATGCTCGGCCTTGTGCCGGGTATCCACGACTTGAACTCCGAAGCTCCAGAATTCGTGGATGCCCGGGACGAGCTCGGGCATGACGGCGTGTCATCGGGGAAGGTGGCGCAGACGCGCGGCCGTCATGTCCACCCTGATCTTCGGAACGTCCGTCACGGCGCACTGCGCCACCCTCCCCTGGAGGGGGAGGGTCGATCGCGCGCAGCGCGGTCGGGGAGGGGTGAAAGGCCTAACGGGAGCTGCGTCACCCCACCCCGTCGGCCTGACGGCCGCCGACCCTCCCCCTCCAGGGGAGGGTGGGGTGGACGGCGACGCCGCCGTCAACCCTCGATCTTCGAGAAATCCGCCACCGTGGCCGTGGCGGCGCGGAGTTCCGCCAGGATCTTCAGCCGGTTCTCGCGCAAGGCGGGATCCTCGGCGTTCACCGTCACCTTGTCGAAGAAGGCGTCGACCGCGGGCCGCAGCTCCGCGAGGGCCTTCATCGCCCCGGCATAGTCCTCGCGCGCCACGTGGTCTCGGGCATGGGCGCTCGCCGACTGGAGCAGGCCGAACAGCGCCCGCTCCTCCGGCTCGCCCTTCTCGTGGACGAGGGCGGCGTCCGGCGCGCCGTCATAGGCGCGGCCGTCCTTCTTCTCCTCGATGCGCAGGATGTTGATGGCGCGCTTGGTGCCGGCGAGGAGGTTTTTCCCGTCCTCGGTGCCGAGGAGGGCGGCGAGCGCCTCGACGCGGCGGACGACGAGCAGCAGGTCGTCATTGCCCTCGCCGGAGGCGAGCACCGCATCGACGAGGTCATGGCGCTGGCCCTGGTCGCGGAGCAGGACCTTGAGGCGGTCGTGGAAGAAGGAGAGGAGGTCAAATGGGAGTTGTTGATAATCGAATGAGGGCCTAGAAATTGTTTTCTTCCAGATGCCGCTGCCCCCGCGCGCCAAAAGCTTCGGGTCATCAACAGGACCTTCTGATACTTCATGTACCTGAAGAATCGGTGCCCAGTGCTCCGACATCTTGCTTGTCACTTCTGCGAGTTTAAGTCGGAATGAGTTCTCCAGCACCAACCTGATCACGCCCAGCGCCGCCCGGCGCAGCGCGAACGGGTCCTTCGACCCCGTCGGCTTCTCGTCGATGGCCCAGAAGCCAACCAGCGTGTCCAGCTTGTCGGCCAGCGCCACGGCGACGGCCACCTTGTCGGTCGGGACGCGGTCGCTCGGCCCCTGCGGCTTGTAGTGGTCCTCGATGGCGGCGGCGACGCTCTCGTGCTCGCCCTGGAGCAGGGCGTATTTCCGCCCCATCAGGCCCTGAACCTCCGGGAATTCGCCGACGACCTCGGTCATGAGGTCGGCCTTGGCGAGCTCGGCCGCGCGCTCGGCATCCTTCGGATCGGCGTCGACCAGCGGCGCGATGTCGCGGGCCAGCGTCATGATGCGGTCGACGCGCTCGCCCTGCGTCCCCAGCTTCTCGTGGAACACGACGTTGAGGGCGCGCAGCTTCGCCATGCGCTGGTCCAGCGGCTTGCCCCTGTCCTCGAAGTCGGGAAGCGGCTTCTGGTCGGTCTCCCAGAAATAGAGTGCGTCGGAGAGGCGGGCGCGGATGACGCGCTCGTTGCCGGCGACGATGGCCTTGCCGCCGTCGCTGGCCTCGAGATTGGCGGTGAGCACGAAGCGGTTGGCGAGGCGGCCGGTCTTCGGGTCCCGCACCACGAAGCATTTCTGGTTCGCCCGGATCGTCGCGCGGATGACCTCGTCGGGGATGGCGAGGAAGCTCTCCTCGAAGGCCCCCATGAGCACCACCGGCCATTCGACGAGGCCGGCGACCTCGTTGAGCAGGTCCTCGTCCTCGACGAGCTCCAGCCCCTGGGCGAAGCAGAGGTTCCGGGCGTCGGCGAGGATGCGGCGCTTGCGCTCCTCCGGGTCGGCGACGACGAAGGCCTTCTCCAGGCTCGTCAGATAGTCGTCCATGCGCCGAACGCGGATGTCGCCGGGCGCCATGAAGCGGTGGCCGCGCGTCGTCTCGCCGGATGCGATGCCGTCGATGGAAAAGCGGATGACCTCGGGGTCCTCGGTCTCGGGGCCGAAGGTGCAGAGGATGGACTGCAGCGGTCGCACCCAGCGCAGCGACGAGGACGAGACCGAGGCGGCGCCCCAGCGCATGGATTTCGGCCAGGGGAAGGCGCGGACGATCTCCGGCACGATCTCCGCGATCACCTCGGGCACCGGGCGGCCGGGCTTCTCGATGACGGCGATGTAGCTGTCGCCTTTCTTCGGATCGGACTGGATGGTCGCCTGGTCGATGGAGGCGAGGCCGGCAGCCTTGAGGAAACCCTGGATGGCGGCGTCGGGCGCGCCGACGCGGGGGCCCTTGCGCTCTTCCTTCACATCGGGCGAGGCGACGGGCAGGCCGTGGACCGAGAGGGCGAGCCTCCGCGGCGTGACGATGACACGGGCGCCCTCGTAGAGGCAGCCGCGCGCCACCAGCGCGTCGGTGACGGCCTTCTTCAGATGCGCGGCGGCATCCGCCTGCATGCGGGCGGGGATCTCTTCGGAGAGGAGTTCGAGGAGAAGGTCGGGCATCGAACGGTCTTCCGGGCCTCGGCGAGGCTCATTCACCCGTCCCGCGAAGGAGAGGGGCGGGCCGCAGGACGGCCTGGGGTGGGCTGGAGTCGCCGCCGCCGATGGGTGACGGGCGCCTCCGGATCGCGCCCCAAGAACACGGCTCGGTGCACCGTGTCCAGTACTGACGTCATTTCCCGCATCACCTGGTGGTTCCAGAAGCGCAGAACGCGGAAGCCCTGACCTTCCAGAAAGGCGGTGCGGACGGCGTCGTGCCGCCGCTGGCCCGGATGCCCGTGGTGATCTCCGTCAAGCTCGACGACCAGACGGCTCGCGAGACAGGCGAAATCCGCGACATAGGGCCCGATCGATACCTGACGGCGGAAATGGGTGCCGGCGATGGGGATGCGGTGCAGTTCCCGCCACAGCCGGCGTTCCGCCGGCGTCTGGGTTGTCCGCAGGAGGCGGGCCTGCTCCAACCGAAAGCGCCTGAGTTGATCCGTGTCGCGCACGTCACCCCACCCCGTCGGCCTGCGGCCGCCGACCCTCCCCCTCCAGGGGAGGGTGAAACGTGCGAGACATCCTGGTCAAGGAACGCGAGGCGGTCGCGCCTCGTCACCCTCCCCTGGAGGGGGAGGGTCGGCGGCCGCAGGCCGGCGGGGTGGGGTGAACCTTTGCTACGGGCGCCTGACGGCTGCCTTCAGCCGATCGCTGCCCGTCACTCACGCATCTGCAGGAGCTGCGACAGCACCCAGCCGGGGTCGCCGGCGCCGGAGACGTCGTCGATCAGCCAGCGGCCGTTCTCCAGCGCCATGTCGAAGGTGATGACCTGCGTCTCCGGTTGGCTGGCGAAGACCTTGAGCGTCACCGCCACCTTGGCCTTGCGCTCGTCGCGGCTGACGAGGCGGTAGACGTTGCGGGTGTGATAATCGTCGTCGCTGTCCTGGCAGCCGCAGGCGAAGCCGAAGTCGAGGCCGGGCATCACGTCGCCGGAGCGGCGGCTGCGGGCCTGCTGTTCGGTATAGAGGCGGCGCAGCCGGGGCGTCAGATAGGGGTTCACCGAGGCGCGGCCGGGCTTGGCGTAGAAGGCGCGCAGCGCCGCGACCGGGTCGGCGGGGGCGGGCGCCTGGGCCGGCCGCGGTGCCGGCTGGGCGAGGGCGGGTGCGGCGGCGAGGACGAGGCCGGCGACGACGAGACGGCGGTTCATCAGGATCATCAGGCGGCTCCACCCGCTTCGGTCTTCAGCCAGGCGGCGCCGCAGGCCTTCGCCAGTTCGCGCACCCTCAAAATGTAGCTCTGCCGCTCGGTCACCGAGATGACGCCGCGGGCGTCGAGCAGGTTGAAGGCGTGGCCGGCCTTGAGGCACTGGTCATAGGCCGGCTGGACCATCAGGTGGCGCTCGCCGCTCTCGCCCTTGCCGAGGAGCGAGCGGCATTCGGCTTCCGCCTCGGCGAAACGGCGGAACAGGGCGGCGGTGTCGGCATGTTCGAAATTGTAGCGTGAATATTCCTGCTCGGCCTGCAGGAATACCTCGCGGTAGGTGACCTTCTCAGGCCCTTCGCGGCCGTTGAAGTTCAGCTCCATGATGCTCTCGACGTTCTGCAGGTAGCAGGCGAGGCGCTCGAGGCCGTAGGTCAGTTCGCCCGAGACGGGGGCGCATTCGATGCCGGCCACCTGCTGGAAGTAGGTGAACTGGCTCACCTCCATGCCGTCGCACCAGCACTCCCAGCCGAGGCCCCAGGCGCCGAGCGTCGGGTTCTCCCAGTCGTCCTCGACGAAGCGGATGTCGTGCAGCTTCGGGTCGAGGCCGATCGCCTCCAGCGAGCCGAGATAGAGCTCCTGCAGGTTCGGCGGGTTCGGCTTCAGGATCACCTGGAACTGGTAGTAGTGCTGCAGCCGGTTCGGGTTCTCGCCGTAGCGGCCGTCCTTGGGCCGGCGGGAGGGCTGCACATAGGCGGCGTTCCACGGCTTCGGCCCGAGGGAGCGCAGCATGGTGCCGGGATGGGAGGTGCCGGCACCGACCTCCATGTCGTAGGGCTGGAGGATGACGCAGCCCTGCTCCGCCCAGAAGGCCTGGAGCGCCAGGATCAGGCCCTGGAACGAGCGGTCGGGCCGCATGTGCGGCGGCAGATCGGATCGAGACATCGCGGAGCGGCCTGTCGGGACGGTGAGTGCCGTCCCTTAAAGACCGGGTGCGAGGGGGTCAACCGCCGTCAGAACGGGCGGTATTCGCCCGTTACGGGATCGCGGCGCAGGCGGCGGACGCCCTGCTGCGCGCGTACCGGCTTCAACTGCGTCTGCAGCGACCTGCGGACGAGAACATAGGTGGCGATCACGACGACCGCGACCGCGGCCCCCATCAGGACTGGCGGCATGATTCTCTCCCGCGGGCCTCAATGATGCGTTGCACTATGTCACACAGTGATTCCGGCGAAATAGCGGCAGTGCACTTCTGGTTAACCGCAGGTGACCCGGCCGAGGGTCACGCCCTCGAAGAGGCCGCGCGCCTGGGGGGAGGCGTCGAGGCCGAAATCGGCCGGGGCGAGGGCGCCCTTTTCGGCCAGCGGCACGACGGCGCGGCGCACCACGCTCGCCTCCGGTCGGCGCCAGAAGGCGGTGTCGGCCGCGGCGCGCGGGTCGACCGGCGTGCGCGGCGGCATGAAGCCGGCGACGAAGAGTGTGATGTTGGCCGCCGCCAGATGGCGCAAATGGCTGTCGCAAGGCGTGTAGGCGAGGGCACGCAGGTCGTTGGCAAGATGGGCGGCGTGGTCGAGCACGCCGTTGCCGGTGCGGCGCGGACCGAGGGGCGGGGGCAGGAGGCGCGGCCCGTCGATCTCCACATAGCCGCCGGGCTTGCGCAAAACCACGGGGCCGACGGGCGTGTAGGTCATGGCCACGGCGGAGGTGCCGACGAGCTGCATGCCGGTGGTGGCGGTGACGGATTCCCGGACGCCGGGGACGAGCGACATGATGCGCGGGCCGCCGTCTTCGGTCGCGGCCGGGCCCGCCGGGCCGGGGGCCTGCCAGAGGGCGGCCATGCGCGGCACGCCCGGCAGGGTGAGGGAGCCGGTGGCGAGAGCGAAGCCGCCGAAGCCGAGGCCGGCGGCGCAGACGATCAGCGCCAGCATGGACACGCCGCCGGAGGACGGATCGGCCTCGCGGTCGCCGGCGCGGCCGCGCTGCTTGCGGAAGTTCATTGCCACGTCGTCGGCCATGAGCCCTCGCTGTGGGAGCGGAACAGAGCCTCGATCGTGACACGGGAGGTATGAGGGCGGGCTTAACGCGGGCGCGGTCTTTGACGAAAAAGCGCCCCGGCACGGTAACCGGGGCGCAATCTTTGGGCGCGGGATCGAGGTCAGACGAGCGAGGCGTCGAGGGTGATCTCGGCATTGAGCAGCTTCGAGATCGGGCAGCCCTCCTTGGCGCCCTTCGCCACCTCGGCAAAATCCTCGGCCGAAATGCCGGGAACATGGGCCGAGAGCGTGAGGGCCGATTTCGACACCTTGAAGCCGGCGCCGTCCTTCTCCAGGGAGACCACCGCCTCGGTCTTCAGCTCGGTGGGGGTCAGGCCCTTCGACTGCAGCGCAAAAGCCAGCGCCATGGTGAAGCAGCCGGCGTGGGCGGCCGCGATGAGCTCTTCCGGATTGGTGCCCTTCTCGTCCTCGAAACGGGTGGTGAAGGAATAGGAGGTGCCGTCGAGCACGCCCGACTGGGTGGTGAGCGTGCCTTTGCCGTCGCGGCCGGTGCCGTGCCAGACGGCGCTTGCGGAACGATTCATGGGGAACTCCTGAGGGTCGACGGCGCAGCATGGGCCATCCGGGTGCAACCGTCATGACGGCTGGAGGTTCCCTCGACCGGCCGTTGGGCAGGCCGTCGCGGCGGGCGCGCTTCGGCGCTAGGGTGGCGCCACGGATTCGCCGCAAGATGCGGCACACTGGACCCATGATCATGCGCGCGCTCCTTCTCGCCCTGACCGCCCTTCTGGCGATGCCGGCCCTCGCGGCGGCCCAGGCTCCCGCCCCGGGGCAGGGGCAGCGCCTGCGCGGCGCCGACTTCGCCGGCTTCTGGGCCTCGCAGCCGGGCGGCCGCGCCGGCGTCGAAATCCGCGTCAGCGGCGCCTCCATCGTCGCCCGCGAGCTCTTCACCACCCAGGCGGCCGGCCGCTGCGGCACGGAGGGGCGCGGCCGGCTCACCGGCTTCACCTCGCGGCTGAACTTCCGCGGCCGCTGCGCCGACGGCAGCCGCACCTCCGAGACCTGGTGCTCGGTGACGCTGGAGAGCCGCGACCGCATCTCGTCGCGCTGCGGCAACGGCCACCGCATGACGCTTCACCGCGTCAGGGGCTGAGGGTCTGCCCAACGGCCGGCCTCGCCAGATCGGCGGTGCCGCTCTAGCCTTCCGCCGCGCCGCCGGCAGACGCGGCGGGCCGGGAGACGACCATGCTGACGGGCGGATGCTATTGCGGCGCGCTGCGCTACGAGGTGGCGGGCGAGCCGATGTTTCGCGGCGAGTGCCATTGCCGCGAGTGCCAGACAATCTCCGGCGGGGCCGAGAACTATTTCATGGCGGTGCCGGTCGAGGGCTTTCGCTATGTGCAGGGCGAGCCGGCGCGCTACAGCCGCCCCGATCTCGAGAACCCGGTGACGCGCGAGTTCTGCGCGACCTGCGGGACCCACCTCGCCACACTGTCCCCGCGGCGCAAGAACGCGGTGATCCTCAAGGTCGGCGGGCTGGACGATCCCTCCGTCTATGGCGGGCCTGACGTGGTGTTCTACACGTCCGAGGCGCAACCGTTCCACCTCATCCCCGAGGGCGTGCCGGCCTTCGAGAAGTTCCCGCCGCCGCGGTGAGCGCGCGCGATCCCGGGCCCCGGGCCGGTTCTTGAGCCTGCGCTCGGCACTTCAGGTGTGCAGGGCGGCCGCCGCAGACGAAAAGGGCGCCCGCAGGCGCCCTCGTCTCACATCCCCGGATAGTTCGGCCCGCCGCCGCCCTCGGGCGTCACCCAGTTGATGTTCTGGGCGGGGTCCTTGATGTCGCAGGTTTTGCAGTGGACGCAGTTCTGCGCGTTGATGACGAACTTCGGGTCGGTTCTCGCGGCGGGGTCGGCATAGACGACCTCGTAGACGCCGGCCGGACAGTAGAGCCGGGCCGGCTCGCCATATTTCGGCAGGTTCTCGCGGATCGGGACAGAGGGGTCCTTCAACTGCAGGTGGACCGGCTGGTCCTCCTCGTGATTGGTGTTCGAGATGAAGACGCTCGACAGCTTGTCGAAGGAGATGACGCCGTCGGGCTTGGGATAGACGATCGGCTTCACCTGATCGATGGGCTTCAGGGTCTCGAAGTCCGCCTTGCCGTGCTTCAGCGTGCCGAAGGGCGAGACGCCGAGGATCGAATTGATCCACATGTCGATGCCGCCGAGGATGACGCCGCCGATGGTGCCGAACTTGGACCAGAGCGGCTTGACGTTGCGGACCGTCCAGAGGTCCTTGCCCACCGCGCTGGAGCGCCAGCTCGCCTCGTAGGAGGCGAGCTCGTCATGGGCGCGGCCGGCGGTCAGCGCCTGGACCAGGTGCTCGGCCGCGAGCATGCCGGAGTGGACCGCGTTGTGGGAGCCCTTGATGCGGGGCACGTTGACGAGGCCCGCCGCGCAGCCGATCAGGGCGCCGCCGGGGAAGGCGAGTTTCGGGACCGACTGCCAGCCGCCCTCGGTGATGGCGCGGGCGCCGTAGGAGAGGCGCTTGCCGCCCTCCAGCACGGGGCGGACCATGGGGTGATGCTTGAAACGCTGGAACTCGTCGAAGGGCGAGAGGGTCGGGTTCTCATAGTTCAGGTGAACGACGAAGCCGACGTAAACCAGGTTGTCCTCGGCGTGGTAGAGGAAGGAGCCGCCGCCGGTCTTCATGTCCAGCGGCCAGCCGAAGGAGTGCTGCACGAGGCCGGGCTTGTGGTTCTCCGGCTTGACCTGCCAGATCTCCTTCAGGCCGATGCCGTATTTGCCGGGCTCGCGGCCCTCATCAAGCTTGAAGCGCTTGATGAGCTGTTTGGTGAGATGGCCGCGGGCGCCTTCGGCGAAGAGCGTGTATTTGCCGCGTAGCTCCATGCCGCGGGTGAAGCGGTCGGTGACCTCGCCGTCGCGGGCGATGCCCATGTCGCCGGTGGCGATGCCGGTCACGGCGCCCTTCTCGTCGAACAGAACTTCCGCCGCGGCGAAGCCCGGATAGATCTCGACGCCGAGCGCCTCGGCGCGCGCCGCCAGCCACTTCGTCACGTTGCCGAGTGAGCCGATGAAGTTGCCGTGGTTGTTCATCAGCTTCGGCATGCCGAAGTTGGGCAGGCGCAGGCCGCCCGCGGGCCCGAGGAAATAGAAGCGGTCGTCGGTGACCTGCTGCTTGAGCGGGCGGTCGGGATCCTCGCGCCAGTCGGGCAGCAGGGCGTCGAGGCCCGTGGGGTCGATCACCGCGCCCGAGAGGATATGGGCGCCGACCTCGGAGCCTTTTTCCACCACCACGACGGTCAGGTTCTCGTCGAGCTGCTTCAGGCGGATGGCCGCGGAAAGGCCGGCCGGGCCGGCGCCGACGATGACGACGTCGTAGTCCATGCCCTCGCGCTCGGGCAGGTCCATCGGTTCGGCCATTGAGATCCCTCGTGATTCACGGGGGCCGGCAGCCCCATGCGACTTTTGTCGATTTCTAAAGCACGGCTTACCGCCGATGACAACGCATCGACCGGGGGAGGGTTGCGCCCTGCGGCGTTGCGCCGGCGCATCACCCGTTAACCAATTGGAAAGATCTCTTAAGGATGTCTTAACATCGCACTTGAGCCGCAATGATTAACAGGAGATTAATGGACCCGGGTCGCAGGGCAGTCATCGTTGGTTCAGGGGTTCTCACCCATGTTTCGCTTTGCGTCCTGGTTTTTGTTCGCAGCTCTCGGCATCGCCGGCCTCGCCGACGGTGCTCTCGCCCAGCAGGGCGCACGCCGGCTCGCGTCGCTGACGGCGGGCGCGGTCACCTCGGCGCCGATCGGCTGGGTCCAGTTCTGCGGCGAGAATCCGGCGGACTGCGCCGAGCGCTCGCCGGTCGCCCGCACCGTCACCCTCACCTCCGCCGCCTTCGCGCAACTCGCCCGCGTCAATCTCCAGGTCAACCGGGAGATCGAGCAGGTGACCGACATGGATCATTTCGGCGTCGAGGAATACTGGACCTATCCGGTCGGAGGAAAGGGCGACTGCGAGGATCTGGTGCTGGAGAAGAAGCGCCGGCTGATCGCCCTCGGCGTGCCGCGCGAGGCCATGCTGATCACCGTCGTCCGCGACCTCAAGGGTGACGGCCATGCCATCCTGACCGTCGTCACCGACCGCGGCGACTACATCCTCGACAACTTCACCAACGAGGTGAAGCTCTGGCACGAGACCGGCTACCGCTTCATCAAGCGTCAGTCGCCGACCGACCCGAACCAGTGGGTTTCGCTGAACGGCGGCGCCGCCGGCCCGCAGCTCGTGGCCAATCCGCGGCGCTGACCTCCCACCATCTCGTTTCGTCTCCCCGGCGGTCGCAGCGGGTGGAGACGCAAGGCCGGAGCGGGTCGCAGCGCTCCGGCCTTTCGCTTATGATGGGCCCATGACCCTGTCGCTCACCCCGGACGAAATCGAGGCGCTGCTCGTCTTCTACCGCGACGCGGGGGTGGACGTGGCCGTCGGCGAGGATCCCGTCGACCGCTTCGCCGAGGCGGATGCGGAGGCAGCGCGCCGACGCGAGGCTCTCGCCGCACGTCAGGAGGCCGCGCGCGCGCCGGCCCTGGCGCGGCCGCAGCCGGTGAGCGCCGCAGGAGCGCCGCCGGCGCCCGATTCGGCGGTGGCCGCGGCGCGGGAGGCGGCGCGCTCGGCGAAGAGCCTTGACGAGCTCCGCGCCATCGTCGAGGCTTTCGAGGGCTGCGCTCTGAAGGCGACCGCCTCGCGCACCGTCTTCGAGGACGGTGCGCGCGACGCCCGCGTCATGTTCGTGGGCGAGGCGCCGGGCCGCGAGGAGGACATGGAGGGACGGCCCTTCGTCGGCAAGTCCGGACAGCTCCTCGACAGGATGCTGGCCTCCGTCGGCCTCGACCGGCAGACCAACGCCTATATCGCCAACATCATCCCCTGGCGCCCGCCCGGCAACCGCACCCCGACGCCGCAGGAGATCGCCATCTGCGAGCCCTTCGTGCGCCGGCAGATCGAGCTGAAGGCGCCGGAGCTGCTGGTCTGCGTCGGCGCGCCCTCCACCGAGACGCTGCTCGGCCTCAAGGGCATCATGAAGATGCGCGGGCGGATGACGGGTTACGAGGCCGGCGGGCGAACGATCCGGGCCATCGCGACGCTGCATCCGGCCTATCTGTTGCGCAGCCCCATCGCCAAGCGGCTCGCCTGGCGCGACATGCTGACGATCCGGAAGACGCTGGAGCTGTAAGCCCGCGACAGTGCGGCTGCCTCACTCGGCAGTGGCCTTCAGCGTGCCGAAGGTCATGCGGTGATGGAGGCAGGGGCCGTGCGCCGCGATGGCCTCTCGGTGCGCCTTCGTCCCGTAGCCCTTGTGGACGGCGAAGCCGTAGCCGGGGTGGGCGGCGTCGACATGGACCATCAGGCGGTCGCGATGGACCTTAGCGAGGATCGAGGCGGCGGCGATGGAGAGCACCAGCGCGTCGCCGTCGACGATGGCTTCGCCCGAGACGCCGAGGGGGAGGGGCGGCACGTCGCGGCCGTCCACGAGAACGTGGCGCGCCGGCAGGGAGAGGCCGGCGACGGCCCGACTCATGGCGTGGAGCGTCGCCTTGCGGATGTCCGTGGCGTCGATGCGCAGCGGTCCCGACGAGGCGATGGCGCAGGCGAGGGCGGAGCGGGTGATCGCCGCGTAGAGCTCTTCGCGGCGGGTGGCGTCGAGAACCTTGGAATCGGCAAGGCCCTTGGGGATGGCGCTCGGGTCGAGGATTACTGCGGCGGCGACGACGGGCCCCGCGAGCGGGCCGCGGCCGGCCTCGTCCACCCCTGCGACGGGGGCGAATCCCTGCTTAAGGGCGCGCCGCTCGAGGGCGAATGTGGGAATCGGCTGGGCCATGACCCTGTCTCGCCAAAAGGGCCGGCGGGGGCAAGGGGAGCCGCGGAACGCGCCCCGACGTCCTTCCCGTTCCGATTCAGGTCGAGCGCCAAAAGTCGTTTAATGCCAGGCTCTTGACGGCAGAACCTGCCGTCCCGATTCCGGTCTCCATATTCCGATTCAAGTTCTTCACGTGGTGATTCAGGACGAGGGCGCCGGCGGACGACGTGAGGCCCCGGGGCCGGCGACGGGGGGACCGCGCCGCCGGCGAATCCGCTATAAGCGCAGGCTCAAACCGGCGGACCTCACATGATCGGCAAGCTCAAGGGCACCATCGACAGCTACGGACCGGACTGGGTCATCGTCGACGTCCACGGCGTCGGCTACGTGGTCCACTGTTCGTCGCGCACCCTGCAGTCGCTGCCGGCGGCGGGCGAGGCGGCCGTGCTCTCCATCGAGACCATGGTGCGCGAGGACATGATCCGCCTCTACGGCTTCGCCAACGACCTCGAGCGGGAGTGGTTCCGGCTGCTGCTGGCGGTGCAGGGGGTGGGCGCCAAGGTGGCGCTGTCGGTGCTTTCGGCGCTGAAGGCCTCCGACCTCGCCAGCGCCATTGCCCTGCGCGACAAGGCGGCCATCGGCCGGGCCAACGGCGTCGGGCCGAAGGTCGCCGAGCGCATCATCACCGAGCTCAAGGACAAGGCGCCGGGCTTCACCGACATCGATCCGGCTCTCGCCAAGCTCGCCGGCGACGTCGACGAGAAGCGTGTGGCAGGCCCGGTCGCCGACGCCATCTCGGCGCTGACCAATCTCGGCTACGGCCAGCCCCAGGCGGCGGCCGCCATCGCGGCGGCGGCGAAGAAGGCGGGCGAGGAAGCGAACACGCAGACGCTGATCCGGATGGGTCTGAAGGAACTGTCGTCTTGAGCGAGACCGACCGCATCCTCTCCGCCGAACGCCGCGACGACGATGCCGACACGCATCTCAGGCCGCAGCGGCTCGCCGAGTTCATCGGCCAGGCGCAGGCGCGCTCCAACCTCGAGGTCTTCATCTCAGCGGCCCGCTCTCGCGGGGAGGCGCTCGACCACGTGCTCTTCGTCGGCCCGCCCGGCCTCGGCAAGACGACCCTGGCGCAGATCCTGTCAAAGGAGCTCGGCGTCGGCTTCCGCGCCACCTCCGGCCCGGTCATCGCCAAGGCGGGAGATCTGGCGGCGCAGCTGACGAACCTCGAAGAGCGCGACGTGCTCTTCATCGACGAAATTCACAGGCTCAATCCGGCGGTCGAGGAAATCCTCTACCCGGCCATGGAGGATTTCCAGCTCGACCTGATCATCGGCGAGGGGCCCGCGGCGCGCTCTGTGAAGATCGACCTCGCCAAGTTCACCCTGGTCGGCGCGACGACGCGGGCGGGCCTCCTCACGACGCCGCTGCGCGACCGGTTCGGCATCCCCATCCGCCTCGCCTTCTATACGGTGGAGGAACTGGAGCTGATCGTCACCCGCGGCGCGCGGGTACTGGGCGTCGGCATGACGGCGGACGGGGCGAACGAGATCGCGCGGCGCGCGCGCGGCACGCCGCGCATCGCCGGCCGCCTGCTCCGGCGGGTGCGAGACTTCGCCATCTACCGGGATTCCGACACGATCACCCGGACCATCGCCGACGAGGCGCTGACGCGGCTGGAGGTCGACGATGCCGGGCTCGACGCCATGGACCGCCGCTATCTGAAAGCCATCGCGCTGAACTATGGCGGCGGTCCCGTGGGGATCGAGACCATGGCGGCGGCGCTGTCGGAGCCGCGCGACGCCATCGAGGAGATCATCGAGCCCTTCCTGATCCAGCAGGGCTTCCTGCAGCGGACGCCGCGCGGGCGGCTCCTGACCTCGGGCGCCTTCCGCCACCTCGGCCTCGCCGAGCCGCAGCGCGACGGGGCGCAGTTCATGCTCTTCAAGGGCGACGAGGAAGAGTGAGCCGCCGGCCCCCCGTGGGGACCGGCGATCATCGTCTCGGGTTACTGCAGCGCCTTGGTCATGGCGTCGGCGAGCGAGGCGCGCGGATTGGCGCGGCAATAGGCGATGATCTTGGCGTCGTTCGGGTCGGTCGGCGGCATCGCCGTTCCGGCCGCCTTCATCGCCGCTTCCATCTCTGCGAGCGACTTCAGGTAGCCGGCGCAGGTGTCGGCGCCCTGCGCCATGGCGGAGGTCGTCAGCAGCGCCAGGAAGGCGGCCGTCAGGATCGGTTTCATGTGGGGATGTCTCATGCGATGGCCCATGCGCGGTTGCGCAGGCCGGCGGCTTAGAGCACGCGGCCGGAGCGAAGTCGACACCCGGTTTCCGCAGGGCGAACCCTTCTGGAACGGTGCCTCGCTTTCGTCCCATCGCCGCGTTAAGCGGGTTCGCACGATCCGATACTCGGCGAGCGTAAGGGATTACCGCATGACCGATGGCCACCACCTGGCCGGCCGCATCGACGGCGAGACGCATATCCTCCCCGTCCGCGTCTATTACGAGGACACCGACTTTTCCGGCGTCGTCTACCACGCCAGCTACCTGCGCTTCATGGAACGCGGTCGCACGGATTTCCTGCGGCTCCTTGGCGTGGCGCAAGGCGACCTGTTCGAAACGGCCAAGGAGGAAGCCGGTGGCGGCTTCTTCTTCGTCGTGCGCTCCATGGGCATCGAGTTCCTGAAGCCCGCGCGCATCGACGACGTGCTGACGGTGGAGACGCGCACCGAGGTGGTGAAGGGCGCGACGCTGAACCTTGCGCAGCGCGTCAAGCGCGGCGGGGAGGTGCTGGTGGAGGCGAGCGTGCGCGTCGCCTTCCTCGCCGGCGGAAAACCGGTGCGCATCCCCGACGGGCTGCGGCAGGCGATGACGCCGCGGGAGACGGGGGCTGCCTGACAGCGGTCTCGGCTCCGCGCGCCGGGCCGCACCAGCAGGTCACATCTTCGCCAGTGAGCTTGTTAGCGGCCAACGAGCGGGATATGGCCAGCGACGCCGGTTCTCGCCGGCGCGACAGGGTCCACCCGCCGGCAGTCCGGCCTTGTCCCGATGCGCTGACGCATCATTCATGATGCAGTGCCGAAGATAACCCGTCCTTAACCTTATCAATGGCTTGGTAGGTGACCACGCGGAAGCACGTTCCGCGCCACGGTCAAGACACATTCAGGGGCCATTTCGCCCCTTCCAGGGACGATTGAGCGTCAATTGGTGCAGTTGCCGCGGTCCTCCCGTGTTTTCGACCAGGGCCGGAACGTTCGCGCGACCTCAGAGCCGCCTGTCGCGAAAAGGATTTTGCCATGACCCCCGCCGACGCAGCCGCGGTCGCCTCCCACGATGTTTCCCTCTGGGGCCTGTTCTGGGCCGCCCACTGGGTGGTCAAGGGCGTGATGCTCGGGCTCGTCGCCGCCTCCATCTGGGTGTGGGCGATCATCGTCGAGAAAATCATCATGTATCGCCGGACCAAGACGCAGATGGACCGCTTCGAGCAGGTCTTCTGGTCCGGCCAGAGCCTTGAGGAGCTCTACCGCTCTCTGGCACAGCGTCCCACCACGGCCATGGCCGCGCTCTTCGTCGCCGCCATGCGCGAGTGGAAGCGCAGCCACGAGACGGCCTCGCGCTCCTTCGCCGGCCTGCAGCAGCGCCTCGACCGGGTGATGAACGTCACCATCCAGCGTGAGGTCGAGCGGCTCGAGGCCCGGCTGATGGTGCTCGCCACCGTCGCGTCGGCCGGCCCCTTCATCGGCCTGTTCGGCACCGTCTGGGGCATCATGACCGCCTTCCAGGCCATCGCGGTGTCGAAGAACACCTCGCTCGCCGTCGTCGCGCCGGGCATCGCGGAGGCGCTGTTCGCCACCGCCATCGGCCTCGTCGCCGCCATTCCCGCGACCATTGCCTACAACAAGCTCGCCGGCGAGGTGAACAAGATCGCCAGCCGCCTCGAGGGCTTCGCCGACGAGTTCTCCGCCATCCTGTCGCGCCAGATCGACCAGCAGGCCGGCGGCTACGACCAGCGCGCGGCGTAAGGAGCCAGCCACATGGGTGCCCAACTCGCAGGTGGCGGTGGCGGTGGCGGACGGGGCGGCGGTCGCCGCCGGCGCCGCTCCCACGTCATGAACGAGATCAACATCACGCCCTTCGTGGACGTGATGCTCGTGCTCCTCGTCATTTTCATGATCGCCGCGCCGCTGATGACGGTGTCGGTGCCGATCGACCTGCCGCAGGCCTCGGCCCGCGCCATCCAGCAGGACAAGCCGCCGATCACCGTCTCGGTGCGGCAGAACGGCGAGATCTTCGTCGGCGACGACAAGGTCGAGTCCGCGGCGCTCGTCGAGCGCGTCCGAACCCGCGCCCAGAACGGCGCGGAGGAGCGCATCTTCGTGCGCGGTGACGCTGCGGCGAACTACCAGGCCATCATGGACGTCCTGTCGCAGCTGAAGGGCGGCGGCTTCACCAAGGTGGCGCTGGTCGCCACCGAGCGCGCGACGCGCTGAGGGCAGGGCAGGGACAGGCTTTGGCGCTCCACCCGCAGAAGGTCGGTTACGGGGTTTCGGTCGCGGGGCACGTGCTCCTCGTGGTCGCGGGCCTCGTCGGCTTCCTGACGTCGCCCTCGAAGGTCGACGAGGGCGAGAGCGTGCCGGTGGAGATCGTCTCCGACGAGCCGGCGCAGTCGACCCGCGGCGACCGCCGCGGCGAGCAGACGCCGACGCCGCAGCGCGTCGTCGACCGCCAGGCGCCGGAAGAGCGCCAGACGCAGGACCCGGCGACGCTTCCCGTCGCCCGCGAGCGGGTGCAGAACACCGACGTGCCGCCGCCCCCGCCGCCGCGCCCCCCGGTGCCCGAGCCGAAGCCGGAGGAGGCCGCGGCCCCGCCGCCGCCGGCCGCGCGCCCCGCCCAGCTCGCCGCCGTCCAGCCCTCGATGCCGGTGCCGCCGCAGCCCCAGCCGCGGCCGACGCCGCCGGCCGCGGCCGCCGAGCAGCAGCAGGAGGACCTCGCCGCCAAGGAGGCCGAACTCCAGGCCCGCCAGAAGCGCGAGGAGGAGCAGCGCCGCCAGGAACAGCAGCGCCAGGAACAAGCCCGCCGCGAGCAGCAGCGCCAGGAACAGCAGCGTCAGGAACAGGCGCGCCGCGAGCAGGAACAGCGCGAGGCCCGCGAACGCCAGGAACGCCAGCAGCGGGAGGCGCGCGAGCGGCAGGAGCGTGAACGCGTCGCGCGAGAGGCCCGTGAACGCCAGCAGCGCGAGGCCCGCGAACGGGCGGAGCGGCAGCGGCTGGAACAGGCCAATTCCCGGCAGTTCGACCCCAATTCCATCGCCGCCCGGCTGGCCACCAGCCGCTCGCAGGAGAACGACCGGCGGGCCGCCACGCGCACCGAGGCGACGGGCGCCACAGTCGGCCGGAACAACAATTTGGGCACCACGACGGGCTCGGCCGCCCGCATCACCGGTCGCGAGATCGACGCCATCCGCGCCTGGGCCGAGCGGTGCTGGGAAATTCCGATCGCGGCGCGCGAGGGCAACAGCCCGGCGGTGCGGCTGCGCGTCTCCTTCAATCCCGACGGTACCGTGACCGCCCGTCCCGAGGTGCAGAACCCCCGCAGCGATTCCAACTTCCAGGTTCTGGCCAATTCCGCCGTGCGCGCCGTCATGCGCTGCTCGGCCGAGGGCGGGGTGCGGCTGCCGCGCGAGCGCTACGACACGTGGCGCGAAGTCGTCCTCAACTTCGACCCCAAGGAAATGATGCGCTGACGGACGTGTTGCGCCGGCTTGTCGTGAGGTTCTCGACGAACCGCCATGCCAGCGCCATCTGAAGGCCTCAAGAGACCTGATCATGACCCTGCTTCTGAACCGCCGCACCATCCTCTCCGCCGGCACCGCCATCGCCGGCACGAGCCTGTTCTCCCCCTGGTCGCTGGCGCAGGGCGCCCCGCCCGTCATCGACATTCGTCGTGGCCAGGTGCAGCCCTTCCCCATCGTCGTGCCGAATCTCGGCGGCGAGGGCGACATGGGCCGCAACATCTCCGGCGTCATCGAGAACAATCTCCGTCGCTCCGGCTTCTTCCGCATCATCGAGAAGCAGGCCTACGGCAATGCGACGCTCGATCCCGACCAGCCGCCGAACTTCGCCCAGTTCCGCCAGCTCGGGGCGGCGGCGATCGTCACGGGCCGCGCCGGCCGCGGTGCCGACGGCCGTTCGCGCGTCGAGTTCCGCCTGTGGGACGTTGCCCAGGGCGGCCAGCTCCACGGCCAGCAGTTCGCCACCCAGGAGCAGAACTGGCGGCGCATCGCCCATCTCGTCTCCGACCAGATCTTCGAGCGCGTCACCGGCGAGAAGGGCCATTTCGACACCCGCATCGTCTTCGTCGACGAAACCGGTCCCAAGGACCGACGCCAGAAGCGCCTCGCCATCATGGACCAGGACGGCGCCAACGTGCGCTACCTGACCCGCGGCGGCGACCTCGTGCTGACGCCGCGGTTCTCGCCGTCGAGCCAGGACATCACCTACATGGCCTATGCCGGCGGTGAGCCGCGGGTCTATCTCCTCAACATCGAGACCGGTCAGCGCGAGCAGGTCGGCAACTTCCCCGGCATGACCTTCTCGCCGCGCTTCTCGCCGGACGGGCAGCGCATCGCGCTGTCGCTGCAGCAGGGCTCCGGCTCCTCGCTCTACTCCCTCGACCTGCGCTCCCGCGCGGCGGTGCGCCTGACCGACGGTTCGGCGATCGACACCTCGCCCTCCTATTCGCCGGACGGCAGCCAGATCGTCTTCGAGAGCGATCGCGGCGGCGGCCAGCAGCTCTACGTGATGAGCGCCGGGGGCGGCGGCGCCAACCGCATCTCCTTCGGCCAGGGGCGCTATTCCACCCCGGTCTGGTCGCCGCGCGGCGACTACATCGCCTTCACCCGCCAAGGCGGCGGCCAGTTCGCCATCGGCGTCATCAAGCCGGATGGCTCGGGCGAGCGCATCATCACCTCGGGCTTTCACAACGAGGGACCGACCTTCTCGCCGAACGGCCTCTTCGTCATGTTCTTCCGCGAGCAGGGGGCGGGTCCCAAGCTGTTCCAGGCCGACATCTTCGCCCGCGCCGAGAACATCGTCCCGACGCCGAGCTTCGCCTCCGACCCGGCCTGGAGCCCGACGCTGCGCTGAGGCTCAGCTCCGCCGCGGCGGAAAGCGGTAGAGCGGCTCGGACACCGGCGCCTGCGGCCAGAGGGTACCGCCACAGCGCTGGTCGAGCGCGACGAGCATGGTGTGGGCCTGCTGGCGCACCTCGTCGGTGGGTCCCAGCGCCCGCAGAAGGCCCAGGGCCGCGGCATGGCGCCCGGCGGCGAAGAGAACCTCCGCCTCGACGATGCGATAGCTGTCCGGCGCCGGCTCGCCTCGGCGGATGGACTGCGCCGCGTTCAGCCAGCCCGACCAGTCGAAATCGACCGAGAGCAGCGGCGGGCGCGGCGGCGCCGGGGCTTCCCCGCGCACATAGGCGGCGAGGCTGCGGCGGGTGAGGGATCTCTCCAGGGTCACGAGGGCGTTGCCCGCCGGCCAGGTGTCGCCGGGTCCGGGGAAGGAGGCGAGCAGGGTGCGTGCGCGCTCGGCGCCCAGCACCCTCACCGTTCCCGCCAGGATCAGCGCCCTGATCGCGTCGCCATCGGCGGCCGGATCGATCTGCCGGTCGCGGATGCCCTTCAGCAGCGGAGCGGCCACCTCGCTGCCGAGGCGAGGCTCGCCGGTCTGGTTCATGGCCGTGGCGAGGATGGTCGCGGCCGGCGTGACGCCGAGGAGGTCGAGAACCGTGTCGAAACCCTCGGCTCCGGCCGGTCGGCCGGCGTCGAGGAGATCGACGGCGGCGCGGAGGTCGGCGGGCAGGGCATCGCGAGCGGGGCGCGCGAGACCGGGCATCAGGCTGCCCCGCCAGACGGGCGCGAACAGCGCAGCGAGAGACCGGGCGTCGGCCGGGGGCTGCGGCGACCGCCTGACGACGGCGAGCCAGGCCTCCATATCGCCGCGATAGGCGGCGAGGTCGCGGGCGAGGGTCCAGAGGCCATGCGCTTCCGCCCGCTCCGCGACCCGGAGGTTGGTGTCGCGGTCGAGATCGGCCAGGGCGCGGGCGAGGGTGACCTGCAGCGCCCCCACCGCCTGGGCCGGCGCTCCCGCCGCCGCGGCGCGGGCGATGTCCGCGAAGAGCCAGTCCGCCTCGCCGTCGAGGACGAAGGCGCGCAGGACCGAGAGAGTGCCCGGGCCGGGCAGGGGCGAGGTGCGCGCGGCGAGATAGGCGGCCTTGCGCTCGGCCGTCGGCAGCATGGCGAGGCGGAGCTCCTCGATGCGCTGGGGAGGCTTCGGCCGCGCCGCGAGCCCGTTCACCAGAGAGGCCGCGGCTGCCTCGGGCAGTTCGCCGTAGCGGATCAGCAGATAGGCGGCGTCGGCGCCGAAGCGATCGCGCCAGAAGCGGCGCTCGTTGCGCGGGTCGACCAGGAGCAGGTCGGCGGCGGCGACCACGTCCGGGGAGACCGGGCAGGTCCGTGGATCGGCGGCGAACCCCTGTCCGGCCCAGATCAAGGCCGCGCAGCCGGCGGCGATGCGGGAGAAAAGCCTCATGCGCGGGCCCTCCGGACGGTGCTCCTCAGCCTATGCGCGCGGGCAACAGCCATGCAAGGGGCGAGGCTGCCGGCCGCTGGACTTGCCTGCATATGCAGATAATCTGCCGGCATGAATCGCCCCGTGTCTCAGCCGGACCTGCCCTGCATCTGCGCCCGCATCCGGCGGACTGCGCGGCGGGTGTCGCAGATCTACGACCGCCACCTGGAGCCCTATCGCCTGACCATCGGCCAGTTCGGCGTGCTCGCGCAGGTCCGCACCGGGGATGCGCCCTCGATCGGCGAGCTGGCGGCGCGGATGGTGATGGATCCGACCACGCTCACCCGCACCATCAGGCCCTTGCAGCAGCGCGGCCTCGTCGCTCTCGCGCCCGACGCGGCGGACCGGCGGACGCGGCGGCTCGCCCTGACCGAGGCCGGTCTCGGCGCCCTGCGGCAGGCCCGCCCCGGCTGGGCGGCGGCGCAGGACGAGGTGCGCCTCGCCCTCGGCGAGGAGGCGAGCGCCGCCCTCGTCACCCAACTCGATGGGGCGCTCTCCCGGCTCTCGCTGTGACGCACCGCCTCTTCCCCTTGCTCATCCCCCGGAACCCGGCGCCATGACCGTGACATCCGCACCCGCCGGCAATCCGATCATCACCGGGCCCATCGTCGCGACGATCCTGAGGCTCTCGACCCCCAACATGATGGCGATGGTGGCCACCGCCGCGGTGGCCATCGCCGAGACGGCCTATGTCGGGCTCCTCGGCACGGCGGCGCTGGCCGGCATGGCCCTCGTCTTTCCCATGGTGATGCTGCAGCAGATGATGTCGGCCGGCGCCATGGGCGGCGGCGTCTCCTCCGCCGTCAGCCGGGCGCTGGGGGCAGGGGACATCGAGCGCGCCCGCTCGCTGGCCTTCCACACGGTGCTCATCGCGTTGGCCGGCGGCCTCGGCATGACCGTGCTGTTCCTCGGAATCGGTCCGGCGCTCTACCGTCTGCTCGGTGGCCGCGGCGCGGCACTCGACCAGGCGCTCGTCTATTCCAACGTGGTCTTCGTCGGCGCTCTCGCCATCTGGCTGTGCAACCTGCTGGCGTCCGTGGTGCGCGGCATGGGCAACATGGCCGTGCCGTCCGCCACCCTTCTGGCGGTCGCCGCCATCCAGATCGTCGTCGGTGGCGGGTTCGGCCTCGGGATCGGCCCGCTTCCGCGCCTCGGCATGGCCGGGGTCGGGCTCGGGCAGGTGGTCGCCTACGGGCTCGGCGCGCTCTGGCTGATGCGCTACCTGCGCTCGGGCCGGGGCCGGTTCGTGCTGCCGCTGTCGGGTGTCGCCCTGCGCCTCGACCATGCAGCCGACATCCTCAAGGTCGGAACGGTGGCCATGCTGTCGTCGTTCCAGTCGGTCCTCACGGTGCTGATCCTCACCCGGCTGGTGGCCCAGTTCGGCGAGGCGGCGCTCGCCGGCTACGGCATCGGCTCGCGGCTGGAATTCCTGCTCATCCCGGTCACCTTCGCCATCGGCGTCTCGCTGGTGCCGATGGTGGGCATGGCGATCGGCGCGGGCAATGCGCCGCGCGCCCGACGGGCCGCCTGGACCGGCGGCTTCATGGCCTTCGTGGTCACCGGGGCGGTGGGGGTTGCGGGCTGGCTGATGCCGGAGGCCTGGGCGCGGCTGTTCTCGGCCGATCCGGCCGTGATCGAGGCGGCGCGATCCTATCTCGTATGGGCCGGCCCCGCTTTCGGCTTCTACGGGCTCGGGCTCTGCCTCTATTTCGCGGCGCAGGGCGCCGGGCGCGTCTTCGGACCGGTTCTCGCCGGCACGGCGCGGCTCCTCGTCATCGCCGTCGGCGGCTGGTGGCTCGCCTCCACCGGCCAGCCGGCCTGGACCATGTTCGCCCTCGTCGGCTTCGCCATGGTGGTCTACGGGCTCGCCACCATGGCGGCGATCTGGTCGACGCGCTGGGGGCGGTGAGCCTGGAGTTGTTGCATCCGGGCCACAGCCGCCGGCCGCATGCCGTTACCGGGAAGGCTTCTCGCCAGCGCCACCCGCCTGCCACAGTCTCGTCACGCTGCACCGTGATGCGGGAGGCGTGCCGTCGCCAATTCGGCGGCAGGTGCCGGAGGGACGCCGTCCGTTAACGGACGGTTGACCATCCGGGCGATTGGCCGGGCGGCGAGGATTTAACGCCTCACCGCCCGACCAATCGCAAAAAACAACGTCGATTCAGGATCATAACCGACCGGGCGTCGGGCGGTGAGACAGGATTGGTGACCGAGGCCACGCCGGGGACGTCCGATCCCGGAAGGTTCGCTTAACCGAATTCCTGATAGAGCTTCGCCCATGTTTCAGGTCAAGGAGACCATCATGCTGACCATGGCTCTCGGCCGCAATCTGAAGTTTGCAGCCATCATGGCGTTCGGCCTCGCGCTCGGCGCCTGCGCCCAGAACCCCACCAACCAGGCCGGTGCCGGCGGCGCCGGTGCGGCGACCCCGGGCAGCGCCCAGGACTTCATCGTCAACGTCGGCGACCGCGTCTTCTTCGAGACCGACTCGTCCGAGCTGACGCCCCAGGCCCGGTCGACCCTCGACAAGCAGTCTGTCTGGCTGAACCAGTACAGCCGCTATTCCTTCACCATCGAGGGCCATGCCGACGAGCGCGGCACCCGCGAGTACAACATCGCGCTGGGCGCCCGCCGTGCCCAGACGGTGCGCGACTATCTCTCGGCCCGCGGCATCTCCTCGGCCCGCATCCGCACCATCTCCTACGGCAAGGAGCGGCCGGTGGCGGTCTGCAACGACATCTCCTGCTGGTCGCAGAACCGCCGCTCGGTGACGGTGCTGTCCGGCGGCGCCGGCTCCTGATCTGCGGCGATACCGCATGCGGAAACGGCGCACGGGGCACCCGGGCGCCGTTTTTGCTTGAAATGGGCCGAAATCTCGCCCAATTGCGCGCATGAATTGCCACGAGGCGAAGGGCTGAGGGACTGCGATGATGATCGGACGGGTGGCGAAAGCCTGGTTCCGCCTGACGGGAGGCGCGGGGGCTGTGGCCGTGGTGCTGGTGCTGGCCGCGATGCCGGTGCGCGCGCAGAGCGCCGCCGACCTGATGGACAGGATCCAGCGCCTCGAGGCGCAGATCCGCTCCCTCAACGGCCAGCTCGAACAGTCGCAGTTCCGCGTCCGCCAGATGGAGGACCAGCAGCGGCGCATGCAGGCGGACATCGAGTTCCGCCTCAATGAGCTGGAGAACGCCCGCGGCGGAGCCCGTCCTGCCCAGCAGCCGCGCCCTTCGCAGCAGCAACAGCAGCCGCAGCGGCGCGGCGACGTCTTCGACCCCTCCGAGCAGCAGTCCGCGCCGGGTGCACCGCGCGATCTCGGCGCGCTGCCCCCGGGCGCCAATGCGGCGCCGCCGCGCACAGCCCAGGGCGGCGGCGGTGGCGGCAATGCGCCGCTCGACCTCGGCCAACTCGCCGGCCGCGCGGCCGCCGACCCGAGCCTTGAGCCGCCGGAACCGCGCTCGGCCATCCCCGGCGCGGTGCCCTCGACGGGGAGCACCGGCACGCAGCCCGTCATCGCCGCCTCGCCGCGCGACGAGTACAATGCCGCGCTCGCCCTCCTCCAGCGGCGCGACTACGAGCAGGCGGAGATCGCCCTGCGCGGTTTCCTGCAGAACCACCCGCGCGACCGGCTGGTGGGGGACGCTACCCACCAGCTCGGCGAGAGCATGTTCCAGCGCCGCCAGTACCGCGAGGCGGCCGAGCAGTTCCTGAAGGTCTCGACGGACTATCCGCGCACGGCGCGGGCCCCTTCCAGCCTGCTGCGCCTCGGCCAGTCGCTCAATGCGCTGGGCGAGCGCGAGGCGGCCTGCGCCGCCTATGCCGAGTTCAACCGCAAGTATCCGAACGCCAACGCCTCGACGAAGACCGCCGTGGTGAGCGAGCAGCGCCGTGCCAGCTGCTGAGGCCGAGGCGGCAGCGCCCCTCGCCGACGACGACATCCGCGACCTTCTCTCCTCCCTGCCATCCCATGACCACCTGGTCCTCGCCGTCTCCGGCGGGCCCGATTCCTGTGGGATGATGGCGGCCTTCGCCCGCTGGCGCGACATGGGCGGCGCCGTGCCGGCCCTCTCCGTCGCCTGCGTCGACCACGGACTGAGGCCCGCGGCGGCGGCCGAATGCGCCGGCGTCGTCGCGGCCGCAGCCGGGCTCGGCCTCACCGCGCAGATCCTGCGCTGGGAGGGCGGGAAACCCGCCAGTGGATTGCAGGAGGCGGCCCGCGAGGCACGCTACCGCCTCCTCGCCGACCATGCCCGTGCGGTCGGCGCCGGCGCGATCGTCGTCGCCCATCATCTCGAGGACCAGGCCGAAACCGTGCTCATGCGGCTGGCGCGCGGGTCCGGCCCGCTCGGCCTCAAGGGCATGGCGACTGCCAGCCGGCGCGAGGGCATGGACATTCTCCGGCCCTTCCTGTGGGTGCCGAAGGCGCGCCTCGCCGCCACGGCGGGGGCGGCCGGCCTCGTGCCCGTCGACGACCCGTCGAACCGCGACCCCGGCTTCACACGCGTCCGGCTGCGGCAGATGCTGCCGGCGCTCGCGGATGAGGGGCTCGACGCCGAGCGACTGGCCATCCTCGCCGGGCGCATCAGGATGATCGAGGATGCGCTCGCCCGGCACGCCGCCGATCTCGACACCGCCTCGCGCCAGCAGAGCGTGGTGCCCGGCACGGTGGTGTTCGACGCGACCGGCTGGCTCGACAGGCCCTTCATCGACGTGCAGCAGCTCCTCGCGGCGGTGCTGCGGGAGGTTGCCCCCGACGGCGCGCGGGAGCGGCTGGAGGCGCTGGAGGCGCTCGCCGGCGCGGTGTTGATGGCGATCGCCGAGGGCGGGCCGTTGCGGCAGACGCTGCAGGGCGCGCTGGTGACGGTCACCGCGGCGGGGCGCGTCATCGTGGCGCGGGAGCCGCCGCGCCAGCCGGCTCGTAGGTCGGACTGAGGATCGGTTGACCGCAAAAGGCCACGAGGCACAACGCCTCACCACGGCGGCGCTTCTGCTCCTTGGCAAGACCCCCGCGCGCTCCTACATTGGGACGGGTAAGGGTTATGCCGCACGACGCATGAGCATGAACATGGCTTGCGCGCCATTTCGGCGCCTCGCGGCGGCGACACCCTAGGGATGGACAAGCGATGAACTCCAATTTCCGCAATCTGGCCCTGTGGGTGATCATCGTCCTGTTGCTCCTGGCGCTCTTCACGCTGTTCCAGAGCCCGCAGCAGCGCGCCGGTTCGTCCGACCTTCCCTTCTCGCAGTTCCTCTCCGAGGCCGATGCCGGCCGCGTTCGCGACGTGACCATCCAGGGGCCGGAGCTGACCGGCCACTACACCGACGGGCGCACCTTCCAGACCTACGCCCCGCCGTTCCCGGGCCTGACCCAGCGCCTGGTCGACAAGGGCGTGCAGGTCCAGGCCCGCGCTCCCGGCGAGCAGGTTCCGTGGTTCGTGGCGCTGCTGGCCCAGTGGTTCCCGGTCCTCCTGCTGATCGGCCTGTGGATTTTCATGTCGCGCCAGATCCAGGGCGCCGGCGGCAAGGCCATGGGCTTCGGCAAGTCCAAGGCGAAGCTCCTCACCGAGGCCCATGGCCGCGTCACCTTCGAGGACGTGGCGGGCATCGACGAGGCCAAGCAGGACCTGCAGGAGATCGTCGAATTCCTGCGCGACCCGCAGAAGTTCCAGCGGCTCGGCGGTCGCATCCCGCGCGGCGTGCTGCTCGTCGGCCCGCCCGGCACGGGTAAGACCCTCACCGCCAAGGCGGTGGCGGGCGAGGCCAACGTGCCCTTCTTCACCATTTCGGGCTCGGACTTCGTCGAGATGTTCGTCGGCGTCGGCGCATCCCGCGTCCGCGACATGTTCGAGCAGGCCAAGAAGAACGCGCCCTGCATCATCTTCATCGACGAGATCGACGCGGTCGGTCGCCATCGCGGCGCCGGCCTCGGCGGCGGCAACGACGAGCGCGAGCAGACGCTGAACCAGCTCCTCGTCGAGATGGACGGCTTCGAGCCCAACGAGGGCATCATCATCATCGCCGCGACCAACCGTCCGGACGTGCTCGATCCGGCGCTGCTGCGCCCCGGCCGCTTCGACCGACAGATCGTGGTGCCGAACCCGGACGTGAACGGCCGCGAGAAGATCCTCAAGGTCCATGCCCGCAAGGTGCCGCTGGCGCCCGACGTCGACCTCAAGATCATCGCCCGCGGCACGCCCGGCTTCTCCGGCGCCGACCTGATGAACCTCGTCAACGAGGGCGCGCTGCTTGCCGCCCGCCGCGGCAAGCGCATGGTCACCATGTCCGACCTGGAAGACGCCAAGGACAAGGTGATGATGGGCGCCGAGCGCCGCTCGATGGCCATGTCGGAAGAAGAGAAGAAGCTCACCGCCTATCACGAGGCGGGACACGCGGTCGTCGGCCTCAACGTGAAGGCCGGCCTGCCGGTGCACAAGGCGACGATCATCCCGCGCGGCCGCGCGCTCGGTATGGTGAAGTTCCTGCCCGAGGGCGACCGCTACTCGATGAAGTACAAGGAATACACCTCGCACCTGGCGGTGGCGATGGGCGGCCGCGTCGCCGAGGAGATCACCTTCGGCAAGGAGAACGTCACCTCCGGCGCCGTCGGCGACATCGACCAGGCGACCAAGATGGCGCGCGCCATGGTCACCCGTATGGGCTTCTCCGAGGAGCTCGGCATGGTCGCCTATGGCGACAACCAGGAAGAGGTCTTCCTCGGCATGTCGATGGGCCGGCAGCAGAACATCTCCGAATCGACGGCGCAGAAGATCGACAAGGAAGTGAAGCGGCTGGTGCAGGAGGGCTATGAGGAGGCCAAGCGCATCCTCACCGAGAACCACGACGCCTTCATCCAGGTGGCCGAGGCGCTGCTCGAATACGAGACGCTGACGGGTGACGAGATCCGCGATCTGCTGGCGGGCAAGCCGCCGGTGCGCGACGCCGAGCCGGACAAGAACCAGCCTCGGCACTCCGCCGTGCCCTCGGCCGGCAAGGGCCGCCGCCCCGCCAACGACGACGGGCTGGAGCCGCAGCCGCAGGCCTGAGGCCGGCGCACATGACGGATTGAGGGAGGCGGGCAGCGATGCCCGCCTTCGTCGTTTGGGGAGCCGCTTTCCCCTGGCTCTTCAAAACGCCCCTCACCCTTACCCTCTCCCCGCAGGCGGGGAGAGGGGGACTTTTGCGTCGTAAATCAGGTTCTGCTGTGGAGCCAGGCGTTCCGCTCCCGTTGAAGCGCAACGCTGGTGCTCCCCTCTCCCCGCATGCGGGGAGAGGGTAAGGGTGAGG
The DNA here is from genome assembly GCF_003008515.1 of Phreatobacter cathodiphilus. NCBI lineage: Bacteria > Pseudomonadati > Pseudomonadota > Alphaproteobacteria > Hyphomicrobiales > Phreatobacteraceae > Phreatobacter > Phreatobacter cathodiphilus. The sequence goes on along the minus strand of NZ_CP027668.1, from coordinate 2,300,627 downwards.
GGCAGAAAGACGAGACACGCCGAGCAGGTAGATGCCCCTCTCCCCTCCGGCGCCCTTGAGCCCGGCTCCGGTGCCGCCCACACTGCCGGCCTCAACCGGGGCCGCCCCATGACCATCGCCCGCATCGAGCCCTTCATCCTGCACGTGCCGGTGACGGGCTCCTCGATCTCCGACTCGACGCACACGCTCTCGCATTGGGGCGTGGTCGGCTGCCGCATCCACACCCGCGACGGCCGGGTCGGCACAGGCTTCACCGGCACCCATGCCGATCTCTCCGGCGACCGGCTGATCGCCCGCTGCATCGGCACCTCCGTGGCCGAGCTCTTGGTGGGCGAGGACGAGCGCGACGTCACCCGGCTCTGGCAGAAGGTCGCCCGCCATCCGCCGCTGCAATGGATCGGCCGGGCCGGCATCGCCCATCTCGCCCTCGGCGCCGTCGACGTGGCGCTCTGGGACCTCAAGGCCAAGGCCGCGGATCTGCCGCTCTGGCGCCTGCTGGGCGGGGCGACCTCGGAGCGGCTCACCGCCTACAACACCGACATCGGCTGGCTGTCGCTCTCCGACGAGGAGCTTCTCGCCGGCGCCCGCCGGGCGGTGGAGGAAGAGGGCTTCCGCGGCATCAAGGTGAAGGTCGGCTCTGCGGATATCGGCCGGGACATCGACCGGCTCGCCGCCCTCCGCCGCGCCCTCGGCGACCGCGTCACCATCGCCACCGACGCCAACGGCCGCTGGGACCTCGCGACCTGCCTGCGCTTCACACGCCGTGCGGCCGGACTCGACCTCCTCTGGTTCGAGGAACCGCTCTGGTACGACGACGTGGAGGGCCATGTGCGGCTGGCGGCGGAGGGCGGCATTCCCGTGGCGCTCGGCGAGCAGCTCTACACGGCCGAGGCCTTCTCCGACTTCATCCGCCGCGGCGCCATGCATTACGTCCAGCCGGACGTCGCGCGGCTCGCCGGCATCACCGAATATATCCGCGTCGCGGAGGCCGCCCATGCGGCGCGGCTGCCGGTGGTCGCCCATGCCGGCGACATGGGGCAGGTCCATGCGCACCTGTCCTTCTGGCATCCGGCGACGTCGTCCTTCGAGTACATTCCCTGGATCGCCGCCTGTTTCGCGGAGCCGGTGACCGTGCGCGACGGCGACCTCGTCCGGCCGGAACTGCCCGGAGCCGGCACCTCCATCCTGCCGGAGGCCTTCGATCGCCATGCGAAAACGCTGGACTAGCCGCCAAAACGGTATCGCGACCCTTGCTCCGCGCCGCGCGGCGCGGCTAAGTCAGTGCCCAAGCATGTGAACGGGCGCCGCATTGGCGCCACAAGCGGGGCTCATGGCGTGACGCCTGTTCCAGAACCAGTGGTCACGACAAGGCTCCGACTGTTCCGCGTGCGACACATCCGCGTCCTCCTGCGTCCCCTCGTGCTGCTGCTGGCCCTCGCCTGCGGCCTCATGTCCGGCACCCCGCCTGCCGAGGCCGCCGATCCCGTGGCCGTCACGTCGGGGTCGCCTGCGATCAATCTCGGCCGCGCCGTCACCTTCGTGCCGGGGGAGGGAGACCGCGTCTCGGTGCCCACCGCGCCGGGGAGCGACGGCATCGTCCGCCGCATGGAGGTGCGCCAGACGCGCACGGATTCGAGCGCCGTCTGGGCGGTCTTCACCCTCGCCAATGCCACCGACGAGCAGGTCGACCGGCTGGTGGTCGTGCCGCATTACCGGCTGATCCGCTCCGGCCTGCTGCGGCCCGATCTCGGCGCCCAGCGCCTGGTGTCGCTGACGCCGAGCCAGGGGTTCCGGCCCGAGCGGCAGAACGCGGTGGACCAGGACGTCTTCCTCATCACTCTCGACCCCGGCACGACGGTGACCTTCGTCGCCGAGCTGCACGACCCGCGCATCCCGCAGATCACTCTGTGGCAGCCCGACGCCTTCAAGGACCGCGAGAACTCCTTCACGCTCTACCGGGGCATCATCCTCGGCATTTCGGGCCTGCTGGCGCTGTTCCTCACCATCCTCTTCGTGGTGAAGGGCTCGCTCATGTTCCCGGCGGCGGCGCTGCTGGCCTGGGCGGTGCTCGGCACGCTGGCGCTCGACTTCGGCTTCTGGACGCGGGTGATGGAGCTGGGCCCGGCGGCCGTCGCCTTCTGGCGGGCGGTGGCGGAGGCCATCCTCTCCGCAACCCTGATGATCTTCCTCTTCGCCTATCTCGACCTCAACCGCTGGCACGTGCGCTACACCGTGCTGATGGCGGTGTGGCTCGCCTTCGCCGGCGGCATGGTGACGGTCGCCTGGTTCGACCCGCCGATCGCGGCGGGCATCGCCCGGCTCGGCATCGGCGCGGTGACCATCCTCGGCACGGTGATCCTCGTCTACCTCTCCTTCCTGCGCTACGACCGCGCCATCAACCTCTTGCCGACCTGGGCGCTGTTCATGGTCTGGTCGGGGGCGGCGCTGCTCATGGTGTCGGGCCGCCTCAACAACGAGATCGCCGCGCCCGCCCTGCTCGGCGCGCTGGTGCTGCTGGTCATGCTCATCGGCTTCACGGTGATGCAGCACGCCTTCTCGGGCGCCGGCGTGCCGCGCGGCCTCGTCTCCGACACCGAACGCAAGGCGCTCGCTCTCACCGGTGCCGGCGACATCATCTTCGACTGGGACGTCGGCACCAACCGCATCTGGGTCGGGCCGGAGCTGGAGGCCCAGCTCGGCCTGAAACGCGGCACGCTGGAAGGCGTCGCCACCAAGTTCGTCGAGGCGTTGCACCCGGCCGACCGCGACCGCATCCGCTCCACCCTGGACACGGTGGTGGAGCATCGCCGCGGCCGCCTCGTCGAGGAGTTCCGCCTGCGCTCCGCCGACGGGCATTTCCTCTGGATCATGCTCAGGGCCCGGCCCGTGGTCGGCTCGGATGGCGAGGTGGTGCGCCTCGTCGGCACGCTCGCCGACATCACCGAGTTCAAGGCGGCGGAGGAGCGGCTGCTGCACGACGCGGTGCACGACAACCTCACCGGCCTGCCCAATCGCGAACTCTTCCTCGACCGGCTAGAAGCCTCGCTGATGAGCGGCCACGGCGACGATCCGCGCCGGCCGACCGTGCTGGTGCTCGACATCGACCGGTTCAAGCAGGTCAACGATTCCGTCGGCATCTCGGTCGGGGATTCGATCCTCCTCACCGTGTCACGGCGGTTGGCCAGGCTCCTGAAACCGCAGGACACGCTGGCGCGGCTCAACGGCGACCAGTTCGGCATCATCCTCGTCTCCGAGCGCACGCCGGAACGAATCACGGGCTTCGCCGAGACCATCCGCAAGGCGCTGCGCGCGCCCATCGCCTTCAGCGAGCGGGAGATCTTCCTCACGGGCTCCATCGGTATCGCGCTCGCCGATGGCACCCAGCGCAAGCGCGACGACCTCCTGAAGGACGCCGAACTCGCCGCCTATCACGCCAAGCGCCTCGGCGGCGACCGCATCGAGGTGTTCAAGCCGGCGCTGCGCGCCCACAAGAGCGACCGTCTGGCGCTGGAGAGCGATCTGAGGCGGGCGCTGGAGCGCGGCGAGATCGCCATCGTCTACCAGCCCGTCGTGCGCCTTGCCGACCGCACGCTCGCCGGCTTCGAGGCGCTGGTGCGCTGGGACCATCCGCGCCTCGGGCGCCTGCCGCCGGCCGATTTCATCGCCATCGCCGAGGAAACCGGCCTCATCGTCGAGCTCGGCCTCTTCGTCATGGACCGGGCGGCGCGCCAGCTCGCCGCGTGGCAGCAGATCATGCCGCTGGAGCCGCCACTCTTCACCGCCGTCAACGTGTCGAGCCGGCAGCTGCTGCGCCACGACCTGCTGCAGGATCTGAAGGGCGTGCTCGCCCGCTCCACCGTCGCGCGCGGCTCGCTGAAACTCGAGCTGACCGAGAGCCTGGTCATGGAGAATCCGGAATATGCGGCGCAGATGCTGCACCGGATCCGCGAACTCGGCGCCGGCCTGTCGCTCGACGATTTCGGCACCGGCTACTCCTCGCTCGCCTATCTCCAGCGCTTCCCCTTCGACACGATCAAGATCGACAAGAGCTTCGTGCGTGCCGACCAGCGCGGCGTGCGCCCGGTGATCCTCAGGACCATCATCGCGCTCGGCCAGGACCTCGGCATGGAAGTGGTGGCGGAAGGGGCGGAGAGCGACGCCGACGCCGTCGAGCTCTTCCAGCTCGGCTGCGACTACGCGCAGGGCTTCGCCTTCGGCGAGCCGATGACCGCCGACCAGGCGACGAAGCTCCTCAAGGCCGCGCTCGCCCAGGCGGCGTGACGACCGCGCCGGCCGGGTGGTTTCGCCGGGCCTCGCATGCAGGGGCGGTGGTTTTCTTTTGACCGGAGGCGCGGCCTACTGTGCCGAAGTCACGACAGGAAACGCCCATGACGCCCCGCAATCTCGGCCGTTCCGGCCTCAAGGTCTCGCCCATCTGTCTCGGCACGATGATGTTCGGCGGCCCGACCGACGAGAAGGACGCCGCCCGCATCATCGCCCGGGCCAAGGACGCGGGGGTCAACTTCATCGATACGGCGGACGTCTATACCGAGGGCCGCTCGGAGGAGATCACCGGCCGGGCGATCAAGGCCGACCGGTCCCACTGGGTGCTGGCGACGAAGCTCGCCAACCCGACGGGCCCCGGCCCCAACGACCGCGGCCTGTCGCGCCTCTACATGATGCGCGCCGTGGAGGCCTCGCTGAAGCGGCTCGGCACCGACGTCATCGACATCTACTACCTCCACAAGGAAGACCACGGCACGCCGCTGGAGGAGACGGTCCGCGCCCTCGGCGACCTCATCCGGCAGGGTAAGATCCGCCATTACGGCGTCTCCAACCACCGCTCCTGGCGCATCGCCGAGATCTGCAATCTCGCAGACCGCATGGGCATCGACCGCCCCGTCGTCAGCCAGCCCTACTACAACGCCATGAACCGCATGCCCGAGGTGGAGCACCTGCCGGCCTGCGGCTTCTACGGCCTCGGCGTCGTACCCTATTCGCCGCTCGCCCGCGGCATCCTCTCCGGCAAGTACGACCCCAAGGCGCCGCCGCCGGAAGGCTCGCGCGCGGGCCGCGCCGACAGCCGCATGATGCAGACGGAATGGCGCAAGGAGTCGCTCGTCATCGCCCAGAAGCTGAAGGCCCATGCCGAGAAGCGCGGCATCACGCCGGGCCAGTTCGCCACCGCCTGGGTGCTGAACAACGCCTTCGTGACCGCGGCCATCGCCGGCCCGCGCACCATGGAGCAGTTCGAGGACTATCTCGGCGCGCCGGGATACGGGTTCACGAAGGCCGACGAGGCACTGGTGGACCGGCTGGTGCCGGCGGGCCATCCCTCGACGCCGGGCTATACGGATCCCGCCTATCCGCTGGAGGGCAGGGTGGCGCGGAGCGGGTGAGGGGGCTTACACATGGTGCAGATTAGCGTGGCTCGTTGTCGAGGTCCCGAAGTAGGTAAATTAGGTCGCCGGTAAGCAGGTCGCCATTCAATACTTCGCGACCATTGTCGGCAATTGAATAGGAGAGGCCACGCCAAGTGGCACCAAGCCTTTCGTCGCTGATATGTACTCGCCCGTTGTGGGCCATCGCATCACGCACAATTTTTCCAAAACGCCAGACTTCCGGCCACGAAGCGATCGGGCCATAGTATTCTCTGAGTCTATATTGCTGCTTCTGGTAATAGCTAGTTATAAGGGAACGGCCATACGAATCGAACAGGTGCGAAATGGCCCCGAACTGCGCAGGAGAATTGTCTTCCGAATACGACGCATCAATTTCCACAAATTCGAAATCGGGCGGATTTAGATTATGCGCGAGCTGGCTTAGCGTTTCATAGGGCTTCCATGCGATAAATTTGCCGGCGCGTCTGGACTGGAAAACTGCGCAGTCATCGGGGCGCCAACCGGCCACCTCTCTGTCCTTATAGAATTCAGGAATATGAAGAAAACTTGCAATTGATGTTAGGTAAGCGGACAGCTCATAAAAATATTCATCAGAATAGTGCACTAAAAACGAAGCGGGCGTATTGGGTATATGTGCTGGTTTGTCTTCCATCCGCCCAATGAGCAGGCGAATATGGTTTTCCGACCTGCCCATTTTGAAACCTTTCGATCGGGCCTGAGACGTCGCTTCGGTTCTGAAACAATCGCCGGTCTCCTGTCAGCCGGCAAGCAAAAGTAGGAGTAACCAATTATGCGCAAGATGCGCTGGTCCATCCTCTAGCCTCACCTCACCCTCACGCTCTCCCCACACGCCTGCGCATGCTCGGGCGCCGGACGGCGTTCCAGCCGGAAGGTGGTGCAGCCCTCGGCCTGGGTCACCCGGCCGGAGAGGACGGCGCCTGAGCGGTCCAGCGTGCCGGAGAGGCCGACCGTCTCGTAGTCGCGCGGGCGGACGATCCAGCGGCCGCCGGAGAGCGTCAGGCGGCGGGTGGCGGGATCGAAGCGGCCGGTCTGGCTGAAGCAGCCGGTGGGGACGCCCGGATTGCTCGGGTCCGCGTAGAAATGGAAGGTCGCGCGCACGCGGTCGGCCTCGGGCTCCTCCACGGTGAGGGTCAGGCCCGTGCGGCCCTGGAGGCAGACATAGCTGCCGCTCCATGTGCCGGCGACGGCGGCAGGGGCGGCAGGCGCCGCGTCCTCGCGGGGGGCTTCGGCCTTGCCCTTGGTCTGGGCCGGCGCGCCGTCTGCGGCCGCGAGGAGCATGAGGCAGGCGAGGGCGGTGAGAAACGGGCGCATGGAGCCTCCGCGGGCAAGCCCCGAATTCGCGCCGATCAGCCGCGCCCGGTCAAGCCCTCACCCCGCCAGCCGCATGCCGTCCTCGCGCGCGACCACGCGGTTGCGGCCGGTGCGCTTGGCCTCGTAGAGGCAGGCGTCGGCGCGGTCGATGAGGTGGTCGAGGTCCGGCTTGCCGCCGGCGATGACCGAGACGCCGATGCTGATGGAGACGTGGACCATCTCGCCGCCGGCGCAGATGTCGAGGCTGGCGATGCGGGCGCGCAGGCCCTCGGCGATGACGGCGGCGGTCTGCAGCGTGGTGTTGGGGAGGAGGGCGGCGAATTCCTCGCCGCCGAGCCGGCCGAACGTATCGGTGGGGCGCAGGTGGGCACGGATGGTCTCCGCCACCTTCACCAGCACGGCGTCACCGCCGGCATGTCCGACCGTGTCGTTGATCGCCTTGAAGCGGTCGACGTCGATGACCAGCATGCAGGCGGGCCAGTGGTCGGTCTCGGCCACGAGCCGCTCGGCGGTGGCCATGAAGGCGCGGCGGTTCGGCTGGCCGGTGAGCACGTCGGTCTCGGCGGCGCGGCGATAGCGCTCCTCGGCCCGGTCCTTGATCAGCGAGAGCTGGAGGAAGGAGATCAGCGTCACGTGGATGAGGGATTCCATCATGATCAGCGTGACCAGCGGCGAGGCGTTGATCTCGTTGGAGGCGGGCACGGTGCTGAACAGCGGCGGCAGCAGGCGGATGGAGAAGACGAAGCCGTGGACCATGAGCCAGATGGCGGCGGGGCGGCGGGTGACGAGGTGCTCGTCCTTCAGGTTCAGGAGCGCCCAAGCCGCGACGAACGAGCACGCCGCGATGATGCCGGAGTTGACGATGAGCCGCCATTCGACGCTCGACATGAAGGCCGGCCAGAGGCCGAGCGCAATCCAGACACCCGCCGGCGCCGCCACCCAGCCCCAGTCGAGCCGGCGGCGGCAGAAATCCATCGTGCCCTTCACGTTGAGCGAATAGCCGAGGATGATCAGGGCATTGCCGATGACGACGGTGAACAGTTCGGGAATGAAGCCGCGTGCCGCCACCATGGCCGCGCCGATGCCGCCCAGAATATTGGCGATGCCCCAGGCCACGAGGCTGCGCTGGTCGTTGTTCTGACGCGACGAGACGAGCAGCAGCCCGCCCGTCGTGAGCGCGATCAGGACGACGGACAGAGCTATTGTCCGGGGGCTCAGAAATTCGTGCACGGCGATCCTCGGCCGGCAGCAGGCTCATGCTCGGGCCCGCCAGCCGGATGGCTCACTGTCGCGCAGATTCCTTTGCACCTTCGTTAAGTTCGCCGCATTTGCACAGGGAGCAGTCGTACAAAATCACACAGGGCGGCGCCAAAAAGAAACGGACCGGCCGAGGGGGCAGCCGGTCCGTTCTCCGTCAGCTTACGCGTGGCTGGATCAATACCAGCGACACACGCGGAAGCCGCGACGGTTGATGAAACAGCGCCGGCGACGGCGCATCCAGCGGCGGCGACGGCGCACCCACGGCGGGGGACGGCGCCAGCGGCGGCGCTGCATCTCCTCCGGCATGGCGGCAGCGGCCGGCTGCAGCGCCGACCTGACGCCGGCCAGGTCCGTCGCCGGGGCGGCCTGGACCTGCGTGAACGCGGCGGTGGTGGTGACGGCAAGGCCGCCGGCGAGGGCCGTCAGAAAGATCCGGCGTTCCATATCGCTTCCTCCTCGAGTGAATTGCTCCAGCCCCGGACGTCAACACGCCGGGGCGCAGACGGTTCCCCGGCGGCAGTCGGATTGTCACAGGGCCGCGCCCTTGACGCTCCGCGGGGCGACGTCCAAGTCTCGCCGATGACGTTCCTTGCCTCATGGTCGGCCCCGCGCGTGCTCCGCCTCCTGCGCGAGGAGATCGGCCTCGCCATCGTTCTCGTGGTCATCGCCGGCGGCATCCTCGCCTTCCTGAGGCTGGCCGACATCGTGGTGGAGGGCGAAACGGAGGCCTTCGACCGGGCGGTGCTGCTCATGTTCCGCGACCCCGCCGACCTCTCGCGGGGGCCGGGCCCGGCCTGGCTGTCCGGCGTCATGCGCGACATCACCGCCCTCGGCGGGCTGGCGGTCTTGACCCTCATCGTGGCCGTGGTGACGGTTTATCTGGTTCTCGTCGGCAAGCGCGCGGCCGCCCTCTTCGTCGTGGCCGCCGTGGCCGGCGGCACCCTCCTGAGCCACGGCATGAAGCTGTTCTTCGACCGGCCGCGGCCCGACCTCATCCCCAATGCGCCGCTGGAGCTGACGGCGAGCTTCCCCTCCGGCCATGCCATGATCTCGGCCGTGACCTATCTGACGCTCGGCGTGCTGCTCACCCGCCTCGACGCGCCGCGCCGGGTCCACGCCTATTTCCTCGCCGTGGCCCTGGTGATGACGGTGCTGATCGGCATCAGCCGGATCTATCTGGGTGTGCACTGGCCGACCGACGTGCTCGCCGGCTGGTGCCTCGGCGCCGCCTGGGCGATGTTCTGCTGGCTGGTGGCGCTGTGGTTGCAGCGGCGCGGCAAGATCGAGCGTTCCGACGAACGCGGCTGAGCCCCGCAACGGCATCTTGACCGTCGCCGCCCCCGCGTCGCAGGCTGGTCGCGGCGGGGCGAGGGGTCCCGTCGGCGGCCTGTCGGGGGCGTGACGGTCATGATGGTGGCGGTGTTCGCGACGCTGGTGCTCGCCATCCTGCTCGGCCAGTTCGGCCCGCGCTGGGCGGCGCTGGCCAGTCTCTTCGCCTGCCTCTGCCTCTTCGTCTGGCTGTTCCTGTTCGAGATCTACAGCCCGGAATACGGCTTCCGCCTGCCCTGGCTGCAGGTCGGCACGGCCGAACCGCCGCGGGAGGCGTGAGGATGCTCGGCGGCGTCGTCGCGGTCGATCTGCCGATCACCCGCATGGAGCGGGTGGCGGCCGGGCTCAACTATCTCTTCCTCGCCGGCATGCTCGTCGCCATCGACGTCGTGATCACCGCGGCCATGGTGATGCAGTTCGCCAAGGGCGAGCTGCCGTGCCCGCTCTGCCTGCTGCAGCGGGCGGCGCTGTTCGGAGTCGGCTTCGCGCTGATGCAGAACTTCCGCGCCTTCTCCCACCGCAATACGGGAATCGGCCTGCTCTTCGCCCTGCTGCTGCTCGTCGTCTCGGTGCGCCAGACGCTGCTCGACATCGTGCCGCGGCCGGATCACGCCTATGTCGGCTCGGCCGTGTTCGGTCTGCACATGCCGGTCTGGTCCGTCGTCATCGCCACCGTGATCATCGCGGCGCAGGCCGTCGCCCTTGCTCTCTTCGGCGGCGAGCGCCGGGTGGCGCGCCTGCACGTCGAGGCCTTCCCGGCCCTGGCGCGGGTTGCCGATTTCGCAGCCGCCTATCTCATCGTGCTGGCGCTGCTGAACCTCGGCGCGGTGGTGGTGCAATGCGGCTTCGGCGCCTGCCATACCGACGGCTACAAGCTCATCCGGCTGGGCCTCGACGGGCTCTGGGCTCCCTGAGGGCCGTCCAGCCATGAGAAAGCCCGGCGCGGGGCCGGGCTTTCCTGGATGCCGAATAGAAGGGGTCGGTCAGGTCACCAGACCGGGCGCCGGCAGACCCACTCGCCCCAACGGTTGTAGAAGCAGCGCCGGGGCGCGACATAGACCGGGCCGCCCCAGCCACGACGGAAGCCCGGCCGCGGACCCCATCCGGGGCGGAAACCGGGCCGCGGACCGAACCCGGGCCGCGGGCCGAACCCGCCGCCACGGAAGCCGCCGCCGCCGCCACGGAAACCACCGCCGCCGCCGCGGAAACCGCCGCCGCCACCGCGCATGCCACCGCCGCCCCCACGACCGCCGCCGCCACGGCCACCGCCGCGCTGCATCTCCACCGGCTCACCGCCGGCGAGTGCGCCGCGGACGGCGTCCAACGTCGGCGAGGCTGCGGAAGCGGCCTCGGCCGCCGATGGTGCGGCGACGGTCAGTGCGACCGCGCCCCCTGCAAGACTCAACAGAAAAAACCGACGATCCATCGCGTTCACCCTCTGTTATGCGCCGCCCTGGGAGGAAGACTAGCACGTGTCATCCCGAACGTCATCGTCATCGTGGGTGCCCTGACGAAAGGTCATGTCGTCGATTTTGCTGCAGTGCGGGGCGCCAATATTGACGCGGCTCAGCGCCCCTGCACCTGCGACGATGTAAAGGCGTCGAACGGCAGTTCCGCGACACGGAACCAGATCTGCTCCTTGCGCCAGTAGGGCAGCCAGGAGTCGTAGAACTTGCGGAAATTGGCGTTGCCGGCCGCCAGTTCGCCATAGAGGGCCTGGGCCTCGCGGAAGGCGGCCTGCATGACGTCCTGCGGGAAGGCGCGGAGCTCGGCGCCGCTGGCGACGAGGCGGAAGAGCGCGTCGGGATTGGCGTGGTCGTACTTGGCGACGCAGAGGGTCAGCGCCTCGGCGCAGGCGGCCTCCAGGACGGCGCGATAATGGGCCGGCAGGCCGTTCCACTTGTCCAGGTTCACGAAGAGCGAGACGTTGGCGCAGCCCTCCCAGAAGCCGGGATAATAGTAATATTTAGCGACGCGCTGGAAGCCGAGCTTCTCGTCGTCGGCGGGGCCGGAGAATTCCGCCGCGTCGATGGTGCCGCGCTCGAGCGAGGGATAGATGTCGCCGCCGCCGATCTGCTGCGGCACGACGCCCAGGCGCGCCATGATGGTGCCGCCGAGGCCGGCGATGCGGAACTTCAGACCCTTGAGGTCGGCGACCGACTTGATCTCCTTGCGGAACCAGCCGCCCATCTGGGCGCCCGTGTTGCCCGAGGGGATGGCGTGGACGTTGTGGCCCTTCATGAACTCGGCGACGAGTTCGCGGCCGCCGCCCTGGTAGAGCCAGGCATTGTGCTGGCGGGTGTTGAGGCCGAAGGGCAGGGAGGTGTCGAAGGCGAAGGCCGGGTCCTTGCCGATATAAAAGCTGGAGAGCGAGTGGCCGCATTCCACCGTGCCGTTCTGCACGGCGTCGAGCGCCTGCAGGGCGGGGACGATCTCGCCGGCGGCGAAGGGCTGGATCTGGAACTGGCCGTCGGTGGCCTCGGCCACGCGCTTGGCGACCTGGGTCGAGAGGCCGAAGAGCGTGTCGAGGCTCTTGGGATAGGACGAGGTCAGGCGCCAGCTGATCTTCGGATTGGCCTGGGCGAGGGCAGGCGTGGCGAGGGTGGCGGCGGCGCCCGCGAGGCCGGCCGTGCCGATCATGCGGCGGCGTGTGGGGGCGGTGTCACGAACGGACATGGTGTCTCCTCCTGTCGGCTTTATCCGGGAGCAGCCGGGGGCTCCCGAGGGGCGCGGACCATAGACCGCCGCCCCGGGGCCTGCTCTGCGCTGCGGTCCGGTCTGCCATCCGGCCGGCCCATGGCAAAAGCCCGGCCGCGGGGGCCGGGCTCTGCCGTTGCGCCGATGGGGCGCCGGTCAGAAGAAGGGGAAGAAGGGAAAGGGGATCGCCGGCCTGCGGCAGACGCGACGCCCGAACCGGTTGATCCAGCAGCGGCGCCGATAGCCCCAGGGACCACCATAGTATCCTCCGCCATAATAGGGGCCGCCGTAGTAGCGGCGACGATAATATGGCCGGCCGTAGAAGCCCCGGCGGCGCCAACCCCGGCCGCCCCAGCCGCGCCCGCCGTAGAAGCGCCGTCCGCCGCCGCGGAACCGGCCGCCGCCGCGGAACCTGCCGCCACCTCGGAACCCGCCGCCGCGGCGTCCACCGCCACCACCTGGGCCCCGGCCGCGCTGCATCTCGATGGGTTGGCCCGGCGCCGCGCCGAGGGCGCCCTGGACGTCCGCGAGGCCGATCGGCCCTGCCGCGCTCGCCGGTGCGGCCGATGCCGCCAGGCCTGTTGTCCCGGCCAGCGCCGCGACGATGAAATATCTCCGATCCATGAGCTGTTCTCCTCGACCGTTCCTCCCCCGGTCGGGAAGGAACGACGGGCTCGCGGGATCGGTTCCTAGCGGGCGGCCCGGGACGCGGCCGCTTGGCAGGGCGGCGGCGGGCGTCTATGTGCGGGGAAAGACCCGTCAGCCCGCGAGGAGCCCGACCGTGACCGATCTGCCGACCCTGCCGGACCGCCTGTCCACCGATCCGAAGAGCCCCCATTACGACGAGGCGGTGCTGTCGCGGGAGGTGGGCATCCGCTTCAAGGGCGTGGAGAAGACCAATGTCGAGGAGTATTGCGTCTCCGAGGGCTGGATCCGCGTCGCCGCCGGCACCGCCAAGGACCGGTTCGGCAATCCGCTGACCGTCAAGCTGAAGGGTCCTGTGGAGCCCTATTTCAAGAGCTGAGCACCGTCGCCGCCGGTCACGCCGAGGTGCCGAGGCACCTGTCATGGTCGCTCATCATTTGTGAACGGCGCGCGGCGACATCACCCGCATCGGCGCCTATAAGTGCGGGATCGCGGTTCGTTTCGCGAATCGCATGACGACGCCTCCCGAAGACGCACGAGACCACGCCCATGCCCCGCAAGTATTTCGGTACAGACGGCATTCGCGGCCGCGCCAACGCCTTCCCGATCACGCCCGAATTCGCGATGAAGGTGGGGCAGGCCGCCGGCCTGTCCTTCCAGCGGGGCGAGCACCGCCACCGGGTCATGATCGGCAAGGACACGCGCCTGTCGGGCTACATGATCGAGAACGCGCTGGTCGCCGGCTTCACCTCGGTGGGTATGGACGTGCTGCTGGTCGGCCCGATGCCGACGCCCGCCGTGGCCATGCTGACGCGCTCCATGCGTGCCGACCTCGGCGTGATGATCTCGGCCTCGCACAACCCCTTCGACGACAACGGCATCAAGCTCTTCGCCCCCGACGGCTACAAGCTCTCCGACGAGGTGGAGCGCGAGATCGAAGCGCTGCTCGACCAGGACCTGTCGCGGCGTCTCGCCGCCTCCCGGCTGCTGGGGCGCGCCAAGCGCATCGACGACGCCCAGGCCCGCTACATCGAATTCGCCAAGCGCACCCTGCCGCGCAATCTCGACCTCGCCGGCCTGCGCATCGTCATCGATTGCGCCAACGGTGCCGGCTACAAGGTGGCACCGGCGGCGCTCTGGGAGCTCGGTGCGGAGGTGGTGACGATCGGCGACAAGCCGGACGGGTTCAACATCAACGACGCCTGCGGCTCCACCCATCCGGAGACGCTGGTGGAGAAGGTGCGCGAGATGCGCGCCGACATCGGCATCGCGCTGGATGGCGACGCCGACCGCGTCCTCATCGTCGACGAGAAGGGCCATGTGGTCGACGGCGACCAGCTCATGGCCGTGGTCGCCCAGTCCTGGCTCGAAGACGGGCGTCTCACCCAGCCCGGGATCGTCGCCACCGTCATGTCCAATCTCGGCCTGGAGCGCTTCCTCGGCGGTCTCGGCCTGCAGCTCGCCCGCACGCCGGTGGGTGACCGCTACGTGCTGGAACACATGCGCGAGCACGGCTTCAACGTGGGCGGCGAGCAGTCCGGCCACATCATCCTGTCGGACTATTCGACCACCGGCGACGGCCTGGTGGCGGCGCTGCAGGTGCTCGCCGTCGTGCTGAAGATGGGGCGGCCGGTCTCCGAGGTCTGCCACCGCTTCGAGCCGCTGCCGCAGATCCTGAAGAACGTGCGCTTCAAGGGCGGCAAGCCGCTGGAGGCGGTGAGCGTCGTCACCGCCATCGACGACGCCAAGCAGAAGCTCGGCAATCACGGGCGCCTCGTCATCCGCCCGTCCGGCACGGAGCCCGTCATCCGCGTGATGGCGGAGGGGGACGACCGCGACCTCGTCGAGACGGTGGTCGACCAGATCGTGGAGGCGGTTGCCAAGGCCGCCGCCTGACCCCTCTGCGGCGCTTTTTCACGCCCTGTTCACCACGCCCGTTAGGGTTAAGCAGGCTTTAAGCAATCCCTGCGAGCATTCCGGCATTGACCCTCGGACGAGCCCTGTCGGCGCGTCCATCGCCAGGACATTGCCATGCGCCGCCCTTCCACAGCCGTCCTCGCCGCCGCGGCGGCGCTCGCCGCGACGGCCGCCACCGCCGCCGACATGCCGCCGGTGCTCCGCCAGTCCCAGCCCGTGGTCCAGCCCGCGGAAAGCGGCGGCTGGTACCTGCGCGGTGACATCGGCGTGGCCGGGCACAGCATCGGCAATTTCGGTGTGCTGCAGAACGGCTCCCAGGTTCGCGTCGGCACCGGCGGCGTCAACGACTACCAGCTCCGGATGAAGTCGCATTCCGAGACGGTGTCGATCGGCCTCGGCGCGGGCTATCAGTTCAACTCCTGGTTCCGCGTCGACGTCACCGGCGAATACCGGGCGGGCGGCCGCCTGCGCGGCATGGACTACGTCAATTTCGACCAGAGCGGCGGCACCACCTCGCAGACCAATCTCTACAACGGCGGCACCCGCTCGATCGTCGGCCTGGCCAATTTCTACGTCGATCTCGGCACCTTCTGCCAGATCGGATGCCTGACGCCCTATGTCGGCGCCGGCTTCGGCTTCGCCCACACGACGGTGAGCAACTTCACCGACACCTCCACCGGCTTCAACAGCGTGACGGGCGCCACCGGTTCGCTCGGTGGCTATGCCACCACCGCCTCGCGCACGAGCTTCGCCTGGGCGCTGATGGCCGGCGTCGGCTACAAGGTCAACGAGCGCCTGACGCTGGAGGCCGGCTATCGTTACCTCTCGCTCGGCGACCTGCCGGCGCTGCTGCTGCGCGACCCGGCCACCGGCCTGCCGCGCGCCGGAAACGAGACCGTGCAGGTCAGCCGTCTGACCGCCCACGAGATCAAGATCGGCATGCGCTGGTCGCTGAACTGCTCCTGCGCCGTTCCCTCGGAGCCGATCGTCGCGCGCTACTGATCTGCCACTCTCGACCTCGTGAGACGACGGCGCGGGCCCAGGCCCGCGCCGTTTCCGTTTCTCAGGGCAGGGGGGGGAAACAGGGTTAATTCTTAACCTTAAGCCGCCCTTAACCGGCCTGTCGGAGACTGGCGTCCTGTTCGTCATGTGCCCCGGAGCAGGGGCGATCCCCCGAAGCGTTGCAGGAAACGAGTGATGACCCGTCCGACCCAGCGGCTGCGCAGCGCGACCCGCCTCCCGGCTGCGGCTCTCGCCGCCCTGGTGCTCGCCGCGGTCCCGGTGCGCGCCGCCGACACGCGCGGCGCAGCTCCCGCCGCGCCGCTGCTGCCGCCCGTGCTCGCCGAGGACTTCTCGTCGGGCTGGTATGTGCGCGGCGACGTGACCGCCAGCCTCTTCCGCCGCCCGGCGGCCCGCTATTTCGACACGGTCAATTTCGCGCCGGGCGCCTGGGTCGACCTGCGCGACACCCGCGCCGCCAGCACCTTCGGCGGCGGTCTCGGCGTCGGCTTCAAGTACAAGTGGCTGAGGCTCGACACGACGCTCGACATCCGCTCCACGGCGCGCCTGTCCGGATCGGCGCCGCCGGAGGGCAACTGGGCCTATGTTGGCCCGCTGCCGGTGCCCGCGCGCACCGAACGTTTCGGCGTCACCGCCCATTCCGCCCTGGTCAACGCCTATGTCGATCTCGGCGGCTGGGGCGGCATCACGCCCTATGTCGGCGCCGGCCTCGGCACCGCGCGGCTCGCCGCCTCGGCCTATGTCTCGACGCCGGTGCCGGTGGCCGCCGCGCTCGGCGAGGCGACGCGCACGCCGAACCTCGTCAACACGGTGAAATGGACGCTCGCCTGGGCCGCCATGGCCGGCGTCACCGTCGACCTGTCGCCGCAGACCAAGATCGACATCGGCTATCGCTACACGCATATGGGCGCGCTGCGCTTCGCCGATACGGCGGGCGGGGCCTACCGCACCACGGTGGCGGCGCACGAGATCCGCATCGGCCTGCGCTACATGTTCGGCGACGGCGTCGCCGCCGGGCACTGAGGCCCGCGAAGCCTCACATCGGCAGGTCGATGGTGCCGTCGTCCCTGAGAGGGAAGAAGGGGTTCCAGGCGAGCTCGAGAGGATGGCCGTCGGGATCAGCGACATAGCCGCAATAGCCGCCCCAGAAGACCTCCCGCGGCGCCTGCAAGGGCCTCGCTCCCGCTTCAAGCGCCCGGGAGAAGGCCGCGTCCACCGCCTCGCGCGAGGGAAGGTTGCGCGCCAGGGTGATGCCGCCGAAGCCGCCGCGCCCGCCGTCCGGCAGCCCCGCATCCTCGGCGAGAGCGCGGCGATCGAAGAGGCCGAGCACCACGCCTCCCGCGCGGAAGAAGCTGACGCTGTCCCGGCTCTGCGAGACGGACTTCCGGAAGCCGATCGCCTCGTAGAACCGGGTGGCGCGGGGCAGGTCGTCGACGCCGAGGGTGATTAGCGCCACGGCGGCGGGGGCGGGGGCCATTGGCGTTCCTCCTTCAGAACAGGCTGAGCTGCTCGGCCGCGGCGGCGCCCTTGCGGGCCGGCGGGGTGAACTGCCCGGTGTCGAGCCTCAGCGTCCGCTTGTTGAAGCCGAGGCGCTCGCGCGCCACCTCAAACCTGCGGCCGATCATCCAGGCGAAGGGACCGGTGCCCTTCTGCCTCAAATGGAAGGTGGCGTCGTAATCCTTGCCGCCGCGGGTCTGCTGGACGAGGGAGAGCACGTGGCGGGCGGCGTCCGGCCGGTTCGCCACCAGCCATTCGCGGAAGAGATCGCGGATCTCGTGCGGCAGGCGCAGCAGCACATAGCCCGCCTCCCTGGCGCCCATGTGCCAGGCGGCGTCGAGGATGCGCTCCATCTCCGCATCGTTGACGGCCGGGATGACGGGTGCGACCAGCACGGCCGTCGGCACCCCAGCCTCCGAGAGCAGGCGGAGCGCTTCGAGCCGCTTCGCCGGCGTCGAGGCGCGCGGCTCCAGCGAGCGGGCGAGCTTGCCGTCGAGGGTCGTCACCGACAGCGCCACCTTGGCCAGGCCCTTGGCGGCCATGCGGCCGAGAATGTCGATGTCGCGGGTGACGAGGTGGTTCTTGGTGACGATGCCGACGGGGTGATTCGCCGCCTCCATCACCTCGAGGATGCGGCGGGTGAGCTGCCACTGCTTCTCGACGGGCTGGTAGGGGTCGGTATTGGTGCCGAGGGCGATGGTGCGCGGCTGGTAGCCCGGCGCGGCCAGTTCCTTTTCCAGAAGTTCCGCCGCATTGGGCTTGGCGAAGAGCCGCGTCTCGAAGTCGAGCCCCGGCGACAGGCCCATATAGGCGTGAGTGGGCCGGGCGAAGCAATAGGTGCAACCGTGCTCGCAGCCGCGATAGGGGTTGATGGAGCGGTCGAAGGAGAGGTCGGGCGAATCGTTGCGGGTGATGATCCGCTTCGCCTTCTCCTCGGTCACCGTGGTGGCGAGGGCGGGCAGTTCCTCCAGCGAGCCCCATCCGTCGTCCACCGCCTCGCGGCTCTCACTCTCGAAGCGGCCGGAGGCGTTGGTGAGGGTGCCGCGGCCGCGGCGACGCGCGTCCGCGACGGCGGGACCCGAGGACAGGTCGAGGGCGCCGGCGGTCCTCAGCCCGAAAATGCGGGCCGCCGCAGCCTCCATTCCACCGCCGTTCAGGCGGGCCGCGAGATCCTCGGGAACGGGTTCGGGATGGGAGCGGGGCATGGACCGAGATCTAGCAGAGCGGCGATCCATCCTCAAGAACAAAACTGGAACATTCGCTGGCGCCGGCTGGCCGAAGCGGGCATTAAAAGGCGGCTTGCCACGACGCCGAAACGGGCATAAAGATATCTTTATATGTGAGTGAGGCCTGTGACCCTGTCCCTCGGCAAATCCTTCGGCGGCCCCGCCGCGGCCTATGGTTTCGACGACGCCGTCGCCGTGCTGCGCGCCGTCGGCGAGCCGACGCGCCTGCGCCTGCTCGCGCTGCTGGCCCAGGCGGAGCTGACGGTCACCGATCTCGTCGACATTCTAGGCCAGTCGCAGCCGCGCATATCCCGCCATCTGAAGCTGCTCCTCGAGGCCTCCCTCGTCGAGCGGGTCAAGGAGGGCTCCTGGGCCTTCTTCCGCGCCTCGGGGGAGGGCGCCGGCGCCCGCACGGTGGAGGCGCTCGCCGCCCTCGTCGATCCGTCCGACGCCATTCTCGCCAGCGACCGGGAGCGGCTCGCCGAGGTGCGCGCCAAGCGCTCGGCCGAGGCGCAGGCCTTCTTCCGCCGCCATGCCGCGGACTGGGACCGGCTGCGGGCCCTGCACGTGCCGGAGGAACGGGTGGAGAAGGCGGTGCGCGACGCGCTCTCCGGCGCGCCGCTGCGCTCGCTCCTCGATCTCGGCACCGGCACGGGCCGCATGCTGGAGCTCTTCGCCCCGGACATCGACCGCGGCCTCGGTATCGACGCCAGCCCGGAAATGCTGACGCTCGCCCGCGCCGCCCTCGACCGCGCCGGCATACGCCACTGCTCGGTGCGCACCGGCGACATCTATTCGCTCGCCCTGCCGCGGGACGCCTATGACGGCGTCATCATCCATCAGGTGCTGCACTTCCTCGACGACGGCGCCCGCGCCATCCGCGAGGCGGCGCGTGTCCTGCGCCCCGGCGGGCGGCTGGTCGTGGTGGATTTCGCCCCGCACGAGCAGGAATTCCTGCGCGAGGCGCAGGCGCATCGCCGCCTCGGGTTCGCGCGCGACGTGATCGAGGGCTGGATGGCCGCCGCCGGACTGACGCCGGCCCGTTTCGTCAACCTCGCCCCGGACAAGCCCGAGGGCGACAAGCTCACCGTTTCCATCTGGGTCGGCCGCGACCCGCGCATCGTCACCGACGCCCCGGCCCTGCCGGCGGCTGCTGCCATCGAGGTCGCCTGATGTCCTCCGCCTACAAGCCGAGCCGCTACGTCTCCCGCTCCCGCCTGAAGGTCTCTTTCGAGTTCTTCCCGCCGAAGACCGAGGAGATGGAGGCGACCCTGTGGGAATCCATCGAGCGGCTGGCGCCGCTCGAGCCCTCCTTCGTTTCCGTCACCTACGGCGCCGGCGGCTCCACCCGCGAGCGCACCCACGCCACCGTGTCCCGCATCGTCAAGGAGACGGCGCTGAAGCCGGCGGCGCACTTGACCTGCGTCGCCGCCACCAAGGCGCAGGTGGACGACGTCATCCGCGACTACTGGGCGGCTGGCGTGCGCCACATCGTGGCGCTGCGCGGCGACCCCGTGGGCGGCGTCGGAACGACGTACGAGAGCCATCCGGGCGGCTACGAGGGCTCGCCCGAGCTCGTCGCCGGCATCAAGGCGATCGGCGACTTCGAGGTCTCCGTCTCGGCCTATCCCGAGCGGCACCCGGAAAGCCCCTCGCTCGAGACCGACATCGACATGCTGAAGCGCAAGGTCGATGCCGGCGCGACCCGGGCCATCACCCAGTTCTTCTTCGACAACGACGTCTACCTGCGCTACCTCGACCGCGTCCGCGCCGCGGGCATCACCATTCCGATCGTGCCGGGCATCGTGCCGGTGCAGAACTTCAAGCAGACGGCCGGATTTGCCGCCCGCACCGGCGCGAGCGTGCCGGACTGGCTCGCCCGCCGCTTCGAGGGGCTGGAGAACGATCCCGCGACGCGCAAGCTTATCGCCGCGGCGGTGGCCGCCGAGCAGGCGCTGGATCTCGTCGACCGCGGCGTCACCGAGTTCCACTTCTACACGATGAACCGCGCCGATCTCGTCTACGCGGTCTGCCACCTTCTGGGCATGCGGCCGAAGGATGCCGCGCCGAGCGCCGTAGCGGCGTAACGGGGAATGAACTCTCTCCCTTCATGGGAGAGGGTGGCGCCCTTTTCGTTCCAGTTTTGGAGTCCGTCCGATGACCCAGTTTCCCCACCGCCATTCCGACGGCGCCGAAGTCCTCGCCGCCCTCACCAAGGCCGCGAAGGAGCGCATCCTCGTGCTCGACGGCGCCATGGGCACGATGATCCAGCGCTACAAGTTCTCCGAGGCCGATTTCCGCGGCGAGCGCTTCGCCCACTGGAACCATGATCTCAAGGGCAACAACGACCTCCTGATCCTCACCCGTCCCGACGTGGTCGAGGCGATCCACCTCGAATATTTCGACGCCGGCTCGGACATGGTGGAGACCAACACCTTCTCCTCCACCTCCATCGCGCAGGCCGATTACGGCATGGAGGAGCTGGCCTACGAGCTCAACTACGAGGGCGCGCGGCTCGCCAAGAACGCGGCGAAGCGCGCCGCGGCGAAGGACGGCCGCCGCCGCTTCGTCGCCGGCGCCTTCGGGCCGACGAACCGCACCGCCTCCATCTCGCCCGACGTCAACAATCCGGGCTTCCGCGCCATCACCTTCGACCAGTTGCGCGAGGCCTATGCCGAGGAGGCCCGCGGCCTCATCGACGGCGGCGCCGACATCATGCTGGTGGAGACGATCTTCGACACCCTCAACGCCAAGGCGGCGCTGGTGGCGATCGAGGAGGTCTTCGAGGAGAAGGGCGTCCGTCTGCCGGTGATGATCTCCGGCACCATCACCGACCTGTCGGGCCGCACCCTCTCGGGCCAGACGCCGGAGGCCTTCTGGTATTCGCTGCGCCACGCCAGGCCTTTCTCCATCGGGCTCAATTGCGCGCTCGGCGCCAAGGAGATGCGCGGCCACATCCAGGCGCTCTCCAAGGTCGCCGACACGCTGGTCTGCGCCTATCCCAATGCCGGCCTGCCCAACGAATTCGGCCTCTACGACGAGAGCCCGGAGGCGATGGCGGCGATGGTCGGCGAATTCGCCACCAGCGGCCTCGTCAACATCGTCGGCGGCTGCTGCGGCTCGACCCCCGACCATATCGCGGCCATCGCGAAGGCTGTGAAGGGCGTAACGCCGCGGCCGATCCCGGTCATCGAGACCAAACTCCGGCTCTCCGGCCTCGAAGCCTTCGAGTTCGCAGCGTGAACCAGGGTTTTTTCGACGATCCGGAAAAGGTCGCCGCCTACGAGCAGGGACCGCGCTGGTTCATTCCGGCCTATGAGGCGAGCCACGACATGGCCGCCGTGCTGCTGCACGAGTTCGTGCCGGAGACGGGGCACATCCTGGTCGTCGGCGCCGGCGGCGGCATCGAACTCGCGGCGCTGGCCAAGGCCGGGCCGGACTGGCGCTTCACGGGAATCGACCCGGCGAAGCCGATGCTCGACATGGCCGAGGCGAGGCTCGCGGCCATGGGCGCGGCGGAGCGGGTGGCGCTGATCCAGGGTTACGTCGCCGATGCGCCGGCCGGGCCCTTCGACGCCGCGACCTGCTTCCTCACCCTGCATTTCGTGCCCGACGACGGGTCCCGGCTCGCCCTGCTGGAGGACATCCGGCGCCGCCTGAGGCCGGGCGCGCCCTTCCTCCTGATCAATGGCTGCCTCGACAAGACGTCTGCCCGGTTCGGGCGCGACATGGCCCGCTACAGCGCCTTCGCCCGGTTCAAGGGTGCGCCAGCCGAGATGGCCACCATGGCCGCCACCACCGTCGCCCAACAGGTCCATCTGCTTCCGGCCTCGCGCGACGAAGCGCTGCTGACCGAAGCCGGCTTCCATTCCGTCGAGCAATTCTACCGTGGCCTCTGGGTCCACGGCTGGCTCGCCCACGCCTGAAAGTGTCCCTGATGACCACCCCCGTCGCGTCCTTCATCAATATCGGCGAGCGAACGAACGTCACCGGTTCGGCGAAGTTCAGGAAGCTGATCACCAACGGCGACTACACCGCCGCCCTCGACGTCGCGCGCGAGCAGGTCGAGAACGGCGCCCAGGTGCTGGACGTCAACATGGACGAGGGCCTGCTCGATTCCGAGAAGGCCATGGTCACCTTCCTCAACCTGATGGCCGCCGAGCCGGACATCGCCCGCGTGCCGGTGATGGTCGACAGCTCCAAATGGGAGGTGATCGAGGCCGGCCTGAAATGCGTGCAGGGCAAGGCCATCGTCAACTCGATCTCCATGAAGGAGGGCGAGGAGAAGTTCATCGAGCAGGCGCGGAAGGTGCGCCGCTACGGCGCAGCCGTCGTCGTCATGGCCTTCGACGAGGTCGGCCAGGCCGACACGTTCAAGCGCAAGATCGAGATCTGCGAGCGGGCCTACCGCATCCTCGTCGACCAGGTCGGCTTTCCCCCCGAGGACATCATCTTCGATCCCAACGTCTTCGCGGTGGCGACCGGCATCGAGGAGCACAACAATTACGGCGTCGACTTCATCGAGGCGACCAAGTGGATCCGGCAGAACTTACCGCACGCCCATGTCTCCGGCGGCGTGTCGAACCTCTCCTTCGCCTTCCGGGGCAACGAGCCGGTGCGTGCCGCGATGCACTCGGTCTTCCTGTTCCACGCCATCAAGGTCGGCATGGACATGGGCATCGTCAATGCCGGCGCCCTGCCGGTCTATGACGAGATCGACCCGGAACTGCGCGAGCTCTGCGAGGACGTGATCCTCAACCGCCGCCCCGACTCGACCGAACGGATGGTGGACGCCGCCGCGCGGTTCAAGGGCGACGGCGTCGCCCAGCAGGACAACAAGAAGGACATGTCGTGGCGCGAGAAGCCGGTGGGCGAGCGCCTGACCCATTCCCTCGTCCACGGCATCACCGAGTTCATCGAGCAGGACACCGAGGAGGCACGCCAGCAGGCCGTGCGCCCGCTGCACGTCATCGAGGGACCGCTGATGGACGGCATGAACCATGTCGGCGACCTGTTCGGCGCCGGCAAGATGTTCCTGCCGCAGGTGGTGAAGTCGGCCCGCGTGATGAAGCAGGCGGTGGCCTACCTGCAGCCGTTCCTCGAGCAGGAAAAGCGCGACATGGGCCTCGTGGACAAGCCCGCCGCCGGCAAGATCCTGATGGCGACGGTGAAGGGCGACGTCCACGACATCGGCAAGAACATCGTCGGCGTCGTGCTCCAGTGCAACAATTACGAGGTCATCGACCTCGGCGTCATGGTGCCGGCGCAGCGCATCCTGGACGAGGCCAGGAAGCACCAGGTCGACATCATCGGTCTGTCGGGCCTCATCACCCCCTCGCTCGACGAGATGGTTCATGTGGCGAGCGAGATGGAGCGCGAGGGCTTCACCGTGCCGCTGCTGATCGGCGGCGCGACCACCTCGCGCGTCCACACGGCGGTGAAGATCCATCCGAACTACACGAAGGGCCAGACGGTCTACGTGCTCGACGCCTCGCGCGCCGTGGGCGTCGCCTCGGCGCTGCTGTCGGAGGACCAGAAGGGCGGCTATATCGCCGACATCCGGACCGAATATGCCAAGATCGCCGAGGCGCATCTGCGCGGCGAGCAGGCCAAGCTGCGCATGCCGCTGGCGGATGCCCGCGCCAACCGCCTGAAGCTCGACTGGGAGGGTTACGTGCCGCCGAAGCCCGGCTTCATCGGCACCCGCGTCTTCGAGGACTACGACCTCGCCGATCTCGTCAGCGCCATCGACTGGACGCCCTTCTTCCAGACGTGGGAGCTGAAGGGGCGCTATCCCGCCATCCTCGACGACGACAAATACGGCGAGGCGGCGCGCAACCTGTTCAAGGACGCGCAGGTGATGCTGCAGCGGATCGTCGGGGAGAAGTGGCTGACCGCCAAAGCCGTGGTCGGCCTCTGGCCCGCCAACACTGTGGGCGACGACATCGTCCTCTACGGCGACGAGGCCCGCAGCCAGGAGGTCGGCCGCTTGCACACGCTGCGCCAGCAGATCGCCCGCCGCGAGGGCCGCGAGCGCGCCCATATCGCGCTCGCCGACTATATCGCGCCGGTCGGCACGAAGCCGGACTGGATCGGCGGCTTCGTCGTCACCGCCGGCATCGGCGAGGAGGCGCTGGCGAAGCGCTTCGAGGCGGCCAAGGACGACTATTCCTCCATCCTCGCCAAGGCGCTGGCCGACCGCCTGGCGGAAGCCTTCGCCGAGCGCATGCACCAGATCGTGCGCAAGCAGCTCTGGGCCTATGCGCCGGACGAGACCGCCTCGAACGAGGAGCTCATCCTCGAGCAGTATCGCGGCATCCGCCCGGCGCCCGGCTATCCGGCCCAGCCCGACCACACCGAGAAGGACACGCTGTTCCGGCTGCTCGACGCCGAGCGCGCCATCGGCGTCAAGCTCACCGAGAGCCGCGCCATGTGGCCGGGCTCTTCGGTGTCGGGGCTCTATTTCGCCCATCCCGACAGCGCCTATTTCGGCGTCGGCAAGGTCGAGCGCGACCAGGTCGAGGACTATGCGCGGCGCAAGGGCTGGACGGTGGAGGAGGCCGAGCGCTGGCTCGCCCCGGTGCTGAACTACGACCCGGCGATCCTCCGCAGCCTCAGCGAAGCGGCCGAATAATCGGGAATGGGGATCGCCGCCGGCATCGCGCCGGCGGCTCGGATGGGCTATCGAAGCGGTCGCTTCCCCCGATCCCCGTCAAAGGCCCATGAACGTCAACGATTCCAGGATGCGACCGGTCTGGACCGTGGCGGTCGTGTTTCTCGGCGCCTGGCTCGCCCGGTTCGCGCCGCTCCTGCTGACCCCCAACATCCATCACCCCGACGAGATCTTCCAGAGCTTGGAACAGGCGCATCGCCTGGTCTTCGGATACGGCTTCGTGCCGTGGGAGTTCGAGCATGCGGTCCGCTCGTGGATCCTGCCGGGCTTCATCGCGGGCTGGATGCGGGCGAGCCGGCTCGTCGGGGAGGGGCCGCAGATCTACCTGCCGCTCGTCGGCGCCGTGCTCGGCGCGATCGGCGCTGCGGCCGTCGTCTGCGTCTATCTCTGGGCCCGTCGCCTGTTCGGCTTCTGGCCGGCGCTGGCCGCCGCAGCCGTGCCGGCGCTGGCGCCCGAACTGGTGCATTTCAGCGGCAAGGCGCTGACCGAGGTGGTGGGCGGCCATCTCCTCGTCATCGCCATCTATCTCGCCTTTCCGGGCCATGAAGTGACGAACCGGGGGCGGTTGGCCGTTGCGGGCGCCGTCGCGGCGCTGGCGGTGGCGATCCGGCTGCAGATCGCACCCGCTGTCGCGCTCGTCGGCCTGGTGGCGCTCGTCCGCTGGCCGCTGGGCAAGGTCGCCTTTCCAGCTCTCGGTGCCGCCGCCGTGGTCGCCGGCGCCGGCGCCCTTGACTGGGCGACCTGGGGGACGCCCTTCCTGTCCTACTGGCACAACTTCACCTACAACGTGACCTACGGCGTCGCGGCCCATTTCGGCGTGCAGCCCTGGTTCGACTATCCCGCGCAACTGGTCGTCGTGTGGGGCGGTGCGCTGGCGGCGATCCTCGCCTTCGCCGCGATCGGCGCGGTGTTCCAGCCGCTGCTCGCCGCCGTCGCGGTGATCGTTCTGGCGACCCACCTGCCGATCGGCCACAAGGAATTGCGCTTCCTCTACCCCCTCCTGTTCATCGTGCAGGCGCTGGCGGGCCTCGGCATCGCCGGTACGATGCGCTGGTTGGCCGGGTCGGGACTGGTGGACACCCTTCCCGTCGCGGCGCGGCGGCCCGGCGTCGTCGCCTCTGGCGCGGCGGCGCTGCTCGCCCTGTTCCTCGTCGGCCGCCTGCCGTCCTTCATGATGACGCCGGCCGCGGGTTCGGCCTGGCTCGAAAAGAGGGACGACGTGGCGGTGTCGCGCGCGGTCGCCACCCTCGGCGGGGTCTGCGGCATCGGCGGCTACGGCGTGCGCTGGGCCGAGACGGGCGGCTACGTGATGATGCACCGGCGGGCGCCGTTCCACGAGGCCCACGGGCCGGAGGAATTCGCCGCCCGGCTGCCGGCCTTCAACACGATCATTTTCGACCGGGCGCTGCTCCGCCACGTCGGATGGCCCGGTGCGCAGTGTTTCGGTGAGCGCTGCGTGGTGCAGCGCCCCGGCGGCTGCGAGCCGCGGCCGGTCGCGCCGCTGTCCCTGCCGCCGCAGCTCGAGGGCGTGCCGCGGGTGAGGGCGCTCTGGCCACCGCCGGCATCGCAATGGGACAGCCCGCGCCCGTGACGCGACCGCTCAGCGGGTGCGGCCCGCAACGGCCGTGCCGGCCGTCTCAATGGAGCAGATATAACGCTTCAGCAGGTCGACGCGGATCGCCGGCACCAGGCTGCGCGCGGTGTCCATCGCGCCGAGGGTCGCGCAGGTAATCGGCGTGAAGGTGTCCGCCGGCATGACCATGATGAAATCGCGCGCCGGCCCCCGATTGATCGCCGACTGATAGGCCAGGCTCCAGGTCCAGGCGACCGGCCAGCCGCGCCCGCCAGCCTCTGCCTGCCCATCCACCCGCGAACCGTCGGCCATGAGCAGCGACACGCCGCGCGGCAGTGTCGACGCGGCAGGCGGCGGGCCGGCCAGCGCCTGTTCGAGAGCTCGCCAGTGGGTGAGGAACCGGCCCGCCTCGGCCACATGCCCGAGCGCCGAGACGCAGACGATCACGGCGACGTTCAGCGAAACGACGTAGCGGTTGCGGGAGATCCACGCCTCGGCGCGCCGCACGAGGGCGGGCTGGATGTCCTCGGCGAGACGCCAGACCAGCATCGTGCCGAGGGCGCCCGCGAGGCCGACGAAGACGATGGTGCGGGCGATATAGCGGCGCAGGACGTGGACGTCGCCCGGCCAGAGCCACAGCACGACCGCGGCCGCCATGGAGACCGCGGCGACCACCGCGATGCCGGAGCGGCGGGTGCGGGGGGCGACGACGAGGATCAGCCCCTGAAGCAGCACCAGGGCGATGACGACGGTCAGCGAGATGTTGTTGAGGAGGTTGTCGGGGCTCAGGAAATTCAGCGCGTTCTCGTGCACGGTGCGCTGGATCTCGGCATTGGGAATGGCGATCGTCGCCTTCACCACCAGGGGCGGCAGGCTCACGGCCGCGAGCACGGCCAGGAACCGCGTCTCGCGGTGGACGAGATAGCCGTTCAGCAGCACGAGGGCCACGAGAGGCACGGCCGCCTCGTGGACGAAGTTGGTGACGAGCGCGAAGGCGAACAGGACGGGGGTCCGCACGTTCCCCCGGCGCGTGGCATAGGCGAGCAGCGGCCAGATCATCGCGTGGGCGAGCCACATCTCCGTCGGGAAGAAGGTGACGCTGAAGGCGAGGACGATGGTGGAGACGGCACAGGCGAAGGAGAGCCGCGAGCCCTTGTCCTCGAGGAGGCGCGTGGCGACGAGGCCGGCCAGGGGAACGGCGGCCATGATCAGGGCGTAGAGCCCCGTCGCGGCGCCGGCATGGCCGGTGGCGCGGGCGATCAGCCAGGGCGGGACGATGGTGAGGGCGAAGGCGGTCAGGCGGTTGGGATAGCTCGCCCAGGCGAGGGTCCAGGGATCGGGCGAGAGAATGCTGAGCACGAAGAAGCTGCCGTCGGCGAAGCCTACCGTGCCGAAGAGCGGGTAGACGACGATCAGCGCCGCCGACAGCGCCATGGCCAGCACGATGGTGGCCGACCTGCAGGCCCTGAGGTCGTCATCGGTCATGCGGGGATCAGATGGTCACCTGGGTGCCGACCTCCACCACGCGGCCGGTCGGCAGGTGGAAATAGTCGGAGGCGGAATTGGCGTTCACCGCCATGCCGATGAAGATGTAGTCCTGCCAGAGCGGCATGCCGAGCTTGCCGGAGGCCTTCAGGTGCCGGCGCGACAGGAAGAACGAGGTCGACATCATGTCGAACTTCAGGCCGAACTTCTTGCAGGCGATGAGCGCCTTCGGCACGTGCGGCGTCTCCATGTAGCCGAAGCGAACGGTCAGCCGCGAGAAGCGGTCGTTGATCTTCTCGAAGGAGATGCGCTCGCCGTCGGGCAGGCGCGGGGTGTCGACGCTCTTCACGGCGAGGAAGACGTTGTGCTCGTGCAGCACCTTGTTGTGCTTGAGGTTGTGCAGGAGCGAGGCGGGCGCATAGGCCTGATCGGAGGTGAGGAAGACGGCTGTGCCGGCGACCTGGTGCGGCGGGCGCTTGTCGAAGCTCTTGAGGAGGTCGACCAGCGGCACCTCGATGCGCCGCGTCTTGTCGGCGAGGATGGCGGTGCCTTTCCGCCAGGTCAGCATGAGGAACATGATGACCGCGCCGATCACCAGCGGCACCCAGCCGCCGTCCACCAGCTTGAGGAGGTTTGCGCCGAAGAAGATGAGGTGGATGACGATGAGCGGCACCATGACGACCACGGCCAGGACGATGTTCCACCGCCACAGGCGGCGCACGACGAACCAGGCGAGAACCGCGGTGATGAACATGGTGGCGGTGACGGCGATGCCGTAGGCGGAGGCCAGGCTCGACGAGTTCTTGAACAGGAGCACCAGCGTCAGGACGCCGATGAGGAGGCCCCAGTTCACCGCCGGCATGTAGATCTGGCCGGAATGCTCCTCCGAGGTGTGGCGGATCGCCATGCGCGGCAGCAGGCCGAGCTGGATGGCCTGCCGCGACAGGGAGAAGGCGCCGGTGATCACCGCCTGGCTGGCGATGATGGTGGCGAGCGTCGCCAGCACGACCATGGGCAGGAGGGCCCAGGACGGCGCCAGCAGGTAGAAGGGATTGGTGAGCTTGGACGGGTCGGCGAGCACCATGGCGCCCTGGCCGAGATAGTTCAGCGTCAGGGCCGGAAAGACGAGGCAGAACCAGGCCCACTGAATCGGCTTGCGGCCGAAATGGCCCATGTCGGTGTAGAGGGCCTCGCCGCCGGTGACGGCGAGGAAGACCGCGCCGAGCGCCAGCAGGCCGATCGTGCCGTTGTTGGCGAGGAAGACGATGCCGTAATAGGGATTGAAGGCGTGGAAGACGCCGAGGTCGTCGGCGATGTGGATGGCTCCGACGATCGCCATGGCGAGGAACCAGACGATGCAGATCGGCCCGAAATAGCGGGCGACGCTGGCCGTCCCATGGCTCTGGACGGCGAAGAGCGCGACGATCACCACCACCGTGAGCGGCAGGATGTAGGGCTCGAAGACGGGCGTCACCAGCTTGAGGCCCTCGAGGGCGGACAGCACCGAGATGGCCGGCGTGATGGCGGCGTCGCCGTAGAACAGGGCCGCGCCCGCCATGCCGAGCAGGGCGACCACGTAGCTCGGTTTGCCGATGGCGCGCTGGGCGAGGGCGACCAGGGTGAGGATGCCGCCCTCGCCCTTGTCGTCGGCGCGCAGCAGCAGCAGCACGTATTTGCCGGTGATGATGAGGATCAGGGACCAGAGGATGAGCGACAGGACGCCGAGGACGACGTCGCGGCTCGGGGCGCCCGTAGCACCGTGCCCGGTCGCCGCCACCACGGCCTCGCGGAAGGCGTAGAGCGGGCTGGTGCCGATGTCGCCGTAGACGACGCCGACGGAGCCCACGAAAAGCCCCCAGAAGCTTGCCTGGGAATGAGCATGGCCGTGTTCGTTGCGCACCTGCCCCTGGGTCCGAGGGTCCTGAGCGGGACCGCCGTCGGCCTCAGCCGGCTTGGGGGCGCCGGCCGCCGTGTCATCTGCCATCGGATCGAACCCTTGGGGACGGTCTGGTTGGAGCTCCTGAGAGCGCGCGCTGAACCTGAGGCGGCGCCTTCTCTCTGCCGGCATCAATCAGGACGGCGCGCCGACCTCATCATGCGCCGGCGCAGCCGATCACCACGTACCCTCGGGGGTGCGGGACAGGAGGCCTCCGGCGGCACGCTTTTACTCCTCCGCCGGGGCCGGATCAATGGGGACGGCGGGAGGTGTCACCGCACCAGAGTGTCGCGCCTCAGGGTCATGTCGATGACGCGGACGGAGGGCCGGCCCTCGTTCACGGGAATGGAGACGGGTGTGGGAGCGGCGACGTCGCGCGATCCGCCACCGGCGATCCGCGCCGGCCGCGACAGCCGCGCCACGGGGGCCGAAATGCCGGTGTCGCCGGCCTGGATGCCCGCCTGGATCTCATCGACGCGGCGGCGAACGTCGGCCGGCAGCCGCCCGTAGGAGCGGGCCGCGACGAAGTCGCGCGGCTGGTAGGGGAAGCGCGAGGCGCCGCGGAAGACCTGGGCGCCAGTCTCGGTGACGACCACGTCGCCGGGGCGGAGGGTGACGTCGTGGGTGATGGGCAGGCGGGCGAGGCCGTTGGCGGCAGCGCCCTGGCAGGAGCAGGTCCGTTCCAGTCCCTGGCGGAAGCGGAAGGCGGTACGCAGGGCGGAATAGGTCTGGCCGCGGGCGTTGACGGCATCCTCGATGCTGCCCTGCCGGCTGACCGAATAGAGCGCCACCTCGGCGCCCGGACACATGGCGTTGCAGCTCTCCTGCTGCGCCTGTCGCGCCCCGCCGGAGGTCGCCGGGCCCATGGGGAAGAAGAAGCCGTCGCAGGTGCGCACGCAATAGGCGCGCGGTCCGCCGAGATTTTCGCCGGAGGCCGAGCGGCCCTGCTCAGACTGGCTCCTGAGGCCGCGCTCGCCCTCGCCGGGCCGCACGGTGATCTCCGGCACGTGGCCGCGGCTGCCGCCACCGAAGAGGGAGAAGAAGCCGAAGCCGCCGCCGCCACGGCTTTCCGGGGCAGCGCGTCGTCCGGTTTCGCCGCGGGCGATGGCGTAGAATTCGTCGCGGTCCTGGGCCGCTAGCGGACCGGCGATGCCGGCCGACAGAAGTGCGGCGCCGAGAAGCGCGATGCGGTGGAATCGAGAGGTCATCGGTCCAACCTCCGGCTGGGCCGCGCGCGGTCGACCGGCGAGGCCAGGACGGGGGACGACGGGCAGAGGCCCTCCGCCACCCGACGGGACGGCCGCACCGATAGCGGTATGATGTTGCGCGAACATGTCGCGGCCTCGGTGCCGCGCTGAAACAGGGCGGCGGCGAAGCTGCCGCCGACCGCGGCTCGCGCCCCGGCCGGGACGGGCCGGCAGACGGTCAGAATGCGCCGAAGAGAATAGCCCCCACGAAGGCGAATGCGGCGCACGCGTAGACGATGTTGACGTGACGCACGAGTTCCACGGCTGATCTCCCAAACAGGAACCGGGTTCCTCAAGCTAAGCAGGCTCGCCAGGGGCCGCCAAGAGGAATTTGAGGATATCCAGATGTCTTGGCGTGACGACGTCGGCACTGGTCGGTCTCCGGTTTGACGACACTGCGGAATTTCGCCCGATCAACGCCGCGCATCGGGTGAGGGTTCCTGACCCATCGGCGAGAGCCGGCCGCGCTCGGGGCCCGGTATCAGGGTCCCGCCAACCGTCGCGCGGTCGAATCGCCCTTGACGCGCGGCGGGCCAGATGTCACGCCATTTCACATCATGGCACGCACCCCCGACACCGAACTGTCCGAACGCCGTGGCTATCATCACGGCAACCTGCGCGAGGCTCTGCTGGAGGCGGCCCGCCGGCTGATCGCCGAGCGGGGGCCGGCCGGCTTCACCCTGTCGGACGCCGCCAAGCTGGCGGGCGTGTCCCCGGCGGCTCCCTATCGCCATTTCAAGGACCGCGAGGCCCTGCTGAAGGAGATCGCGGTCCAGGGTTTCCAGGCGCTGGGGCGGCGGCTCGAGGCCGCGGCACGGGCAGGAGGCCCCGACGGCTTTCTCGCCATGGGACGGGCCTATCTCGCCTTCGCGCGAGAGGAGCCGGCCTACTACGCCGCCATGTTCAATACCGGCCATCCCGGCGGCGGTGGGTCGGGAGACGATCCCGGTTTCAACGCCCTGCGGCAGGCGGTCGGTCGCGCTCTCGGCAGCTCCGACCCGCAGCGGGTGACGATGGCGGCGACCCTGGTCTTCGCCCTCACCCACGGGCTCGCCTCGCTCGCCGCGCCGGGGTCCATCGCCATGCCCGGGGGGCTGGACGATCCCGAGCGCATGCTCGACGTCGGCGTCCATGCCCTGCTGACGGGACTCGGCAAGGCTCCCTGAGGGCCGGCATCGCTGTTCCAGGCCGCCGTGACCTGCTGCTGCCGAAGGACATGTGAAAGGGCTTGACATATGGAGTGTGAATGATAATATATTTTACATTCACACTCATGGAGAGCGTCGATGACCTGCCTGAACCAAACCTCCCCGCGTCTGCCGGCCTTCCACGGCGGCTGGCGCGGTGCCGCCGAGCGGCGCTGGCACCCCGTGGAACTGGCGGCGATGATCGTCGGCTTCGTGCTGTTCTGGCCGATCGGCCTCGCCATCCTTGCCTGGAAGAAGTGGATGGGAAACGCGCCACGCGGACGCGGCCGTGGCCGCGACGGCATGCACGCCCTGGCCGGTCCCGCCGATACGGGCAACGTCGCCTTCGAGGACTATAAGCGCCAGGAACTGGAGCGACTGGAGGCGGAACGCCGCCGGCTCTTCGAGGCGCAGGACGAGTTCGCCGCCTATCTCGAGCGGTTGAAGCGCAGCCGCGACCGCGCCGAGTTCGACCAGTTCATGGCCGAGCGCGCCGCGACGCCCCGTCCGCCCGCAGCCTGACGGCTCAGGCGAGAGCCCGCATCATCGCGAAGATGAGACTGACGGCACCGCTGGCGACGGCGGTGCCGAATTTCATGGCTGAGACCCAGGGCAGGACCACCGCGACGTCTGCCACGCCTGAATAGGCGACGACGAGCAGGGCGTTCTCGCACAGATCGACCGCCGCATAGGCGAGGGGCAGGGCGAGGAGGAGGCGCTGCGTGCGCTCGTTGACCGGCACGTCGCGGGTGACGAGGCCCACCGCCAGCAGCAGCGCGGCCGTGACGGCGGCGACCAGCGGCAGGTCGAGCAGGAGGCCGGCGAGCGCCCGGCCGCGCAGCGACCAGATCACGTCGAGATAGTCGCGGAACTCGGCGGCGCTGTAGCCGCCGTGGCGGGTATCGGGCCGCAGCGGCCTCAGGCAGGCGAGCCCGTCGCAGGGCGCGGAGCGCAGCGCCGCCTCGATGGGGGCATGGACGAGGGCGCCGACGAGCCACAGCCCCAACACCGTGGCGAGGGCGAGGGCGAGGCGCGCCGGCGAGGCGTCGCGGGCGAGGGCTGCGGCGACGCCGAGCGGGGTCACAGGCCCTTCGCCTCCATCCAGACGATGATGCGGCCGGTCAGGGTTCGAGCGATGGGGATGGCGATATAGGCCGCGACCGCCGCGGCCGGCCAGGCGATGGCGAAGGCGGTCATCCAGCGGCGGAGATAGTCGGGCGGGAAACCGAGGTTCAGCCATGTGATGAGCGCCGTCATGAGGAAGGCCATGACGGCGGCCATGAGGATGGGCTGGATGATGGCGGCTTTGGGCGGCATGGCAGGCTCCGGAACGCTGGCGGATCAGTGCCGCCTGCCGCGCCGCGATGCAAGCGGGAGGCCGCCTTCAGTCCGACGATTGCTCGTTCAGGCGGCGCAGCAGCCGACGGTTTTGCTGCTCGAGGGTCTTGAGCTTGTCGGCCAGAGAGTCCGACCCGTTCGCCGCCGTCTCCACGAAGGCCACGCCGATCTCCGGCATCCGACGCCAGATGACGGCGCAGTCGAAGGTCTCGCCCTTCTGGGGGATCTTCAACTGGAAGTGATCGGGCAGGTCGTTTACCCCGCCGCAGTCCAGGCGCGCGCCTTTCGGCGTGAAATTGCGCACCGTGCACTCGGTCGAGCGCAGTCCTCCGGGGAACAGGATCGTTCCCTTCCAGAAGGTGCGTGAGCGCTGCAAGGCGCGACGCTCGGAGGCTTCGACGGTGGACACTGCGGGGGCAACCCCGTTGGAGGGACGCGACGGCGCCAGCCTAGGGGCCAGCGATTAACCGTCCGTTGATACCCCTGCGGAAGCAAAGCGTCCGCGATAGGCCTTGGGCCGCGGCGGGGCATAGCCGCCGGCCTTGGAGGTCTTCAGGCCGAGGGCATGGAGGCTCTCGGCGAGCTTCACGGCAGCCGCCACGCCGTCGATCACCGGCATCCCGTGTTCGGCGGAAAGGGCCGCCGCGAGGTCCGCCATGCCGGCGCAGCCCAGCACGATCGCCTCCGCCCGGTCCTCGTTCTTGGCGCGGGCGATCTCCGCCGAGATGCGGGCGCGGGCGTCCGAGGTGGGGTCCTCGAGTTCGAGGACCGGCACCTCGCAGGCGCGCACGCGGGCGCAGCGATGGGCGAAGCCGTATTTGTGGACGTTGTGCTCCAGCGCCGGCACCGACACGGCGAGGGTGGTGACGACGGTGAATTTCGTCGCCAGCAACGTCGCCATGTGCATGGCCGCCTCGCCGATGCCGACCACCGGCACCGCCATGAGCGAGCGCGCGGCATCGAGGCCCGTATCGTCGAAACAGGCGATGACGAAGGCGTCGGAAGCGGGCCGCGCCCGCATCTCCTCGAGCATGCCCGGGATGGACCAGACCTCGTCGTAATAGCCCTCGATCGAAGCCGGGCCACTATCCGGATTGACGGCCTCGATGACGGTGCCCGCCGCGGCGACGGCACGGGCCGCCTCGCCGATGGTGCGGGTCATGGAGGCGGTGGTGTTCGGATTGACGATGGTCAGGTGCATGGCGGGACGGTCAACGGCAGCGGCAGGGATGGGCGGGCCAAGTGTCGCATAGGCGGCACGACGCAATGAAGCGGAAACGCAGGCGCGCGAGAAATCCGGTCGATGACGATGGAGGCGGCCCTGGTGCGGCTCTTCGCGATGCTTGCATTTCTGATGCCGCTGGCTGCCGCCGGCGCGGCAAAGGCCGGCGAGGGCGACTGTTTCTCTGATGACTTCACCGCGGAGGCCGAACTCCAGGCGGCCGTCGTGCGCAACGACGGCACGCGGCTGAGCTATGTGAAAAATGCGCAGGATCAGGCGGGATGCCCGGCCGCCGGCGAGGCCTGCCGGGAAAGAGCCTATCTCGTCCCCGGCAATGCGATCATCGTCGCGAAACGCCATGAGGGGTTTCGCTGCGCCATTTATCTGGCGACAAACGGCCAGTCCCGGACCGGATGGCTGCCCGAGGCCGGGCTGATGACCTTGCCGCCGCCGCTGGCGCCCGACTGGAGCGGCCGGTGGCGTGCTGGTCGCGAGCAGTCGATCACCATCCGCCGAAACGGTGCCACCTGGGAGATCGATGGCGATGCCACTTATGGCGCGGGTGATCCGGAGCGGATGCGTCGCGGCAGCGTGAACATCGGAAGCCTGTCCGCCACCCTGCCGCGCAGCGACAGGGGCGGGCCGACGGCGGTCGCCTTCACCGAGGGGCCTGACCGGACACTGGCCTATGACGAGGGGGAGCCGACGGCCTGCCGCGTCAGGATGCAACTGGTCGGCCCCTGGCTCGTCGTGTCGGACAACCGCCAGTGCGGCGGCTTCAACGTCAGCTTTTCGGGCATCTACCGCAGGGGGCCCTAGGCGGCGACGGGCGCCGTCGCATCGGTCCTGAAGCAGCGCGCCTCGTGGCCGGCACCAACCGCCACCGGCTCTGGCGTCGCTTCCGAGCAGGCGGGGAGTGCCAGCTTGCAGCGCGGTGCGAAGGAGCAGCCGGGCGGCAGGTTGGCGAGGTCGGGCGGCGAGCCGGGAATGGCGTCGAGCCGCGTGCCCTTGGTCATGGCGTCGTGGGCGCGGCTCTTCAGGAGGCCGATCGTATAGGGGTGGCGCGGGTTGCGCAGGATGTCGCGGATCGGGCCGGTTTCGACGATGCGGCCGCCATACATGACGGCCACACGGTCGGCGACCTCGACGGCAACGCCGATGTCGTGGGTGACGAAGATGACGGCAATGCCGAACTCGCGCTGCAGCTCGCGGATCAGCAGCAGGATCTGGATCTGCACGGTGGCGTCAAGGGCGGTGGTCGGCTCGTCGGCGAGCAGTACCTTCGGATTGCAGGCGAGCGCCAGGGCGATCATCGCCCGCTGGCGCATGCCGCCGGACATCTCGTGGGGGTAGTTGTCGAGGCGCCGCTCGGGCGAAGGGATGCGCACACGCTCGAAGAGATCGAGCGCCCGCTTCTTCGCATCGGCCCAGGAGCCGCCGTCATGCTTGACGATGGTCTCGGCGATCTGGTGGCCGAGCGTATAGACCGGGTCGAGGGCGAGGGCCGGCTCCTGGAAGATCATCGAGACGTCGCGGCCGCGGAAGGCCTGCAGGTCCTTCGGGCCGAGCGCCAGCACGTCCCGGTTCGCCACCGTGATCGAACCCTCGACCTTCGTCCGCTTCTCCGGGTTGAGGCGGAGCATGGCGCGCAGCGTCACCGACTTGCCGGAGCCGGACTCGCCGAGGATGGCGAGGGTCTCGCCGCGGTCGAGGGCGAGGTCGACGCCGTTGATGGCGCGGATCGGCTTGGGGCCGCCGGTGAAGGTGACCTTGAGATTGCGGATGTCGACGAGGGGCGGGGTGGTCAGCATGTCATGCCCTCACGCGGCCGCGGCCGTCGGCGGCGCCATGGTGTGGCCGGAGCCGGGCTCGGAACGGAGGCAGGCGACGTCGTGCAGCGTCGCGGCGCGGGTCAGTACCGGCTCGCGCTGGGAGCAGACGCCCTCGGCAAACGTGCAGCGGGTGTGGAAGCGGCAGCCGGGCGGGGGATCGATGGGGTTCGGCGGATCGCCGAAGAGCGGCGCCTGCTCGGTGCGGTTGTCCGGGTCCATGGTCGGCATGGAGCGGGTCAGGGCGCCGGAATAGGGATGGAAGGGATCGTCGAAGATCGCCTCGGAGGGGCCGATCTCGGCGACCTTGCCGAGATACATGACCATGACCCGGTCCGACATGTAGCGGACGACGTGGAGGTCGTGGGAGATGAAGATGTAGGTGAGCTTGAACTCCTCCTTGAGGTCGAGGAGGAGGTTGAGCACCTGCGCCTCCACCGACTTGTCGAGGGCGGAGACCGCCTCGTCGAGGATGACGACCTTGGGCTGGAGCGCCAGCGCGCGGGCGATGTTGATGCGCTGGCGCTGACCGCCGGAGAGTTCGTGCGGATAGCGGCCGGCGAAACGCTGGGGCTCGAGGCCCACCTTGGCGAGGAGGTCGCGGGCGCGTTCGATGGCCTCGCGCTGCGGCACGCCGTGAACCTGCGGCCCGAAGGCGATGGAGCTCTCGATGGTGAGGCGCGGGTTGAGCGAGGCGTAGCTGTCCTGGAAGACCATCTGCACCTGACGGCGATACTCGGTCAGGGACAGGTCGGGCGAGCCGACCTTGGCGCCGTCGAAGAGGATCTCGCCGGCGGTGGGGTCCATCAGGTGCATGAGCAGGCGGGCGGTGGTGGACTTGCCGCAGCCGGATTCGCCGACGATGCCGAGGGTCTCGCCGTCGATGACGTCGAAGTCGATGCCGTCCACGGCACGCACCACCTTCTTCGGGCCGAAGAACCCGCCGGCGACGGGGAAGTGCTTGACGAGGCCGCGGACGGTGAGGAGGGGCAGGCTCATACCTTGACATCCATGGCGTTGCGCAGCCCGTCGGCGAGCACGTTGAAGGAGATCGAGGTGATGAAGATCATCACGCCGGGGAGGGCCGCGACCAGCGGCTGGTTGTAGATGGCCGTGCGCAGGGTGTTGAGCATCAGGCCCCATTCGGGCTCTGGCGGCCGCACGCCGAGGCCGAGGAAGGAGAGGCCGGAGGCGAGGATCATCGACACCGAGATGAGGCCGGTCGCATAGACGAAGATCGGGCCGAGCACGTTGCCGAGCACGTGGACGCGGATGATGGTGAGCGCATCGGCGCCGGAGGCGCGGGCGGCCTCGACGTAGTCGCGGTTGCGCACCTGCGTCGTCACCGCCTCCGCGACGCGGGCGATGGGCGGGATGAAGACCACGGTGAGCGAGACCAGCGCGTTCTGGATGCCGGCGCCGAGCGCCCCTGACAGCGCCACCGCGAGGAGCACCGAGGGGAAGGCATAGAAGACGTCGATGGTGCGCATCATGACCGTGTTGGTCTTGCCGCCGACATAGCCGGCGACGACGCCGATGAGGCTGCCCACCCCGAAGGCCATGAGCACCGGCGTGACGCCCATCATGAGAGAATAGCGGGCGCCGTAGATGAGCCGTGAGAGCATGTCGCGGCCGAGCTCGTCGGTGCCGAGCGGGAAGCCCGTCGTGCCGACGGGCCTGAGGCGGCGGATGGTGCGGCCGGCATAGGGGTCCATCGGCGCGATGAGCGGCGCGAAGACCGCCATCAGGATCAGCAGCAAAACGAGAATGCCCGCGGCGATGGCGAGCTTGTCCCGGCCGAAGCGCCTGATGACGCCGGACCAGTAGCCGGGGGAGCGCTCGATGGGCGCGACGGTCTTGGCCGGGTCCTGCGGCAGGAGCGAGGCGACGGAGGTCATCGGGTCAGCTCCTCTGGATGCGCGGATCGATGGCCGTCTGGATGACGTCCACGATGAGGTTGAGGAGGACGAAGAAGAGGGCGAGGACGAGGATCGTCCCCTGCAGCAGCGGCAGGTCGCGCTGGAAGATGGCGGCGTTGAGCAGGAAGCCGGTGCCGGGCCAGGAGAAGACCGTCTCGATCAGGATCGAGCCGCCGAGGAGATAGCCGAGCTGCAGGCCCATGACGGCGAGGGCGGTGGGGGCGGCGTTCTTCACCACATGGCCGAAGATGCCGAGCTCGGAGAGGCCCTTGGCGCGCAGCGCCGGCACGAAGTCCTGGGAGAGGATGTCGGCGACGAGGGCGCGGATGGTGCGCGCCACGATGCCCATGGGAATGACGCTCATGGTGACGGCGGGCAGGATCAGGTGGCGGAAATGGGCCCAGTCCGGCTGCCAGTCGGAGGAGCCGCCGGGGCCCGCGCCGGTGGGCGGCAGCCAGTTGAGCTGCACCGAGAACACGATGACCAGCACCATGCCGAGCCAGTAGTGCGGCACGGAGACGCCGATGACCGAGAGGATGGAGGCGATCTTGTCGACCGGGCTGTTGCGGAAATAGCCGGCGACGAAGCCGAACAGCAGCCCGAAGAAGAAGCCGATGAAGGTGGCGACCACCGACAGCAGCAGCGTGTTCTTCACCGCCCGCAGCACCTCGCTCGACACGGCGCGGCCAGTGGCGATGGAGGTGCCGAGATCGCCGTGCAGGGCGCGCCAGCACCACAGCAGGAACTGCTCGTAATAGGGCCGGTCGAAGCCGTAGGCCCGCATCATCTGCTGCTTGAGCTGCTCGGACGCATCCGGCGGCAGCACCGAGACGAGCGGGTCCCCCGGCGCGATATGCACCAGCGCGAAGCAGACGACCGACACGCCGATGACGATCGGGATCGTGTAGACGAGGCGTTTGCCCAGATAGGTCAGCATGCGGTGCGTCCTGCGGCCGGCGTCATGCGACGGTGACCGGGGTGATGTCCTGGTACCAGTTCTGGGCCTGGACGAAGCCCTTCACCCGCGGGGACAGGGCGCGCGGCGCGACGTCGTGGGCGACGAACAGGAACAGCGCCTCGTCGACGAATTTCTCATGGGCGCGCTGGATGGCGGCGAGCTGTTCGGCCGCGTCGAAGGACGAGCGGATCTTGGCGAGGCGGGCGTCCATGTCGGGATCGACGTAGTAGCCCCAGTTGGTGCCCGCCGGGGGCAGGAGCCCGCCGTCGAGGTGGCGGATGAGGGCGGTGAAGGGGTCCTGGCTGAAATAGGAGGAGTTGGTGGAATGGGCGCCGCGCGAGGAGGGGTGCTTGGCGCCGGCCCGCCAGGAGCTCACCAGCGCGTTCCAGTCCATGACCTCGAACTCGACCTTGATGCCGATTTCGCCGAGGTTCTGCTGGATCAGCTCGTTCATCACCAGCGGCTGCATCTGGCCCGATCCCGACGGCGAGATGATCGCCTTGACCGAGAGCGGCTTGGCGGGACCGTAGCCCGCCTCCGCCATCAGTTTCAGGGCCGCGGGGACGTCGGTCTTGACGTCGAATGAGGGCTTGCCGAACCAGGGGCTGGAGGGCGGGACCATGCCCTTGGCAGGCAGCATCATGCCGCCGAGGAGCTCCACCATGCCGGCGCGGTCGACGGCGAGGTTCGCTGCCTTGCGGATGCGAACGTCGTTCCAGGGCGAGCCTTCGACCCGCGAGAAATGCCAGGTCCAGTTGTGCGGATAGACGTTGGAGGTGATCTGCATGCCGCGGGAGCGGAGCTGTGCGAGGGCGTCGGTGGCGGGCGCCTCGATCCAGTCCACCTGGCCGGAGAGGAGCGCTGCCGTGCGGGCGTTCGGCTCTGGCATCGGCACCAGCACGACCCGCTCGAGCTTCGGACGCCGCGCCGGGTTCCAGTAGGCGGCGTTGGGGGTGAGTTCCAGCCGCTCGCGCGGGGTGTAGCGGTCCACCTTCCAGGGGCCGGTGCCCGAGGGGGCCCGCAGGAAGGCGTCCCAGTTGCGACCGACCTTCTCCCACTGCGCGGGAGAGGACATCAGGATCCAGGAGATTTCGTAGGGGAACAGGGCGTTCGGCGAGGAGGCGATGAACTCCACCGTCATCGGATCGAGCGCGCGGTAGCTCTTCACCGAGGGGATGCGGGTGCGGCCCTGGCCGGACTGGC
Source organism: Phreatobacter cathodiphilus (assembly GCF_003008515.1). Classification (NCBI taxonomy): domain Bacteria; kingdom Pseudomonadati; phylum Pseudomonadota; class Alphaproteobacteria; order Hyphomicrobiales; family Phreatobacteraceae; genus Phreatobacter; species Phreatobacter cathodiphilus. Next base: position 2,259,732 of record NZ_CP027668.1, on the reverse strand, counting down.
GGGGGTCGTGCTGCGGGCTGTCGGCCTTCAGGATCTTGTCGAAGTTCCAGACGACCGCCGCGGCGTCGAAGGCGGAGCCGTCGTGGAAGGTCACGCCGGGGCGCAGCACGAAGGTCCAGCGGGTGGGATCGGCCGGATCGACCTTCCAGGAGGTGGCGAGGCCCGGGACGAGGCCGCCCGGCGCGTCGGCCTTGGAGAGGTCCCAGAGGATGAGGCTGTCGAAGACGTTGTAGCCGACGAAGCGCATCCCCTCGGCGCCCTGGTCGGTCTGGCCGTTGGGGAGCGGGATGTCCGAGGCGGTCATGGCGATGCGCAGGACGTTCGAGCCCTGGGCGCTGACCTGCGACAGGTCGAAGAGGGAGGCACCCGCGGCTGCCGCGGCGCCGGCAAGGATCTGCCGCCTGTCGAACGAAGGCATCTGGACCTCGGAACTATCTGGGGACGAACCGGGCGGCCTCGACGAGGCCGCCCGGCGCGGGGCGTGAGGCTCAGGAGCCCGGACGGATGTCCATCGGCGCGATGTCGATGAACCAGGACCGCGGCTGGACGACGCCGGTGACGCGGGCCGACATGGCGCGCGGGCCGACGTCGTGGGCGACCCACAGGAAGGGCGCCTCCTCGACGATCCGCTTGTGCAGGGCGGCGAGGGCCCGGTCGCGGCCGGCATCGTCGAAGGTCGAGCGGGCCGTCGCGGCGAGCTGGTCGAACTCGTCGGAGTTGAAGAAGCCCCAGTTGTTGGAGGCCGGCGGGTTGGTCTGCCGCGTCACGAAGCGGATCATGGCGAAGAAGGGGTCCATGGCCGCGAAGGTGACGTTGGTGGCGTTGGCGCCGCGGGCATTGGCGTGGCCCGCGCCCTCACGCCAGTTGGTGAAGACCGCGTTCCACTCGGCGACCTCCAGCTCGACGTTGAAGAAGCACTCCTTCAGCGCCTGCTGCAGCCATTCGTTCATGACGATCGGCTGCATCTGGCCGGAGCCCGAGGCCGAGGTCAGGACCTTCACGGTCAGCGGCTTGGCGGCGGAGAAGCCGGCCTCCTGCATCAGCTTCTGGGCGGCCGGCAGGTCGTACTTGATCTGGAAGGACGGGTTGCCCCACCAGGGATGGCCCGCCGGAACGGTGCCGACCGGAATCTCCATCAGGCCGCCCAGCAGCTCCTTCAGCTCGGCGCGGTTGATGCAGAGATTGGCGGCGTGGCGCACCCGGCGGTCGAGCCAGGGCGAGCCCTCGCGGAACGAGAACTGCCAGGGCCAGACGTGCGGCTGGGCGTTGGTGTAGAGGGTGAAGCCGCGCTGCTTGATCTGCGGCACGGAGTCGGGCGCCGGCGCCTCGATCCAGTCGACCTGGCCCGAGAGCAGGGCGGCGGTGCGGGCGTTCGGCTCAGGCAGCGGCAGCAGCACGACGCGGTCGACCTTGGGCCGGCGGGCGGCGTCCCAGTAGTCCTTGTTGGCGACCATCTCGAAGCGCTCGCGCGGCACCAGGCGGACGCCGCGGAACGGGCCGGTTCCCGAGGGAGCGGCGGCGAAGGCGGTCCAGGCCGCCGCGGCGCGGGCCTTCGGGTCGGCGACGGAGGCGGGAACCTCTGACAGCAGCTTCTGCCAGTGCGTCGGCGACGCCATGAACAGGTTGGTGAGGTTGATCGGCAGGAAGGAGTCCGGCGCCTTGGTGGTCAGCTCCACCGTGAGGTCGTCGATGGCGCGGGCCGAGGCGAGGTTCGGCATGCGCGAGACGGTGACGCCGACCTGGCTCTGGTCGAAATGCGGGGCGTTCTGGTCGAGGACCTTCTGGACGTTCCACACCACCGCCGCGGCGTTGAAGCGCGAGCCGTCGTGGAACTTCACGCCCGGACGCAGGCGGAAGACCCACTTGTTCTTGTCGGCGGCGTCGACGGACCAGGACAGGGCGAGGCCCGGGATGATGACGGAGGCGGCGTCCGCCTTCGACAGGTCCCAGTGGACCAGCGCGTCATACATCGGGATGCCGGTGAAGCGGTTGCCCTCGAAGCCCTGGTCGGGCTGGCCGTGGGTGCGCGGAATGTCCGCCGCCGTCATGCCGATGCGCAGGACCTTTTCCTGGGCCATGGCTGAGGCCGAGGTCAGCAGCGCACCCGCAAGGGCGAAGGCGCCGGCGATCAACGCCGGACGAAACATGGTTCGCATACGAAGTCTCCCTGATACTTCCTCGGCAAGGGCTGGCAAGGCACATGCCAGACAGCCCGACGAGCCGGTTGATCCGGCTTCTCGAAGCCTGACCCAGGGGAACCGGCAAAGGAATGCCGGGCCCGGGTGCAGGCTGCCCAAGAATTGAGCAGGTCGTTCCACGGAGATCAAGACGCGCGGATGCCGCGCGCCCGGTAAATCATCATTCTCCGTCCGGCATGGAGGCTGGAGGGTTCGGCGCCTCAGGCGGGCAGGGGGAAGGGGCCCGAGACGGCCGCCTCGACGCTGCGCGCGATGCGCAGGGCAAGGGCGTCGGCGAAGCGCGGGGCGACGACCTGGAAGCCGACCGGAAGACCCGTCGCCGTCGGCGCCACGGGCACGGAGACGCCGCACCATTCGAGATAGTTGACGAAGCGGGTGAAGATGCCCGGCGCGCCGGCCTCGTCCACCTGGGTCAGGGGAACGGCGGGAACGGGCGTGGTCGGCAGGATGAGGGCGTCGATGCCGTTGCCGGCGAGGAAGGCCCTGGCCGCGGCCATGCGCTGCCGGCGGATCTCGACGCCGGCGAAATAGCGCGTCGCGGGTATGTCGAAGCCGCCGCCGATGCGCCGTGCCGCCCAGCCGCCGAGCCGGCAGGGGGCCTCGCGCGCCAGGACGCCGTGGTGGTGGGCGCCTTCCACCATCATAAGCTCGCCGCAGGCCTGGGTGTAGGTGGCAAGGCTCTCGGGCAGCGAGACCGGAACGAGCCGCGCGCCCGCCTTCTCGAGGGCGGCGGCGGCGGCGCTGAAGCTCGCGGCGACACCGTCGTCCACGGTGATGTCCGGATCGATCGCCAGCACGCCGAGGGTGAGGCCGCGCACCCCCGCCTCCAGCCCGGAGCCGAGGTCGAGTCCCGGCCCGGCCTCGGTGGAGGGGTCGGCCGGGTCGGAGCCGAGCAGGACCTGGCTCATCACCGCCGCGTCGCGCACGGTGCGCGCCAGCGGGCCGATGGTGTCGAAGTGGAGGGCCAGCGGCACCACGCCGGCGCGGCTGACGAGGCCCATGGATGTCTTGTGGCCGACCGTGCCGCACCAGGCGGCGGGCAGGCGGACGGAGCCGCCGGTATCGGTGCCGAAGCCGATGGGCACCAGGCCGGCGCCGACGGCGACGCCGGTGCCGGACGAGGAGCCGCCGGGGACGCGGTGCGTCGTGGCGTCGTGGGGGTTCACCGGCGTGCCGGCGATCGGATTGGTGCCCCAGCCGCCGAAGGCATATTCCACCGTGTGGGTCTTGCCGACGACGATGGCGCCCGCGGCTCTCAGGCGCGACACGCACCATGCGTCCGCCGCCGCGGCCGGCAGGTGGTCGCGGGTGAGGGAGCCGGCCCGCGTGCGCTGGCCGGCGACGTCGATAATGTCCTTCACGGCGACCGGCACGCCGTGCAGGGGGCCGCGGCGCTGGCCGAAGGACTGCACCGTGTCGAGCATGTCGGCCTCGGCGCGCGCCTCGTCGGCCATCACGGCGATGAAGGCGTGGAGGCGGTCGTTGGCGGCGGCGATGCGCGCCAGCGTCGTCTCGACCACGGCCCGGGCGCTGGTCCGTCCCTCGGCGATGGCTTCGGCCGTGGCGACGGCGCCGGCGGCGAGGACGGTGGCTGCATCTGTCATGGCACGGTCTCCAGGGCGGGCAGGCCGAGGCGGGCCGCCACGATGTCGGCGAGGGCGAGGGAGGCGGTCAGGCCCGGGCTTTCGATGCCCAGAAGGTTGACGAGACCGGCGATGCCGTGGACCTCCGGTCCGTCGATGCGGAAATCGGGCATCGGCATGCCGGGCCCGTGCAGCTTCGGCCGGATGCCGGAATAGTCGGGCTGCAGGGCACCGTCGGGCAGATCCGGCCAATAGGCGCGGATGGCGGCGTAGAAGCCGTCGGAACGGCGCGGATCGACGACCAGGTCGTGCTCGCTCTCCACCCATTCGACGTCGGGCCCGAAGCGGCAGCGGCCCTGGAGGTCGACGGTGGCGTGGACGCCGAGGCCGGCCGCGTCCGGCATCGGATAGACGAGGCGGGAGAAGGGCTGGCGGCCGACGAGGGAGAAGTAGTTGCCCTTGGCGTACCATTGCCGCGGCGCATGCTGCTGCGGAAAGCCCTCCAGGCCGGCGAGGAACTTCGGCGCGTAGTGGCCGGCCGCGTTGACGACGATGCGCGCGGCGATCTCGGCGCCTTCCGCGCCGCCGGTGCGCAGCACGATGCCCTCCGCCGTGACGCTCGCGCCGAGGATCGGCGTCTCGAAGGCCACCATGCCGCCGGCATTCTCGAGATCGCCCTGGAGCGCCAGCATGAAGCCGTGGCTGTCGACGATGCCGGTGGAGGCGGAGAAGAAGGCGCGGATGCAGGAGACTTCCGGCTCCATGGCCCGCACCTCGTCGGGTGTCTTCCAGGTGAGGCCCTCGACGCCGTTGGCATGGGCCTGGTCCCAGATCGCCTGGAGCTTCGGCAACTGGTCTTCGGAGGTCGCCACCATCAGCTTGCCGCAGGCCTTCGCCTTCACGCCGCGGTCGGCGCAGTAGCGGTAGAGCAGGTGCTTGCCGCGCAGGCAGGCGGCGGCCTTGATCGAGCCGGTCGGATAGTAGAGCGCGGCGTGGATGACCTCGCTGTTGCGCGAGGAGGTGCCGGTGCCGATGGCGTCGGCCGCCTCGATGACGAGGGTGTCGAGCCCGGCGAGCGCCAGGCGACGGGCCGCGGCGAGGCCGACGACGCCGGCGCCGATCACCACCGCGTCGATGGACCAGTCTGTCATGGGAGGCGGGCAGGGGAGGTGATGCGGGCGGTCATGACGCCATTCTTAAGGGCCGCCTGCGTGCGGGGAAAGCGCACTGCCTGCGCGGCTGGTCTTCGGCCGCGGCCGGGCGAGCCGCGAGGTCCCGAAGGCGAGCGTGCCGGAGCCGCCAAAAAAGGTCCCGCGATACGGATTTGAGCGGATGCGAATACCGCCACACGTCTTCATAGGAGGAGCGCGGTGAACCTTTGCCGTAACGGAAAGCTCGCATCATGACATCGCTCCCGCCGCTCTTGTTCAAACGCCCGGCGCGCCGCCTCCTCGCGTTTCTGGCGCTCGGCGCCATCGGCGCCCTCGCGCCTTCGGGTGCCGCCTTCGCCCAGCAGCCATGGACCTGTACGCGCCTTGGCGACGCCAGCGTCGCGCCGGGCAAAGGGCCGACTCAGGACCAGGCGTTCCGCAACGTCCGCAGCAACTGCATTCGCACCTACACGCCGAGCAACCTGGTTCAGGCCAATTGCGTCGGGACCGCCTTCCGCTGCCAGCAGGATGCGCCGCCGCGATGGTTCGTGTGCCAGGACAGCACCGGGCGCTGGCGGCAGGAGGGGCCCAGCGCCGAGACCGCCAAGATGGGAGCGGTCAATGCCTGCACCGCGGCCAATGGCGGCGGCGCCGCCTATGGCACCTGCCTCAACGCCGTCACCTGCCGGCCGTCGAACAACTGAGCATCCGTGCCGCGGTGGCTGCGCGGCGGAAGGTCCGCCTCACCGCCAGCGGCGATGCAGCCAGAGCCATTGCTCGGGATGCTCACGCACCCAGTCCTCGACGATGGAGGTGAGCACCTGCATCGTCGCCTTCACGTCGACGCGGCCTTCGTCATCGCGCGGCAGGACGATCTCCTCCGTCGCCTCCAGGCGGAAGCGGTTGCCGGGCAGGCGGATGACGCGGACGCCGTGGACCGGGCAGTCGAACTCGCGGGCGAGGCGCGCCGCGGTCGGATTCGCCTTGGCGGGCCGGCCGAAGAAGGTGACGTCGACGCCGCGGTGGAGATGCTGGTCGATCAGCATGCCGACGTGGTTGTTCGCCTCGAGCTCTCGGGCGAGCTGCAGCACGCCGCCGCCGCCGGAGGCCACCAGCTTGCCCATGGTCTTGCCGCGGATGCGCTGGATGGCGCGGGCGACGAAGCGGTTGTTGGGCATGCGGTAGAGGGCTGTGGTGTCGAGCCCGTGGGCGGCTGCCGCCACCGCCGGCATCTCCCAGTTGGCGAGATGGGCGGCGAAGAAGATGGCGGGCCTGCCGTCGTCGCGCAGGCGCTCGTAGAGCGGCACGTCGTCGGTGACGATGCGCCCCTGGTTGGGCCTCGCGGGGTCGTAGTCCCACAGGTCGTCCATGCAGGCATATTCGAAGGCGGTGCGGCCGAGATTGTTCCAGACGCCCCTGAGGATCGCCTGGATCTCGTCCTCGGATTTCTCCGGGAAGGCCGCCTTG